>NZ_JBIDCI010000004.1:229700-510513 GCF_043204535.1 Streptomyces sp. NPDC047853 | reverse complement strand
GTGGCGTGGCGCAGGTTGCCCCGCAGCGTCGCATCCCGCACGGCCTCCCGCGCCGCCTCGGGGAAGGACGGCATCCCCAGATACGTCCCGCTCATACGGCCGCCGCCTCCTTCACGCTCGCCAGGATCTCCGCCAGGTGCACCGGGCGCAGGTCCGTACGCAGCCGCGCCATGGTCCCGCCGAGGTGCATCAGACAGGAGTTGTCGGCCGCGCACAGCACCTCCGCGCCGGTCGACGCGGCGTTGCGCACCTTGTCCGCGCCCATCGCCGCCGACACGTCGGCGTTCTTCACGGCGAACGTGCCGCCGAAGCCGCAGCACTCCTCCGCCCCCGGCAGCTCGACCAGCTCCAGCCCCTCGACCGCCTCCAGCAGCCGCCGCGGCCGGTCGCCCAGACCCAGGCTCCGCAGCCCGTGGCAGGTGGGGTGGTAGGTGACGGTGTGCGGGAAGTACGCCCCCACGTCCGTCACCCCGAGCACGTCGACGAGGAACTCCGTCAGCTCGTACGTCTTCGGCACCACCGGCGCCAGGGCGGCCGCGAGCGTGTCCCCGCGCCCCTCGGCCCGCGCCCGCTCGCCCATCCGCGGATACAGCTCCCGCACCATCGCCCCGCACGAACCCGAGGGCGTCACGATCGCGTCGTAGGACCCGAAGACCTCGGCGAAGCGCCGGGCGAGCGGCTCCGCCTCGTGCCGGTACCCCGTGTTGTACTGCGGCTGCCCGCAGCAGGTCTGGGCCATCGGGAAGTCGACCTCGACGCCCAGCCGGGTCAGCAGCGCGACCACGGCCCGGCCGGTGTCCGGATACAGCGTGTCGTTGACACAGGTCAGAAACAGGGCGACACGCATCGCGGCTCCTGGGGCCGGTCCCGTCGACCGCGCGGGACGTCTTGATCACCGGACGAAACGCAGGGTAGTCCGGATACGGGAACGGGGGGAGGAGAACGCCGCGGGTAATGTGAACGTCTCCCGGCCGCCCCGCGTCCTTGGCGCACGCTCCCCGACCCGACCCTGGAGGTCCCTGCCCGATGGCCCATTCGGTGGGTATCAAGGATGTCGCCCGAGCCGCCGGAGTGTCCGTGGGCACGGTCTCCAACGTCATCAACCGCCCCGACACCGTCGCCACCGAGACCCGGGCGCGGGTGCTGTCCGCCATCGACCGGCTCGGCTACGTCCGCAGCGAGTCCGCGCGCCAGCTCCGCGCGGGCCGCAGCCGGATCATGGGGCTGCTCGTCCTGGACATGGGCAACCCGTTCTTCGTCGACGTCGCCCGCGGCGCCGAGCGGGCCGCACGCGACGCCGGGCTCGGCGTGATGGTCTGCAACAGCGCCCAGAACCCGGGGGAGGAGGCCGAGTACCTCTCGCTCTTCGCCGAACAGCGGGTCCGCGGCGTCCTGCTCACCCCGGCCGACGCCACCGGCCGCAACATCGAGGGCTTCCGGCGCCACAACATCCCCTTCGTCCTGGTCGACCGGGTCGCCGAGGGCACCACCGAGTGCTCCGTCTCCGTCGACGACGTCGCGGGCGGCGCGCTGGCGGTACGGCACCTGGTGGACGCCGGCCACCGCTCCGTCGCCTACGTGAGCGGCTCGCCCGGCCTGCACCAGGTGCGCGACCGCCGCACGGGCGCCCTGCAGGCGCTGGCCGAGGCCGGACTCGGCCCCGAAGCCCTGCGCGAGCTGCCCACCGAACGCCTCGACGTCGCCGCCGGACGGGACGCGGGCGCCCGTCTGCTCGGTCTCGCCGACCGCCCCACCGCGGTGTTCTGCGCCAACGACCTGCTCGCCCTCGGCGTCCTCCAGGCCCTCTACGCGGCGGGCGTCCGCGTGCCGGAAGACCTCGCGATCGTCGGGTACGACGACATCGAGTTCGCCGCCGCGGCGGCCGTCCCGCTCACCTCCGTGCGCCAGCCCGCCGTCACGATGGGCGCCCTGGCCGCCGAGCTGCTCCTGGAGGAGACGGACCTCCAGGGAAGCGACCGCACCCACGCGCACCGGCGGGTCGTGCTCCAGCCCGAACTGGTGGTGCGGCGCTCCAGCCTCGTCGCCCGCTGACCGGCCGTTCAGCACGATGTCACGATCCCGGGGGTCGGCGGCCGCAGGATCGTGTGCTGAACTGGGGCACGGCCGAGAAATCATCACCGTCGGATCCGTCCGCCCAGGGAGCCCCGTTGAGCGTCAGCTACCGCCAGCCCGGCGTCGTCCTCACCGACCGCCGTTTCACCGTGCCCCTCGACCACGCCGACCCCGCCGGCGAGACGATCGAGCTGTACGCCCGCGAGGCCGTCGCGAGCGACAAGGCGCACCAGGACCTGCCGTGGCTCGTCTATCTCCAGGGCGGCCCCGGCTTCGGGGCGAACCGTTTCGTCGGCCGGCCGTCCTGGCTCGGCCGCGCCCTGAAGGAGTACCGCGTCCTGCTCCTGGACCAGCGCGGCACCGGCGCCTCCACGCCCGCCAACCGGCAGACGCTCCCGCTGCGCGGCGGTCCGGCCGAGCAGGCCGAGTACCTCACCCACTTCCGCGCCGACGCCATCGTCCGGGACTGCGAGGCCATCCGCCCCGGGGTCACCGGCGGCGCCCCGTGGGCCGTCCTCGGCCAGAGCTTCGGCGGCTTCTGCACCGTGGCGTACCTGTCGCTGGCCCCCGAGGGTCTGAGCACCGCCCTGATCACCGGCGGCCTGCCCTCCCTGGACGCCCACGCCGACGACATCTACCGGGCCGCCTACCCCCGCATCGAACGCAAGGTCCTCGCGCACTACGACCGCTACCCGCAGGACGTCGAACGCGCCCGCCGCATCGCCGACCACCTGCTCTCCAGCGACGTCGTCCTGCCGAACGGCTACCGGTTCACCGTCGAGGCCTTCCAGTCCCTCGGCGCCATGCTCGGCGCCGGCGACGGAAGCCACCGCCTGCACTTCCTCCTGGAGGACGCCTTCGTCCGCACCCCGCACGGACCCGAGCTGTCCGACGCCTTCCAGGAGCAGGCGCAGAACCTGCTCTCGTACGCGGGCCACCCGCTCTACGCCCTCGTCCACGAGGCCATCTACGGCCTGGACACGCGCCCCACGGACTGGTCGGCCGAGCGGGTCCGCGCCGAGTTCCCGCGCTTCGACGCCGCCAAGGCCCTGGCCGGCGACGAGCCGCTCCTGTTCACCGGTGAGTCCGTCCACCCCTGGATGTTCGAGTGCGACCCGGCGCTGCGCCCGCTGCGCGAGACCGCCGAGCACCTCGCCGCCCGCACCGACTGGACCCCGCTGTACGACCCCGCCCGCCTCGCCGTCAACGAGGTACCGGCCGCGGCGGCCGTCTACCACGACGACATGTACGTCGACACCGCCCACGCGCTGACCACCGCCCGTACCGTCCGCTCCCTGCGCACCTGGGTTACCGACGAGTTCGAGCACGACGGCGTGCGGGCCGGCGGACCCCGGGTCCTGGACCGGCTGCTCGCCCTCGCCCGCGACGAGGACTGACCGGCGCCGCGGTCGCCCGCCCGAATGCCGGGTGGGCGCGGGGGACCCGGGTTACTGTGCGGGCATGACGGAGCCGACGACCACGCAACTGGAGCCCATGCCCGGCGACTGGCGGCGCGCCCTCGCCGTCGTCGCCCACCCCGACGACCTGGAGTACGGCTGCTCGGCGGCGATCGCCTCCTGGACCGACGAGGGCCGCGAGGTCGCCTACGTCCTCGCGACCCGCGGCGAGGCGGGCATCGACACCCTGGAGCCCGGTGCGTGCGCGGCCGTGCGGGAGCGGGAGCAGCGGGCGAGCGCGGCCGTGGTCGGGGTGGGCGAGGTGGAGTTCCTCGACCACCGGGACGGTGTCGTCGAGTACGGCACCGCCCTGCGCCGCGACATCGCCGCCGCGATCCGCCGGCACCGCCCCGAGCTGGTCATCACCCTCAACCACCGCGACACCTGGGGCGGCGTCGCCTGGAACACCCCGGACCACGTCGCCGTCGGCCGCGCCACGCTGGACGCGGCGGGCGACGCCGGCAACCGCTGGATCTTCCCGGAGCTGACCGAGCAGGGCCTCGCACCCTGGGACGGCGTGCGCTGGGTCGCGGTCGCCGGTTCCTCCTCGCCCACGCACGCGGTGGACGCCGGGCCCGGACTGGAGCGCGCGGTCCGCTCCCTGCTCGAACACCGCACGTACATCGAGGTGCTCACCGACGAGGACCCGGAGACGTACGTGCGCGGATTCCTCACCGGTTACGCCGAGGCCGCCGGCGAGCGGTTCGGCGGGAGACCGGCGGTGACCTTCGAGGTCTTCGCGCGCTAGCGCAGCCGCAACCCACCGCGGCCCGGGGCGGTGCCGGCACCGTACTGCCGGGGTCAGTCGCCCACCCGGTGCACTGGACAACGGGGCGCTGAGGCGGCCTCTTCGGTGACGGCCGCGCGGGCCGGGTCCGGGCAGGCCCGGCCGTTCCCTGCCCGGTGCTCCAGGCGCAGGCGCAGTCCCTCCGGCATCAGGGTCAGCCGCTCGGTGACCCGCAGCCGGTAGTCCGGCTCGGGCCGGAGTTCGTAGCGGCGCAGCAGCAGCCCGAGCACCAGCGTCGCCTCGTGCAGCGCGAACTGCCGTCCGATGCACGCCCGCGCCCCCGTCCCGAACGGCTTGAAGGTGTGCGGGGCCCGCGCGCGCACCGCCTTGGCGTCGAAGCGGTCCGGGTCGAACTCCTCGACGTCCGGCCCCCACACGTGCGGATCGCGGTGCAGCATCCCCGCCAGCACCAGCGCCCAGGCACCGCGCCGCATCGGATGCGTACCGCCCAGGACCGTGTCCGCGCGGGCCTCCCGCGCGAAGGCGGGCGCGGTGGGCCACAGCCGCAGCGACTCGTCCAGCACCCGGCGCACGTACCGCAGTTTCGCCACCTGCTCGTAACCGGGCGCCTCGGTGTCGCCCCACACGCGGTCCACCTCCGCCCGGGCCCGGGCCGCGACCTCGGGGTGCTGGGCGAGGTAGTGCAGGGCGAAGGAGAGCGCCCCGGAGGTGGTCTCGTGGCCGGCCACCAGGAAGGTGATGACCTGCCGGCGGACGTTCTCCGGCGACAGCCGCTCGCCCGTCCCGGGGTGGGCCGTCTCCAGCATCCGGTCGAGCAGGTCGCCCGCCCCGCCCGTGCCGCCCGCCGCGCGACGGGCGCGGACCAGGTCGTCGACCGTGCGGTTGAGGTACGCGATGTCGGCGGTGTTGCGGCGGCTCGCGCCGCGCAGCAGCCACGGGGCCAGCGGGCCGGGCACGGTGTTCAGGCGCTGCGCGTAGCTGAGGGTGCCCACCATCGCGGTGACGAAGAAATGGGGGCGGGACCGCTCGAAGGACCCGAAGTCGTGCCCGAACCCGGTCCGCGCGATCGTCTCCAGCGTCAGCTTGGTCATGTCCCCGGGCACGTCCACCGTCCGGCCCGCCGTCCGCGCCCGGTCCCAGTGGTCCGTGAGCCGTGCGGCCACGTCCAGCATCATCACGTGGTAGCCCGCCATGGCCTCCCGGCTGAAACCGGGCGCCAGCACGTCGTGCGCGAGCTGCCAGTTGGACTCGTGGTTGTACGCCGTGAACAGCCCGTCCCCGGCGACCGGCCGCAGGTTGGCCACACCGAGACCCACGTGCTTGGCGAACCGCTCCTCGTCCGCGAGGTCGGCGGCGAGTTCCGCGCCCCAGACGAAGACGAACTCGTTGCCGAAGGCCCGGCGCCGGAATATGGGACCCAGCCGCCGTGCGTAGCGCAGCGAGTCCTGCATCGGGGTGTGCCTGCTCGCCCCGACCACGTCCCCGAGCAGGGGGAGCCGGTACGGCGGGCGCGGAATGCGGTGCAGCTCGGGCCAGCCCAGCTCGGCGCTGCGGAACCCCTTCGGCAGCCCGTCCGCGGCCAGTCCGTTCGTCGTGCTCGCCATGACGCGATCTCCCTTGACCAAGCGGCGTGTTGCACGTGCAGAGGCAAGCGTGTTGTACATGGATTCAATAACGCGCCCCAGTCTCGTCCCGTTGTTGAACCGGCGTCAAGTAAGGTGCGGGCATGGCCGCGAACCAGGGCGAGCGCACCCGCCGCAGGCTCAGCACGGGGGAGCGCCGGGAGCAGCTGCTGTCGGTGGGCGCGCGGTTGTTCTCGGAGAGCCGCTACGACGAGGTGTGGATCGAGCAGGTCGCCGAGATCGCCGGCGTCTCCCGCGGGCTGCTGTACCACTACTTCCCGAACAAGCGGGACTTCTTCGCGGCGATCGTCGAGCGCGAGAGCGAGCGCATGCTGCGGATGACCGCGGCCGTGCCCGGCATGCCCGTCCGGGAGCAGCTCACCGCCGGCCTGGACGCGTACCTGAAGTACGTCCGGGCCCACGCCCACGGGTACCGGGCCTTCCACCGGGCCGACGCGGCCGGGGACCAGGCGGTGCGCCGGGTCTACCGCCGGGCGCTGGCCGCGCAGGAGCGGCAGATCCTCGCGGCGCTCGCCGCCGATCCGGAGTTCGGCCCGGTCCTCGGGGAACGGGCCGACGTGCGGCTCGCGGTGCGCGGCTGGCTGGCGTTCACCACCGCGGTCTGCCTGGAGTGGCTGCGGGAGTCGGAGCCGACCCGGGAGCAGGTGCGCGACCTGTGCGCCCGGGCCCTGCTGGGCGCCATCGCGCCCTGAGCGCTCCCGTCGCACCGCCGAACGCGTCCGCACGACGCCGACGTGTGCCGTCCGGCGCGGTGGAAAGGTCTCGCAAAGATCACGCGTCCTGGTTGGCCCACGGCTCGATCTCCGATAGGTTAGGTGAGCCTTACCTAATGAGCTAAGGCTTGATGATCTGATGACGGAGGTTGGGGATGGGCGACCACCACACCACCTGGACGGCCGCGCCCGCCGCGGCGGAGCAGGCCCGCTCCGTGCTCGCCGCCGCCTGGTCCTGCGCGGTGACCGCGGAGGGCGGCCGCGAGGAGTTCGTCGGCGCGCACACCGTGTCCGACGACGGCCGGGTGCTGCTGCACGTGCCCGAGGACAGCGCGCTGCTCGCCGCGGCGATCTGCGCGCCCCGTGGAGAGCCGTCCGCCGTGCTGGAGTTCGCCGACGTGGCGCCCGTCCCGGTACGCGGGCGGATCAGGGCCCGGCTCTGGCTGGCGGGCTGGTTCGCCCCGGACGACGGTCACCTGGCCTTCCGGCCCACGCGCGTGGTGCTGCGCCGTCCGTCCGGTGCGGTGGTGGTCGGCCTCGACGAGTTCACCGCCGCCCGGCCCGACCCGCTGGCCCTGGCGGAGGCGCGACTGCTGACCCACCTCGCGGACTGTCACGGGGACGCGGTGGAGCGGCTGACCCGGCTCGTCGACGCCGACAGCCTGCACGGGGCGGTCCGGGTGCGGCCCCTCGCCGTCGACCGGCACGGACTGACGCTGCGCGTCGAGCGCGCCCGTGCCCACGGTGACGTACGACTGCCCTTCCACGCCCCCGCCGACGACGTCGCGCAGCTCACGGAGCGGGTGCATGTCCTGCTGGCGCAGGCGAGCGCCGCCTCCTGCCCGCGGGCCCTGCAACGGCAGCGCACGGACGGCGACGGCTGAGGAGGACGGCTCGCCCACCGGCCGCGGCGCCCACCGGCCCCCGCGCCCGTCCTCGCCCGCGCCTACCAGTCGCCGTCCTCCACCGGCGCGCCCGGCGCGTCCTTGAGCGGCCGCACCTGCTGCGCCGCGGGCGCCTGCCACGGTTCGTGGTCGTCCCCGATCCAGTCACCGACCGGCTTGACGTCCTGGAGCGGGCCGGTGGGCGCGAGGTCGTCGGCGCCCTGGTCGTAGTAGTCGTACCAGGGCAGACCGGCCTGCGTGTACGCCGCCCGGTCCACGGGCGAGGGCGGCGGGGCCTCACCGGTGATCCGCCGCCACTCGGGCGGCGTCACCAGGTGCACGAAGACCCGTCCCGCGGGCCGCTCGGCCCAGTCCGCCAGGGGCCGTTCGTCGCGGTAGACCTCCTGCCGCATGGAGCCTCCGACGCCCAGCCCCATGGCCGGCGCCGACCGGGGCCGTGCCGCGCCGGCCGCCGCGCCCGGGGCCGGCGGAGCGGCCATCGGCATCGCCGCCCCGTACGCCCCGCCGGAACGGGCCGCCCTGCGCGCGGTCTCGGCCCGGCGCCGCTCCTCCTCCCGCCAGCGGGCCAGCGCAGCCCCGCCCAGCGGGAAGGCCTGCAACTGGACGCCGCCCCACACCTCCTCGCCGGTGACCTGGCCCTCGACGGACGCGCCCATGCCGAGCGGCACCGCCACGAACTGGCGGACCGTGCCCGTGCCGGAGTTGATGCCGTCCAGCCAGGGCTGGCGGGGGAGGACCACGTAGTTCTGCGGGTCACGGGCCAGCCGGTCGCTCCACGGCCTGCCCGAGACCGCGCACACCTTGCCCACCCCGACCTGGAGAGCGGCGGGCTCCGTCGTACCGGCGAAGCTCAGCCACATGGCCTCCCGCAGGTACACCGGTAGCATCACACCGCCGCGCGCCCGCCACGCCTCCGGCACGGTGTCGGCGTAGTCGGCGACCCGGCGGACCGGGAACTCGCCGAGTCCGGGCGGCAGCGGGTGGGTGCCCGTCTCGGGCAGTCGCAGGGTGCGGATGAAACGCACCGCGGCACCGCCCGGCAGCAACAGCCTGTTCCCGTCGATCCGCACGCTGGTGTCGGTCATCCCGTCCGCCCCCTCGTCCCGTGGCGGGCCCTCGGCGTCTCCACCGTCTCCCGCCGTCCTTCTCCGCCGTCACCCAAGCACGAGCACGGTCCCTCGTCCAAGCCCGGTTCCGCGCCCAGGCACGAGCACGGTCCCTCACTCAAGAACGACGCCCGGCGGCCTTCCGGTTCCGCTTCCGGAGCCGGGAGCGTGCCCGGTCCCGCAACCGGGTCAGCCGCGGCATGCGTTCGCGCTGCTCGCGGGTGTGGCGGTCCAGCTCCTCCAGGAGCCGGCGGGAGCGGTGCTCGGTGTCCATCTCGTCGATGATGCGGTCGACCTCGGTCAGCACCGCACCCTGCAACTGCCACTGCCGGGCGTCGCGCCGCACGTCCTCCAGGAGCAGCCGGGCCAGCTTGTCCCGCGTGACCGCGGCCTGCCTGAGCTCGGCGGAGAGGCGCTCCTCCGCGGACTCCGCGTCGTCGCTGGCGCTGGTGGTGACCAGGACCGCGAAGCTGACCACGGCGTCGGCGATCTCGGACAGGAGCTGCTGGATGGTGGCACCGGTCTCGGGCGGGAACAACGGCTCCGGCTCGCGCACCTTCGCCAGGTCGGTGAAGGTGCGCGCGAGGACCCGCATGACCACGGTGCAGATCTCCAGGGTGTCCAGCCCCGTCCGCAGCACCACCCGGTGCAGCAGCCCCTCCCGGACGCGGGGATTGAACCGCAGGCTGTCCTCGGCCTGTCGCAGGTCCTCGTCCACCTCGCCGATGTCGTGGTCGAGGCGGCGGGCCTCGTGCAGCCGGGCCGCCGCCTCGTGCCAGGGCGTGCTGTCGGCCGCCTCCTCGCCCATGCGCAGCATCAGCTGGCGCACCCGCCGGGCCAGGCCCTCGATCGACTCGCCGGCCTGCTCCACCCAGACCGGAGGGGCCAGGACCAGGTTGAAGGCCAGCCCGACGATCGCCCCGATCAGCGTTTCCACCACCCGCGCCCACGCCAGGCTCCCGTGCGAGGTCACCCCGAGCACGAGCATCGCGCTGATGGCCACCTCCGCCACGAACTCGTGCGCCCGCACCAGGTGCCCCACGCCCAGCGCCGCCACGATCAGCAGGGCCAGACTCCACCAGCTCAGCCCCACCAACTGGCTGAAGGCGATGGCGACCAGGACACCGGCCACCACGGCGTTCACCCGGCGGAAGCTCATCTTGAGCGTGGCGTACAGGGTCACCTGCACGACCAGCAGCGCGGTCAGGGGTGCCGTCAGCGGCGCGGCCGACTTGTCCGGTGTCAGCCGCACCGCGATCACGTAGGCGATCGACGCCGCGGCGGCCGACCGCAGCGCCTGCACGACCAAGGGGTCCCTGAGCCACTTCACCGGCTGCACAGCCGACGCGGCCCTCTCACGTACATCCCGCATCCTCGGGCTGTTCCCTTCCCCGGGCGCATCGAACGTATCCGGACAGGACGGTAACCGGACATAGGCGGTCGGGAGGGTTCTCACGCGCCGCGCGCCGCCGGGCGTCCGAGAACTTCAGGCGGCCACCTTGCCGAGGAACGCGGACAGGTTGCCGAGGGTGCGGGCGACCTGTTCCTCCAGGGTGAGGCTCTCCTCGAAGCGGGCGCCGCCCTGGGGGGCTTTCCGGCCGCGCAGGTACAGGGAACAGGCGAGGTCGGTGCACATGTACAGGCCCACCGAGTCGCCCTCCCGGCCGGCCGGGCCCGCCTTGCGTGCCGTCATCAGCGACACGCCGCCGCGGGGATGGGTGGTCAGGCACAGGGCGCACATGCTGCGTTGGAGGAAGCCCGGCCGGGCCTGCTGGAAGCGCAGGGCCACACCGGTGAGCCGGCCGTCGTCCTCGGTGACCAGATAACTGCGGTCGGGGGCGCCGGGATCGCGCCAGCCCAGGAAGTCGAGATCGTCCCAGGGCCGCTGGTCGAGATCGCGGGGGACGGACAGGCGCTTGGCCTCGCCCTTGGTGCAGTTGATGAACGAGCCGCGGATGTCCTGCTCGGTCAGTGCTTTCACGGGAGTCCCTCCGGAGGGCGACGACGTGTACGGCAACCTAGGGCCCCTAGGTTCTTGCCTAGCGTACGTAGGGAGGGTGGCGCGGAGCCACCCCATTTCCGGGGGCGCGAGTTCATAACATGAATTAAGTAAGGAGGGAAGTCGCGTGCCGCAGCCGCTCAGAGGTATGTTGCAGACCGGGCACATCAGGGGAGGCGCCACATGGCGGGGCGGAACGGGCGCACGGTGCGCGACCTCAGGAGGGCCAACCGCACGGCCGTACTGCAACGGCTCTACTTCGAGGGACCGCTCAGCCGCTTCGAGCTGGGCCCGGCGACGGGACTGAGTTCCGGCTCCGTCAGCAATGTCGTCGCCGACCTCGTCGCGGACGGCCTGGTGGAGGAGGCCGGCAGCGTCGACTCCGACGGCGGAAGGCCCCGCACCCTGCTGCGGGTGGCCCCCGGCAGCGGCCACATGATCGGCGTGGACGTCGGGGAGACCCGGGTGCGCGTCGAGCTGTTCGACCTGACCCTCACCGAACTGGCCCGCGCCGAGCGCCCGCTGACCCAGCAGGGCTACGACGTCGAGGTGATCGTCGGCCACATCCGCGACGGCATCGCCGAGGTGCTGGCGACGGCCGGGCTCGCGCCCGAGCGGCTGCTCGGCGCCGGCATCGGCGTCCCGGGCATCGTCGAGCACACGCCCGACCGGGGTGCCGTCGTGCACGGCCAGACCATCGGCTGGGACGCGGTCCCGCTGGAGGCGCTGCTCCGCGCCGGCTCCCCGCTGCCCGACACCGTCCCCTACTTCATCGACAACGGCGCCAAGACCCTCGGCCAGGCCGAGATGTGGTTCGGCGCGGGACGCGGCGCCCGCAACGCGGTCGTGGTCCTCTTCGGCTCCGGCGTCGGCGCCAGCCTGGTCACCCCCGAGGCCGAGCACGGCCGGGCGGTCGAGTGGGGCCACCTGACGGTGCGGGTCAGGGGGCGCCGCTGCCGCTGCGGTGCGCTCGGCTGCCTGGAGGCGTACGCCGGTGCCGAGTCGCTGCTGGCCCGCTGGCGGGAGGAGGGCGGCCGGGTACCCGAGGGCACCGACGAGGAGACCGCCCTGACGGCGCTGCTCGCCGCCGCCCACCCGGCCGCCGGCGAGGAGCCCGACCCGGTCGCGCTCGCCGTCCTGGAGGAGACCGCCGAGTACCTGGGCGCCGGCCTGTCCGACCTGATCAACCTCTTCCAGCCCGAGCGCATCCTCATCGGCGGCTGGGCCGGACTCCAGCTCGGCACCCGCTTCCTGCCCGCGGTGCGCCGGCACGCGGTGTCCTACGCGCTGCGCCACCCCGCCGAGAAGGTGACGATCGACCTCGGGCGGCTCGGCCCGGACGCGGTGACCGTCGGCGCCGCGATCCTGCCGCTGGCCGACTTCTTCGCGCGCGGCGGCCGACGCCCCGAACCGGCGCCCGACTACCCGGTCCCCGCCTGGCGCACCGCACTCGAGGAGCGGGCGCCGCACTGATGTTTCGCCGGTCGGCGCGGAGGTACCCGATGCGGCTCGGACCCCCCGGAGGACCGCGGAAAGGAAGTGCGCCGTGACCGACCACCGCCTCGAAGGACCGGGCGAGACCGGTGAGCCCGTCCCGAGGGACATGCCGGACCAGCAGGCCGGCCCCGGGGACGACCCGTGGGAGGCCGCCGCCCCCACCCGCGAGCAACTCGAGCAGGGCCAGCGCCCCGAGGGCGCCGACGAGGACACCGACGACGGGGCGACGGACGCCGACGACGCCGACGTCCCGGACACGGACGAGGCGGGGACCGGCCGTCGGGGCGCCCCGCGGGCGGGCACCGTGCATCCCGAGCATCCGGTGCCCGACGAGTCCTCCGGCTGACGCCCGCCCGCCCCGGCGGCACGGGGCCGGTGTCCGCGGCGGTGCGGACACCGGCCCCTTCCGTGTGCGCGGGGTCAGCCGACCTTGCGCCCCCGCAGGGGCTCGGTGGCGGCTCCCGCGCCCTGCTGGAAGCCCTCCAGGAACTCCTCCAGCACCTCGGTGGCCGTACGCACCGGTCGCCAGCCCAGCTCGGCGCGCGCCCGGGTGCAGTCCATGAGCGGCAGCCGCAGCACCGCGTCGAACAGGTGCGGGGAGGCGGGCAGCAGCCGCAGCCCCCATGCGGCGGCGACTGCCGAGCGCGCCGCGGTGCGGGGAAGCCGGACCGGGCGCTTGCCGACCATCCCGCCGAGCAGCTCCGCGTCGACCGGAGGCTCGGCCGCCAGGTTGAACGGGCCCCGGGCGTCCTCGGACCGGACCGCCAGCCGGTACGCGTTCGCCGCGTCGTCGGTGTGCAGGGCCTGCACCCGCAGGCCGGGGACGTCCGGCAGGAAGGGGAGCAGGTCCGGACGCGCCAGCGGCCCCGGAAGGTACTTGCCGCCGAAGATGCGGCGCTGCTCGCTGGCCGACTCCCGCTTGAAGAGGAAGGCCGGACGCATCCGCACCACCCGCACACCGGGGTGGTCGCGCTCGAAGGTGTCCAGCACCCGCTCCAGATAGGCCTTCTCCCGGCAGTACGCGGCGTCCGGCCAGCCGTGCGTCGGCCATGACTCGTCCACGGCGCGCTCCTTGGGACCCGGTGAGTACGCGCCGACCGACGAGGCGTGCACCAGCGCCGGCACCCCGGCCGCGGCCACCGCCTCGAAGACCCGGAGGGAGCCGAGGACGTTCGTGCGCCAGGTCGTCGCCGGGTCGTGCGTCGGCTGGAACGCCCAGGCCAGATGCACCACGGCGTCGGCACCGGCGAAGTGGGCGCCCAGGTCGGCACGCTCCGAGGCCAGGTCGACGGCGGCCCACTCCGTCTTCGGCGGCGACCACCCGGGAACGCGCCGGGCCAGGCCCAGCACGGACCCGACCTCCGGATCCTCCGCCAGAAGCCGGACCACGCTGGTGCCCACGTTGCCGGTGGCACCCGTGACCACGATCCTGCTGCCCGCTGTGCTGCTCACCTTGCGCTCCTCTCTGCCGCGTACCCGCGCGAAGGGGCACCGCGTACCCGCGCGAAGGGCACCGGGTACCCGTCCCGCCGGAGGGGCACGCAGGGCACGCAAGGAGAAGCCCCGATCGCGACGGGGGAATCACGATCGGGGCGGTCGACGGCGGGTACGGATGGCGGTCGCCTCTCGGCGAGACGCTCCACAGGGCTTCAGCCGAACGATCGTCCCTGTGGGCAGAAGGTGAGGCCCGGGGACACTGTCCCATCCGTACCCACGCCTTCTTCAACGGCGAAGGACCCGCCGGTGTTCCACCGTCTGTCGCGATATGCGGTGATGTGGGTCACTGTGCCTGGGGCTCGGGGACGATCTCGGCCCACAGGTTCTCGGACTGGAGCAGCAGCGTGCCGAGCACCGCGGCGTGAGCGGCGCCCTGCCCGGCCTGCTCCCGCAGCCCCTCCTGCAACCGGTGGTGCAGTTCCCGCATGGTCGCCTCCGTCGCCTCCTCCGGACGGGCCCGGTCGGCCTCGCCCTGCAGCCGGTCGGCCTCCGTCCGGCAGGCGTCGCCGATCAGGCACAGCAGCCGCGCGCACAGGTCCAGCACCGGTCCCTCGGGGGGAGCGGGGGTGCGGTGCTCGTCCGCCGCGACCGACAGGGTCCGGATCAGGGCCGTGATGTGTCCGGTGACGCGGCTCCACCGCTGGTCCTCCTCCTCGGGCGGGACGGTGCCGGGCACCCGGTTCAGCACCCGCAGCGGGCCCGAGGTCAGGCGCAGGCTCTCCTGGCTCCAGGACCGTGCCGACCTCAGCGCCTCCACACGCCGCTGCAGCCGCGCGGAGTCGCTCGACCAGCCGGTCGCCGTCTGCGCGTCCCATTCGCTCTTGCGCATGTCGTCCGCCACGGAGTGCAGCACGTCACCCGCCTCCCGCGCCAGCGCCGACAGGTTCTCCCGCACGTCCCGCAGATGGATCGGCGGCAGCACGAGGGCATTGACCGCCACGCCGATGAAGGCCCCGAGCGCCGCCTGCCCCAGCCGGTGCCCGACCGCCGAGGCCGACACGGCCGTGCCGGAGAGGAGGACGAACACGGCGGTGGTGGCCGCGTAGATGCCCTGCTGCCCGAAGCGCGGCCAGTTCGCGACCAGCATGAGCACCGGCAGGGACAGCGCCAGCGCCCCCGTGTTGTCGTCGGTCAGCACCTGCGCCCCCGACGCCACCAGCGCCCCGGCGCAGATCGCCGCGAACTGCTGGGTGGCCAGCCGGACCGAACTGTAGACGGTGGCCTGCACGAGGACGAGCGCCACCCAGGGCGCCATCAGCGCCATCGGATCGTCCATCCAGACACCCGCCACGAGCCAGGCGAGCAGCGCCGCGCCGGCCGCCTTCAGCGACTGGACGACCAGGTCCCGCTCACGGCCCGGCCCCCGGCAGGCGGCCAGGGCGGCCCGTCCGACGGCCGATGCCTCCCGCCCCACCGCGTCCCATGGCCGCCATCCCCTCAGTTTCTGCCTGCCCGTCTCCGTCACAGCGGTCATGCGGTACCGGGTATCCGCGTCACCGGCCGGCACGTCCGTACGTGACGTACACCTCGGCGGCTCATCCGAAGGGGCTCCGCTCCAGGGAGGCGAGCAGGGCCGCCGGGTCGGCGTACACCGCGTCCGCGCCCGCCTCCTCCAGGTCGGCGCGGGGCAGGCCGCCGCACAGCACGGCCACGCAGCGCACCCCGGCCCGGCTGCCCGCCCGCATGTCCCAGACGGTGTCGCCGACGAACACCGCCCGCTCGGCGCGGACCCCGACCAGGTCCAGGGCGTGCTGGACCGGCTCGGGGGCCGGCTTGCCCGCGTCGACGTCGTCGGCGCTCGAGGTGGCGGCGATCGCGTCGTCCGCGTCGATCGCCCGCCGCAGCGCGTCCAGCTCCGGCCCGCCCGCCGAGGTGGCGAGGACCACCTTCCAGCCCTCGCCGGCCAGGCGGCGCAGCAGCGCGCCGGCGTCGGGCAGGGCCGGCAGGCGGTCGAAGTACTGCCCGTACAGCGCCTTGTGGGCGGCGCTCAGCTCCGCGTCCTGGTCCGTGTCCCGGTCCTCGCCCAGCAGATGCGCGACGAGGTCGGTGGAGGGAAGGCCCACGGCCCGGTGGATGGCGTGCATCGGCACCCGGTGCCCCGCCTGCCGGAACGCCTCCCACCAGGTCGTCACATGCAGGTGATTGGTGTCGACGAGGGTCCCGTCGACGTCGAACACGGCCGCCCGTTCCATGCACTATTCCTCTCGTGGTCCGTGGATCGTCCGGCGGGTACCACGTCAGTGGCCCGCCACTCCGGACGGTGTGCGCCCCTCACGGGTCCAGGCCAGGAGCTCTTCCCGCGACCACGTGGTGACCACGCGCTCCGCGGGCACCCCGCACTCCTCGGCCCGCGCGCACCCGTGGATCTGCCAGTCCAGCTGACCGGGCGCGTGCGCGTCGGTGTCCACGGAGAACAGCACGCCCGCCGCCACCGCCCGGCGCAGCAGGCGGCGCGGCGGGTCGAGCCGCTCCGGCCGGCTGTTGATCTCCACGGCCGTCCCGGACTCCGCGCAGGCGGCGAACACCTCGTCCGCGTCGAACTCCGACTCCGGCCGCCCTCGCCCGGTCAGCAGCCGCCCGGTGCAGTGCCCGAGGACGTCCGCGTGCGGATCGCGTACGGCGGCCACCATGCGGCGGGTCATCGCGCGGGCGTCCATCCGCAGCTTGGAGTGCACGGAGACCACGACCACGTCGAGCCGCTCCAGCAGTTCCGGTTCCTGGTCGAGCGAGCCGTCGTCGAGGATGTCGCACTCGATCCCGGTCAGCAGGCGGAACGGAGCCCAGGTCTCGTTGAGCGCGGCCACCACGTCGAGCTGCTCGCGCAGCCGCTCGGGGGAGAGGCCGCGCGCCACCGTGAGCCGCGGCGAGTGGTCGGTCAGCACCGCCCACTCGTGCCCGAGCGCCGCCGCGGCCCGGCCCATCTCCTCGATCGGGCTGCCGCCGTCCGACCAGTCGGAGTGCAGGTGGCAGTCCCCGCGCAGCCGTTCCCGCAGGCGCTCACCGCCCTCGGCCAGCGGGGTGTCGGCCCCGCCCTCCAGCTTCTCCAGGTAGCCCGGCACCTTCCCGGCCAGGGCCTCCCGCGCCACCTGCGCCGTCTTGGGTCCGACCCCCTTCAGCGACTCCAGGGAGCCCGCCCGTTCGCGCAGCTCGGCGGCCGACAGCTCGCCCAGCACCCGGGCCGCGGTGCGAAAGGCGCGGACCCGGTACGTCGGCTCCTGGGACCGCTCCAGCAGGAACGCGATCCGCTCCAGCGCCTCGACGGGTTCCATCGGCGCCTCCTCCCGCTCCGGTGCCACCGACTGCCACCGGGGCAGCGGAGCCCTTCGCGCTCCCTCACACTCCTCCGGCACGTCCAGGGTTCCCCAGCCGCCGCGGCCCCGCACCACGGACGGGCGGTTTGTCCGCACCGCACCCGGGTACTGCGACGCCCCGCGCACCGCTCCGAGCGCGGGGCAGAGGAACCGAGGAGCGCCGAGGAGGAGGTCCGCCATGCCCAGCCCCAGCCCGTCCGACGCCAGGGTGGCCGTCGTCACCGGCTCCGACTCCGGTATCGGCCGCGCCACCGCCGTACGCCTGGCCGAGGCGGGGATGGACGTCGGCGTCACCTGGCACACCGACCGGGAGGGCGCGGAGCGGACCGCGCGGGAGGTGCGGGCCCTGGGCCGCCGGGCGGAGACCGCCCAGGTCGACCTGGCCCGGCTCCCCGAGGCCGCGGACACGGTCGACGAGCTGTGCGAGCGGCTCGGCCGGATCGACGTCCTCGTCAACAACGCCGGTACGGGCACCGCCACGCCCTTCCTCGACCTGGGCCTGGACGACCTGCGGCACGTTCTCGACGTCGACCTGGCCGGTCCCTTCCTGTGCGGGCAGAAGGCGGCCCGGCGCATGATCCGGCAGGGGGAGGGCGGCCGGATCGTCAACGTGACCTCGGTCCACGAGCACCAGCCGCGGGTGGGCGCCGCCCCGTACTGCGCGGCCAAGGGCGGGCTCGGCCTGCTCACCCAGGTGATGGCGATCGAGCTGGCCGAGCACGGCATCACGGTCAACGCGGTGGCGCCCGGCGAGATCGCCACGCCCATGACCGGCCAGGAGGACACCGACCCGCACACCGAGCGCCGTCCGGGCGTGCCCCTCGGGCGGCCCGGTGACGCGCGCGAGGTCGCCGCGGTGATCGCCTTCCTCGCCGGGCCCGACGCCGGCTACGTCACGGGGGCCTCGTGGAGCGTGGACGGCGGCATGCTCCGGATGGGCCCGATGGCCGGATCCCATCTGACGAGCGACGCCTGGCGGCGGCCCTGAGCGGGAGCGGAGGGCCCGGCCTACCCTCGATGCATGACCGAAATCGACACCCCGCACATCGGCAGACCGCGGATCGTCGTGCTCCGGGTGCAGCCGGGTACGCCGCCGTTCCGGATCGTCGAGATCGACGGGCAGGTGGTCGGTGAGGCCAGGGCCGTCACCGACGTCCTGGAGGCCGCCGCGGCCTTCGGCATCACGGTCCACGACCTCGACGACCCGGACGTGGTCCGCTGGGTGGGCGGCGACAAGTTCACCTGGACGCCGCACTGAGGCCCGCCCGACGGTGCCCTGCCGCCCGGCGGGCGGACACGGCAGGCGTCGGACGGGCCCTCGCCGCACCCGGGTGCCTCAGCCGACCGTCCACTTCTGGTTGGCGCCGCCCGTGCAGGTCCAGATCTGCAACCGGGTGCCGTTGGCCGAGTTGTTGCCCGCCACGTCGAGGCACTTGTCGGCCTGGGGGTTGACGATGTCGCGGGCCCCGGTGACGACCCAGCGCTGGGCCGCGCTGCCGTTGCAGTCCCACAGCTGGACCACCGTGCCGTCCGCCGTTCCGCCGCCGTTGACGTCCAGGCACTTGCCGAGCGCCCGGACCGTGCCGTCGGCGCCCACCGTCCACCGCTGGGCCGCCGTGCCGTTGCAGTCGTAGAGCTGCACGGGGGTGCCGTTGGCGGAGTTCGCCGCGGCGACGTCCACACACTTGCCGGCCAGGCCGCGGATCGCGCCGCCCGTCCCCGAGTCGCTCGTCGTCACCGACACGTGGTCCACCACCAGCGACTGCGGGAAGACCGTCGAGGCGTCCGGGTCACCGGGCCAGTAGCCGCCGACCGCCAGGTTCAGGATCAGGAAGTACGGCCTGTTGAACACCCACTGCTTCCCGCCCAGGTCGGCCGGGGTGCGCCGCTGGTAGACGTTGCCGTCGACCGACCAGGTGATGGAGTCGGGCGCCCAGTCGACGGCGAAGGTGTGGAAGCCGTCGGCGAAGGCCTGGCCGCCCGGCAGGGTGTAGCCGGCGCCGATACCGCCGGCGCCGGAGTAGCCGGGGCCGTGCAGCGTGCCGTGCACGGTGGAGGGCTCGAAACCGACGTTCTCCATGATGTCGATCTCGCCGGAGTCCGGCCAGTTGACCGGGGTGCCGAGCATCCAGAACGCGGGCCACATGCCCTGTCCGCGCGGCACCTTCATCCGGGCCTCGACGTGTCCGTACTGCGCCGTGAACTTGCCGGAGGTGTTGAGCCGGGCGGAGGTGTACTGGCAGGTGCCGTACCAGCACTGGTAGTTGGCCGGGTTCTCCTTGCGGGCCGTGATGACCAGCTGGCCCTGGCCGTTGAGCGCCGCGTTCCGGTTGCCCGCGGTGTAGTACTGCCGTTCGTGGTTGTTGACGTTGTCGCCGGTCTCGATCTGCCACTTCGAGGAGTCGACGGCCGCGCCGGCGGGTCCGTCGAAGGTGTCGGAGAACGTCACGGCCGCGGGCGCGGCGGCGGATCCGGCGACTTCGGGACCGGCCTGCGCCGGGCCGGACACCAGGGAGGCGGCCAGCCCGGCGGACAGGGCGGCGGCGAGGAGACATCTGCGGAGCAGGCGTGGACGTGCCACGGCTCTCCCTTCCGTACGGCGTCCCGGGAGGGGAGCGCCGACCGAGGTGGGGGGTAAGGGGGTCTCCTCTTGATTTAAGTAGTGAGCTAAGGGGTGGTCAATACCTTGGTACGGACCAGTTGACCTTCCCTCAGTCGCGGGGCTTGCGCGCGTGCACCGCGCGGCTCATCCGTCGGCCCAGGAGCAGGTAACCGATCAGCGCACCCGTGCTGTTGAGGATCACGTCGTCGATGTCGAAGGCCCGACCGGTCACGAGGGCGCCCTGCGCGAACTCGACCAGCAGCATCACGATCGCCGTCAGCAGCAGCACCCGCAGCAGCCCGCGGGTACGCGGGGCGACGACCGGGACCAGCACGCCGAAGGGGACCCCCAGCAGGATGTTGCCGCCGATCTGCTTGACGGCGTCGCGCAGCGCGGGCTGGTCCAGATAGGCCCTCAGCGACCTGCCGGGGTGCATGTTGGTGTGCGTCAGCGCCTCCGACGCGGGGGAGGGGTTCAGCGTCAGTCGCGCCAGCACCACCGCGAACGCCACCATGAAGACGAAGGCGCACGCCGTCGCCAGCAGGCGCAACGGGAGGGGGAGCGGGCGCCGTTCGCGACGGTCGGGCGCCTCCGCCTTGGTGGGGCGGGGGCGCGGGGTCTTGGCGGCGCGGGGGCGCAGCAGGGAACGCGGCCCCGAGGCGGCACGAGCCATTCGGTCCTCCAGTCGTCACAGTCTTCGCGTGGTGGGCCGGTTGCCCGCCGATTCGCCGAGGATGCCGGTCGGGCCGTGGGGTCCGGTCCAGGGACCCGGCCGCGTCCGCCTCCTCCGTTTTCCCCCGCCCGGCCGGGACACTCCGGTCACCGCCGGGCCCTCGCCGCCGTGGCCGGACGGGTGCTCAGGACCCGTAGGTCACCTGTACCTTCTCGAAGCCGAGGGAGCGCAGCAGGCCCCGGAGCATCGCCGTGGTGTTGGTCTCGGCGCGGGCCCTGAGTTCGCTGTCCTTCGCCGCCTCGCCGATGTGCCGGGCCGCGAGCTTCTGCACGGCCTGTTCACCGTTGGGGTTGTCCGAGAACAGATCACCGAGGCGGTCGAGGAGCCCGCGCTGCTTGGACACGGCGTAGGAGCGGTCGGGGTCGAGGGCCGGCTCACCGAGCGCGGCGTGCGGCAGCCGCAGCGTGGCCGAGGTGCGGTCGTCGTCGACCGTCACGTCGTCCTCGCCGACCTTCCCGAGATCGACGTAGGCGCCGACGGTGCCCGCCCCGACGTACAGGGTGCGGCTGCCGCGGACCGCGTCGGGCAGGAACTTGGTGTCCTTCTCCAGGTCCACGACGACCTGGAAGTTGCCGGACGCGGCCTCGTAGCGGCTCATGTCCTGGATGGACTCCAGCAGCGCCGGACCCGAGCGGTCCTGGGTCTCGGTGCCGAACAGGTCTTTGAGTCCCGGTACGACACTCAGCCGCAGTCCCGCGAACAGCACGACGAGCACCAGCACGAGCGCGCCCAGCACCTTCGCCCAGCCGGGCACCCGCCCGGGGAGCTTCCTGATGGGAGTCGTCATGGCGACGGCCCTCCTTCCTACTGACCTGATGCCCTCCATCTCCCCGGGCAGACCGGGGAGTTGGCGGAGGCCGGAGCGGCGGCGGGGGAGCGGGGGAGCGCGCGACCGCCCACGTCAGTGCGGCGGCTTCAGCGGACGGTCCCCGGACGGCCGGGAGGACCACACCGCCTCTCCGCGCGTGAGGCCCGGCAGCGCCAGCTCCGCCTCCCGCACCCGCCGGGCCGGCAGCTCACCGGTGATCAGCCAGCCGTCGGCGCCGCCGGTCGTGCCGGTGAACTCCGCGCCCAGCGAGGCGAGCCGGGCCGTCACGGGCGCCAGCGCATCGGGGGGCACCTCCGCCTCGAACGCGTGGAGCGGCTCGTGCAGCCGGGTCCCGGCCCGCTCCAGGGCCCGCCGCAGCACGATCCGGGTCAGCCCGCGGAAGTCGGCGGCGGTGCTGACCGGCGAACTGAACCCGGAGCGGGTCAGCGTGACCCGGTAGTCCGTGACCGGCGCCCCGGTCAGACCGGTCAGCAGGGTGGCGTGGACCGTCTCCTCGACGGCCTGGTGGAAGGCGCGGGGGAGGGCGCCGAGTTCCGTCTCGTGGGCGAACACCCCGCCCGAGCCGCGCGCGCCCGGCTCCACGCGCAGTCCCACGGTCGCCCAGTACCGGGTGCGGTCCAGCCACGGCATCTCCTCCGCGGCCTCCCCGGTGCCGGCCGGACGCTCCAGGAACCGGGCGCGGCCCGGTGCGAAGTCCGCCTCGATGCCGAAGTCCTCCGCCAGCGTCGCCGCCAGCACCTCCATCTGGACCTCCCCGTACAGGAGCAGCGCCGTGGCGCCCGACGCCGTCGGCCGGACGTGCAGCAGCGGGTCCTGGTCGGAGAGGGCCAGCAGGGCGGCGCGCAGCGGCGCGGCCTGCTCCGGGTGCCGGGCCCGGACCAGGGTCTGGAGCGTCGGCGGCGCGAACTGCGGGGCCCGGTCGCTCCGGGCGCCGAGCCGGTCGCCGACGCGCAGGCCGCCGGGCACGGTGAGGGCCGCGATGTTGCCGGCGGTGAGCGTCCCGGGCCGGCCGATCACGTCGAGGCGGGTCACCCGGCCGGAGACCTCGGTGGTCCGGCCGTCGGCCTCGCGCCGCAGGAAGGTGAGCCGTTGGCGCGGGCGCACCTCACCGTCGTGGAGCCGCAGGTACGCCGTCCGCTCGCCGTCGGGCGCGGGGCGCACGGCGAAGACCGTGCCGCGCGGGCCCGCGGCGCCGGCCGCCGGGCGACAGGCGGGCGGGACCAGCCGGACCAGGCTCCCGACCAGCTCCGCGACGCCCTGCCCGCCGAGGGCGGAGCCGTGGTGCAGCGGGTGGAAGGAGCCGTCGGCGGTGCGGGCCGCGAGCGCGGCGGCCAGCTCCCCGGCGGTCGGTGCGGGGCCGTCCACCAGCGCGGCCAGGATCTCCGGGTCGACCTCGGCCAGCGCCTCGGCGGTCCGCCCGTCCGGCGGGCGGAGCGTGACGCGGGCGTGTCCGGTGCCGGCGTCCGTGACCTCGGTCAACGGCGCGACGTGCGGCGTCAGCAGGCGCCGGACGTCGGCGAGCAGCTCCTCGGTGCGCGCCCCGGTCCGGTCGATCTTGTTGACGAAGACGAGGGTGGGCAGCCGCAGCCGCCGCAGCGTGCGCATCAGCACCCGGGTGCGCGCCTGCACGCCCTCGACCGCGGACAGCACCAGTACCGCCCCGTCGAGGACCTCCAGGGCGCGCTCCACCTCGGCCACGAAGTCGGAGTGCCCCGGCGTGTCGATCAGGTTGACCTGGGTGTCGCCGACGGTGAAGGCGGCGACGGCGGAACGGATGGTGATGCCGCGGCGGCGCTCGATCCCGCCGTCGTCCGTGCGGGTGTCGCCCGCGTCGACGCTGCCGAGCCGGTCGATGGCGCCGTGATCGAAGAGGAGCCGCTCGGTGAGACTGGTCTTACCGGCGTCGACGTGGGCCAGGATGCCGATGTTCAGGGTGTTCAGGGTGTTCGGGACGTGCATGCGGTGTCGAGTCCTCGGGAACCGTGGGCCGGAAGGGGCACTGGGTGATTCCGAGGGGTCGGCGCATGCGGGGGTTCCTGACCTGAGGGGACACGGCGGCCTCCATCATGGCCCCGGCCCCCGGGGCCGCGGCAACCGAATATCCGTAAGCTGAGGCTCCCGGCCGGACAGCATCCGGACAGGATCACGCGAGGAGCGTCCGTGCGAGACATCGCCGTGTTCAGCGGTAGCGCCCACCCCGAGCTGGCCGAGGAGGTCTGCGCGCACCTGGGCGTACCCCTCAGCCCCACCCGGGTGAGCCGGTTCGCCAACGACTGCCTGGAGGTGCAGCTGCGGGCCAACTGCCGGGAGCGGGACGTCTTCCTGGTGCAGCCGCTGGTCAAGCCGGTCCAGGAGCACCTCGTCGAGCTGCTGCTGATGTGCGACGCGGCCCGCGGGGCGTCGGCCGGACGCATCACCGTCGTCATGCCGCACTACTCCTACGCCCGCTCCGACAAGAAGGACGCGCCGCGCATCTCGCTCGGCGGACGCCTCGTGGCGGACCTGCTGGTGGCGGCGGGCGCGGGCCGGGTGCTGGCCATGACCCTGCACTCGCCCCAGGTGCACGGCTTCTTCTCGGTCCCGGTCGACCACCTGCACGCGCTGCGTGAACTGGCCGCGCACTTCCGGCGGTACGACCTGTCCCGCACCACGGTCGTCTCGCCGGACCTGGGCAACGCCAAGGAGGCCGCCGCGTTCGCCCGGATGCTGGGCGCCCAGGTCGCGGCCGGCGCCAAGCAGCGCTACGCCGACGACCGGGTCAGTATCAACGCCGTGATCGGGGACGTCGCCGGGCGCGACGTCATCGTCCTCGACGACGAGATCGCCAAGGGCAGTACGGTTCTCGAACTCCTCGACCGGCTGCGGGAGGCGGGACCGCGCACCATCCGCCTCGCCTGCACGCACGGGCTGTTCGCGTCCGGCGCCCTCAAGCGGCTCAGTGACCAGCCGGACGTGCTGGAGATCGTGTGCACCAACACCGTGCCGGTGCCGACCGACGACCACACGGAGAAGCTGCGCGTCCTGTCGATCGCCCCCGCGCTGGCCGAGGCCGTGCGCCGCATCCACAACGGCGAGTCGGTCAGTGCCCTGTTCGACCCTCCGCCGGGCGGGTGACGCCGAGCACCTCCTCCAGGGTGGCCCGCGGGGGCAGCAGCCGCGCGAGGCCGGTGATCCGCAGCATGCGCAGGGTCAGCGGGTGGGTGCACACGAGGTGCACCTGCCCGCCGTGGTCCAGCGCCTGGCGACGGGCCCGGTACAGCAGGCGCAGGCCGGAGCAGTCGAAGAAGTCGACCCCGCCGAGGTCGAGCACGACCCGGGCGCCGGGGCGCCCCGCCTCCCGGTCCAGGTGCGGGGCGACCTCCGCGGCCGACGCGATGTCGATCTCACCCCGGAGCTCCAGCACCGTGTGCCCGCGTTCGTGGCGCACGTGCAGATGCCGGGTGGACGACGCGGGTTCCTGCCGCACGGCGACCTTGCCTCCAGCCTGGTCCGGTGGCGCAACTGATGACTCCGCCCCGGAAGTTACCCCGATCGAGCGAGTTTGAGCATGTTCGATTGACATATGTCATTGAAATTTGCTGGGCAGGCCGATCAGTCGACCACGAGGACGATCTTGCCCGTGGTGCGGCCGGTCTCGCCCAGCGCGTGCGCCTCCGCCGCGGCGGCCAGCGGGAACGTCTTCGCGATGGTGGCCCGCAGCTTCCCGGACTCGACCAGGTGGGCGATCTCCCGCAGGTCGGCCCGGTCGGCGTCCACGAGCATCCGGGCCGCCCGCACGCCGAGCCGCTCGGCCTCCTCGAAGAACTCCTCCGAGCCGACCGGCAGGATCGACACCACGATCCCGCCCGGACGCAGCACGCGCAGCGAACGCAGGGACGTGTCACCGCCGATCGTGTCCAGGACGACGTCCACGTCCTTCACGGCCTCGGCGAAGTCCGTCTCCCGGTAGTCCACCGTCTCGTCCGCCCCGAGGGAGCGCAGGAACTCGTGCTTGGCCGCGCTGGCGGTACCGATCACATGGGCACCCCGCGCCTTGGCGATCTGCACCGCCACGTGCCCCACCCCGCCGGCCGCCGCGTGGACCAGCACCCGCTGCCCCGGCCGCACGTCCGCCCGCTCCACCAGGGCCTGCCACGCCGTCAGCGAGACCAGCGGGAGCGCCCCGGCCCGGACGTGGTCGACCCCGGCCGGCAGGTGCACGAAGGTGCGCGCGGGGGCGGTGACGTACTCCGCGTGGGAGCCGTGGCCGAACGGGTAGGAGAGCATGCCGAAGACCTCGTCGCCGGGCCGGAACGCCGCGACGCCGATCCCCACCGCCTCCACCACCCCCGAGACGTCCCAGCCCAGCACGAAGGGCGGCTCACCGAGGAAGCCGCCGTTCGCCCGGTGCTTCCAGTCGGTCGGGTTCACCCCGGCGGCACGCACCCGGACCAGCACCTCGTTCGGACGGGGCTCGGGGCGGTCGACCCGTACTTCCTTCAGGACCTCGGGACCGCCGAGGACGTCCTGGCTGATGGCTCGCATGGTGTTCACGTCGCTCATGGTCACCCAGCTTGCCTCGCCGCGCCACGTCGGGGAAACGGTGCGTTCGCCCGCTGCCCGAGCGTGACGGAATCCTCACTTCCGCAGCACCCCGGAATTGATCTTTTAGGGTTCCCAACCGATAAGCTCCCTGGCGGCGCTGCGAGTTGACACGGCCGCGACGGGTCGGCTCGCGATGCGCGCTCATGAGTGCGGTCCCCCTTGCACACCCCCCATGTTCGATCGTTCTGGTTCGAAGGATGCAGATGGAACTCGCCACTCCGCCACCGGCGGCGCGGGCCCCTGTCGCCTGGTACAGCTGGTGGCTGATGCCGCTGGGTCTGGGAGGCGGGACGGTGGCCGCCACGTTCATGAGCCCGGAGCGAATAACCGCGGCCGTCGCCGGTGTGGTGGCGACGGCCGCGGGCACCGTGTGCGTTCGCCTCCTGCTGCGTACCCGCGCCCAGCTGCGCCGGGCCGAGCACACCCACCGCGCCGCGCAGACCGAGCACGCGCAGCAGTGGCAGCGGCACGTGGCCGGCCTGGAACGCACCTTCGCCGCCGAACGTGCCGCCCTGGACGCGCAGCTCACCGAACAGGCACAGAGCCACGAGGCGCGGCTGACGGAACACGCCCGGGCCTGCGAGGACCGGCTGGCCGAGCAGGCCGCGACGTACGAGACCCGCCTCGCCGAGCAGGCCGAGGCCTGGCAGGAGCAGCTCGGTCACCAGCTGGCCGCGGTGTCCAGGCTCGCCGACGAGCAGCTGCCCGAGTCGATGCGCAGACTGCGCGCCGGCGACGCGATCGACGACATCCTGCCCACCGTCGAGCAGTGCGCCAAGGTCGGCGCCGAGTTGCAGGCCGGACTGCGCAAGGTCCTCAGGACCGCGCTGATCGGCGTGGAGGCGGAGTTCGACCGCTCGACCTCCGCCGAACAGGCCGTCATCGGCGTGGGCAACCGCATCCACGTGCTGACCAGCAAACTCCGCGGCCGTCTGCACGAACTGCAGGGCGAGCACGGACGGCTGCCGGCCGTCGCCCGGGGACTGATGGAACTCGACCAGGCCATCGGCCCCGCCGACTGTCTCGCCGCCAGCATCGGTGTGCTCGGCGGCTCCGACCGCCCCGGCCGGCAGTGGCAGGAGCCGCAGCGCCTGTTGAGCGTGGCGCGCGGCGGCATCGGCCGGATCAAGGACTTCCACCGCGTCGAGCTGCGCCACCTGCCCGAGCTGGGGGTGGACGGCGGCCTGGTGGACCACCTCACGCTGGTCTTCGCCCACCTGCTGGACAACGCCGCGCGCTACTCGCCGCCCACCGAGCCGGTCGTCGTCTCCGGCAAGGAGGTCCCCAACGGCGTCGGCATCGAGATCCAGGATTCCGGCAAGGGTCTCAGCGAGGAGAAGAAGCGCGAGGCCGAGCAGGCCCTGGCGGGTACCGCACCCGGCCCGGGGCTCGGCGGCATCTCGGAGGACGCCAACATCGGCCTCCGCGTCGTCGGAGCCCTCGCCCGTCGCTACGGCATTCGCGTGACCTTCGCGGATTCGCCGTGGCTGGGGACGTCTGTCGTAGTCGTTGTACCGCACAAGTACTTCAGCCCGCTGCCGGCCGCCGCCACGGCGGGTGCCGCCGCGCCGGAGACCCGGCCGGCCCTCATCGCACCGCACGCCGGCGGGGCGCCGGCCCTCGCCGCGTCCCCCGCCGTCACGGCACCGGCGCCCGCCCCGGCCGGCGGTGACCCCGCCGGGACGACCCCCGGCGGCCTGCCCAGGCGCCGGAGCAGGCGTGCGGAGCCGGCCGCCGGTGCGGCCCCGGCCCCCGAGCCGGCCGCGCACGCCGTGCGCCCGGACCCGGCCGCCTGGGCCGCCGTTCCGCCGGACGCCTCCTTCGCGGGTCTCGCCGCCTTCGCCACCGCCGGACGCGATCCCGGCACGGCGACCGGCGCCGCCCCGCCCGCCGAAGTCGCCGACGTCCCCGATCCGATCACCGGTGGCGCGTCCACCGGGCACCGCACCGAAGAGAGCGACTAGTCCCCATGACGCACCAGGGAACCGACGTGAGCTGGGCGCTCCGCGACCTTGTGGAGTCCATCCAGGAGATCCGCTTCGCCCTCGTGGCCTCCAGCGACGGCAAGGCCATCACCTCCTACGGCGCCGAAGACCCCGACGACGTGGACCGCTTCGCCGCCGTGGTGGCCGGACTGCAGGCGCTGGCCCAGCCGGTCGCCGAGCAGTTCCCCCAGCACGCCGGGCAGTTGCGGCTGGCGATGATCGAAGTGGACGGCGGACACCTCTTCGTCGTCCGCGCGGGCCTGGAGACGTATCTGGGCGTGCTCGCCCGCGAGGGCCTCGACCAGGGCCTGTTGGGTCATCAGATGCGCGACATGGCCCGCAGGATGGGTGAACTCCTCGGCACCACTCCGCGCCAGGAGGAGCACTCTGGATGAGTGCTCCCCGCCGACCGACCGATCCGTCCGGTCTGGAGCGCTACTACGTCCTCACCGGAGGGCGCAGCGGGCCGGGCGGTTCGGCCTCGACCCTCGACGTGGCGACCCTCGTCGTCTCCCGGGCCGTCCCCTTACCGGGCATGCAGCACGAGCACGAGGAGATCCTCCGGCGCTGCCGCGAACCGCTGTCGGTGGCCGAGCTCGGCGCCCACCTCCACCTGCCGTTCAACATTCTCGCGGTGCTGCTGTCCGACCTGCTCCAGGCGGGCCGCGTCGAAGCCCGTGATCCCATCCCGGCGCACGGCGCCGGCCGCGGGCCCGACCTGGCGCTCCTCGAGGAGGTACTCAGTGGACTTGAAAGGCTTTGACCGACCGGGGTCGCCGACGGCCGGGGAGACCCGTTCGGTGAAGGTGATGATCGCCGGCGGCTTCGGCACGGGCAAGACCACCATGGTCCGCTCCGTCAGCGACATCAAACCGCTGACCACCGAGGAGACCCTCACCCAGGCCAGCGCCGACGTGGACCACCTCATCGGGGTCGCGGACAAGACGCAGACCACCGTCAGCCTGGACTTCGGCAAGATCAGCCTGAACGACACGCTCATGCTCTACCTGTTCGGCACCCCGGGGCAGGAGCGGTTCTGGTTCCTGTGGAACGGGCTCTTCAAGGGGGCGCTCGGCGCGGTCGTCCTGGTGGACACCCGGCGGCTCGCCTCCAGCTTCCGGGCGATCGAGGAGATGGAGCGGCAGCGGGTGCCCTTCGTCATCGCGCTCAACGTCTTCCCCGACTCCCGTCCCTACCCGGTCGAGGAGATCCGCGACGCCCTGGACATCGGGCCGCACACCCCGGTCGTCTCCTTCGACGCCCGGGACCGCACCGCCAGCCGCGACGTCCTGGTCACGCTGATACGGCATCTGCAGGACCGCTCGGCAGCCGCCCTGGAGCCCCGATGAACGACGCCCGGACCCCCGACGGCCGCACCGGCGGCGGCTGCCCCGTCGTCCACGGAGAGGGCGCCACCCGGCTCTACGGCCCCGAGGCGGCGACCGACCCGCACGACATCTACGCCCGCCTGCGCAAGGAGCACGGACCTCTCGCCCCGGTGCTCCTGGAGGGCGACGTGCCCGCCTGGCTGGTACTCGGGTACCGGGAGAACCGGCGGGTGCTGGACAACCCCCTCCAGTTCAGCCGCGACTCGCGGATCTGGCGGGACTTCCGCGACGGCCGGGTCGATGCGACGTCCCCGCTGATGCAGATGGTGGGCTGGCGCCCCGACTGCGTCTCCCAGGACGGCGAACCCCACCGCCGGCTGCGCGGGGCGGTCACCGACAACCTGTACGCCGTGGCCGGCCGGGGCATCCGCCGGCACGTCACGCACTTCGCGCACAAGCAGATCGACGCGTTCGCCGGCGCCGGCCGCGCGGACCTGGTGGCCGACTTCGCCGAGTACCTGCCCATGCTCGTGCTCACCCGGGTCTTCGGACTCGCCGAGCGGGAGGGACGGAACCTCGCCGAGTCCAGCAAGCAGGTGATCAAGGGCGGAGCGGACGCCCTCACGCACAACGAGCGCATCATGGGCATCCTCGGCGAACTCGCCGCGCGCAAGCGGCAGGAGCCCGGATCCGACTTCACCTCCGGTCTCATCGAGCACCACTCCGGGCTCGACGAGGACGAGATCGTCAACCATCTGCGTCTGGTCCTGATCACCGCCCACACCACGACCAGCAACCTGCTGGCCCGGACGCTCCAGCTCGTCCTCACGGACACGTCCTGGCTGTCCGGTCTGGTGAGCGGGCAGCTGAACCTGTCCGCGGTCGTGGAGGAGGTGATGTGGAACTCCCCGCCGCTGGCGGTGCTGCCGGGCCGGTTCGCCACGGCCGACCTCGAACTCGGCGGCTGTCCGGTCAAGAAGGGCGACCTCCTCGTGCTGGGCCTCGCGGCCGGCAACCACGATCCCGAGGTCCGGCCCGACACCGCCGTCTCGGTGCACGGCAACGCCTCGCACCTGGCCTTCAGCGCCGGCCCGCACGAGTGCCCGGGGCAGAACATCGGCCAGGCCATCATCGAGACGGCCGTCGACGTCCTGCTGCACCGGCTGCCCGGGCTGCGCCTGGCCGTGCCGCCGGCCGACCTGACGTCCACGGCCTCCACCTGGGAGTCGCGGCTGGACAGCCTGCCGGTGGAGTTCACCGTCTAGGACCCGGCCCCGGGGCCCGTCCCGCCCGGCCGGAGTGCCCCGGCCGGGCGGACCGCGCCCTCACACGGTCAGCAGGTCGTCCACCGAGCCCCGCCCGGCCAGCTCGGCCATGGCCACCGGGCCGTCCTTGGCCGCCGCGTAGCGGCCGGTGGTCAGTGCCCACTCGTAGTTGCCGTTGATCCAGTGCTGGATGGCCTCCACCCCCATCGCCACCCGGGCCCGCTCGTCCGCGTCCAGGCCCAGCTCGTCGCACATCAGCGGCACGCGGCTCTCCAGGGCGACGTACTCGTCCAGGCAGGCGGTCGTCATGCGGTACGCCTCGTCGGCGGCCTCCTGCCACGAGCAGCCCCGCTCCCGGTGCAGGACGGCGATGAGGTTGTGGCCGTCACCTCGCCGGCGCTCGCGTTCGAAGGAGTGGATGTCGTTCATGAACCCGATCGTGTCCGCGGCCAGATCCCGCAGCCGCTCCATCAGCGGGTGCGCCATCGCCGCGGCCGGCACCTCGAAGCGGCGGCTGCGCTCGCCCGCGTCGATGCTGTGGTGGATGCCGACCGTACGGCGTCGGAAGGCCGCGTAGTCGTCGAGTCCGAGGGACCCGGCCCGGCCGCCGGCCGCCAGGTCGACCTCCTCGCAGTGCGCCACCAGGAACCTGCCCCAGGAGGCCGCGAACCGGGATATCCATGTCAGGGACATGCCATCCGAAAGATGTTCCCAGACCTCCGCCCAGGCCACGGTGATGGGGCACTCGACCCGGGGCGGCGTGCCCGCCGGACGCAGCGGCGTGGCGATGAGCTCCCGCGCCACCTCCGCTATGCGCTCCGCGCGGTCCGGCCGGCCGGCGTCGAACTGGTCGTCGAAGAGGAAGGCCAGGGAGAACCAGTTCATCAGGACGACCATGTCGTCCGCCGACGCGTGGGGGTAGGTACGGGCGGCGGCCTGTGCCAGGTCCCAGGACCGGTACTCCTCGAACCCGATCCGGCTGCGGACCAGGCCCCGCTCGCGCACCCAGCGCAGGTGGCGGTCGCGGGCCCGGGCGAGATGCGGGCTGACCGGGGTGTCGAAGGGGAGGTCGAAGCGGACGTCCTGAGACATGTGTTTCCTTTCGGGAGACGAGACGCAGAGTCCCCCCGCCCCTGCGAGCGGACGGTCGCGAGACCGTCCGCACACTCGAACCGGGCTTCCCGATCCGGAAGTTGAATCGAGAAGCGATACGAGGCTGCCCCGACCCTAAATGATCTACGCGGCACCCGGTCGTGATCTTGGTTACTGCTCACGCCGCGGGGGCCGCGTACACTCCCGCGCCTGCGACCTGCCGCGACCCGCGGCGGATCGCCGAGCCCCGCCCGGGCTCGCGCCCCGCCCTCGGCACACGCAACTCCTGCGCGACACGGGCGAGTCGGAGCGCCGCTGCCTCGTGCGCGACGGCGATGGCCGCCCCCCGACTGATTCGGCCGGGCCGGGATATCCGCAAGGTACAGGGCGCGGGACACGTACGCCCCGCGGCCCCGAATCCTCCGGAGGAGACATGGCACTGGTCAACGCGGGCGTCGTGGTGCTCGACTGCGCCGAACCCGAGCGGCTCGCCGAGTTCTACAAAGAGCTGCTGGGCGGGGAAGAGACCGAAGCGACCGCCAACCGGATCGAGATCCGGGGGGCCGGCGGCTTCCGCATGGCGTTCCGGCGGGACGTGAACGCCACCCCGCCGAGCTGGCCCCGCCCCGAGAACTCGCTCCAGGCACACCTGGACTTCGTCGTGGACGACCTCGACGAGGCCGAACGCGGGGTCGTGGGGCTCGGCGGGCGCCCGCTGGAGGCCAAGGACGCGGCCGGCCCGTACGAGGAGCGGGGCTTCTCCGATCCCGCGGGTCACTCCTTCACGATGCGCCGTGGTGTCACGCCGACGGCACCCAAGCAGGGCTAGCGCCTGCCGGGTGCCGTCGGGGACGGGGGGCCGGGCCCGGGGGTCCGGTCAGTCCCGGCCGCCCTTTCCGTCGGTCGGCCAGACGCCCGTCGAGCGTTCGATGGCCTTGGCGCCGGTCCGGTCCACCGCACTGCGCACCGCGGCGAAGATGGCGCCCTGGATCGCGGCGGCCAGCAGGATCTCCCCCCAGCCGCGGTCCGGGTCCAGCGCGTCGGGCGCGTCGTCCTCGTGCCGGAGCACCTTCCAGGTCTTCTGGAAGGCCATCCCGGCCAGCGCACCGCCCGCCCAGCCCAGCACGAAGCCGACGGGCTTGTAGGCGAGGGGGAGCGTCTTCTTCTTTTTCTTGCCCACGTGGGTCTCCTTGGGTTCGGATGCGTGTGTCGTCGGTCGGTCGTACGGTCAGGGCCCGCCCGGTGCCGGAACCGCTTCGTCGGCGCGGACCGGCGCCGGTGGGGTCCCGTCACCGAACGGTCGCCCGCCCAGCTCCTGCCGGTGATGGGGCGTGAGCCAGCCGGACAGGTCCGGGCCCAGGGGCACGACGGCGGTCGGGTTGATGCCGGTGTGCACCTGGTAGTAGTGGCGTTTGATGTGGTCGAAGTCGACGGTGTCGCCGAAGCCGGGCGTCTGGAACAGGTCGCGGACGTACCCCCACAGCACCGGGTTCTCCGTCAGCTTCCAGCGGTTGCACTTGAAGTGACCGTGGTAGACGGCGTCGAAACGCACGAGTGTGGTGAACAGCCGGATGTCCGCCTCCGTGATCGTGTCACCGACCAGGTAGCGCTGCCGTTCCAGCCGGGGCGTGAGCGCCTCCAGTCGTCGGAAGACCCCCGCGCACGCCGTCTCGTACTCCTCCTGACCGGTGGCGAACCCCGCCCGGTAGACGCCGTTGTTGACGTCCTCGTAGACGTCGGCCATCACCTCGTCGATCTCGTCGCGCAGGGCGTCCGGGTACAGGTCGGGTGCCCCCGGCCGGTGCAGGGACGTCCACTCGGTCGCGAGGTCCAGGGTGATCCGCTGGTAGTCGTTGGTGACCAGCTGCCCGCTGGGCACGTCCACGACCGCCGGCACACTCACCCCGCCCGGGTAGCCGGTCTCGCGTCGGTCGTAGGCCTCGCTGAGGAAGCGGATGCCGAGCACCGGGTCGCGGCCGTCGGGGTCGAGGGTGAAGCGCCAGCTGCGGTCGTCCTGGAGGGGGTCGGCGACGGCCAGGGACAGGGCGTCCTCCAGCCCGAGCAGGCGTCGTGAGACGAGGGCGCGGCTCGCCCATGGACAGGCACGGCTCACCACCAGCCGGTAGCGGCCGGGCTCCACGGGCCAGCCGTCCCGGCCGTCCGCGGTGATCCGGTCCGCGAAGTGGCTCCTGGACCGCTTGAACGCCTTCCTGCCGTAGCCGCTGTTGCCGGGCGTTCCGCCGTCGCCGCTCATGGCCCCGCCTTCCGGTCGTTCGTGTGCTCCCCAGGACGCGTTCCCCGTTTTCGGCGGTCGGCACTGGTGGGCCACCCACAAGGCGGGTGTGAGCCCGGTCGGCCGAGGGCATTCGGGCCCTCGTGACTGGGACAGCTTCGGAAGACAAGAAGGATCACGGGACCGACCACGGGACCGACCACGGGACGGCGCGGGGGAGCGACGACGGGACGGACCACGGGACGACGGCCCGCGAGGCCGACGCCGGTGCCGACCGCAAGACGCGTGTCACGGTACTGGTCGCGCTCGCGGCCAACCTGGTGATAGCCGCCGCCAAGGCGGGGGGGGGACTCGTGGCGGGCTCGCCCGCGCTGCTGTCGGAGGCGGCGCACTCGGTGGCCGACAGCCTGAACGAGGTCTTCCTGCTCGCCGCCCTGCGCCGCAGCCGCCGCCCCGCCGACCGCCGGCACCCCTTCGGATACGGCAAGGAACGGTTCTTCTGGTCCTTGCTGGCAGCCGTCGGCATCTTCGTCATGGGTGGCTGCTTCTCCTTCTACCAAGGGGTCGAGGCCCTGCGCACCGGCGCCCAGGAGGAACTCGGCGGCTACGTGGCCGGGCTGATCGTGCTCGGCGTCGCCCTGCTCGCGGAGGGAGCCTCCCTGCTGCGCGCCCTCCACCAGGTGCGGGGCCAGGGCGGGCTCGCCACCGGGCTGCGCGACCCGGCCCTGCGCACGGTCGTCGCCGAGGACGGCACCGCGGTGCTCGGCGTGACCCTCGCGATGACCGGAATGGCCCTGCACATGGTCACCGGACAGGTGGTGTGGGAGGCCTGCGCCTCGCTCGCGATCGGCGCGCTGCTCGTGTACGTGGCGTACCGGCTGGGCCGCGAGGCCCGCGACCAGCTGATCGGCGAGGCCGCCGACCCTGAGGCCAGCGGCCGCATCCGGGCGCTGCTGTGCGCGCAGCCGGAGATCGACAGCGTCGAGGCCCTGTTCACCATGAAGACGGGGCTGGACTCCACCCTGGTGGCCGCCCGGATCGACCTGGTGCCCGGTCTGGACAGCGAGCGGGTGGAGGAGGTCGCCGTGCGCATCAAGGGCTCGATCGCGCGCACCGTGCCCGAGGCGCGGCAGATCTTCCTCGACGTCACCGACCGGCTCGCCGGGGAGGCAGCGGAAAGCCCCGCCGCGACGGGGGAGCGCGGCGGGGCCTGACGCACGCGTTCCCGGCATCGACGGGACCATGCGCACGGCTGCGGAGGAACTTCCGCCCGCCGGCTCAGCCCCCGTCGACCGGGTCCAGGACGAACACCGGGATCTCCCGGTCCGTCTTCTTCTGGTAGTCGGCGTACGGCGGGTACGCCGCGACGGCACGCTCCCACCATTCGGCCTTCTCCGTGCCGGTGATCTCACGGGCCGTCATGTCCCGTTTCACCGGGCCGTCCTGCAGCTCCACGTGGGGGTCGGACTTGATGTTGTGGTACCAGACCGGGTGCTTGGGCGCCCCGCCCAGCGAGGCGACCACGGCGTACCGGCCCTCGTGCTCGACGCGCATCAGCGGTGTCTTGCGGATCTTGCCGCTCCGCGCACCCCTCGTGGTGAGCACGATGACCGGCATCCCCGTGTCCATGAGGGTCGTGCCCTTGGTACCGCCGGAGCTCTCGTAGAGCTCGACCTGTTCGCGCACCCACTGCGTCGGGCTGGGTTCGTACTCGCCGTCAAGAGGCATGGCATCCGTCCCATCATCGCGTCGTACGGCTGACCGGCACCGTGGTGGACCCGGCGGCGCCGTGTCCATCCTTACCGCATTACCCCCCGTGCACTTCCCGCGGCGCAATGACCTCACGCGTCATCGCGCCATCGGCGGGCCGTGCGGCACAGTCGTCCTCGACCGCACGACGACCCAGCCGAAGGAGACGCCGGCCATGACCACCGCCACCGGTGACGTGACGACCACCCGCGCCACGGTCGAGGAGCTGCTGCGCAGGATCGGGCAGGGCGACCCGGACCGGATCGCCGAGCTGTACGACGAGTCGGCCGACTGGCGGCTGAGTTGGCCCGAGGACGAGCACGGCCGCGCCGCCACCCCCTGGATCCGGCACCGGCGCACCCGTGCGGACGCCGCCGACCACTACCGCCTGCTCGCCGCCCACCATGTGCCGGGCCGGGCGGACACCCGCGTCGAGCGCGTCCTGGTCGAGGGAGAGGACGCCGTGGTGCTCGGCGAGATCCGGCAGACCGCCGCGACCACCGGGCGCTCCTATCGAGCCACCTTCGCCCTGCACCTGACCGTGCGGAACGGCCTGATCGTCCGCCACCACGTGTACGAGGACAGCCTCACCGTGGCCCGGGCTTTCACCCCCTAGGTGACATCCGATGACGAGGGCGCGCCCTCCTCCCCCCCCGCGGCGGCCAGCAGGACGCGCGCCGCCTCGCGGGCCTCCCGGGCGGGACCCGTACCTCCCGCGACGCCCGCCGTGACCATGGCACCCTCGGCCAGCAGGAACAGCTGCCCGCCCACCGCGGCGGGCAGTCCCGCGTCGGTCGCCAGGCGGTCGAGGAACGCGCGGAACGCCTCCTTGTGCGCCCGCACCCGGTCCGCCACCGGCGCCGAGGTGGCCCCCAGTTCGCCGTACGCGTTGATCCACGCGCAGCCGCGGAAGCCGGGCTCGGCGAACCACTGCCCGAGCCAGTCGAAGACGGCCAGGATCCGGGTGCCGGGCTCCGGGTGCCGGTGGACGTGCTCCGCCAGCCGTCCCCGCCAGCGGACGTCACGCCGTTCCAGATACGCCACCACCAGCTGCTCCTTGGCCGGGAACAGTCCGTAGAGGCGCTTGAGGGAGACGCCGGAGTCGCCGCGGACGTCGTCCATGCCGACGGCCTGGACGCCCCGCGCGTAGAACAGCCGCTCCGCCGCGTCCAGCACCCGCTCGCGGGCGGCCTCGCCGTCCATGGTGACCCCTTACCGGAAGCGCCGTGTCTCTCCCGCGCGCTCCGACCTGCTTCCTTGACGGGAGAACGCGCGTTCTCCTACGGTAGCAGCCGTCGGAGAACGCGCGTTCTCCGCCGCTCTCCCCGGAGGTTCAGCCATGACGACCGACCGTCCGCCCCTGCCGCCGTTCACCCGCGAGACCGCCGCCCGGAAGGTGCGGGCGGCCGAGGACGCCTGGAACACCCGCGATCCGCACCGGGTCGCGCTCGCGTACTCCGAGGACTCCGTCTGGCGCAACCGCGACACGTTCCTGACGGGTCGCCCGGCCATCGTCGAGTTCCTCACCGCCAAGTGGGCGCGCGAGCACGAGTACGCGCTGCGCAAGGAGCTGTGGGCCTTCGACGGCAACCGCATCGCCGTCCGCTTCCGCTACGAGTCCCACGACGCCGACGGCCAGTGGTGGCGCTCCTACGGCAACGAGCTGTGGGAGTTCGACGAGCACGGCCTCATGACCCGGCGGGAGGCGAGCATCAACGACGTGGCCATCGCGGAGTCGGACCGCCGTATCCGCGGCCCCCGGAGCGTTCAGTAGGGTTCCGGGGTGAGCGAACAGGCCGGGAGCGCCGCGAAACCCTTCCTCTACGTCGTCGTGTGCGCCGCCGGAGTGGCCTCGGGCGTCACCGGGTTGATCACCGCCGCGCGGCAACGCGGCTGGGAGGTCGGCGTCTTCGCGACCCCGGTCGCCATGGACGGCTTCTTCGACACCGCCGAGGTCGAGGCACGGACCGGCCGCCCCATCCGCTCCGCCTGGCGCCGCCCCGGCGATCCGCGGCCCTTCCCGGCGCCGGACGCCGTCGTCGTCGCGCCCGCCACCTTCAACACGGTCAACAAGTGGGCGGCCGGCCTGGCCGACACCCTGGCCCTGGCCACCCTGTGCGAAGCGTGCGGACTGGGCGTCCCCGTCGCCGTACTGCCGTGCGTCGCCGACGCGCTGGCGTCCCACCCCGCGTACCGGGAGAGCCTGGCACGGCTGCGCGGCATGGGCGTGCGCTTCGGGGACCCGTACGCCGGGGAGGCGGCAGCGGACGGCACCCGACCGGACTTCGCCTGGGAACGGGCGCTGGACCTGCTCGAACCGCGCTGACCCGCCCGGCCTTCGAGTCCGCACGAGGACGTACGCTCGCGACTGTCACCGATGATCCCGAAGACAGGAGCGGCAACGATGCAGTACGTGAAGCTCGGCTCGACGGGCCTGGACGTCTCGCGGATCTGCCTGGGCTGCATGACCTACGGTGTGCCCGACCGCGGCACGCACGAGTGGACCCTCGACGAGGAGGCCTCGCGTCCGCTGATCCGGCAGGCGCTGGACGCCGGCATCACCTTCTTCGACACGGCCAACGTCTACTCGGACGGCACCAGCGAGGAGATCGTCGGCAAGGCGCTGCGCGACTTCGCCCGCCGCGACGACATCGTGCTCGCGACCAAGGTGCACGGCAGGATGCGGCCCGGACCCAACGGCGGCGGGCTGTCCCGCAAGGCGATCATGACCGAGATCGACCACAGTCTGCGACGCCTGGGCACCGGGTACGTCGACCTCTACCAGATCCACCGCTTCGACCCGCACACGCCGGTCGAGGAGACGATGGAGGCGCTGCACGACCTGGTGAAGGCGGGCAAGGTCCGCTATCTCGGAGCCAGTTCGATGTACGCCTGGCAGTTCTCGAAAATGCAGTACACCGCCGAGCGGCACGGCTGGACGAAGTTCGTGTCCATGCAGAACCACTACAACCTCCTCTACCGCGAGGAGGAGCGGGAGATGCTGCCGCTCTGCGCGGACCAGGGCGTCGGCGTGCTGCCCTGGAGCCCGCTCGCCCGCGGCCGCCTCACCCGCGACTGGGACACCGCCACCGAGCGCAGCGCCACCGACACCTTCGGCAGCACCCTCTACCAGGAGGGCGACCGCGCCGTGGTCGACGCCGTCACCCGCATCGCCGGCGACCGCGGTGTGCCGCGCGCGCAGGTGGCTCTGGCCTGGCTGCTGCACCGGTCCGCGGTGACCGCGCCGATCATCGGCGCCTCGAAGCCGCGGCATCTCGAGGACGCCGTCGCGGCGGTCGAACTGACGCTGACCGAGAAGGAGGCCGAGGAGCTGGAGCGGCCCTACGCGCCGCACCCGATCGCCGGTCACTGATCCCTCCGGGGGAGCGCCCCGTGATCTCAGGGCCCGGTCCCCGCTTCCAGGGCGGTGACGGACACGGACGACCCGGCGCCGCCCACCGGGACCTCACCGGCCGTCCACGCGACCTCGATGGGGTCCCGCTCGTCCGGCGGGGTGACGAGCAGTGCCGCCGGGGTCGCGGTGCGGGCGCCGCTGATCTGCGGGCTGGAGAAGGACAGCCCGGCCCACGCGCTCTTCCCCGGCGGTAGCGTGAGCGTCTCGGGGGAGGAGGGCACACGGTCGGGGTCGGGGCCGAGCTGCTCGCCGGACGCGTCCACGAAGGCGGCGCCCGGATGGCCGTACACCGTGCAGGTGCGGTCGGAGGTGTTGGTCAGCACGATCGGGAAGTTCCGCTGGCCCGCGCCCGGGTCGACGCGGCCGACGGCGGCCCGCAGCTCGGAGGTGTGACAGCGGCCGTCGGTGCGGGCCGAGGCTGAGGCCGACCCGGCGGTGTCGCTGGGCGCGGCGCCGTCGGCGGGCGCGGTGGCGCTGCCCGCACCGGAGTCCGCTCCGGTCGTGCTCGGGGCCTCGGTGGCGCGCGGGGTGCCCGGGCCCGCCGTACCGCTCTCGCTCCCGCACGCGGTCAGCACGCCGAGGACCGCGAGCGCACTCGCCAGCAGGGCCGTCCGGCACCGGGGCTGGGACGTGTTCGCCATCGCTTCTCCGCACTCCCGTGAGGTCCCGCGCACGGCCCGCCGCGCGGGACGGCACCGTACGCCCTGTGCCGTCGAGTGTCCCGCCGCGCGGGCCGGGAAACGAGGGCGCGCCCGGTACCCGTCCACCGCGCGCCCCCGAGGTCACTCCTCGCCGAGCAGCCCCAGTTCCGCCCAGATCGTCTTGCCCTCGGTCGTGTGCCGGCTGCCCCAGCGCTGGGTCAGCTGGGCCACCAGCAGCAGACCGCGGCCGCCCTCGTCCCAGGTCTTGGCCCGGCGCAGGTGCGGCGCGGTGTGGCTGGTGTCGGAGACCTCGCAGATCAGCGTCGCCGCGTCGTGGATCAGCCGCAGCCGGATGGGCGGGGAGCCGTACCGGATGGCGTTGGTGACCAGCTCGCTGACCACCAGTTCGGCCGTGAACGACGCCTCCAGCAGGGACCAGACGGACAGTTGCTCGACGACCTGCTTGCGGACCGGGGCGACCAGCGACGGGTCGTTCGGGATGTCCCAGGTGGCGACCTGCCCGGCGGGCAGCCCCCGGGTACGGGCCAGCAGCAGGGCCACGTCGTCGGCGGCGCCGCCCGACGGCAGCAGCGCGTGCAGCACCCGGTCGCACAGGGTGTCCAGCGAGTCGGTGGCGGCGGCCAGCGCCTCGCGCAGCAGCGCCTGGCCGGCGTCGGCGTCCCGCTCCCGGCTCTCCACCAGCCCGTCGGTGTAGAACGACAGCACGCTGCCCTCGCGCAGCTCCAGCTCGGCGGACTCGAAGGGCAGCCCGCCCACGCCCAGCGGCGGGCCGGAGGGCAGGTCGATCTGCCGGGGCGGGCCGTCCGGCGGGACCAGGAACGGTGCCGGATGCCCGGCCCGGGCCAGCGAGCAGCGCCGCGACACCGGGTCGTACACCGCGTACAGGCAGGTGGCGCCGACCTCGCCGGTGCCGTCGTCGCCGGACTCCTCGGACAGCCGGACGACCAGGTCGTCGAGGTGGGTGAGGAGTTCCTCGGGCGTCAGGTCGATGTCGGCGAGGGTACGGACCGCGGTGCGCAGCCGGCCCATGGTGGCCGAGGCCTGGATGCCGTGCCCGACGACGTCCCCGACGACCATCGCCACCCGCATCCCGGACAGCGGGATGACGTCGAACCAGTCGCCGCCGACCCCGGAGCGCGCGGCCGGCAGATAGCGGGAGGCCGCCTCCACCGCCGCGGTGGGTGGCAGCCAGCGGGGGAGCAGGCTGCGCTGCAGGGTCAGCGTCGACTCCCGCTCGCGGGAGTAGCGGCGGGCGTTGTCGATACAGACGGCGGCGCGGGCGGTGACCTCCTCGGCGAGCAGCCGGTCGTCGTCCGTGAAGGGGTACGGCCGCCGGAACCGGGTGAACACCGCGACGCCGAGCGTGGTGCCGCGGGCCTGCAGCGGCACGGACATCGTGGAGTGGATGCCGTACTCATGGACCCGCCGGACGCGCAGCGGGTCCCACTCCCGCCAGCGCTCCAGGTCGCCGCTGGGCACCTCGGCGATGATCGCGCGGCCGGCGAGCAGACACTCGGCCTGGGGCGACCCGGCCGGGTAGACGTCCAGCCGTCCCGGCTCGACCACCGCCTCCGGGCACCCCGGGTTGACCGACTGGTGGGCGGCCCGGCGCAGGCCCACCGGCGGCGCCGGCACGGCGGCGGGCTCACCGCCGTGCTCCTGCGCGTCCAGCAGGTCGACGCTCACGAAGTCCGCCAGCGCGGGGACGCACACGTCCGCCAGCTCCTGCGCCGTACGGGTCACGTCCAGTGTCGTGCCGATCCGGACGCTGGCCTCGTTGACCAGGTGCAGCCGCTCGCGGGACAGGTGCTGCTCGGTGAAGTCGTGGGCGCTCACGCAGGCGCCGCGCACCCGCCCGCCGGCGTCGCTGAGGGGCGCGATCCGCGCGTGCCACGCGTGGGCACGGCTCTCGCCGGTGGCCTTGAGGTGGGTGTGCATGTCGTCCGTGCGGCCGGTGTCGAGCACCTGCCGCAGGCGCCGTTCGAGCTCCGTGTTCTGCGGCCGGCTGCCGAGGTCGGTGGGCCGCAGACCGCGGACGCGGTCCGCGGGGAGACCGAGGAGCTGTGCCATGACGTCGTTGACATCGCGCAGCCGAAGCCGGTCGTCGAAGATCATCGTGGCGCAGGGGGACTGGGCGAGGGCCGCCGCGACCAGCGGGTCCTCCGGGCGCGCGGGGCCGCGGTCCAGCGGGGAGACCGCGAGCCAGGTGCCGGGGGCGCCGTCCGGCGACGCTCTGCGGTGGGCGAGCACCCACACGGAGACGGTGCGCCCGTCGCGGTGCCGCAGGGCCAGCGTGCCGTTCCAGCGCTCCTCGCCGGGGCCGGGCCGGGGGTCGTCGGCGCCGTCGGCCAGCAGCCTGGCGGCGGGGCGTCCCACGACATCGGCGGCCGGATGGCCCAGCAGCAGGCGGGCGCCCTCGTTCCACTCCCGCAAGGTGCCGGAGTCGTCGACGACGACGCGGGCCGTGGCGGCATCGTCGGACGGGTTGACCGGACTCATCGTCGCCACTCCATTGCGCACACCCACGGTGAACAGCGCGTCACCTGAAGACCAGCCTAGTGCGTCCGCGCTCCGTACGGACCCGAACCACAGGGCCCGCGGAGCCCCGCCGCCCCAGGGGCCACCGGGTCGGCGGGCCGCACGGGACAGAAAAGGCTTTCTGTGCTCTTGACGAGCACATGTGGCGCGACGTCAGAATCTGTTTGGTCGCGATCAGTTGCGAGTAATTCTGAGCCCTGTTGTCTTGCTCTGTTGTCCTGCCGAGGGAGATCCGCCATGACGGTCACGCGCAGAACGGTTCTGATCGCCTCCGCCGCGACACCGGCGGCCGGAGCGGTGCTCGGCGCCCCGCCGGCCTCGGCCGCGGCCACGTCCGGGGTCCGCGCGGGCCGCGGCGTCATCCCCCTGCGCGACGGCTGGCGCTTCCTGCTCGCCGACCCCGACGGATCCGCCGACGACACGACCGGCGCCGCCGACCCCGCCCACGACGACTCGGCGTGGCGCGAGGTCGCCGTCCCGCACGACTGGAGCATCGAGCAGGCGCCCACCACGGAGCACGGCACCACCAGCGGTACCGGATTCCTCCCGGGCGGCCTCGGCTGGTACCGCCTCGCCTTCACCCTGCCGCCCGCCCTCGCCGGGAAGCGGATCTCGGTCGAGTTCGACGGCGTGTACATGGACGCCCACGTCCACTGCAACGGCCGGGAGGCGGGCCGCCACCCCTACGGCTACACGGGCTTCGCCCTCGACCTCACCGACCTGGTGCACACCGACGGCCGCACCGAGAACGTCCTCGCCGTGCGGGTGCGCAACCGGCTGCCCAGCAGCCGCTGGTACTCCGGCAGCGGCATCTACCGCGAGGCCCGCCTCGTCGTCACCGAACCGGTGCACGTACGGCGCTGGGGCACGTACGTCACCACACCGCGGGTGAGCGAGGAGCGCGCCGTCGTCCGGGTGGCGACGTCGGTCGTGAACACGACCGGCACCGCGCGCGAGGTCGAGATCCGGTCGACGGTCGAGGACTCCGACGGACGCACCGTGGCCCGCGCGACCTCCACGGTCGACGTCACCACGGACGCGAGCGAGACGCACGAACTCACCGTCGAGCGCCCCCGGATGTGGGACTTCGCCACACCGCACCGGTACGCCCTGCACACCGAACTGCGGGTCGGCGGACGCGTCGTCGACACCTACCGCACCCCGTTCGGCATCCGCACCTTCCGCGTCGACCCCGAGGAGGGCTTCCACCTCAACGGCAGGTACGCCAAGATCAAGGGCGTCGACCTGCACCACGACCTCGGGGCGCTCGGCGCCGCCGTGAGCACCGACGCGATCCGCCGCCAGATGACCCTCATGAAGTCGATGGGGGTCAACGCCTTCCGGACCTCCCACAACCCGCCCGCGCCCGAGATGATCGAGGTCTGCGAGGAGTTGGGCATCATCATGCTGGTGGAGGCCTTCGACTGCTGGCGCACCGGCAAGAACACCTACGACTACGGCCGGTTCTTCGACGAGTGGTGCGAGACGGACGCCACCGAGATGGTGCTCGCCGCCCGCAACTCGCCCGCCGTGGTGATGTGGTCGATCGGCAACGAGGTCCCCGACTCCACCTCCACCGCCGGGCTCGCGATGGCCGACCGGATCATCGACGCGATCCGCGCCGCCGACGACACCCGCCCGCTGGTCATCGGCTCCGACAAGTACCGCCGGCTGCCGGCCAAGGGCTCCGCGGCCGACCTGATGGTGGCCAGGCTCGACGGCCTGGGCCTCAACTACAACACCGCCAAATCCGTGGACGACCTGCACACGGCCTACCCGCACCTGTTCCTCTTCGAGTCCGAGTCGTCGTCCGAGACCTCCACGCGCGGCACCTACCAGGAGCCGGAGCACCTCAACACCGGCGAGAACCAGACCCCGGGTCGGCGCGCCACCTCGTCCTACGACAACAACCTCGCCTCCTGGACCATGAGCGGCGAGTACGGCCACAAGAAGGACCGGGACCGGAAGTGGTTCGCCGGCCAGTTCCTGTGGTCCGGCATCGACTACATCGGGGAGCCCACCCCCTACGACGTCTTCCCGGTGAAGGCCTCCTTCTTCGGCGCGGTCGACACCGCCGGCTTCCCCAAGGACATGTACCACCTGTTCCGGAGCCAGTGGACCCACGAGCCGATGGTCCACCTGCTGCCGACCACCTGGAACCACCGCGAGGGCGACACCGTCGAGGTCTGGGCGTACGCGAACGTCGCCACCGTCGAGCTGTACCTGAACGGGAGGTCCCTGGGCATCCGCGCGTTCGACACCAAGAAGACCGTCGACGGCCGCTCCTACCTGGAGACCACCGAGGCCACCGGTGACGACAAGACCTTCACCGACGGCCCCTACCCCGGCAGCTACACCAGTCCGAACGGCAGCGCCGGCAAGCTGCACCTGGCCTGGACGGTCCCCTTCGAGCCGGGCGAGCTGAAGGCCGTGGCCCGGCGGAACGGCAGGGTGGTCGCCACCGACGTCCTGCGCACCGCCGGGACCCCGTACGCCGTGCGCCTGACGCCGGACCGCGGGAGCGTCGCCGCCGACGGCCGTTCCCTGGTCTTCGTCACCGCCGAGGTGGTCGACCGGCGCGGCGTGGTGGTGCCCGGCGCCGAGCACCTGCTCTCCTTCGAGGTGGCGGGCGGCTCCCTGGCCGGAGTGGACAACGGCCGCCAGGAGAGCGCCGAGCGCTACCAGGCCAGTACCCGCACCGCCTTCCACGGCAAGGCCCTGGCCATCGTGCGGGCGGGCACCGGGCCCGGGACACTCCGGGTCATGGCCCGCGCGGACGGGCTGCGCCCGGGTACGGCGACCGTGCGCACGCGCCCGGCCGAGGACCCGGCGACCACGCCGGCCCCCCGTTTCCGGGCGGATCACCCGGCCCCCGTGGCCCACCCGCACGCGGACGCGAGCTACTCCGGCCGCCCCGACACCCTTCCCGGCGCCATGCTCGACGGCGATCCGGCGACCGGCTGGTCCAACGGCTTCCACAAGGCGGCGACCGCCCTGCTGCCCGCCTTCGAGGGAGCCCGCGGCGAGGACTGGGTCTCGGTGGACCACGGCCGCCGGCGCACGTACGACCGCCTGGAGGTGTCCTTCACCGTCGACGGCCGGCACAGCCTGCCCGCGACGGTCGAGGTCGCCGTCTGGGACGGCCGCGTCTGGCACCCGGTGGAGGGGGCGCGGACCGACTGGGCCGCCGCCTCCGACGCGCCCACCGTCATCACCTTCGGCGCGGTACGCGGCTCCCGCGTCCGGCTCACGATGACCAGCCGTCACCCCGGCGAGGTGGCGGGAGCGGTCCGCATCAGCCGGCTGGAAGCGCCCACGGCCTGACGCCGTCCACGGGGTCCGGACGGGAAACCAGTCCCGTCCGGACCGTTGACGGGGTGTCATGTCTGCCACAAGCATGGCCTGCGATCCCTTTTGGGAGCGCTCCCATCCATGTCGGGCGCCCTCCCATCGACGTGAGCGTCACCCCCCGCACCTCCCTTGAGGAGCCCAGACGTGAAAAGACGCAGAACCGCACTCGCGGTCTCCCTGACGGCCCTGCTGGCGGCGGCCGTCACCGCGGTGCCCGCCGCGCCGGCCGGGGCCGAGGAGACCGAACAGGTCAGGAACGGAACGTTCGACGACGGCACCGCATCCTGGTGGTCGAGCAGCAACGTCACCGCCGGAGTGTCCGACGGCCGGCTGTGTGCCGACGCCCCCGGCGGCACCGCCAACCGCTGGGACGCGGCCGTCGGCCAGAACGACGTCACCCTGGTGGCGGGGGAGTCGTACCGGTTCTCCTTCTCCGCGACCGGCGCGCCCGCCGACCACGTGGTCCGGGCGATCGTGGGCCTGTCGGTGGCCCCGTACGACACCTACTACGAGGTCAGCCCGCAGCTGAGCGTCTCCGGCAACACCTACTCGTACACCTTCACCTCGCCCGTCGACACCACCCAGGGCCAGGTCGGGTTCCAGCTCGGCGGCACGCCCGATCCCTGGCGGTTCTGCGTGGACGACGTGTCCCTGCTGGGCGGGGTGGCGCCCGAGCCGCACGTGCCCGACACCGGGCCGCGGGTCCGGGTCAACCAGGTCGGCTACCTGCCGTCCGGCCCGAAGAACGCCACCCTCGTCACCGAGGCCACCGCGCGCCTGCCGTGGCGGCTGAAGGACGACGACGGCCGGACCGTCGCCCAGGGCTGGAGCGTGCCACGCGGCGTGGACGCCTCCTCGGGGCAGAACGTCCACTCGATCGACTTCGGCCGCCACACCGCGCGCGGCGCGGGCTACACCCTGGTCGCCGACGGCGAGACCAGCCGCCCCTTCGACATCGGCACGGCCGCCTACGAGCGGCTGCGCACCGACTCCGCGAAGTACTACTACACACAGCGCAGCGGCATCGCCATCAGCGACGACCTGCGCCCCGGCTACGCCCGCCCGGCCGGGCACGTCGGCGTGGCGCCCAACCAGGGTGACACCGAGGTGCCCTGCCAGCCCGGCGTGTGCGACTACACCCTCGACGTCTCCGGCGGCTGGTACGACGCCGGCGACCACGGGAAGTACGTCGTGAACGGCGGCATCTCCACCTGGGAGCTGCTCAGCACCTACGAGCGCTCGCTGCACGCCCGCACCGGGGAGCCGTCGAAGCTCGGCGACGGCACCCTCGCCATCCCGGAGAGCGGCAACAAGGTGCCGGACCTCCTGGACGAGGTCCGCTGGGAGCTGGACTTCCTGCTGAAGATGCAGGTACCGGAGGGCCGGCCGCTGGCCGGCATGGCCCACCACAAGATCCACGACGAGGCGTGGACCGGGCTGCCGCTGCTGCCCGACGACGACCCCCAGAAGCGCGAGCTGCACCCGCCGACCACCGCGGCCACCCTGAACCTGGCCGCGACGGCGGCGCAGGCGGCCCGCCTCTACCGCCCCTACGACCGGGAGTTCGCCGCGAAGGCGCTCGATGCGGCCCGCACCGCCTGGACCGCGGCCCTCGCCCACCCGGACGTGCTCGCCGACGAGAACGACGGCATCGGCGGCGGGGCCTACCCCGACGGCCAGGTCGAGGACGAGTTCTACTGGGCGGCGGCCGAGCTGTACCTGACCACGGGGGAGCGTGCCTTCAAGGACCACGTGCTGAACTCCCCGGTGCACACCGCCGACATCTTCGGCCCGACCGGCTTCGACTGGGCGCGCACCGCGGCCGCGGCCCGGCTGGACCTCGCGACCGTGCCGAACAGGCTCCCCGGCCGGGACCAGGTCCGCCGGTCCGTCGTCCAGGGCGCCGACCGCTACCTGGCCACGCTGAAGGCGCACCCGTACGGCATGCCGTACGCGCCCGAGGGCAACGTCTACGACTGGGGCTCCAGCCATCAGGTCCTGAACAACGCCGTCGTCCTCGCCACCGCCTACGACATCACCGGTGGCTCGAAGTACCGTGACGGCGCCGTCCAGAGCATGGACTACATCCTGGGCCGCAACGCGCTGAACATGTCGTACGTCACCGGCTACGGCGAGGTCAACGCCCACAACCAGCACAGCCGCTGGTACGCCCACCAGCTCGACCCGTCGCTGCCCGCGCCGCCCGACGGCACCCTGTCCGGCGGTCCGAACTCGAGCATCCAGGACCCCTACGCGCAGAGCAAACTCCAGGGCTGCGTCGCCCAGTTCTGCTTCATCGACGACATCCAGTCCTGGTCGACCAACGAGCACACCATCAACTGGAACGCCGCACTGGCCCGGATGGCCTCCTTCGTGGCGGACCAGGGCTGACCGCACCACCGCTGTGCCGACCTCCCGCGGTACCGTCTAGCGCGGCTCTGACCTGCTGCTATTTACGGGTCAGTACCCGCGCGGTACCGTGGGAGGCATGCCAGCCCTGAACGTGGAGTTCAGCGACCGCGAGCTAGAGGACCTGCGGCAGATCGCCAAGGAACGCGGTACGTCGATGAAGGCGCTCGTGCGGGAGGCCGCCGCCGCCGACATAGCCCGGCACCGGGCGCTGCAAGAGGGTGCCGAGGCGTTCCGCCGGTTCTTCTCGGCCCACGCCGACGAGTTCGCGGCCGCCTTCCCGGACGACGAACCACCGCCCGTCCAGGGCGAGGGGCGGGCCGCCTGACCCATGGCACCGGTCCTGCACATCGACGTGCCCTGGCTGCTCCAGCGCCACGAGGAAGTACTGCCGGAGCAGCCCGTCGTCAACGACTTCTCCGCGCTGGTCGCCGCCGTCGCCCGGCACCGCGTCGACCCGCCCCGCCTCGGCGTGGACTCCGACCCGGCCTGGCGGGCCGCCGCCCTGCTGCACGCCCTCGCCGTGCTCAAGCCGCTTCCCTCGGCCAACGCCCGCTTCGCCTGCGCGACCGCCGTGGCCTACATGTACGCCAGCGATGTCGGCATCGACCCGCCCTACGGCGCCCTGGTCGACCTCGCGCGTGACCTGATGTCCGGCAAGGCCGACGTCTACGGCGCGGCCGACCGGCTCCGTTCCTGGCAGATCTGACCGGCGGACGCGCGGATTCGGCAAGGCGGGCGTACGCGAAGGACCGAAAGCCGGTGTACGGCCCATGAATTCCGCGGAATCTGACCTTCTTTCAAAGAAGGCCCGGGCTTCCCGGTCGCCTTGTTGACCATGAGTGGTTTGTGCGAGAGTGAAGCACCCGTGCGGGGGGTAAAGGCCGGGTCTCGCACGCGCTTTGACGGACCAGGTCCGAATTTCGCCATGGCGAATTCACGCTCCCCCGCCGTGCCGAAAAGGTACACACCATTCGGGTCTCCTTTTCGGCGACCAGGACTTCTGCGTCACCTGCGCGTGGGAAGGAACAGTCTCAGTGCCCACCCCCCACCCCCCTCGGCCCGCGTACCCGCCCTCCGGCGGGGAGTCCGGGGAGTCCGACGAGCTGCTGGCCGCCCGGCTGAGGGACGGCCCGGAGAGCGCCGCCTCCCGGGCGGCGGCGCTGCTGATGGCCCGCCACTGGCAGCCCGCCCACGACTACGCGACCCTCTGCCTTGCCACGTCGACACAGGTCACGGCCATGGTCACCGCCGCCGCCTGGCACCGGGTCCTGGACCGGCTGGCGCAGGGGGAACCGGCCACGGCTCTGCGCCCGAGGCTGCTGGTGGCCGTCCGGGACACGGTCCGGCAGTGGTCCGCGGACGAGGGGGTGTCCAGCGTTCTCCCGCACCTGCTCAAACCCGCAGGGGGACGTGGTATGCGGGCGGCGAAGTCCCTGACCCCGGAAAACCGCACCCTGGCCGCGCGGGCATTCTCGTCCCTTCCCGGTCCGGCCCGCTGTTTGCTGTGGCACACGGAGGTCGAGGGTGAGCCCATAAGTGTCCCCGCCGGGCTGCTCGGCATGGACACCGACACCGCGTCGGCCGCCCTCGCACACGCGCGGGAGAAATTCCGCGAGGGTTGTCTGGACGCCCACCGGCAGCTCGCGCCGACCCAGGACTGCCGTTTCCACGGCCGGCTCCTCGACGTCCCCATCCGCCGGGGCGGAGCCCTGCTGCCGGACGTCCGCAAGCACCTGGCGGACTGCCGGCACTGCCGGCACGCGGCCGAACAGCTCGGCCACTTCGAGCGCGGACTGGGCACGTTGATCGCCGAAGCGGTCCTGGGCTGGGGCGCCCGGCGCTATCTCGACTCCCGGCCGGCGCGCACGACCCTGGGCACCCTCGCCAAGGGCGCCGCACGGCACCGGGGCGGGCGCCCCCGTCTGCTGGCCCGCGTGCCACTGCCCGTGCGGCCGCGCTCCGGCCGCGCGATGCTGAGGCAGTTCGGCGCCGCGTCCGCCGGGGTGCTGTCCATCGCGCTGGTGGTGAGCGTGTGGTCGTACGACGGCGGGGGCGCCGACCCGGCCGCCTCCACCAGCGCCGTCGGCGGCGACACCGCCGCCTCCGGGACCAGCCGCCCCGAACCGCCGGGCTCGGCGGGACTGCCCACGGCACCGGACCGGACCCGGCTGCGCAACGCCGCCGCGGAACTCTGCCTCGACGTGCGCCACGATCCGAAGGCCGGCGCGGGCGCCCGGATGGCGGCCTGCTCGGACGCGTGGACCCAGCAGTGGACCCACGAGGACGACGGGCTGCTGCGCAGCGTCGCCGACCCGGGGCTCTGCCTGGACTCGCAGGCGGACGCCGGCGTCGTCGTTCTCGGCGCCTGCGCCGACGCGGGCACCGAGCGCGGCGACGACGTGCGGTACGACCTCACCGGTGAGGAGGAGCTGGTGCCCCGCCGGGACCGGCAGCTCGCCCTCGCCGCCACCTCCACCGCGCCGGACGCCGACGTCGTCGTCAAGGTGCGCGACGGTTCCCCCGTCCAGCGCTGGCGGATCGAGCCGGTGCCGACCGCGGAGGCCTCGCTGTCCATCGCCGGCACCGGCGCCCCGGACGCGCGGACCGTGGAACTGCCGGGCGGCTGAGGGCCGTACCGGGCCACGGGCACGAGGGGTGCAGGGGCCGCGGAGGGGCGGGTTCTCGGCCGCCCCTCCCCACGGAGCCGGTCACCCGGGATGCGCGACGAGGTCGTCGGGGCCCGGGGTGGCCGGTGAGCGGTGCCCCGACAGGGCCAGGGTCAGGTCGAGTTCGGCGAGCAGGCAGCGGATCACGTGCTCGACGCCCGCCTGTCCGTCGAGGCCCAGCCCGTAGACGTAGGGCCGGCCGAGGAGTACCGCGCGCGCCCCGAGCGCCAGCGCCTTGAAGACGTCGTCGCCGGTGCGGACACCGCTGTCGAACAGGACGGTCAGCCGGTCGCCGACCGCCTCCACCACCCGCGGCAGCGCGTCGGCCGCCGCGACCGAACCGGCCACCTGACGGCCGCCGTGGTTGGAGACCACCACACCGTCCATCCCCGCGTCGGCCGCCATCCGCGCGTCGTCCGGGTGCAGAACGCCCTTGAGCACGATCGGACCGTCCCAGTTCTCCCGCAGGAACGCCAGGTCCGGCCAGGACTTGGCGGGATCGGAGAACATGCCGACGAAGTGCATCACCGCCGCGTTCGGGTCCTCGTGCACCGGCTTCGCCAGCCCCGCCCCGAACGCCGGGTCGGAGAAGTAGTTGGCGGTGCCCACCCCGTGCAGGAACGGCAGGTACGCCTGGTCGAGATCGCGCGGCCGCCACGACAGCAGGGGCGTGTCCAGCGTGACGAACAGCGCGCTGTACCCGGCCGCCTTCGCACGGCCCAGGAAACTGCGGGCCACCTCGCGGTCCTTGGGCCAGTAGAGCTGGAACCACCGTTCGGCGTCGCCCATCGCCTCGGCGACCTGCTCCATGGGGGTGCTCGACGCCGAGGAGAGGACGTACGGCACGCCCTGGGCGGCGGCGGCCCGGGCGGCGGCGGGCTCCGCGTCCGGGTGCATGATCGACAGGACCCCGACCGGCGCCAGCGCCAGCGGGGCGGGCAGCGGGCGGCCCAGCACCTCGACCGACAGGTCCCGCTCGTGCACGTCCCGCAGCATGCGCGGCACGATCCGATGCCGGTCCAGGGCCGCCCGGTTGGCGCGGGCGGTGCTGCCGTCCCCCGCGCTCCCCGCGACATACCCCACGGGACCGGGACCGAGCCGCCGCTCGGCCAGCTCCTCCAGCCGGGTCAGATCGGTGGGCAGGCGCGGTACGGCGCCCGTCATCCCGTTCAGATAGATCTCGTACTGGAAATCCGCCCAGTGCTTCGCCATCCCAGGCTCCCGCCTCTCGTCGTCGAGCTCGCGCCGCCCAGCACCATACCCGCGAGTATGTCGAGGCGGCCCGCCGGGCGAACGGGTCTGTTTCGGGAGTGTTTCAGGCCTATCGGTGAACGCGCGGATCACGCCATCCGGCCAGTTCACGCCTCAATGACCGATCAAGAACCGCCCTGTTCCGGACTTGGAACGTTCGAATTCTGTGACTTCACGCCACTGATTCAATACGCAAGGTTACCGAAACGCGTGGGGTCGATATGAGTTTCGGCGACGGACTAGGCAGACTCGCGCTCGCCGTTCCGGCACCGACCGAGCCGGGCCGGCATCACCCTCGAAACGAGCGGAAGGATGCACACAATGCGGAACACCGCGCGCTGGGCAGCGACTCTGGGCCTGACGGCCACCGCCGTCTGCGGGCCCCTCGCCGGGGCCTCTCTCGCCTCCCCGGCCACCGCCCCCGCGTCGCTCCACGCCCCCTCGGCCCTCGTGCTGACCATCGGGCACGGAGAGAGCGCTGCCACCGCCGTACCCGTACGCGCGGTCACGTTGACCTGCGCGCCCACGGCCTCCGGAACCCATCCCGCCACGGTCTCGGCCTGTGCCGAACTGCTCGGCGCGGGCGGTGACTTCGACGCCCTGGCGGCGGACACCGGTGTGATGTGCACCCGGGAGTACGCCCCCGTGGTCGTCACCGTCGACGGGGTCTGGCAGGGCCGGCGCCTCTCCTACGAGCGCACCTTCGCCAACGAGTGCGTGAAGAACGCGGGCAGCAACAGCGTCTTCACGTTCTGAGGACCGGGACCGCCCGGCCCGTGCGGCGTGACCGGCGGCTCGCTACTGGGGAGTGCGAGCGCTGCCGTACGGAACGCGCGGTCCCGTACCGGGGACGGCGGACGGAGTGGGGCCGTCCGCCGTTCTCCGCTGTCCGGCGACCGGAGCCAACCGGCCGGACGTCCCTCGCCGCCCGGTCAGTCCCTCGCCGGCGGCCCCTCGCCGGTGCCGGACGTCCTGGCGCGGTGGCTGGTGTCGCACCAGGGGAAGCGCCGGCTCCGCCGGCAGGTGCACAGGGCGACCTGGAAGCGGTCGGAGGACACCGTGGTCCCGTCCTCCAGCTCCACCTCCACCGGGCCCTCCACCAGCAGGGGCCCGCGGCGCTGCACCTTGACCCGGCGCGCGTCACCGGTCGGGCGGGGAGTCTCAGACGGGGAGTTCGGCACGGACGACCACCAGTTCCTCTTCCTTCTCGGCCAGGGACAGCAGCCCGCGCTGCCGCAGCCAGCGCTCGCGGCCGCGCACCACGGGCCCGAAGGCGATCCGCTGCCGCCGGGTGACCGCCGCCTTGAGGCCGGCCTCGCGCAGCTGCGTGACGGTCCGCTCGGGATCGCTGAGCGCCGACTGCACCAGTAGCAGCACACCGCCGGGCCGCAGCAGGGCGGGTGCCTCGCGGCAGATCCGGTCCAGGACCAGTCGGCCGTCGTGCCCCGCGTCCCAGGCCCGCGCCGCGCCGCGCGGCCGGCGGCCGCCGCCCGGAGCCGGGACGTACGGGGGGTTGGCCAGCACCAGGTCGAAGGTCTCACCGCGTACGGGCGTGAAGAGGTTGCCGTGCCGGACGCGGATCCGCAGTCCGGCCCGGGCGGCGTTCACCCGGGCCGCGCAGACCGCGCGCCACGACACGTCCACCGCGGTCACCCGCGCGCCCCGCCGGGCCGCGGTCAGGGCCAGTGCGCCCGTGCCGGTCCCCACGTCCAGCACGGACGCGGCCGGGGGGAGCGACTCGTCGGACAGCGCCCCGGCCAGCAGGGCGGTGTCCTCCTGAGGGGCGTAGACGCCCGGAAGCACCATGAAGTTCACGGAACCCGCGTACCCCGGCAGTCACGAAATATGGGAGGTTTCGGAAGGCTCGTGGGGCGCCCGGGGCAGCGGGGTACGCAGGGACGAGCGACCGGCCCGCCAGTCGGCGAGCAGCCGGGCGCCGAAGCGGTCCTCCAGGTGGCCGGTGGCGTCGATGCCGAACGCGACGTCCGCCGCGAGGTGCGGTTCCTGCTCCAGCAGACCGTCGATCACCTCGTGCCGGACGATCTGCTCGTGCACCGCGTCGGCCTCGACGTGCTCGTCGTAGAAGTGCTCGGCGGCCGGTCCGGCGCCGGTGCGGCGCATCGCCTCGGCGAGCCGCCGGGAACCCGGCGACGAGGTGATCTCGACCGCCGCGAAATGACCCACCAGAGCGCCGCGCAGGGACCGGTGCAGGCCGAAGAGGGACATCATGTTCACCGTGGCCAGGCACTCGGCGGACGCCGCGTCCAGGTGGCGCCCGTACGTGGTGTCCAGACCGAGGTCCGTCATCAGGTCGGCGAAGAGACGGGCGTGCACCCGGTCGGGGCGGCCGCCGCCGTACTCGTCGAACTCCACCGCCGCCATCGCCGCCTTCGCGCGCCCCCACAGCCGCGGCAGCACCCAGGCGTGCGGGTCGGCCTCCTTGAGGTGGTACAGGGAGCGCTGGGCCGCGTACTCGCGCAGGTGCCACAGCTCGCCCTCGTCCCGCAGGAAGTGGCTGACGCCCTTGCCGTCGACGGGCTCCACGAGCAGGGCCCCGACCGCGTCCTCCACGGTGTCGTGGACCTGGGTGTCGGCGCGCAGCGCGGACAGGAAGCGGTCCTCCAGCGCGGCCCGGGTGCGCAGCAGGTCGGGGTCCCATTCGAGGCCGGGGGACACCCCGGCGAAACCCCGGTAGTGCAGCTCGTAGCACTGGTACAGGGCGAGCTGGAGGTCGTCGCCGTACGCCGGGGCGGCGGCGACGGCCTCCGGTGCGGGCAGCGGGCCGGCCCCGAGCAGATACGAGCCGACGGCCGCGGAGAGCGGCCCCCGGGCCGTCGGCAACTGTGGTCCTTCGCGGTCGTACTCCATGGCGTCGCGAGTACCCGGCGCGGGCCGTGGCACCCCCGGCGGGACGGAGTCCCGCGTCACTCTCCCTCCGCGTCCTGCTGCGCGGCGGTGTTCGGCGAGGTGGCGTCCCCTGCCTCGCCCCGGCGCGGCTCGTCGTCGGACTCGGCGTCACGGGGCCTGCCGTCCCGGACCTCGCGCAGGACCTCCTCGACGGCGGTCTCGGGCTGCTCGGGCTGCTCGTGGGCGTGTTCGCCGTTGCGGGACACGGGTGTCTCCTTTCCTCGTGCGGGGGTTCCGGCTCATTGGGTCATTCGGCCTGCCGGTTACCGGTTGCCGGTCGCTCGTGCGGGCGGTGCGGGTGCGTGCCTCTCAGCTCGTGGTGGTCGCGACGTGCAGGGGCACCGGAGCCGGTGCGGTGACCTCGTCGCTGCGCCGGGTCACCTCCGCCCACCAGGACGGCCCGTCCTCGATGTGGCGCAGCAGGATGCCCTCGCGGATCGCCCAGGGACAGAGCGTGACCGTCTCCAGCCCGGTCAGCTTCATCGCGGTGTGGCCGACCACCGCCCCGGCCACGCTCTGGGCCGACCGGGGCGCGGAGATGCCGGGCAGCCGGGCCCGCTCCGCGGCGGTCAGCGCGGCCAGCCGGCCGGCCGCCTCGCCGAGGTCCGAGCAGCGCATCTGCCGCTCCACGAACGGGCCGTGCCGGCCCGGCGACGCCCCGCACAGCCGTCCGAGCTGCTGGAAGGTCCGCGAGGTGGCCGCGGCGGTACGGGGCCCCTCCCAGCGGATCCGCGCCGCCACGTCCCGCAGCTGATGGCGGACGCTGCGGCGCAGCGCGCGTATCCGCTCCGACGGCACCGCGTCCTCGCCGCCCTCCAGGAACTCGTGGGTCAGCCGCGCCGCGCCGAGGGGGAGTGAGGCCACGAAGTCCGGCAGCCGGCCGCGGCCGAAGGCGACCTCCAGGGAGCCGCCGCCGATGTCGAGCAGGGCGAGCGGACCGGACCGCCAGCCCATCCAGCGCCGGGCCCCCAGGAAGGTCAGCTCCGCCTCCACCTCACCGGGCAGGGTGCACAGCACGACGCCGGTGCGGTTGCGGACGGTGCGCAGCACCTCGTGGCGGTTGGGCGCGGCACGCACCACCGCGGTCGCGAAGGCCAGCGGACCCGCCGCGCCCCACCGGGCCGCGGTCCTGTGCGCGCCGTCGACCGCCTCCACCAGCCGTTCCACGGCCTCCTCGGGCACCGGTTCCCCCGGCTTGACCTGCTCGGAGAGGCGCAGCCGCCACTTGGCCGTGTGGACCGGCAGGGGGACCCCGCCCTCCGCGTCCGCCACCATGAGCCGGACGGTCTTCGACCCCACGTCCACCACGCTGATACGCATGAGGGCTCAGGTACCCATTAACGGGCCGGTCCAACGGGCGCAGGGGGCGAGGAGGCCGGAAACCCGCGCCGGGCCGTCCGGCCCCCGGTCAGGCCAGCTGCCGCCGCACCAGCTCGTGCAGCCGGCCCCCGGTGTCCGCCAGCAGCTCGGCCGGCGGTCCTTGCTGGGCCACCTTGCCGTCCTCCATCACGATCACACGGTCGGCGTCCAGCACCGTGGACAGGCGGTGCGCGATGACGACGCGGGAGGCGTTGAGGGCCTTGGTGGACTCGATCACCGTGCGCTGCGTCTCGTTGTCCAGGGCGCTGGTCGCCTCGTCGAAGAAGAGGATGCGCGGCCGGCGGATCAGCGCCTGCGCGATCATCAGCCGCTGCCGCTGACCACCCGAGACGGCGCCGCTGCCCGACACGATCGTGTGCAGGCCCATCGGCATCCGCCTGATGTCCTCGGCGAGCCCGGCCATCTCGGCCGCCGCCATCGCCTCCTCCGGCGTGTAGGCCTCGGTGCCGCAGATGACGTCCAGGATCGAGCCCGTGAAGGGCTGGGCGTGCTGGAGCACCACCCCGCACTGCCGGCGCACCGCCGACTGGTCCAGTGCGGCGAGGTCCTGCCCGTCGTACAGGACGCTGCCCGACAGCGGCCGGTCGAAGCCGATCAGCAGCCTGAGCAGGGTGGACTTTCCGCAGCCGCTGGGGCCGACGACCGCCACGAACTCGCCCGGCCGCACCTCGAAGGACACGTCGTCCAGGACCAGCGGCCCGTCGTCGGTGTACCGGAACGACAGCCGCCGCGCCTCGATCGCCCCGGACAGCGGACCCGGCCGGGTGCTGGCCGTGCGGACCTCGGGCGTGGCGTCCAGGACCGGCCTGATCTCCTCGAAGAGCGGCAGCGCGGCCACCGCCGACACGAAGGCGCCGGTCACCTGCGTGACCGAGGTGAGCAGCATCGTCACCGACGCGTTGAAGGTGAGGAACTCGGCCGCGGACATCGAACCGCGCGCCGGACCGGCGAGCAGCATGAACATCAGCAGCGTGCACAGCGGCAGGTACACCGCGCCGAGCACCGCGTTGAGGTTCTTGACCCGCCCCGCCCGCTGCTGGAGCTCACGACTGCGCGCGAACTGCTCGGCCCACGCCGCGTAGGCGTAGTTCTCCGCCGCCGCGACCCGCAGCTTGGGCAGTCCGCGCAGGGTCTGGAAGGCCTGGTTGTTCAGCTTGTTGGTGAGCTGGACCAGCCGCCGCTGCCAGCGCACCTGCCAGAGTCCGAGCCCGAGGAAGACGGCGGCGACGACCACCAGCATGCCGATCGCCGCGAGCGCCATCGGCACGCTGTACCAGAGCAGCAGCCCCAGGTTCATCGCCCCGACGGTCACCGACTGCGCCACGGTCGGGCCCACCCCGGCCAGCAGCCGGCGGATGGCGCTGATGCCCATGGCCGCGCTCGCCAGCTCACCCGTGGAGCGCTCGGTGAAGAACTTCGTCGGCAGCCGCAGCAGCCGGTCCCACACGGCCGGTTGGAGGGTCGCCTCGATGCGGCCCTCGAGACGCAGGATGGTGAGGTTCTGGAGCAGCATGAAGGCCGCCGCGACGACGCTGCTCAGCATCACCGCGAGACAGACCTGCACGATGAGCCCGGTCTGCGCCTTGGGCACGAACTCGCCGAGCACCTTGCCGGTGGCGATCGGCACCAGCGCGCCGATCGCCACCGTCACCAGCCCGCTGAGCAGCAGGGCGGTCAGATCACCGCGGGTGCCCCGGAGACAGAACCGCAGCAGCCGCAGCGGGCTGAGCCGGCGTTCGGGCAGCGGTCGGTAGAACATCACCGCGCGGGGCTCGAACTCCTCCGCGTTCGCCTTCTCGACCGGCGTCTCCCGGCCGGTGGCCGGATGGACGGCCACATAGCCGCCGCGCCGCCACAGGAGCGCCACCGGCGCGCCGGACAGCGCCCGGTGGCCGACCAGCGGTCCGATGTCGTCCCGCCACCACCGGCCCTCCAGCCTGACGGTCCGGGTGCGCAGGCGCGAGGCGACGGCGACCCGCTCCACCGGGTCGATCCGGTCGCTGCCGGTGTCGCTCCGCGCGGGCTCGGCGAGCGGGATGCCGGCGGCCCGGGCGACGAGCTTGCAGGCCGCGTACGTGGCGTCGGCGTCGGCGGCCGTGGCGCGCTGCCCCGACGGCTTGCCGATGGAGGCCAGCAAGGTCCGGTCGGCCTGGGCGCGCACCGCCTCGCCGGCCTTGATGCCGGCCGCCGTGCGGGTCTCGTGGGTGCGCTCCAGCTGTTCGATCCAGCGGTCCAGCGTGGTCAGCAGCCGGTACTGCTGGTCGACCATGCTCTGCCACAGCGCCGGGTCCATCAGCAGGTCGGCGGCGGCCTCGTCGCCGTACACCGCGCCGTACTGCACGCTGCCCGGCGGGACCTGCATCCAGAACACGTCGTCGTCCGAGGGCGCCGCGGTCCGTTCGTCGGCCATCGGCGCCTGGAAGAGGACGGTCAGGCCGCGGCCCACTCCGAGGGCGAGGGCGTACTCCAGCGGGCTCGTCGTCGGCGGAACGTACTGGGGGTTGCCGTACTCGTCGTACGACCACGTCTGCGTGTGCGCCGGCTGGTACAGCTCGCGCAGGCCGATACGGTGCACCACGCAGTCCCGCAGCGGACGCGCGACCAGGGTGTGCTGGGGCCCGGTGACCGGCCCGAGCAGCACCGAGCCCGCCTCCAGGCGGCCCAGGTGGTGCCAGTGCCCCTGCTGCCCGGCGTCCACCGCGAACAGGTCCACCGCGCCGGACGCCACCAGCCACAGCACCTGCGGGCCCTCCAGGTCGAGGCGGCCGAACCCGGCGCAGTCGACGCGCGTGCCCAGTGAGCCGAGCGCCCCGAGGACGACGTCGCCCTGTCCTTCGTGCACCGCTGTCATCTCACCGCTCCCTGACCAGCGCCGCGTACGCGGCGCCCTGCGCCACCAGCTCTTCGTGCCGTCCGCGCTCCACGACCGTGCCGTGCGCCAGGACGACGATCTCGTCGCTGTCCCGCACGGTGCTCAGCCGGTGCGCGATCACCACGCAGGCGCAGCCGCGACGGCGCAGGTTGTCCATGACGACCTGCTCGGTCTCCGCGTCGAGCGCGCTGGTCACCTCGTCGAGGACGAGGATGCTGGGCCGGCGCACCAGGGCCCGCGCGATCTCCAGGCGCTGGCGCTGCCCGCCGGAGAAGTTCCGGCCGTCCTGCTCGACCCGGCTGTGGATGCCGCCCGGACGGCGCGTCACCACGTCGTACAGGGCGGCGTCCCGGAGCGCGTCCACCACGGCGTCGTCCGGGACCGACGGGTCCCACAGCGCCACGTTGTCGCGGACGGAACCCTCGAAGAGGAACACGTCCTGGTCGACGAAGGAGACGGAGGACGCCAGGGCCCCGCGCGGAATGTCCTCGATGCGCTGCCCGTCGACGCGGATCACCCCGTCCCACGGGGTGTAGAGCCCCGAGATCAGCCGGGAGACCGTCGACTTGCCGCTGCCCGAGCCGCCGACGAGGGCCACCTGCTGCCCCGGCCCGACGGTCAGGTCGAAGCCGCTGAGGAGGGGCTTGTCGAGGGGGTTGTAGCCGAAGGAGATGTTCTGCAGCTCGACATGGCCGTGCAGCCGGCGCGTCGAGTCGACCCCGCCGGGGCGGTCGTAGAGCGGGTCCGTGCGGAAGTTCTCCACGTCCTTCAGCCGGGCCACGTCGGCCGCGAAGTCCTGGATGCGGCCCGCGACGCCGTTGAGCCGGGTCAGCGGAGCGGTGAAGCGGACCACCAGTGCCTGGAAGGCGACCAGCAGGCCCACCGAGATGTGCCCCTCCACGGCGCGCATGCCGCCGATCCACAGGATCAGCGCGCTGTTGAGCGTCGCGAGCGTCGGCGCGACCACGCCCAGCCAGGCGCTCGGCACGCCCAGCCGCTGCTGTTCCTCCAGCGTGGTGGCGTGCTGCCCCGCCCACTTGCGGAAGTAGCCGTCCTCGCCGCCGGTCGCCTTCATCGTCTCGATCAGCTGGAGGCCGGTGTACGCGGTGTTGGTCAGCCGCGCCGTGTCCGCCCGCAGCTTCGCCGTACGCGTCGCGCGCAGCCGGATGACGATCCGCATGGCGAGGATGTTGAGCAGGGCCACGCCGATGCCCACGAAGGTGAGCTGCGGGTCGTACGTGTACAGCAGCACGGCGTAGAGCACGACGACGATCGCGTCGACGCCCGCGGCGGCGAGGTCGCGGGCCAGCGTCTCGGCCACCGCGTCGTTGGACTGGAGGCGCTGCACCAGGTCGGCGGGGCTGCGCTGGGAGAAGAAGGTCACCGGCAGCCGCAGCAGGTGGCGCAGGAAGCGGGCGCTGGAGAGGGTGGAGGAGATGATGCGGCCGTGCAGCAGGTTGGCCTGCTGGAGCCAGGTCAGCACCACGGTGAGCAGGACGCAGGCGGCCATCGACGTGAAGAGCACGCCCAGCAGCGAGGTCTGCCCGCCGATCAGGAACATGTCGATGTAGGTGCGGCTGAGCGCGGGCACCGCGGCGCCCACCGCCACCAGCAGCAGACTCGCCAGCACCGCGGCGGGCAGGGTGCCCGCGGTGCCGCGCAGCCGGGCCGGCATCGCGCCGAGCACGCCGGGCTTGCGCCCGCCCCGGGTGAAGCCGTCGCCGGGCTCCATGGTCAGGACGACGCCGGTGAAGCTGGTGTCGAATTCCTCCAGGGTCACGAAGCGGCGGCCCTTGCCCGGGTCGTTGATGAAGACCCCGCGGCGGCCGAACCGCCGGCCCACGCCGTCGTAGACGACGTAGTGGTTGAACTCCCAGAAGAGGATGGCCGGTGCCGTCACCTCGGCGAGGGCGGCCAGGTCCATCTGCATGCCCTTGGCGGTGAAGCCGTAACCGCGCGCGGCCTTCAGCAGGTTGCTCGCCCGCGAGCCGTCCCGGGAGACGCCGCAGGCGATGCGCAGCTCCTCCAGCGGGACGTGCCGGCCGTAGTGGCCGAGCACCATGGCGAGGGAGGCCGCGCCGCACTCCACGGCCTCCATCTGGAGCACGGTCGGAGTGCGGACGGTCTTCGCCCGGCCGCTCCTGGGCACCTTGCGCTGCGGCGGGGCGGCGCGGCGTCTGCCCCGGGTCTCCTGTGCGGTGGTCACGGCAGCAGCCAATCGAGGGGACGCTCGTCGGCCAGCCGGACGGAACCCGAGGCCATGGTCATGGAGGTCAGGCCGAAGGGCGGCCCGTCCGCGGACGACCACGCGTAGCCGCTTCGCGTGGACTTCGAGGTGGTCAGCCGGACGGTCACGGCCACCGGCCTGCCCTCCTTGGTGAACTGCTCGCCGAGCTGGCTGTCGCCGAGGAAGGCGGAGATGGTCTGCGCCGACTGGGCCGAGCGGTCCACGGACTGCACCTTCCCGTGCAGTACGCCGTACTGCTGGGCGGGGACGGACTGGACGGTCAGGTCGACGGAGGCGTGTGCGGGGATGGCGGCGGCCTTCTCGGCGGGGACGTAGACGGTGGCGTAGAGCGGGTCGTCGGCGTGGGCGACCTTCTCGACCGAGGCGACGTTCGCACCGGTCTGGATGATCTGGCCGACGGTGGCGGCGAGCGCGCTGACCCGGCCGGCGTCGACGGTGCGGACGACGCTCTCGCCCTCGGTGGTGCGGACCTTCAGCACGGGGGAGTCGGCGGGCAACCGCTCGCCCTGGCGCGCGAGGACCGCGGTGACCTGGCCGGACACCGGGCTCTGCAGGAGGTAACTGCCCTGTCCGTGGGTGAGGATCGCGGGCGCCTCGACGGTGGAGGTCACCGAGCCGCCCACCGCCCACACACACGCGGCGGCCATCGCGACGAGGGTCACGGACAGCACCACCCAGCCCTGCGGGCGGGCGAAGCGCACCGGGAGGTCGAGCTCCTCCGGTGACTGGAGTTTGGCGAGGGCCTGTTGGCGGAACTGCACGTCGGACGTATCCCAGGGTTTTCCGGCGAAGCCACGGAAGCGACCGTGGGCGGTGCCACGGAGCGAGCCGTGACCGGTGCCACGGAGGCCGTGGAGGAACGGCCGAAAAGCCCCGGAGCCTGGGTGGCTCCGGGACTCAGCGGCACAGAGGCGCGATCAGAGACCGGCGACCAGGTTGGTGACCGGGGCCGTGTTCAGGCCGGTGACGCCCTCGACGGTGCCGATCGCGGTGTTGAGCAGGCCCGAGACCGGGGCGATGCCGTCCACCAGGCCGGTGACGGTGCCGACGGCGTTCACGGACAGACCGCCGGAGACGTTGTCGAGCTCGGCGTCGGAGATCTCGACGGTCTCAACCTGGGGGGTGGAGTTCATGGGGGAACTTCCCTTCGTATAGCCATTTCACAAGGGGGGAGCGGCCCCCCTCTGGGGACAGATGACGGCCGCGACCGCGGGCGCCGGGCGCCCCTTTCCGGAGCCCTCCGCGGCCCCCGCGGTGCGATGGATCAAAGCACGCGGCCGGTCCGCGGTTCCACTCAATCAACCCTCCCACCAGGGCACTTGCGAGGCTTGGGCAACCATCCGTGCAGGTGCGCGCACGCCTTCGCGGCCACTTCTTCACACGGCCCGCGACATCGGTCCCCGCGAGCCCTTGCCCAAGGGCGGTGAATCCGGCACTTCGGTCCCGGAGGCGCACCGGGCGCGGTGCGCTTGTGCAGATCCCCCAGTGGGGGTGACCGGGTTGGGCATGCGCTGTGCAGATTCGCTGAAGCCGGGATTCCGCTCTCTGATCGGAACGGACCGTTGCCGACCGGTCGCGGAGAGTGTCGTTCGGGCGTGTTTGAACGGCCCGTCGCGTCCGTGCGTACCAACAGCCATCCAGGCGCCCCCCGACAGCTGCCGGACCGGCGGCACGGACCCCGTCCCAGGAGGTCGAGAAGGTTGAGTCACAAGCGAATTCCGAAGCGCAGGGCCGCGATCGCGGCAGGTGGTGTGGTGGCGCTCGGCGCGGCCGCCGTCCTGCTGCCGCACGCCAACGCCTCGCAGGACGGCGGGTCCGCCGGCGGCACGACGGCGCCGAGGACCCTCAAGGCGGCGGACGCGTCGGATCTCGCCTCGCAACTCGCCGGCCTGCTCGGCGACGCCTTCGCGGGCTCCTACTACGACGCCGGCGAGCAGCAGCTCGTCGTCAACGTCGTGCCCGGCGACAACAACCAGGTCATCGTGGAGGCGAAGAAGGCGGGCGCGGACGTCCGCGAGGTCGACAACAGCATGGGCGAGCTGCGCGGTGGCGCGCGGACCCTGAGGTCCGGGGCGAGCGTCCCGGGTACCGCGTGGGCGATCGACCCGCGCACCAACAAGATCCTGGTGACCGCCGACAGCACCGTCACCGGCGCCGAGTGGGACCGGTTGGAGTCCACCGTCGAGGGCCTCGGATCCGGCATGGCGACCCTCCGGAAGTCCGAGGGCACCTTCAAGACCTTCGCTTCGGGCGGGGACGCGATCTTCGGCGGTGGCGCGCGCTGCTCCCTCGGCTTCAACGTCACCGCGGGCGACGGCGCGCCCGCCTTCCTGACGGCCGGTCACTGCGGAGTCGCGGACGACCAGTGGTCCGACGCGCAGGGCGGACAGCCCATCGCCACCGTCGACCAGGCGGTCTTCCCCGGCGAGGGCGACTTCGCGCTCGTGCGGTACGACGACCCGGCGACCGAGGCGCCGAGCGAGGTGAACCTCGGCGACCAGACCGTCCCGATCAGCCAGGCCGCGGAGGCGACGGTCGGCCAGGAGGTCTTCCGCATGGGCAGTACGACGGGACTGGCCGACGGCCAGGTCCTCGGCCTGGACGCCACCGTCAACTACCCGGAGGGCACGGTCACCGGCCTCATCCAGACCGACGTGTGCGCCGAACCGGGCGACAGCGGCGGCTCCCTGTTCACCCAGGACGGTCTCGCGATCGGGCTGACCTCCGGCGGCAGCGGTGACTGCGCCGTCGGCGGCGAGACCTTCTTCCAGCCGGTCACCACCGCCCTGGAGGCGGTCGGCGCCACCCTGGGCGGCGCCGCGCCCGGCGGCGCGGGCGAACAGGCGGGCGGCGAGGAGGCCGGTGCGGAAGAGGGCGGCGGGGTCGGTGACGCCGTCGGCGGTGGCGACCAGGCCGGCGGCGGACAGGCCGGCGACGCCGGAGCCGGTGACGACGCCGGTGCGGGCGAGGACGACGGTGCCGGCGCGGGTGACGTCGGTGACGGCACGGGCGCCGGCCACGAGGACGGCACCGGGTCGACGGGCTGACGGTCCGACGGTCCGACGCGCGCCTTGTGCTCGGTGAACCGAGCTCGGTTGATTCCGCACTCGACCAGATGCCGCTGCTTGTAGTCGGTCTTGTCGAAATTCGGTGGTCGACCGCCACGCGCGCCACGCGTGACGCGGTGGCGGTCCCGGTCCGCTGGGCCCGGAATCGTGGCCTTGATCCCACGTCGGCGCAGGTAAGAGCGTTTGCTGCGGTAGTCGTACGTCGTGTCGGCCCGTACCCGGTACGGGCGCTTGCGCGGCCTGCCCGCCGATACGGTCGGCCTGCTGGCCATCCGCATCGCCACCCCGGCCGATCTTGCGGCGACGGCTGAAGAAGCCACTGACCGTCAGCCGATCAGCCGTAGCTTCGTGGAGCACAGGCCGAGGCGGATCGTCTGACCCCAGGTGAGTTCGAGCGCGTCGCTCTCCATACCGTCCCCGAAGGCGACGAGGCGCTCGGACTCCACGGTCACCGTGAGCCGCGCGCCCGCCGACAGTTCACCCGCGTTCAGGCGTGTTCCCGTGGTGGGGGACGGCCACGCCTCCCGGACGAACCAGGCGAGCCGCGCCTCCGTGGGGTGCGGCAGCTGCCACTCGGTGGACCGGTCCTGCCACACGGACCGGAGCCAGCCGCTCGCCCCCGTTCCCGTGCCGATCAGTACTCCCGACGAGGCCTGGGTCTCGACGACACCCCTGTCGCCGTCGAGACCCAGGCGGTACCGGGCGGTACGGTGACCGGCCGCACCGACGTAGATCTCGTTGAGCGCCACCAGGCGTTGCGTGTCGTCGGTGACGGCCTCGACCATGCTCAGCTCGTCCCCGCCCGCGGAGGCGGAGAAGGCGGCGGGCAGCAGCCGGGCGGCGTCCGCCGGCCTGTGCCGTACCAGGACACCCGGATTGCGGCCGGGATCCGCGTCGACGCCGACCACGGGCCGGTCACCGACGTACTGAGCGACGTTGGCCACGAGCCCGTCGTGCCCGACCGCCACCACGACGTCCTCGGGACCGAACAGGAAGCGGTCCAGGTCCGCCCGCTCGACCTGCGCGCGCCGCCAGCTCAGCGGCACCGCAGCCGACACGAGTGCGAGCGCCCGCTCCATCCGGTGATGCCGTTCGACGACCTCCTCGATGGATCTGCCCCGTGAGGACAGGAAGAACGCCGCCTGCCCATGCGTGCCGTGCCGGGCGACCAACTCCTCGTACTCGGTGGCGCGATGTACGAGGACGGCCCGGGGTGCCAGGCTCACGCCGCCGGCTCCTGGCCCGCCCCGAGCCGTGCGAGCAGCCCGGTCAGTACGTCGGGGGAAACGGTGACGCTGTCGATGCGCGGCAGGTTCTCGGCGAGGCGGGTGCCGGTCAGGGCGCGCAGGACCGCTACGTCCACGTCACCGTGCACCCGCAGCCAGGCCGCCTGCGCCTGGGCGCGGGCCTCGCCGACCGCACGGGCGCCCTCCGCCTCCGCTTGCGCGAGGCGCACCGCCCGCTCCGCCTCCGCGCCGACCCGGACCGCGTCGGCCGCCGCCTTCTCCTCCGCTTCCCGGCGGCTGTTGGCGCCGCGCTGCTCGACCAACTGCTCCTCACGCCGCGCGAGTTCGATCTGGCTGGCCAACTCGTTCTCGGCGATCGCGCGTTCACGTTCCACGGCGACCGCGCGCCGCTCGTACGTGGCCCGGTCCGCCTCCTGCTGGATCAGCTCCCGGGCGGGGGTGCGCAGGGCACGCTCCACCTCCGGTTCGGGCCGCACTGCCATCACGCGGACGGCGACGATCTCGATCCCGATGGCGGGCAGCCGCGGCTCCTCGCCGAGTCCCTGGAGCACCCGCTCGCGCACCGCGGGCACGCCTTCGGCGAGAGCCGCCGCAAGGGGTGTGCGGGCCAGTACTTCGAGAGCGTGCTGCTGAGCGCTCTCAGTCAACAGCGTGGCCAGCTGCTCCAACGGGGCGCCGCGCCACACCCCTGTGTCGGGATCGACGGAGAAGTCGAGCCGTTCGGTTGCGACAGCGGGGTCGGCGATGCGGTAGGTGACCGTCGCCTGCACGGCTACGTCCTGGAAGTCGGCGGTCCGGGCGTGGAACGTCATCGTCAGTTCCCGGTCGTCGACCGGCACTTCGGACAGCGCGGCGGCCAGCGGCCGGAACCAGAAGCTCAGCCCGGGACCGTCGTGGGTGAGCTGCCCCGAACGGTGGTGTCGTATGTGGGCCGTGGGCGCCGCCCGCAGATGACGCCAGCCGAAACGCTTGGTGATGTCGGCCATGAGCCCCCCTCTCTTTAGAGTCATAGTGACTATAAAGAAGAGGAGGCATAGCGTCAAGAGGACGAGAAGGGGCTCGTGCTCGGCCGGAAGCTGACATCTCTCGCCGATCGGCGAAGGTGCCCGGGCCTCGTGACGGCGTCCGCCGGCGCCTGGCCGCGTACGGCACGTCGAGCGGACCGTCGGCCAGGACCAGCAGGAGGGGGAGCTCAGGCTCGAAGCCTGGATCGGCAACCAGCACAGCAGGGCCGTGACGCTGGCTGCGGAGCGGGCGGAGCGGCTGTCCGTCATCGGGATGCGGTGGGCGTAGCGGACACGGCCTGAACCAGGCCGCTCCCGACCGTCCTCACACGGTCGTGGTGGACCTCTCGGGTCTTGCTTTTGGCGACTCCTGCACCCTCAACACGTTGATCGAGGTCCCACGCCGTCTTCCCGCCCTGGTCATCGCGGGGAGGGCATCGTCGTCCGGCTCGCCGGTCGGGCCCATTCGACGGGCCCCGGCGGCGTGCTGGTGTGCGCGCACGATGGTGGAGTCGACCGCGACGACCCAGTCGAGGTCGCCTTCGGCGTCGGCCTGGGCGAGCAGGGCGGTGAAGACCATTCTCACGTTGCCGTCAGCGGCCCACTTCCGCAGCCGGTTGTGGGCGCCCTTCCACGAGCCGAAGCGCTCGGCCATGTCCATCCATGGTGTGTCAGTGCGATATGAACGGGATCGCGTCGATCACCTGCCGGTGGTCCCGCCACTGCCCACCCCGCCGAGGGTTCAGGTCCGGCAGCAACGGGTCGATGCGGGCCCTCTGAGAGTCAGTCGACCACGGACCCGGACCAAGGATTCGGTGATCTGAAAGAAGCGGCCTGAGGGCTGTCCGCAACGGGCGTGGAAGCACAGGCGGCTTGAGCCCGGCGGGGTGGGGTGGGCGGATACTGTGGAATGGCTCATCGGAGCGGCGGTCTTGGGGGGACGAGTGGGACGCAGCAGGCTGCCTGTGGAGAACGCAGGCAAGGGCGATCTCTGTCTGTTCATCGAGCCGTACGGTGAGGACTTCCATCTGAAGCCCGGGGAGGTCTTCACGGTCGCGCCTGAAGCCGAGGGAATCGATGTCTGGTTCTCCACCCTCCTCTGGGAGGGAGGCATCACGGTGTGGCCTTATGAGGACGGCGACCCGACCAAGATTGTCCTGGAGTACACAGTGACGGACGCCGACGGAAACCGGCTGGAATGCGGTCACCAAAGGCCTCCGAAGTCGGCTGGCTCTGACGTGACTGAGCTGGGTTGACCCTCCCGGTCACGGGGCCAGGGCGAGGTTCTGCAGCTGGGCGATGCCCAGCATGGCACGGTGGACGCTGTCAGATGATCACAGCCGGCGCCTCCCTATCCTCACGCCGACGCCGGCCACCGCCCTGAGGACGTTCCGGCGTCGGCGGCGCCACGCGTTCGAACGACTCCCACAAGCCGTCCGGCTCCATGCGCTGCACAAGCCCAGTCGTCACCACGCCAGACTGCTGCAAGATCACATAAAGGAAGATGGCGTCTTATAGGGGACGGAGGAATTCCCGGGCTCCGTGCAGGGGGCTGCGCAGGGACCGCCGGGTCGCCTGACTGTCGAGGCGCACGTCGAGGCGCACGTCGAGGGCTCCGGCAACTGCGCTCCGGGCTCGCAGTCCTGCCTGGCACCGCTCGATCAACCGGCGTCTTCCCTCTGCGGACAGCGGTGCGTTCGCATGGGTCACGTACCGAGTCCCTTTTCCTGCGGGTCCGGGCTGCGCGGGACAGGACGAGGTGGTCACACGAGCACGTCTCGTCGCGCCTCGGCCGCTGCGTGCCGGTTGACGGCCCAGACAAGGAGTGCGCAGAGGGCGAAGGCGGCGCCGAGAAGGCTGGATCCAGCCCACCCCGCGGCTGAGTACACCGCGGTGGTGCTGGTTGCTCCGATGGCAGAGCCGAAGGAGTAGAAGAGCATGTAGCCGCCGATGACGCTGCTCGTCCGGTGTGAGTACGCGGCCGTGAGCAGGTGTTGATTGCTGACGTGTACTGCCTGCACCGCGAAGTCGAGAACGATCACGCCGACGACGACCGGCCAGAGCGACCAGGACGCTTGCCCGGTCGCCAGCCATGAAGCGGCCAGCAGTGCAAGCGCACCACCGGTGATGGTGTTGGCGCGGCCGGCGTCAGCCCCCTGCCCGGCTCGGGAGGCGCCCAGCGTCCCGGCGAGCCCGGCGATCCCGAAGAGACCGATCTGGGCCGTGCTCAGATGCCACGGTTCGGCTGCGAGCGGCAGAGCCAGGCCGCTCCACAGCGCGCCGAAGGAAGCAAACAGGAAGAACGCAATCAGTCCGCGTGAGACGAACAGGCGCTCACGAAACAGGCGCCCCAGAGAGACTATGACCGCGCCGTACGTGGCCTGGCGGTCGCGCGGGTCGGATGGCAGGAGCCTCAGCACGAAGCCGGTGAGTGCGAGGAGGAGCACGGCGATTGCCACGTAGATGCTTCGCCAGCCCCAGAGGGCAGCGAGACTGCCGGCGAGCACACGCGCTCCGAGAATGCCGATGACGACGCCGGAGGTCACGGCTCCGAGCGTGCGGCCGCGTTCCGCTGCCGTGGACAGGTCGGCGGCGAAGGCGATCGTGGTCTGAACGACGACCGCGAACAGGCCGGCGAGGGCCAGCCCGGCAAGCAAGAGCCATACCTGGGCAGCGACTGCGGCCAGAGCCATGCCGACCGCGGCGAGAAGAAGGTGCCCGGCGATCAGCTTGCGCCGGTCGAACATGTCCCCCAGAGGGACAAGAAGAGCCAAGCCGATCAGGTAGCCGAGCTGCCCCGTGGTGACGATCCAACCCAAGTCGGCTTCCGGTAGGCCCAGGTCACCGCCGATCTGGGCCAGTACGGGCTGCGCCGCATAGATCGTCGCGACCGCGACCGCACAGACCACGGCGAACAGCATCCTCCGGCCAGACGTGAGACCCACTGACACACCCCCAATGAGTTGCAAACTGAAACCAAAATGAAGGTACGGCAGAATGGTTTCGATCCGCAACTCTTCAGGAGGAGTCATGGCTCGTACTGCGCCCCGTACCGAGGGGATGTCCTGGACCGACCCCGCCTGCCCCGTCGCACGCACACTCGATCTGGTCGGGGACCGATGGAGCCTGCTGATCATTCGCGACGCGATGGACGGTGCGCGAGCGTTCACCGACTTCCAGCACCGCACCGGAATCGCGCGGAACATCCTCACCGACCGCTTGCGACGCCTGATCGAACGAGGAATCCTCGAGCGGCAGACCGCCCCGACCGGACGGCGACAGAACTACGTCCTCACAGATGCGGGCCGAGACCTCTTCGCCGTCATCGTGGCTGCGCGTCAGTGGGGCGAACGACACGCCTTCGCACCAACGGAAACTCACTCCGTCCTCGTTGATGAAAGCGGACTCCCGCTCCCAGAACTCCGTCCTGTCGACGTGCACGGCAGGCCCGCGGACATCGACACAACCTCTGTGCGGCACGAGCGCTGACCACTGGGGGATCCTTGAGGATGTGGGCTCCTGAAGGCCGGCCGGTGGTGGGTGGTCCGCTTCTCCGGCGGGAGGGGCGGACCGCCGCCCGCCGCGGGAGGCACCCGTCCCGTCCCGGCCGAGACCCGCAGCCCCGACGACCTCCCCGCGAACCCCGCCTCAGCCCCGCGCCCGGAGCAGCATCAGGGCGATGTCGTCGAGGCGTTCCTCCGCACCGGCCACGTCGCGCACCAGGTGGTCGGCGAGCGCGTCCAGCGGCAGGTCGCCGGCGTCGGCCAGGCGGTGCCCCAGGTCGGCGAGGGCGTCCTCGAAGTCCGTGCCGGGGGACTCCACCAGGCCGTCCGTGTACAGGGCCAGCAGGGAGCCGGGCGCCAGGTCGATCTCCGTGCACGGATACGCGGCCGAGGGGTCGATGCCCAGCAGGGGCCCGCCGGCGACGTCCAGCACCTCCACCCGCCCGTCCGGACGGCGCAGCAGCGGCGGCGGATGTCCCGCGCGGGCCAGCGTCGCCCGACCGCGGGCCGGGTCGAGCCGCAGGTACAGACAGCTGGCGAACAGCTCGGTGCCCAGGTCGATCAGCAGCCGGTTGGTGCTGCTCACGACCTCCTCGGGCGCCTGGCCGACGGCCGTGTACGCGCGGACCGCGGTACGCACCTGCCCCATCAGCCCGGCCGCCGTCACGTTGTGCCCCTGGACGTCCCCGATCACCGCCACCGGCCCGCCCCCGGCCGGCACCAGGTCGTAGAAGTCGCCGCCGATGTCCATGCCCCGGGTGGCCGGCAGATAGCGGGCCGCGGCCTCGACACCGGGCAGGGCGGGCAGCGAGTGCGGCAGCAGGGCGTCCTGCAACCCGTGCGCGAGGCGGTACTTGGCGTCGTAGACCAGGGCGCGGTCCAGGGCCTGCGCGACCAGTCCGGCCAGGCTGGTCAGGATCGCCCGCTCCTCCGTGGTGAAGGAGTGCGGTCGCGTGTAGGCGAGGACGCAGGTGCCCACCGGCCGCCCGGAGGCGATCAGCGGCAGGAACGCCCAGGCCGCGAACCCGTCGTGGGTGCCCCGTCGCGCCGGGTACAGACGCTCCAGCTGCTCCCAGGACTCGAAGAACGCGGGCACCCCCGTCCGCAGGACCTGCGCGCCCGGGATCGCCTCGGTGAGCGGGGTCCCGTCGAAGCGTTCCGCGGCGTGCGGGTCCGGATAGCCGCGGTGCCCGAGGACGTGCAGCCGCCCGGCCCGTGAGCCGAGGACGACCAGGCCCTGGCTGCCCACGGTCGGCGCGATCTCGTCGGCGATCAACTGCACCACGTCGCGCACCCCCACCGCCTCGGACAGCGCGCCGGTGAGGCTGACCACCTGGGAGATCGTCACGAGCCGGCGCGGGGCGGCCCCCTCCGGCACCGCCCCGGCCGGTCCCGGCCGCGACACCGCCCGGGCCCGGCTGATGCGCACGCTGAGTCCGGTCCGGGTCGGATAGAGGCGGAACGAGAGCCAGTCGCCGGGCGGACGCAGCGCGACGAAGGAGGTGGTGTGCTGACTGAGCAGCGCGGCCCGGTACCGGTCCTCGTACACCGGGTCGTTGAGCCAGGGCACCGACGTCCACAGCTGGGTGCCGATCAGCTGCCCGACCGGTACGCCCACGAGTTCGGCGGCGGCCGGGTTGGCGAACCCCACCCGGCCGTGCAGGTCCAGGGAGCACAGCCCGTACGGCAGCCGCCCCACCATCCGCACGGCCTCCAGCGAACCCAGCGTGCCGGGCGCGCCGCCGACCACCGGGGCGGCCAGCAGATCGGGCTCCGGGTGCACGGGCACGCTCGCCGCGGCCGCCCGCTCCAGCCGCACCGCGAGCCGCTCGCAGGCCGCGGTCAGCTGCCGGTGCTCCCGCTCCGACAGCTCCGTGGAACGCGCACCGGGCCAGGTCAGGAACACCGCGCCGTACGCCGCGGTCCCGGTCGCGACGGGCAGCGCGACCATGGCGAACGGATAGGGCAGGACCACCGCGACCCGGGGGTAGCGCCGCGCCATCTCCTCCTCGTCGCCGACCCAGACCGTCCGCCGCTCACGCACCGCGTCCGCCACGGGCACCGGCGCGTGCAGCGTCACCCGTTCCCAGGGCGCCGCGAAGGCCCTCGGCAGGCCCGCCATCACCGCCATCTCCAGCACCGGAGGATCGGCGCCGAGCAGGTAGACCGCCCCGGAGTGCGCGTGGACGGCCTCCATCATCGAGGCCAGCGCCAGGGACAGCACCGGATGGCCGCCCGGCGCGCTCTCGGCGCCGGGCGCCGCGGCGGAGGGCTGATCGTCGGCCACGCCGGCCACCTCCTCGCACGCCCGTGCATGGCAACCCCCGGAGTCAAATCTCCTCCCCGCAGGCCCGCCGCGCACGGCGAGCACGGCCCCTGCGCGTCCCGGCGCGTGCGGCCGGCCCCGGCGCCCACCTCTCCCGCGTCCCGCCGGGCGCCCGGAAGGCCCTCCCGCGCCCCGATCCTCCGGTTCCCCGCGCACAGGGGCTGCGCCGATGTCCCATAAGCGCTGTAATGGCGGCGTGGTCGGTGAGGGCGCTGTGGGACGCGGATCGAGGAGGCTGCGTGCCGAGGGTGCCCTGAGGGCCATCGCCTCCGGCCCGGACACCGGAGAGCGGCTGCGCCGGGTCCTGGAACAGGCCCTGGTCTTCGCGGGCGCCTCCTTCGCCGCCCTCTACACGCCCGGCGGCAACCGCGAGCTGCTGTGCCTGGCCGAGTCGGCCGGCGTGCCCCGGACCCTGTACGGCGTACGTGACGGCTACCCCGCGGCCGGGGGCTCCCCGGTCGCCGACGCCCACCGCGGCGGCACGCCCGTGTGGCTCGGCCCCGAGGAGTTCGCCGGATCGGCCGAGTCGCGGCACGTGCCGTCGAGCGGCTTCTCCCTCGCCGCCCTCCCCGTGCGCGGGAACGACGGCGGCTGCCTGCTCGCCCTGACCGAACGCCCGGACGGTTTCGACGCCGAGGACCGCGCCTGCCTGGAACTGGTCGCCGGTGCCGTCCCCTGCCCCGCCCCGGCCGCGTCCCCCGAACGCGGGGAGCTGCGGCCCGGGGCCTTCACCCTCGCCATGGACACCGGCCGGGTCGAGGTCGGCGACGACATCCTGCGCCTGTTCGGCCTCGCGCCCAGCGCGTTCGACGGCAAGGTGGAGACGCTGCTCGCCCTGACCGTGCCCGAGGACCTGCCCTCGCTGATGTCGGTGACGGAGGCCGACCACCTGTCCATCGGCGAACGCGAGCTGGAGTTCCGGGTGCTCCAGCCCACCGGCCCACCGAAGTGGCTGAGGCTGAGCGGACGCCTGCTGCCCGGGGGAGAGGGCCGCCCGGCCCGCCTCGCCGGTACCGTCGTCGACGCCTCCACCCTGCGCCCCGACGTGACCGACGTGGCCCGGGTCCAGCGGCTGGCCGCCGCGCTGGCCACCGCGGGCACCGTCCGCGACGTCAGCCAGGCCGTGGTCGCCGCGCTGCGCAGGCCGCTGCGCGCCGACCGGATCGCGCTGGCCGAGCTGGAGAACGACCGGCTCGTGGTCACCGTCCTCGACCCGCCCGAGCCCGAGTCCTGGCCCGAGCTGTGGCGGCTGGAGTGGCGCACCGAGTGGCCCGACGCGCCGGTACGGGCCATGCCCACCCTCGCCGCCGCGCTGCGCGAGGGCCGCGCCCGGATCTGGCCCGCCGGCGCCGGCGAGCTGGAGCCCGCCCTCGCCGACGTCGGACCCGGGGGCCTGGCCGTACTGCCGCTGCCCGCCGGCGGCCGGATGGCCGGCGCCTGCCTGATCGGCTGGGACACCCCGCACGACTTCGGCCCCGACGAACGCGCCCTGCTCACCGCCTCCGCCGGCCTCGCCGGGCAGGCCCTGATGCGCGCCCACGCCTTCGACGCCGAACACGAACTGGTCGGCATGCTCCAGCGCCAGCTGCTGCCGCGCCGCCTGCCGAAGCTGCCCGGCGCGGTCGCCGTCGCCCGCTACCTGCCCAGCACGGCCGGACTGGAGCTGGGCGGCGACTGGTACGACGTGATCCCGCTGCCCGACCACCACGTCGCCCTCGTCATCGGCGACGTCCAGGGCCACAGCGCCGCCGCGGCCACCCTCATGGGCCAGATGCGCACCGCCCTGCGCGCCTACGCCGTCGAGGGCCACCCGCCGGACGTGGTGGTCTCCCACGCCAACCGGCTGCTCATGGACATGGAGTCCGACCTCTTCGCCACCTGCGTCTACGTCGACCTCGACATGGAGGGGGGCTCGGCCTGGTGCGTCCGGGCCGGACACCCCCCGCCGGTGCTGCGCCACTCCGACGGCACGACGGAGATCGCGGAGACGGAGGGCGGCCCGCCGCTGGGCGTGGTGACCCAGGCCGACTTCCCGATGAGCCCGCTGCGGGTGCGGCCCGGCACGCTGATCGCCCTCACCACGGACGGGCTCGTGGAGTCCGCCGACGCCGACATCGACGAGGGCATGGACCGTTTCGCGCAGGCCCTGGCCGGGTCCGATCCCGCCCACCTCGGTCTGGTCGCCGACGCCCTGCTCGGCAACGCCCGCCGCAGCGACGACGTCGCCCTGCTGCTGGTGCGCTACGACGGCATGGCGGTGCGCCCCCTGCGGGAGAGCTGGTCGGTGTGGCGGCTGCCCGAGGCGGTGCGGCACGCCCGCCGCTTCACCCGGCGCGTCCTGCGCTCCTGGGGCGTGCCGGACGACGACATCGACGGCGTCTCCCTCGTCGTCTCCGAACTCGTCACCAACGCCCTCGTGCACACCGACGGCCAGGTCCGTCTCGACCTGACCCTGATCAACGGCAGGCTGCGCGTCGCGGTCGCCGACGCCTCGCCCCGTACGCCCGTCAAACCGACCAGCATCGGCTGGGAGGCCACCGGGGGACGGGGCATCCTGCTCGTCGAGGCGATGTCGGCGACCTGGGGGACGCTGCCGGTCAGCGGGGGCAAGCAGGTGTGGAGCGAGATCCCCGTGCGCCGCGCTCCCGCCGAGGGGGAGCCCCGGGAGGCACCGGCGACCGGTGTTTCCCCGGGGCACGCCCGGGGACCCGCAGGGTGACGGTCCTCCCGGACGCAGACCGGACACAGAAGGAAGATGATGCACCCATGACCACCGAAACCGGCGACGAACCCGTCGTCCGCCGTCTGGAGACGGGGTGGTCGACGGCCCGGCGCCTCAGCGGCCGGGGCGCGGTACGCACCTGGATACCGGCCGTCGAGGACGACGGTGCGCCCCGCGCACCGAGGCCGGGACAGGAGTCGAACATCGTCAGGGGCGAGGACTGAATCCGCCCCGGGGGCGGCGGCATCCGCCCAGCGCACCGGCCAGGAGGCCGGCGCGGTGCGCGTTCGGGCCGTCCGCGGTCCACCGCCGGGCACGCCGCTGAGGTTCACCGGGCGGCGCGGGTGACGTCGGCGGGCGGCCTGCCGCGGATCAGCAGTGCGTCTTGGCCAGCAGTTCCAGGATCTCCTCCGTGGTACCGGTCTCGCCGAGGCGCGGGAAGATCCGCTCGACGCTGTTCCGGTGCGCTTCGGCGTCCATGTCGCTCATGGCGTCGGTGGCGAGGGTGACGTGGTAGCCGTGCTCGTGCGCGGCGCGGGCGGTCGACTCCACGCCGATGCTGGTGGCGATGCCGGTGAGCACGATCTGGGTGACCCCCCGGCGGCGCAGCCGGACGTCGAGCCCGGTGCCGTGGAAGGCGCCCCAGTTGCGCTTGGTGACGGTGAGGTCGCCGGGGTGACCGGCGAGTTCGTCGACGACGACGTCCCAGCCCTCGGGCCGGGGGCCGCCCGCACCACCGGCCTCCGTACGGCCGGGCACGGCGTCCGCCCCGTCGGCGGCGAAGGAGACCCGGACCAGGGCCACGGGCAGGTCCCGGGCGCGGAACGCCTCGGCCAGCCGGGCGCTGCGGGCGACGACCTCGGCACTGCCGTACGGGGCGGTGGGCGCGGCGACGATGCCGGCCTGGAGGTCGATCACGACGAGGGCGGTGCGGGGGTCGAGGGAGGTGACTGCCATGAGGTGGTGCCTTTCAGGTGGATCGAGAAGCGCCGGGATCCGGCCGGGTGAGCCGGTCCAGCAGGGCGAGCGCTCGCAGGACCGTGTCCCGTTCCTCCGCGGTGCACCGGTCCTGGAAGGCCCGGGCCAGCCACTCCTCGCGTACCTGCCGGTCGCCCTCCATGCGGGCGCGGCCGGCCTCGGTGAGGGTGACCAGCTGTCGGCGGCCGTCCTCGGGATCGGGGCTGCGGCGGATCAGACCGTGCCGGTCCAGGGCGCCCAGCGTGGCCGCCATCGACTGCGGGCGCACCCCCTCGGCGGACGCCAGCGCACTGGCGGTCGCCGCGCCGTGCTTGCCGACCAGGGTGAGCGCCGACACCTGGGGAGGCGTCAGGTCCTCGTCCCGGGCGACCTCCCGGATGCGGCGCCGCAGCCTGCTGAAGACCACGCGCAGCTCGTGCGCGGCACGGGCGGCGGTGTCGGAGACATCCTCCCCGGTGCCGGTGCCGGCGGCACCGGGCCCGGGACCGTCTCCAGCGGCATGCGCGTCCATGCCCCCACCCTAAAACCGGCAGGCAAGACTGTCCAGTTCGGACTGCGCAGTTCTGCCTGGTCATCGCCCGCGGAAGCCACCGGCGCCCGTCCGCCCGTAGGCTGGTGGCGTGCGCCTGCTGCTCATGTCCGACACCCACCTGCCGAAGCGGGCCAAGCAACTGCCCGCCGGGCTGCTGGCGGAGATCCCGCGCGCGGACGTCGTCGTGCACGCGGGGGACTGGGTCGACACCGACACCCTCGACCTGCTGGAGAGCCTCAGCAGGCGACTCGTCGGCGTGTACGGCAACAACGACGGCCCGGACCTGCGGTCCCGGCTGCCCGAGGTGGCCCGGGCCGAACTCGGGGGCCTGCGCCTCGGCGTCGTCCACGAGACCGGCGCCGCCCAGGGCCGCGAGGCACGCTGCGCCGCCCGCTTCCCGGACCTCGACGTCCTGGTCTTCGGGCACAGCCACATCCCCTGGGACACCACCGCCGGGACCGGTCTGCGCCTGCTCAACCCGGGGTCGCCGACCGACCGGCGACGGCAGCCGTACTGCACCTACATGACGGCCGGGGTCACCGGCGGCAGGCTCCAGGACGTCGAACTGCACCGACTGCCGAGACGGTAGGACCGCCGGCTACTCGTCCCAGGCCTGGATGGTGGTCTGCTCCACGATCTCGCCGTCCCGCAGCGACAGCATCGACTCCGCGAGCACCCGCACGCCGTCCGGGTACGTGCACTCCTCGGTGAAGGCGACCTGGTCGCCCTGGACGACGCACCGCGCCAGTCGATGCGTCATGTCGCGGGTGTACACGTCGTCGAGCATCTCGGCGATCTCGTCCCGGCCGCGCAGCACCTTCGGGCGGCTGGGCTGGTCGTACCGGTCGACGACGCGCACCTCGGCGTCCCTCGCGTAGAGCGACACCAGGGGGGCCGCCGTGTCTCCCTCGATGCCCCGGCGCAGGGCTTCGACGTCGAAACCGGAGTGTGCGTGGGTACCCATGACGTCCTCCTCCGCAGCGCGGCCCGCCCGCGGAGGGACGGACCACCGGGCCCCCTCCTCCTGGCCCCCTCCTACGAGCCTCCTCCGTCCGGGCGCCCGCGGCAACGCGGCCGGGCCACTGGTCCTGACGGGTGAGCGGGACCAGTCGCCCGTGTCCGCCACCGGCCCGCCGGCGTTGCACCGGGCATGATCTCAACACGACGTATCGTCGCCGCTGTCGGGCTCGCCGCCGGTGTGACCGGCCTCGCCGCGCCCATGGCGAGCGCGGCCGACGGGGGCGCGCCGGGCGCCGACAAGCTCAGCGTGCTGAAGACGCTGGACTCGCTCGCGGTGAGCGACGTGCCCGCCGAGGACCGGGCCGAGCTGCCGCGGCCCTCCCAGCAGCTGCACCGGCTCCAGGACCTCAACCAGCTCCAGCAGGTCACCGGCCTGGTCTCCCCGGTCTTCGGCGTCGTCCCCGCCCTGGGCTGACGACCGGACCGCACCCGCCGTCGAGGGCCGCCCGGCAACGGGCGGCCCTCACACGTGTGCGACGGCGGGCGCGCCCGCCGGCCCCGCGGCGCCGACGTCGTACGCCGTCGTGGCACCCCTCGCCGACCGGTTGCGCGTAGGGTCGGACGGAACGTGGAACGGCCGAGGAAGGGTTCACAGACCATGGCGCAGGAAGTACGCGGCGTGATCGCACCGGGCAAGGACGAACCGGTGCGGATCGAGACGATCGTCGTGCCCGACCCCGGCCCGGGCGAGGCCGTGGTCAGTGTTCAGGCCTGCGGGGTGTGCCACACCGACCTGCACTACAAACAGGGCGGCATCAGCGACGAGTTCCCCTTCCTGCTCGGACACGAGGCGGCGGGCGTCGTGGAGTCGGTCGGCGCGGGCGTCACCGACGTGGCGCCCGGCGACTTCGTCATCCTCAACTGGCGTGCCGTGTGCGGGAAGTGCCGGGCCTGTCTGCGCGGGCGGCCCTGGTACTGCTTCGACACCCACAACGCCGAGCAGAGGATGACCCTCGCCTCGACCGGCCAGGAACTCTCCCCGGCCCTCGGCATCGGCGCCTTCGCCGAGAAGACGCTGGTCGCCGCCGGGCAGTGCACCAAGGTCGACCCAGGCGTCCCGGCACAGGTGGCCGGCCTGCTGGGCTGCGGGGTGATGGCCGGCATCGGCGCCGCCATCAACACCGGGAACGTCGGCCGTGGCGACACGGTCGCCGTCATCGGCTGCGGCGGCGTCGGCGACGCGGCGATCGCCGGTTCCCACCTGGCCGGGGCCGCGAAGGTCATCGCCGTGGACATCGACGACCGCAAGCTGGAGACCGCCCGGGGCATGGGCGCCACCCACACCGTCAACTCGCGCGAGACCGACCCCGTCGAGGCGATCCGCGAACTGACCGGCGGCTTCGGCGCCGACGTCGTCATCGAGGCGGTCGGCCGCCCGGAGACCTACCGGCAGGCCTTCTACGCCCGCGACCTGGCCGGCACCGTCGTCCTGGTCGGCGTACCGACCCCCGAGATGAAGCTGGAACTGCCCCTGCTCGACGTCTTCGGGCGCGGCGGGGCGCTGAAGTCGTCCTGGTACGGGGACTGCCTGCCCTCCCGGGACTTCCCGATGCTCGTCGACCTCCATCTCCAGGGCCGCCTGGACCTGGACAAGTTCGTCACCGAGACCATCCGGCTCGACGAGGTGGAGCAGGCCTTCGAGCGGATGCACGCCGGTGACGTGCTGCGTTCGGTGGTGGTGCTGTGATGGCCGCCCGCATCGAACGCCTCGTCATCTCCGGGCAGTTCAGCCTCGACGGCGGCACCTGGGACGTCGACAACAACGTCTGGCTCGTCGGCGACGACCACGAGGTGATCGTCATCGACGCCGCCCACGACGCCGACGCCATCGCGGAGGCCGTCGGGGACCGGCGGCTCACCGCCATCGTGTGCACCCACGCCCACAACGACCATGTCAACGCCGCGCCCGCCCTGGCCGAGCGCACCGGCGCCACCATCTGGCTGCACCGGGACGACCTGCCGCTGTGGCGGCAGACCCACCCCGACCGGGACCCCGACGCCTGGCTCTCCGACGAGCAGGTCATCGAGGCCGCCGGTGCCGACCTCACCGTCCTGCACACCCCCGGGCACGCCCCCGGCGCGGTCTGCCTGTACGACCCGGGGCTGGGCGCCGTGTTCACCGGCGACACCCTCTTCCAGGGCGGCCCCGGCGCCACCGGACGCTCGTACTCCCACTTCCCGACCATCATCGACTCGATCCGCGACCGGCTGCTCGTGCTCCCGCCCGCGACCAAGGTCCTCACCGGCCACGGCGACCCGACCAGCGTGGGCGCCGAGGCACCGCACCTGGAGGAGTGGATCGCCCGCGGGCACTGATCCGCCCAGCGGGGACGGGGGAGCCCGGCGAGCGGTCCGCGGTAAGTACGGGACACGCGTAAAAGGTGACAGAAGTTGTCCGGCTTTCACGGCACTCTCGATCACGAGACCGCTCGCGCGGACACGTGAACGAGGAGAAACGGGAGGCCGGACATGTCACGGTCACTGGAAGGCAAGGTCGCACTCGTCGCCGGGGCGACCCGGGGCGCCGGACGCGGTATCGCCGTCGAACTGGGCGCGGCCGGGGCCACCGTCTACGTCACCGGGCGCAGCACCCGCGCCCGGCGCTCGGAGTACGACCGCCCCGAGACCATCGAGGACACCGCCGACCTGGTCACCGAGGCCGGCGGCCACGGCATCGCCGTACCCACCGACCACCTCGACCCGGCGCAGGTCGCCGTGCTCGTCGACCGCGTCGCCCGCGAGCAGAACCGCCTCGACGTCCTGGTCAACGACATCTGGGGCGGCGAGAACCTCTTCGCGTGGGACAGCCCCGTCTGGGAGCACGATCTCGACAACGGGCTCAGGCTCCTGCGGCTGGCGGTCGAGACCCACGCCATCACCAGCCACCACGCGCTGCCGCTGCTGCTGCGCCACCCCGGCGGCCTGGTGGTCGAGGTCACCGACGGCACCGAGGACTACAACCGCGACCACTACCGCGTCTCCTTCTTCTACGACCTCGCCAAGACGTCCGTCCTGCGCATGGCCTTCGCCCTCGGCCAGGAACTGGGGCCGCGCGGTGCCACGGCCGTCGCGCTGACGCCGGGCTGGCTGCGCTCGGAGATCATGCTCGATCACTTCGGCGTGCGCGAGGAGAACTGGCGCGACGCCCTCGACCGCGTCCCGCACTTCGCCATCTCCGAGACGCCCCGCTACGTCGGCCGCGCCGTCACGGCTCTCGCCGCCGACCCGGACGTGGCGCGCTTCAACGGCCGGTCCCTCTCCAGCGGGGGCCTCGCCCAGGAGTACGGGTTCACCGACCTGGACGGCAGCCGCCCGGACGCCTGGCGCTATCTCGTCGAGGTCCAGGACGCCGACAAGCCGGCCGACGTCACGGGTTACCGCTGACCGGCGGCAGCGGCCACCGGGCGGGGTGCCCCGGTGGCAGCGCCAGATCCTGGCGCACGGCCGTGTAGTAGCCCTCGCGTCCGGCACGCTGCCGCTCCAGCAGCGTCTGCCACGCGTCCGGGTCGTGCGTCTCCTCGCGCAGGAAGCGCTCCATCTCCATCACCGTCACGACCCAGACCCGTGCCTTCTCCACCACCTCCGCACTGCCCAGCAGGAGCAGCGCCTCGCCGGCGGGGTCCCGGGCGAACGTGGCCTCGGCCTGCGCCGACGCGGCCTCCTGGGGGGACAGGGGGTGCGGGTGGGGGTCGTTTCCGAGGTGGGCCGCGATCCGGTACGTCAGCGTGACGGACTTCTTCAGTGTCCGGGCGTAGTCGGCGTAGACGGCGAGCCGCCGCTCCTCCCAGCGTGCCGCGGTCTCCCGGCGGAACCGGGCCCCGTCGCTGCGGACCACGGCGAGGTACGAACCGAGCGCGCCGATGACGACGCCGATGAGAGCCGGGAGTTGCTGGAGGAACGCGGACATGGACGCACCGTACTGCCCGCCCGACCGGCGCGGCAGTACGGTCGGGCGCATGACGGAGACAGGGCGTTTCGCGGACCACGGGGTACTCGTCACGGGCGCGGCCCGTGGGATCGGCGCGGCCACCGCGCGTCGGCTCGCCGCCGAGGGGGCACGGGTGCTGCTGACCGACGTCGACCCGGACGCGGCGCGGCGGACGGCGGGGGAGCTGGCGGAACAGGGGTTCACCGCGGAGGCGTTCGCCTGTGACGTGGGTGACCGGGCGTCCGTCGAGGCGGCCGTGGCCCACGCCGTGGCCACCTTCGGCACCCTGGACGTGCTGGTCAACAACGCCTACGCGTGCTCGCCCGACGCCCCGCTCTTCGAGGACGGACCGGACGAGGTCTGGGCCCGCGACCTCGACATCACCCTCACCGGTGCCTACCGCTGCTGCCGGGCGGCGCTCCCGCACCTGGCGGCCTCGGGGCGCGGCGCGATCGTGAGTATCGGCTCGGTCAACGGCGTCCAGGACTTCGGCAACCACGCCTACAGCGCGGCCAAGGCCGGTCTCGCCTCGCTGACCCGCACCCTCGCCGGCCACGCCGCACCGCGCGGCGTCCGCGTCAACCTCGTGACGCCGGGCACCGTGCGCACCACGGCCTGGGAGGGGCGGGACGAGGATCTGGCGGCGCTCCGTCGGCTGTACCCGCTGGGCCGGGTCGGCGAACCCGAGGACATCGCCGCGGCCGTCGCCTTCCTCGCCTCGCGCGACGCGGCCTGGGTCACCGGCACCACGCTGGTCGTCGACGGCGGTCTGACCGCCGTCAACACCGGTTTCCGGCAGGCGGTCCGGGAGTGGGGCGACGCCGACTGAGCGAGCCCGCCGGGCCCGGCGGGCGGTCGTCTTTGTCACCGTTTCGTCGCGACGTGGCCGTGGCGGGCAACCGAAGTCGCCGGACGGCGGTCTAGCAGTCGGGAATCGCACCACGGGCGACCTTCCGCCCACTTCCGACGCTTCGACGCGAAAGGCTGACCGCCATGGGGGACATACGCAGACGGGGTGCCGTCGCACTCGGGGTCACCGCGCTGGTGGCGCCGCTCACACTCGTCCTGGGCGCCACGCCGGCCCAGGCGGCGAGCTGCACCACGCAGACCGGCCCGTACCAGAAGAAGGTGGAGAAGTTCCTCGGCCGTCCGGTCGACGGCAAGCAGTCCTCCGCCGACTGCAAGGCGATCCGCGCCTTCCAGACCAAGCACGGCATCACGCCGAACATCGGCTACGCGGGCCCCGTCACCTGGGGCGTGATGGACCTGATGCAGAAGCAGAAGGCGGTCGGCAAGACCCCCAACAAGTCGGGCAAGTGCCCGGTGAACAAGGGCCGCATCGCCTGCGTGGACCTCACCCTCCAGCTGAGCTGGATCCAGGACGGCAAGAAGCTCGTGTACGGACCGGTGCCGGTCCGCACCGGGCGCAACGGCCACGAGACCCGCACCGGGCTCAAGAAGGTCTACTGGCGCAACATCGACCACCACTCGACCATCTACGACGTGCCGATGCCCTACAGCCAGTTCTTCGACGGGGGCCAGGCCTTCCACTCGGCCGGCGTCAGCATGTGGAACCCGCCGGGCTCCCACGGCTGCGTCAACATGACGAAGACCGACGCCAAGAAGTACTGGTCCCTGCTGAAGAAGGGCGACGACGTCTTCGTGTACGGCCGCAAGCCGGGCACCTGACGGACGGGGCGCCCGGCCCGCGCCGCCGTGTCGCGGCCGGACCCCGGGCGCCCTGGTGACGCAGATCACCGACTGCCCGCGCGGGCGGCACTCGTGCCGGGGGCGGCGCGGATGTGAAGGAGCGGGCCGTGTGCGGTGGGACACAGTCTCCGGTAACGAACTGGTCGACAGGTCTTGACAGATGGGGTGATCGACGTGATCAGCAACACGGTCCCTTATGTCCGTTTGGGCCGCGATTACTCACATCGTCTTCACGCGCGGCGCCGTATGCTTCACAGCATGTCCACCACTGTTGAACCTTCCTCCGAGCGATCGGCTGCCGAGGTCAACGAGGAGATCCGGGCCCTGTGGCTCCGGTCGGGCGGGACACTGAGCGTCGAGCAGCGCGCGGAGTACCAGCGGCTCGTCCTGGAGTGGGCCGCCGCGGCCCCGGACCCGGTGCGGGCCGCCTGACCGGCGTCCGACACTCCTCGGCGCATCGGATCACCGGCCCGGGACGCCCCTCCACGGGACGGGTGCCCTCCTCATGACCACGGACGACGCCCGCCTCGCGTACCTGTCGCGGGGCGCCCGGGCCGCTGGGCCGCCCTGCGGTCACGGTCGCCCGGCGGCTCACCCCCACGTCGCCGAGTAGTGCCGCCGGTAGGACTTGCGGTCCTGTTCCGCGCGGATCCACCGGGTGGCCACCAGGGCGACCACGCTGCCCGCCACGACGAGCAGCCCGGGACCGACGTTCTGGCGGTCGGTGAGCCGGGAGAGCAGGGTCGAGCCGTCGACGCCCGTCACGGGCGCCGCTACTCCCGGTGCCGCGGCGCCCGGAGCGCCCCCGCCGCCACCGGTGGCGGCCGGTGACGAGGGCGCGGCCCCCGGAGCCGCCCCCTCCCGCGGCGAGACGAGCAGCCGGACGCCGAGCGACGCCATGGCGTCCGGCAGCGGCTGGAAGAAGGTCGTTCCGCCGTTGTCGCAGTCGCCGCTGCCGCCCGACGTCACCCCGAGCGCGAGGCCCTCGGAGAACATCGGCCCCCCGCTGTCCCCGGGTTCGGCGCACACGTCGGTCTGGATGAGGCCGGTCACCGTGCCCTCCGGGTAGTTGACCGTCGCGTCGAGCGCGGTCACCCGGCCGTCGCGCAGCCCGCTGGTGCTGCCGCTGCGGAAGACGCGCTGCCCCACGGCCGGTTCGCCCAGGCCCGTGATCCGCACGCCCTTCCCGCCCCCGACCGTCACCACGTCGGCGCCGTCGCCCGCCTTGCCGTTCGCGTACTCCACCAGGGAGAAGTCGTCCCCGGGGAAGCTCCCGGCGACCGTCCTGCCGACCTGCCGGCCGCCGCCGCCGTCACCGAACCAGACGGACCCCGTCGGCCCGCAGTGACCGGCGGTCAGGATGAACTCGCTCCGCCCGTCGGTCACGTTGAAGCCCGCCGAGCAGCGCCCCGCCGTGGAACGGATGGGCTCGGCGCCGTTCAGACGCGTGGTGAACTGCCCCTCGGAGCGCTCCATGCGGACGAAGTCCCCGATGCCCTCCGCCACGCCCGTCAGACGCGACCAGTCGGCGGCGGAGACCGTGCTGTCACCCCGTACCACCACCTCGTTCGCCCGGTAGTCGAACGCCCAGGCCGTCCCGGGCACCCGCGGGGCCGCACGCAGCGTGGCGGCCGCCGACCTCAGCTCGGACATGCTGTGCGGCACGACCTTCGGCTCGACGCCGGCCCGCCGCACCTCCTCGGCCGTGCTCCCGTCGGTGACCGCGACGACGGGCCGCCCCTCGGCGTCGAGCCAGTGGCCCGCCGTCCGGGAGGCGCCCAGCCGTGACACGAGCCCGGCGCCGGTGCCGGACGCGGCCCGTACCGTCGTCTGCGGCACGGTGGACGGGCCGGGCGGTTCGCTCGCGACGGCCCGGGTGACCATCGTCCCCCCGAGCAGGAGTCCTCCGACGGCCGCCAGCCGTGCCACTCGCCGGACGATGCGACGTCGTGCGTGCCTCATGCATGCGCTCCCGAACCCGACCACGCGGCGTCGCCGCCGCGGGGGCCTCCGGACGTCGGGCGCCCTCCTCCCATACGCGGCCGGGCGCGCCGGTGTTCACCGGCCCGGCGCTCTCGTCCGGCCGGGGGCGCGTCATCCCCCGCGGCCCCCTATCTTGAGCCCCATGACCAGCATCCCGCAGCCTCCGCCCGCTGGACCGAACCCCCTGCGCGCGCTCACCCTCGACCAGCTGCGCCGCCGTACGAGCATGAAGTGGCGCACCTACCCCCCGGACGTGCTGCCGCTGTGGGTGGCCGAGATGGACGTGCCGCTCGCCGGCCCCGTCGTGCACGCCGTCACCGAGGCCCTGCGGCTCGGTGACACCGGCTACCCCGCCGGCACCGCCTACGCCGAGGCCCTGGCCGCCTTCGCGGGCGAGCGCTGGGGCTGGGACGGCCTCGCGGTGGAACGCACCGCGATCGTGCCGGACGTGATGCTGGGCGTCGTCGAGATGCTCCGGCTGGTCACCGGGTCCGGCGATCCGGTGATCGTGAACCCGCCGGTGTACCCGCCGTTCTACCAGTTCGTGGAGCACATGGACCGGCGGATCGTCGAAGCACCGCTCGGCGCGGACCTGCGGATCGACCTCGACGTGCTGGAGGAGGCGTACCGGCGGGCCGCGGCCGACGGCGGGAGCGCCGCCCACCTGCTGTGCAGCCCGCACAACCCGACCGGCACCGTGCACACCGCCGAGGAGCTGGCCGCCGTCGCCGCCCTCGCCGAGCGGTACGGCGTGCGGGTCGTCGCCGACGAGATCCACGCGCCGGTCGTCACCGCGAGCGCGCGCTTCGTGCCGTACCTGAGCGTGCCCGGCGCCGAGCGGGGCCTCGCGCTGATGTCGGCGTCCAAGGGCTGGAACCTGGCCGGGCTCAAGGCGGCGCTCGCCCTGGCCGGGCCCGGCGCCGCCGCCGATCTGGCCCGGATGCCGGAGGAGGTCGGTCACGGACCGAGCCATGTCGGCGTCCTCGCCCACACCGCGGCCCTGCGCGACGGCGCCGACTGGCTGGACGCGGTGCTGGCCGGGCTGGACGAGAACCGGCGGCTGCTCACGGGCCTGCTGGCCGAGCACCTGCCCGGCGTGGTCCACCGCGCCGGTGAGGCGACCTTCCTCGCCTGGCTCGACTGCCGCGCACTCGGCCTCGGCGACGACCCGGCGGAGGTCTTCCTCCGCCGCGGCCGGGTGGCCCTCAGCTCCGGCATCCCCTTCGGGACCGGCGGTGCGGGGCACGTGCGCCTGAACCTCGCGGCCTCGCCGGAGGTGCTCACGGAGGCGGTACGGAGGATGGCGGCCGCCCTGGACTGAGCCGAGTGGCCACGGACCGCCCCCGTACCGGGGGTTGGCGCCTAGACTGCGGGATCATGGACGACGCCTCACTGGACCGGCTCGGCGCCGGCAAGTACCTGCTGGTCACCACCTACCGGAAGAACGGCACCCCGGTCGCCACCCCGGTGTGGGTCGTACGCGACGGGGACGCGCTGGGCGTGTGGACGGCGGCCGACTCCTGGAAGGTCAAGCGGGTCCGCAACCGCGCGGACGTCCTGATCGGACCGTGCGACGTGCGCGGCAGGGCCACCGGCGAACAGGTGCCGGGGACGGCGGAGATCTGCGACCCGGCCGCCACCGGCCGCTACCGCCGGCTGATCGCCCGCAAGTACGGCGTCGTCGGCCGGCTCACCCTGCTCGGCAGCCGGCTGCGCCGGGGCCTCGACGGCACCGTCGGCATCCGGATCGTCCCGACGCCCTGACCGGTCCTCAGGTCCAGGCGCGGTAGGGCTCGTCGACCAGCTGGAAGACCGGTTCGCCCCGCACCGGGTCCTTGGCCGTGGACAACCGCACCCGGTCGCCGCTGTGGATGCCGATGAGCGGGCCCATGACGCGGCCGCGCAGCACGAAGCCCTCGGCCATCTCGATCAGGGAGACGTTGCGCGCGGCCGGGGTGTTGCGGTGCACGACCGTGGCGTGCCGCACCGTCCCCGCGCCCTCGCTCCGCTCCGTCCGCAGTTCGCTGCCGCGGCAGACCGGGCACAGCACCCGGTGGTACATGGTCGTGCCGCACCAGGTGCAGCGCTGGAAGACGATGGCCTCGGTGCCCGGCGCCTCGGGGTCGAGCAGGCCCGTCGCGGAGCCGGCTGCCTGCTGGGCGACGTTTCCTGAGTGGTGGTACACGCTGCAACTCCCTGCACTCGGGCCGGAATCCCGCGTGCGCGGTCGACCGGGCACGCGTGTGCGCGGTCGCTGTGCCACCGTGCACGCCCACAGGGTATGGCACTCAGTGCCAGTCGTAAAGGCACTCCGTACCCTCGATTGTCGAGGTCGTCAGCCGTCCCGTCCCTCGGGGACGAACGCGGTCTCGACCTCCCGTACCACCTGCCACAACGGCGTCCCGCGCCGCGCGACGACGACCACCACGTCGTCATCCGCCCCGGCCGGGGACGCGGCGGGCACGTCGCCGAAGGTGGACTGCGCGTACCGCAGCGCGTGGTCCACCCCGGCGCCCGCGTCGTCCCGGCCCTCCGAACGCAGCCAGGAGCGCAGGGCGTTGTTGTGCGCCGCGACCACCGCGGCCGCGATCACGTCGGCCCGCAGGGTGCCGTCCGGCAGCCCTCCCAGGCGCCCGCGCAGGTACTCCGCGAGGGCGCGCTCGTAGCGCCAGACCACCGAGAGCTCGTAGGCGCGCAGCCCGGGCACCTTCTTGGTGAGGTGGTAGCGCTGCACCGAGAAGGCCGGGTTCTCGGCGTACATGCGCAGCACGAGCCGGGCCGCGTCGCAGACCCGCCGTACCGGGTCGGCCTCGCCCGGGGAGTCGGCCAGGAAGGCCGTCATGTCGGCCAGGCACCGCTCGTGGTCGGGGAAGACCACGTCCTCCTTGGAAGGGAAGTAGCGGAAGAACGACCGCCGACCGACACCGGCGAGCGCGACGATGTCGTCGACGGTCGTCTGTTCGTAGCCCCGCTCCAGGAACAGCCGGAAGGCCGCCGCGACCAACGCCTCCCGCATCGGCGGCCGGGTGCCCGCCGCGTCCGCCCCGTCCCCGCGGCGGGGTGCCGCGCTGCTGGAACTCATGGAGGGGAAAGTAGCAGCTCACCGACGTGCGTGGCACTCAGTGCAGCCATCGGGGGAACTGAGTGCTCCCCTTGCTCGACGGTGCCGGTCGCATACGATCATTTCCGGTCAGCCCTCGAGGAGTTCCGCATGCCGCCCGCCCGCCCCCGCCTCCTGTACGTCACCGACCTCGCCTACGAGGCTCGCGGACGGCGCTACTGCGACGAGGACATCTTCCTGACCTCGAGGCTGCGCGAGGACTTCGATCTGGCGCTGTGCCACCCGGAGGAGGCGGCGGCGCTGCTGGACGCCTTCGACGCCGTCGTCGTCCGCAACAGCGGTCCGGTGCTGGGCCACCAGGAGGCGTACGACGCCTTCCGCCGACGCGCGGCCGAGCGCGGCACCCGCGTCTACAACCAGCTCACCGGCCGGGCGGACATGGCCGGCAAGCAGTACCTGATCGACCTCACGGCCGCGGGCCACCCGGTGATCCCGACCGTCGGGAGGTCCGAGGACCTCCACCTGCTGCCCCCGGCCGACGAGTACGTCGTCAAGCCCCGGCTCGGCGCGGACTCGGTGGGGCTGCGGGTCGTGGCCGCGGACCGCGTCCGGGAGACGGTGCGCGCCGGGGCCGGGGACCTCCTCGTCCAGCCGCGGATCGACTTCGTCCACGAGATCTCCTTCTACTTCGTCGACCACGACTTCCAGTACGCCCTCTACGCGCCGCGCCCCGACCGGCGCTGGCAACTGGAGCCGTACGACGCGTCCGAGCGGGACCTGGCCTTCGCGCGGCGGTTCATCGGGTGGAACGGCATCGACCACGGCATCCAGCGCGTCGACGCCTGCCGGGCCCCCGGCGGCGAGCTGCTCCTGGTCGAGCTGGAGGACCTGAACCCCTATCTGTCGCTGGACGCCCTCGACGAGGCGGGCCGCGTCGCGTTCGTCACCGCGCTGCGGGCCGCCCTGTGGCGCCTGCTCGCGACCGGGACCGCCCCGGCCGACAGGACCTAGCATGGCCGCCATGGACGCGTTCCTCACCCGGCTCGACCCGGAGATGTGCGTGGTGACGGCCGAGGCGGACGGGGAGCGGGCGGGCTGCCTGGTCGGCTTCTCGTCGCAGTGCTCCCTCGATCCCGTGCGCTTCGTCGTGTGGCTCTCCGAGGTGAACCACACCTTCCGCGTGGCCCGGTCCGCCGACGTCCTGGCCGTCCACCTGCTGGCCCGCGACCGGCGCGCCACGGCCGAGCTGTTCGGCGGGCGGACCGGTGACCGCGTCGACAAGTTCCAGCAGGTCGGCTGGCGCCGGGGACACGGCGGGGCGGTCGTGCTGGAGGACGCCGAGGCGTGGTTCGTGGGCCGCGTCGTCGAGCGGGTCCCCGGAGGCGACCACGTCGGTTTCGTCCTCGACCCGGTCGAGTGGGGCGGCCGGGAGGCGTCCGGCACGCCGCCGCTCCGCCTCGCCGACACCCGCACCATCCGGCCGGGGCATCCCGTGGACTGAGTGCTGAGCGCTGAGCGCTGAGCGCTGAAGGGTCAGCGCCCGGCGGACCGCTCGACCAGGGCGTCGGTGACGGCTCGCACGCTGCGTGCGATGTGCTGCAACTGCAGGACCTCCGCCGCGTAGAGCTTGATGGTGTGCTCGATGACCGACTCGGGCAGACCGAGCCGGGGCAGGTCGGCCCGGGCCGTCTGCAGCGCGGTGCGGGCCACCCGGACCTCGTGCTGGACCTGGATCTGCGCGTGGCGGGCGAGCAGCACCGGGTGGCGGATCAGCGCCGGGTACCCGGCGTAGCGGGCCGGCACCAGCTCACGCAGCCACTTGGCCGCCGAGCGCTCCCAGTCGTAGCTGCCGGGGGTCTTGACCTGGCAGGGCCAGTCCGGACTGAGGCGCGTGGTCGTCAGGGGCATGATCATCGCTTCCGTGTGCGGCGTCGACGGGTGGGGCGACGGGTTGGGGCGGTCCCGGTCCAGGGGACGACCGGGACCGCCACGGGCGCTCGCGCAGGCGATGCCCGGCGGAACATCCCGGGTGCCGCCGGAGCGGGTAGGAGTCGACGGCCTGGGATGTTCACGCAGGTGCGGACGCGCTCCGGGGCGGCCGGGTCGCGATCCGTGAGCAGTATTTATATATGCCATCCGCTTTGCAAGACGTATGAAAACATTCATGCCTGCTGTGACCCGGAAGGTCCCGTCCGTACCGTCCGATCGTCGTGCGGATCCCGTGAAGGAAGGGGCCGGCTCAGTCCCGGAAGAAGAACTGGTGCTGTTCGGCGACCTGCTCGTACTCCTCCAGGCGGGCCTGCGTGCGCTCGGGATCGGCGTCCGTCATGGCCTGGAGCAGAGCCGCGCACATCACCCCCGGCGCCGCGTAGGAGTCGAAGACCAGGCGCGATCCCGTACCGGTCGCGAAGGTCACGTCGGCCTCGTCCACCAGCGGGCCGAGCGCCAGGTCGGTGATCAGCGCCACCTTGAGCCCGGCGCCGCGGGCCACCCGGACGGCGCCCAGCGTCTCGTGGGCGTGCCGGGGCATGGAGAAGGCCAGCACCCAGGTGCCCCCGGCTTCCCGGGACTGGAGCAGGGCGTCGTAGGCGACGCTGCCGCCCCGCGTCACCAGCCGCACGTCGGGGTGGACACGGCGGGCGGCGTAGGCGAAGTACTCGGCGAGCGAGACGGAGATCCGCAGACCGAGGACGGTCAGTGGCGCCGAGGCGGCCAGCTTGCGGCCGAGGTCGATCACCCGGTCGGCGTCGGCGAAGTCGCGCCGCAGGTTCTCCAGGTTCTCGATCTCGGCGTCGACGGCCGCCTGGAGTTCGTTGCCCCGGTTCTCCTCGGCCGGGGCACCGCCGCGGCTGCCCAGCGCGATCGACTGGAGCCGCTCCCGCAGCGCCGGGTAGCCGCTGAAGCCGACCGCCGAGGCGAACCGCGTCACCGACGGCTGGCTCACGCCCACCCGGTCCGCGAGGTCGGTGATCGACAGGAACGCCGCCTCGGGGAGGTGCTCGATCAGGTACTGCGCGATGCGCCGCTGTCCCGGGGAGAGGCGGGGCCGGTCGAACAGCGTCCTGAGCCGGGTCGTCGCGGAGACCTCCGCCTCGGGTGCAGCCCGTCCCGAGGTGATCGCCGATGCCTGCGCGCGTGTCTGCTGCGGCGATGGCACGGGTGCGCCTCCTTTGTCTCCCACGGAGGTCAACATAGCTCACTCCCCGTGTCCGGCAGGGTGGCGTCACAGGCCGCTGCGCCCTGCGCGCGGGCCGGACTCCGCGGCGCCCGGGACCGGTCTCCCCGCCGCGGGGGATAGCACCGCGCTCCGCGGGAACCCGCCGCTCGTCAGCAGTCGCAGCAGGCACGAGGAGAGGCAGTCATGACCGTCCCGGAAGAGAACCGGCCGAAGACCGACACCACCGACGACGTGCTCGGCCGGCACGAGGACGACGCTCCCCGCCCCCCGGGAGGCACCGGCCGGACCCTGCGCGAAGCCCTGGAGGAGGCGCATGTCCGCCCCGACGACTTCGACGAGCAGTGACCGTCCGATAGCGCGTCCGACAGCCGCACCCCGACCGGGCCGCCCCCGGACGGCCGCCCCCGAGACCCCCGGCAGGTGACATCGTATGGGCGCCATCAGCGCGCTGGAGAAATCCCTGGAGAACCGTCTGGAAGCGCTCTGGGCGCGGCTCTTCGAGAAGGACCCCGTCGAACTCCTCGACGCCCTGCACACCGAGTGCGACGACAACGCCGTGGTCTCACCCGCGGGCCGGGTCATGGTCCCCAACGCCTACGACGTCGCGCTCGCCGGCGCCGTCCACGACGAACTGGCGTGTCGTGACGGCCGGGTGGGGCAGGTGCTCACCGACAGCCTGGTCCGCCACGCCGAGCGGCACGGGTACGAGTGGGCCGGTCCGCTGGCCGTGCACATCACCAGGTCGGACGACGTGCCCAACGGCCGCTACCACGTGGCGAGCAGCGTGATGCCGCACGTGAGCGCCGACGGTTTCCCGCACGCGGAGTCGAAGCCCCGACCCGCGGGAGAGGCGGCCCGACCGAGCGAACCGTCCCCCGCACCGGACCCGGCCACGGCGCCCGCCCCGGCCGTCACCCCGGACCCGGCCTTCGCTCCGGCGCAGGCTCCGGCTCCGGCTCCGCCGCCCGCTCCCGCTCAGGCGCCGGCCTCGGTTCCGGCCGTCGCTGCCACCCCGGTTCCGGCCGTCGTCGCCGCGCCGGCCCCCGCTTCCGCCGCCGTGCGGCCGGCGTTCGGCGACGCCTAGGGTCCTCCGTCCGGCGACGCCTGCCCGCCTGCCGGGCGGCACCCCTCCGGCCGGACTCAGGCGCCGGGCGCCCGGCTCGGCCCCGGACCGGCCCCCCGGTCCTCGCCGTGCCCCGCGTGGGGCATCGCCCCCGCCGGCACCACCAGGTCGGCGCGGTCGCGGACCGCGGCGACCAGGTCGGCGTTGCGCTGGTCGTTGCCGAGCGTCCAGGCGAGCGCGTCCGCACGGGACTTGCCGAACCGCTCGTGCCGCGCCACCAGCCGGCTCACCCGCACGGACTCCGGCACCTCGCAGAACCACACCTCGTCGAGCCGGGCGCGCACCCGGGCCCAGGCGCCGGTCTCCAGCAGCAGGTAGTTGCCCTCCGTCACCACCAGCCGCGCCGACGCCGGCACCGGCAGCGCCCCGGCGATCGGCTGCTCCAGCACCCGCTCGAAGCCGGGCGCGTACACGACGTCGTCGCAGCCCTCGGTGTGCTCGTCGGTCTCGTCGTGCTCTTCGCGCAGGCGGCGCAGCAGCGCGGCGTAGCCGGCGGCGTCGAAGGTGTCCGGCGCGCCCTTGCGGTCCCTGCGGCCGAGCCGGTCCAGTTCGGCGTCGGCCAGGTGGAAGCCGTCCATGGGCACGTACGCGACCCACGGGGCACCGTCCCCGTTCAGCTCCCGCACCAGGGACCGGGCCAGCGTCGACTTCCCGGCGCCAGGAGCACCGGTGATGCCGAGGATCGCGCGTGGCCGGCCCTCCGCGAGGGCGCGGGCGCGTACGAGGAGGTCGTCGAAGGCGAGGGACACGCCGAACAGTGTGTCACCTGATCGGAGCCGCCCCGGTGGGGAACTGTGTCGGGTATGACGACGCAGCTCGGGCTTCCCGAGGACATCCAGGCCTGTCTCTTCGACCTCGACGGGGTCGTCACCAGGACGGCGGTGGTGCACGCCGCCGCCTGGAAGGAGACGTTCGACGCCTTCCTGCGCGGGCGGGACGGCGCGGACTTCCGCCCCTTCACCGACTCCGACTACGGCGAGTACGTCGACGGCCGCCCCCGCGCGGACGGCGTGCGCACCTTCCTCGCCTCCCGCGGTGTCGAACTGCCGGAGGGCGCCCCCGACGACCCACCCGACGCGCGGACCGTCAACGGGATCGGCAACCGCAAGAACGAGCTGGTCCTGGAGAAGATCCGCACCGACGGGGTCGAGCCCTACGAGGGCACGCTGCGCTACATCGACGCGGTCCGCGCCGCGGGCCTCGCCACCGCGATCGTCTCCTCCAGCGCCAACACCCGGGACGTGCTGCGCTCCATCGACGCCGAGCGCCTGTTCGACGTCCGGATCGACGGCGTGGTGGCCCGCGAACGGGGCCTGCCGGGCAAGCCACACCCCGACACCTTCCTGGCGGCCGCCCGCGACCTCGGTGTCGAGCCCGCCCGCGCCGCCGTCTTCGAGGACGCGCTGGCCGGCATGGACGCGGGACGCTCCGGTCACTTCGGCTACGTCGTCGGCGTCGACCGCGTGGGCCAGACCGACGCCCTCTACGCCCACGGCGCCGACCGCGTCGTCAAGGACCTCGACGAGCTGGGAGGCCGCGCGTGATCACCAACCGGACGTACGCCGTCGAGCCCTGGTCCGTGCGCGAGACGGACCTCAACCTGGACCTCCTCGCCCAGAGCGAGTCCGTCTTCGCCCTGTCCAACGGGCACATCGGGTGGCGCGGCAACCTCGACGAGGGCGAACCGCACGGCCTGCCCGGCAGCTACCTCAACGGCGTCTACGAACTGCACCCGCTGCCGTACGCCGAGGCCGGCTACGGCTACCCGGAGGCGGGCCAGACCGTCATCAACGTCACCAACGGCAAGCTGCTGCGGCTCCTGGTCGACGACGAGCCGTTCGACCTGCGCTACGGCCGGCTCGGCAAGCACGAACGCACCCTGGACCTCAGGCGCGGCGTGCTGGAGCGGAGCTGCGAGTGGACCTCCCCGGCCGGTACGACCATCCGGGTGCGCTCCACCCGGCTGGTCTCCCTCACCCAGCGGGCCATCGCCGCCGTGCAGTACGAGATCGAGCCCGTCGACAGCCGGACCAGGGTGGTCATCCAGTCGGAGGTGGTCGCCAACGAGACCCTGCCCGACCCGGACGGCGACCCGCGGACGGCCAGGGCGCTGGAGTCGCCCCTGGAGCCCGAGGAGCACATCGCCATCGGAACCCGGCTGCGCATGGTGCACCGCACCCGGCGCAGCGACCTGCGGGTCGCCGTCGCCGCGGACCACGTCGTCGACGGCCCGGAGGGGACCGCGCACCGCAGTGAGAGCAGCAGTGACGTGGCCCGGCTGACCATCACCTCCGTCCTCACCCCGGGCGAGCGGCTGCGGGTGCAGAAGACGGTCGCCCACGGCTGGTCGGGGGCCCGCTCCCGGCCCGCGATGGGGGACCAGGTCGAGGCGGCGCTGGCGGCGGCCGCGCACGGCGGCTGGGACGGCCTGGTGGCCGAGCAGCGCGCCTACCTGGACGACTTCTGGGCCAGGGCCGACGTCGAGGTGCACGGCGACGAGGAGATCCAGCAGGCGGTGCGCTTCGCCCTGTTCCACGTGCTGCAGGCCGGGGCCCGCGCCGAGCAGCGGGCGATCCCGGCCAAGGGGCTGACGGGTTCCGGCTACGACGGTCACGCCTTCTGGGACACCGAGATGTTCGTGCTGCCCGTCCTGACCTACACCGAGCCCAGGGCCGTCGCCGAGGCGCTGCGGTGGCGGCAGGGCACCCTGCCCGCGGCCCGGGACCGCGCCACCCAGCTCGGGCTGCGCGGTGCCGCGTTCCCGTGGCGGACCATCGACGGCTCCGAGGGCTCCGCGTACTGGCCGGCCGGCACCGCCGCCTTCCACGTCGCCGCCGACATCGCGCACGCCGCGGTCCGGTACACGGCGGCGACCGGCGACACCGCCTTCGAACGGGACACCGCGCTGGAACTCCTGGTGGAGACGGCCCGGCTGTGGCGCTCCCTGGGCCACCACGACCACCACGGCGTCTTCCACATCGACGGGGTCACCGGCCCGGACGAGTACAGCGCCATCACCGACGACAACACGTACACCAACCTCATGGCCCGCTCGAACCTGCTCGCCGCGGCCGACGTGTGCGAACGCCACCCCGACGAGGCGGTCCGGCTCGGCGTCGACGACGAGGAGAGCGCCGCCTGGCGGGACGCGGCCGAATCGGTGCACATCCCCTACAACGAGGAACTCGGCGTCCACGAGCAGCACTCGGGCTTCACCCGCCACCAGCGCTGGGACTTCGCCCGCACCGCGGCCGACCAGTACCCGCTGATGCTGCACTTCCCCTACTTCGACCTCTACCGCAAGCAGGTGATCAAGCAGTCCGACCTGGTGCTGGCGATGTACACCTGCGGGAGCTGGTTCGACGCCCACTGCGACGAGGACCAGATCGCCCGCAACTTCGCCTACTACGAGCCGCTGACCGTGCGGGACTCCTCCCTGTCCGCGTGCTGCCAGGCCGTCGTCGCCGCCCAGACCGGCCATCTGCGCCTGGCCTACGACTACGCCGCCGAGGCCGCCCTGATGGATCTGGCGGACCTGGAGCACAACACCCGCGACGGACTGCACATCGCCTCCCTGGCCGGTACGTGGATGGCGCTGGTCGCCGGGTTCGGAGGCACCCGCCGGGACGGTGAGAGCCTGAGCTTCACGCCGCGCCTGCCGGAGAAGTTCAGCCGCCTCGCCTTCCGGCTCCAGTTCCGCGGCCGGTGCCTTCGGGTGGAGATCGAGGCCGACAAGGCGACGTACACGCTGCTGGAGGGCGAGCCCCTGACGATCCATCACCACGGGACGGCGCTGCCCGTGAACGGGGACGGCCCCGTCGCTCGTGCCATCCCCGCGCCCAAGCGGCGCCCCACGCCCGAACAGCCCCCGCACCGCCGCCCCAACGACCGGTGACCGGCCCGGTGCGGGGAGGGGCGGTACGACGCGACTGGCCGAGTTCCGCCCTGCGCTTCGGTGGCACACGGGTTAGTTTGACCTTGTTTTCCGGGTTTCCGGGCTCCCGCCACCGGCGGCAGGAGGTGAGGACCGAGCGGCTCCGCGACGAGCGGGGGTGAGGGGTGCACGATGGCCGACGGCGCCAACGCCACGCTGGCCGGCGGACGGCGGGGCGGGGCGGACACGATGAAGGGTGCCCCGCGGCGACCCGGCGGAGACGCCCTGCTCGCGGCGGTGGCCGCCGTCTTCACGGTGGTCCAACTGGTCTTCGTCCACCCGGGCATGGGGCTCGGCTGGGACGAGACGGTGTACGTCAGCCAGGTCACCTCCCACCACCCCGCCGCGTTCTTCAGCGCGCCCCGCTCCCGGGGCGTCTCCCTGCTGGTGGCGCCCGTCGCCTCCTGGTCCTCGTCCGTCGAACTGCTGCGCGTCTACCTCGCGGTGCTCTCCGGTCTCGGCCTGTATCTCGCGCTGCGGTCCTGGCGGGGCCTCTTTCCGTCCCGCGTCCTGGCCACGGCCGGGGCCTTCTTCGCCACCCTGTGGGTGACCCTCTTCTACGGCCCGCAGGCCATGCCCAACTACTGGGTCGCCGTCGGTGCCCTGGTCTGCGTCGGCTGCTTCCTGCGGATCTGGCAGGGGCTGCCCGGCCGGGCCGCGCCGTGGGGTGTGGTCGCCGGGACCGCGCTGATGGCGTGGATGCGGCCCACCGACGCCGTCTGGGTGGCGCTGCCGCTGCTGGCGCTCGCTCTCGTCCGAGGCCGCCGGCTGCTGCTGCTCGCCCTGGTGGGAGGCCTCGCGGCCGGGGGAGTGGAGTGGGTGATCGAGGCCTACGGCTGGTACGGCGGCCTCGGGGAGCGGCTCTCCCGGGCCTCCGAGATCCAGGGCGGCCTCGGCTGGAACCTCGCCGTCGACGACCAGATGCGCAGCCTGGGCGGACGGGGCCTGTGCCGCCCGTGCACCGGATCGATGCCGCACCCGGTGGTGACGGCGTGGTGGGTCCTGCTCCCCTTCGTCGCCGCCCTCGGCGTGGTCGTCGCGGTGCGGGCCAGGCGTGCCGCGCCCACGGTGATCCCCTTCGTGTGCGCCGGGACGGCCGCGCTGCCCTACCTGTTCATGATCGGTTACGCGGCGCCCCGCTTCCTGCAGCCCGCCTACGCCCTGCTGGCCGTCCCGGTCGCCGACGCGCTGTGGCACCTGGTCCGCACGGAACGCGGCCGGTGGCGGCCGGTGGCGGCGACCGTGGTCGCGCTCGCGCTCGCCGGACACCTGGCGGTGCAGTTCGCCGTCCTGGAGGGGACCGTGGACCGCAACATCGCCAGTCGCCGGGACTGGTCCCGGGTCGCCGACGAGCTGCACCGGCTCGGCGTCCGCCCGCCCTGCCTGGTCACCGGTCACGAGTCCATCCCCATCGGCTACTACGCCGGGTGTTCCTCCGGCGCGACCAGCGGCAACAACGAGAACACCACCGCCGGCGAGATCCTGGACACCGCCCGCCGGATCCCGGTCGCCGCCGTCACGGGGCCGGGCGGCGCCACGCCCGGCTACGCCCGCGACTGGACGCCGCACCGCGTCACCGACCTGACCGTCCGGGTGGCACCCCGGCGCTGAAGATCACCGGCTCGGACCGGGTTAGAGATCGCGTATCGGGAAACGCGAACCGGACACCGAGATCACGAGCCGACGCAGCGCGAGAGGGAGGCAGCGATGGGCACGGACCCGATGGCCGACGACGTCTACCAGCCCACCGGAACCAACGAGGAGCAGGAGGACGCCGCGCCCCTCGACCTCCAGGACGCCGTCGACGAGCGCACCTACGACGACACGCTCGACGAGGGCTACTCCCCGCCGGAGAAGCCCCTGGGCGTGACCAAGCACGGCACCACCGCCGCCGAGCAGCACGACGGCGAGTCGCTCGACCAGCGGCTGTCCCAGGAGGTGCCGGACGTGTCGGCGCCCGACGGGGACGGAGTGGGCGACAAGCCCGACGGCGAGGGCGAGCCGGTCGACCCCGAGGCGGGGGACGAGCGCTCCGGCCGGCTCGTCGCCCCCGACGAGGGGGTACGCGCCGACACGACCAAGGAGACCGTGGCCGAGGACGTCGGCATCGACGGCGGTGCCGCCGGGGCCGAGGAGGCCGCCATGCACGTCGTGGAGGACGAGACGGCGCTGCCGGACCGGGAGGACGACGGCCGGACCGCCTGACCCCACGCCCCCGGGCGGGAGCGGCCCGCCCCCCCCCCGGCCCGGACCGGTGCCCTGCGCACCGGTCCGGGCCTCGCCGTGCCGGGCGGCCGCCGGGTCAGGGCAGCAGCTTGTCGAGGGCCGCGGGACCCTCCTCGTCCAGCTTGCGCCGGGCCCAGTCGAGGTTCTTCGGGGTGACGTCCCGTCCGGCCGCGAGGACGAGGTCCTCCGGGGAGACGTCGGTGCCGGTGCGGGTGTGGAGCAGGGCGTCGGGGGTGGCGCGGTCGTCGTCCGCGCGGGCTTCGGACGGCCGCGAGGCGTCGGGCTGTGACGTCGACATGATCAGTGCTCCTCGGATCCGGGTCGCTGATTCGGTGCCGTGCTGTTGTCGGTCCCGAATATCCCGATATCACCATTCAATGCGGACGCGTCCCTCGCATCCGGAGGACCGACCGGCCCGAGATGCCGGAGGGCTCCGCGCCCTGTGCAGCGAGACCTGTCGATCATTTCGCCCGTCAGGAGGACCCGCTCATGGCGCGAGGACGCACCGGTGCCGGGGGGCGGGGAACGCGAGGGCGGGGGCCTGAGGCGATGGGGTGAGTGGTGTGCCCGTCACGGGGTGGCCGTCGTCGTCGCCTGGCCGGCCGCGCTGGTGGTGCTGAGGTGGCGAGCACGGCCCGGACGGCATCAGCGGGCCGGCGGGGGCGAAGGGGTGAGGACGAGCATCGTGACGTCGTCCTCCACCTCGGGGCAGAAGCGCACCAGGTCGGCCCAGACCCGCTCGGGCAGCGCGGCGGGGTCCTCACCGGCGAAGGCGGCCAGCCGCTCGGCCAGCGGGTAGTACGTGCCGTCGGCGTCCCTCGCCTCCACCACCCCGTCGGAGGCGAGGAAGAGCAGGTCGCCCCGGCGCAGCGACACCGTGCACGCCTCGATGGACCCCGAGTCCGCCAGCCCCAGGCCCAGCGGCGTCCACGGCGAGACCCGTACCTCCGTGGCCCCGCCGTCGCGCAGCAGCAGCGGGGGAGGGTTGCCGCACACCACCACGTCGACCCGCAGCGCGTCGGCGGAGAACTCCAGCAGCGCCGCCGTGGCGAACAGCTCCGCGTGCCGCGCGTGCGCCGAGTCCACCAGAAGTCTGCGGTCGAGACGTCCGGCGACCGACGCGAGGTCGGGCTGGTCGAGCACCGCCTCCCGGAACGCCCCCAGCAGCGACGCCACCGTCGAGACCGCCGACAGCCCGTGCCCCTGCACGTCCCCCATCACGACCCGCACGCCGAACGGGCCGTCCCGCACGTCGAAGAAGTCGCCCCCGACGAGGGTCCCGCGCTGTGCGGCCCGGTACAGCCCCGCACAGCGCAGCGCCCCCACCCGCTCGGGCAGCGGGGGCACCACGGCGTGCTGGGCGGCCTCGGCGACCGTGCGCTCCTGGTCCAGCTGGGCGTCACGGCGGCTGCGGACGAAGGACACGAACACGCTCAGGCCCGCGACGAAGACCACGGTCAGCAGATCGGCGTCGCCCGGCCGGTCGAGCTGGAAGACGGGGACGGTCAGCAGCGCCACCACGGCACCGCACAGCAGGGCGGTCGCCATCGGGCCGTACGACAGGACGGCCAGCGGCGGGATGGCGCCGAGCAGGAAACCGACGTCGAGACGGTCGTCGCTGACCAGGGTCGCGACGCAGACGGCCACGACGAGGGCCGGGGGGAGCACCCGTACCCAGCGGGGCGGCGGGGCGCCGCTCAGCCAGCTCCGCCGGTCCTCGCCCCGGCGCGGTGACCGGGCCGACACCTTTCGCACACCACCACGCTCCTACGCCGCCCCGGCTCCCGCACGCCGAGCCGGGGCGGCCGGCGGAAGCTAGAACCCGGTGAGCGTCAGCCGGATGCCGGTGGGCGCGGTGTCCTGGACGTACGAGGCGAAGTCGGCCACGTCGTCGAAGGCGAACCCGTACGCCCTGCCGTCCTCGGTCGCCGCGTGGACCGCCTTCGCGTAGTGGTTGGTCAGCGCGGTCCGGTAGAACGTCGCGGGATCGGTCGTCGGCTGGTCGGCCGAGGAGACCAGCGTGGAGCGGTTGAACCCGGCGCCGAGGACCGCCGCGACCGGACCGGTCGTCCCGTCGTTCGGCGCGGCGAGCGCACCGTCGCAGAACAGCACGTCCCGGGTGGACGGCCGGGCGAAGGACACCTGGGCGGGCCCGTCGAAGGTCAGCCGGTCACCGCGCACCCGCCCGGTGAAGGTGCCGGCGTTGGTGGTGATCCGCAGGTCCCTGCCGGTGTAGGTGCTCCACACCTCGTCGATGTACGGGGCGAGGTAGTCCTTCGGGAACAGCCCGGCGTCCATACCGTGGCCGGGTGCGATCACCCGGGTGTCGCCCACGACCAGCGGCGCGAACTCCTCGACCCGCCGCACCGCCTCGAAGACGGCCGCCCGCCCTCCCGGGCGCACGGTGCCGGTCGTCTGGTCCTTGGCGCCGGTCAGCCGGATGGCGAGCGGCACGCTGAACATGTCGACCATGGTGGTGTTGCAGAACATCCCGGCGGAGTTGTAGGTGAACTCCGCGCAGTCGTGCAGCACCCCGTGGTTGGGGTCGGACTTCACCCAGCCCGCCGGGTACTGCAGCGCGGGGTTGCCCGCCCCGTCGGCGACCACCTTGAACTTCAGCTTCTCGCCGAGCGACACGTAGATCCGGCCGGAGAGGTACGGCAGTGACAGCGTTGTCTCACCGCTGCCGGCGAGGCTGATCGCGTAGTCGGTGTAGCCGTCCGGGCCGTTGTCCGACAGCGCCACGGGCGCGACGGTGCCGTCGGGGGTGACGCGCACCTGGCGCCCGTCCTGGTTGCCGACGATGTAGACGTGCACGTCGGCGTTGCCGAAGGAACCGGTGCCGTTGACGATCGTCAGCGGCAGGGCGGCCGCCGCCCCGGCCCGGGGAGCGTCAGGGGATCCGTCCGCGGTGACGCCCGCGAGGGCGTGCGGGGCGAGAGCGGCGACGGCGGGGGCCGCCACGACCGCTCCGCCGAGGGCGGCGAGCAGCTTGCGGCGGCCGAGGGAGCGCTGGTGACGAGGAGTCATGTGGGGGGTCTCCAGTGTGATCGGGGCATGACAGAGTGAGGGCGGAACTGCTGAGAGCGCTCTCACGCCGGGGCCGATGGTACGCAGAACACCAGGGCCGGCCAACCGTCCCCGGGCGATCTCAACACCCGTATCCCGCCGGGTACTCGGGGTCTCCTGATCTCGCCCGGGATCGCTTAACCGGTGCTTAAGACCCGCTTAATCCGAGCCGGAAAACGGGTGGCCGTACGGGCCCGGCACCCCGTACTGTGTGGGCCACGCCCAGAGGCCGACGGAAGGAGGGCAGAGCCGTGCAGTCCATCCCACTCCCGCGCTCCCTCCCCGCAGTCCCGGCGTACCTCGTCTGACCGGGAGCGCGGCCCGTATCACGCATCCCGGAGGAATCCGTGACCGATCTGGTCATCCGCGCGCTCGACGAGAGCGACGCCCACCTTTTCGACACCCTGCCCGACCCGCTGGGCGCCCGTGAGGGCCACCGGCTCACCCACCACCGCCCGGACTGGAAGCGCGTCGCCCTGCGCGACGGCGCCGTCGTCGCCCGCGGCGCCTGGTGGGGCGGGCCCGACGACACCGCACCCGTCACCCTCAACTGGTTCGACGTGGCCGAGGGCGAGGAGGAGGCCGGGGTCGAACTCCTGCGCACGGCCCCCTGGCAGGTGGAACTGGAACTCAACCCGCCGGGCACCTGGCGCGAGGAACCCGCCGTGCGCGCCGCCACCGAGGCCCGGTTCGCGGCCGCACGGGCGGCGGGGTACGACCTCCTGGTCGAACGCTTCCTGTACCGGTGGACGCCGGAGTGCGGGCTGCCCGCCCGGCCCGGCCGTCTGGACTTCCGCCCCGAACCGGACGACGCCGTGTTCTTCGACGCGCTGCGCCGCATCCACTCCGTGACCCTGGACGCCCACGCGCTGCTGGAGATCGAGGAAGGCGGCCTCGACCGGGCCGCGCAGGCGGAACTCGACTTCTTCCGCTGGTGCCCGTCGCCGCGGGAGTGGTGGCAGACGGCGTACACCCCGCAGGGCCGGCTCGCGGGCATCCACATACCCGCGCACAACCCGTCCGGCCCGTGCGTGGGCTTCATCGGCGTCCTGCCCGAACACCGGGGCCGCGGCTACGCGTTCGACCTGCTGGCCGAGTGCACCCATTTCCTGGTCGAGCGGGGCGCCGAGTTCGTCTCCGCCGCGACCGACCGGGGGAACACCCCCATGGCCGCCAACTTCGCCAAGGCCGGCTATCCGGTGGTGCGGGAGAGGATCAACTTCCGGCCGCCGGCGGCCGGTCGCTAGCCGACTCGCGAGAAGCCGGCCCGGAGCCGGGGGAGATGCCGCTCCCCGGGCCGGCTTCCCGGCTGCCGGGCCCGCTCGGCGCGTGAGGCCTGCGCCGCCCCGTCCGGGTGGTCGACGGCGACACCGTCGCCGCTGTCGGCACCGGCCTTCCGGGCCCGCCTCTACCGCGCGTCCAGCAGGGCCTCGGCCTCGGCGAGGATCTCGGTGACCCGCAGGCCGAACGAGGCGTCGCACGGGTGCGGGTCACCGCCCGCGGCGGAGGCCAGGAGCGCGTCCGCGGCCCGCATCAGCGCCGGCACCGGACCCTCACCGTTCTCCGGCATCAGCGTCACGCCGGCCCGGCCGCGCAGTTCCACCGCCGCCCCCGCCGCGGCGGGCGGCGCCGTCAGGCTGAGCGTGAGCGAACTGGACGCGCCGTCGGCGTGGTCGAGGACCAGGTGGACGGTGTCCCCGGGCCCGGGTGCGGCGGCCGCGACGCGCGTGGCGTCGCCGAGGGCCGGCAGCAGCACGGAGAGCGCGTGCGGCCCGACGTCCCACAGGGCGCCCTTCTCGCGTCGCCACGGCGAAGCGGCGAACGGGCTGTCGCCGGTGAACACGGCGCCGAGCCACTGCGCCCGCGCCGTGAACCACCCGCCCGTCGCGGCCTGTTCGGCGATCCACGCCTCGGTCCCGGGCTGGAAGCGGGTGGTGAAGAAGACGACCGAGGCCACGCCGCTCGCCCGTACCGCCTCGACCACCGACCGCCCCTGCGCCACCGTCGCGGCGAGCGGTTTGTCGAGCAGCAGATGGCACCCGGCCCGCGCCGCGCGCACCGCCGACTCGGCCTGCACCGCCGGAGGCAGCGCGATCGCGACGGCCTCCACGTCGGCAAGCAGGGCGTCGACGTCGGCGTAGGCGCGGGTGCCGTGCCGGTCCGCCAGCTCCTCGGCGGCCGCCGGGCGGCGGCCCCACACCCCCACGAAGTCCAGGCCGTCGTGCCGGCGCAGGGCGGGGGCGTGTGCCATGTCCGCCCAGGGGGCGGTGCCGAGCAGTCCGATACGCATTCCGCCGCCTCTCCACGGTGCCGGGCCCGACGCCGGGCCCGGACGTTCCTCCAGGACGGCCGGCGTACGCCGCACCGGCCGACGCCGAGCGTGTCACACCGGCCGGCCACGCGTCGCTCCGGAGGCGGACGTCATGCGTCGCTCCGGAGGCGGACGCGGGAGGACCGAGCGCGCGTGCCGGGGCCGGCCCGTGTGGTGAAGGGGCGGCCCCCGCACCGCCCGTTCGAGCGTTTCCGCAGCTCGGGGCGTTGCCTGCCGTCCTCCGCCGGACCGCTGGTGATTCTGCCGATCCCCCCACCCGCCCCGCGCGCCGACAGTGGCACCGCCAGCTCATCGGCGAGGACCTCCGGTGGATGTGCCGGGACGCGACCCCACGTGTCCGGGCGTGTGCGATCACCGGGCGCGGTTGCCTCGCCACGACCGAGAGGACCCCTCCTCGTGCAGCAGAATCCCCACACCCACGCCGCCCGTCCCGCGTTCCGCGGAGCGCGGCGGCGGATGGCCGGCCTCACGGCGGCGGTCGCGGCCGTCGTCGGGCTCAGCACCCTCACCAGCCCGGGCGCCCAGGCCGCCGACAACCCCTACGAGCGGGGCCCGGCGCCGTCCCAGTCCAGCATCGAGGCCCTGCGCGGCCCGTACTCCGTGGCGGACACCAGCGTCTCCTCGCTCGCGGTCACCGGCTTCGGCGGCGGCACCATCTACTACCCGACCGACACCAGCGACGGCACCTTCGGCGCCATCGCGGTCGCGCCCGGCTTCACCGCGTCCCAGTCCTCCATGGCCTGGCTCGGCCCGCGACTGGCCTCGCAGGGCTTCGTCGTCTTCACCATCGACACCAACACCACGCTGGACCAGCCCGACTCCCGCGGCCGGCAGCTCCTGGCGGCCCTGGACTACCTCACCGAGCGCAGCTCCGTCCGGGGACGGATCGACAGCAGCCGGCTCGGTGTCATGGGCCACTCCATGGGCGGAGGCGGCACCCTGGAGGCCGCGAAGTCCCGCCCCTCCCTCCAGGCGGCGATCCCCCTCACCCCCTGGAACACCGACAAGAGCTGGCCCGAGGTCAGCACCCCGACCCTCATCGTGGGGGCCGACGGCGACACGATCGCCCCGGTCTCCTCCCACTCCGAGCCGTTCTACTCCAGCCTGCCGTCCCGGACGGACCGGGCCTACCTGGAGCTGAACAGCGCCACCCACTTCTCGCCCAACACGTCGAACACGACGATCGCGAAGTACAGCATTTCCTGGCTGAAGCGGTTCATCGACAACGACACCCGCTACGAGCAGTTCCTGTGCCCGCTGCCGAGGGCGAGCCTCACCATCGAGGAGTACCGGGGCAACTGCCCGCACACGTCCTGACGCTCCACACGGCACCATCCGGCGGCGGTCGCGGGTACCTCGCGACCGCCGCCGGCGCGTTGTGCCGGCGCACGGCCCCCGGACGGGACCGCTGGGCGCCGGCACAGTGCGTGACGGCGGCCGAGGGGCACACATCCGCAGGTGACACGCCCCGCGACCGGGCGGACGGGGCGGACCGATGGCTTCCGCGTCAGGTTACGCGCGCGTAACCTCCCGGGAATGACCGGAGAGACGACCGTACGTACGGCCGTGCGGATCCACGGCCGCGGCACCCAACGGCAAGCGGTGCGCTCCCTGTTGGACGGGCTGCGCACGCACAGCGGCCACCTCCTCGTGGCCGGCGAGCCCGGCCTGGGCCGGACCGCCCTCCTCCAGTGGGCCGCCCGCTCCTTCCGCGCCGGTCCCGTGCTCCACCTCGGGACCGGCCCGCAAAGCAGCCCGCCCGGCACCACCGAGGAACTGCTCGCCACCCTGCGCGCGACGGCGGGGCAGGGGCCCGCGCTCGTCTGCGTCGACGACGCGCACCTGTGGGACACCCCGGCCCGGACCGCCCTCGGCGGCGCGGCGGCACGTCTGCACACCGCCGGCCGCGTCGGGCTGCTCCTCACCGTCGCCGGACATCGCGCCGTCGACCCGGAGTTCGCCCACCTCCCCGCCGTCCGCCTCGACCCCCTCGCCCGGCCGGAGGCCGACGCCCTGCTCGACGACGTGACCGACGGCGCCGCCGATCCGGCGGTCCGCGAGGAGCTGCTGGCCGGGGCGGAGGGGAACCCGGCCCTGCTCCTCGCCCTCGTCCGCCGGCTGTCGCCCGCCGAGCTGCGCGGGCACCGGCCCCTGCCCACCCCGCTGGTCGACGCCGGGAGCCTCGCGGAGGTCGCCGGCCCGGCGCTGGCCGGCACGCCCGCCGACGCGTGGGACCTGCTGCTCACGGTGGCGGCGGCCGCCCGGGCGTCGGACGCGCCGGACGTCGACGCCGGCGTGGCCCTCGACGCCGTACGACACCTGCGGCCCGAGTACGCGACGGCTCCGTCCGTGGACGCCCTCCCCGAACCCCTCGCCCTGGCCGACGAGCGGCTCCGGTTCCACGGTCCGCTGGTCGGCCGTACCGTCCACGCCACCGCCGCACCGGACCGGCGCCGTGCCGCACACCGCGCGCTGGCCGACGTGCTGGAGAGCGCGGGGCACCGGCTCCCGGCGCTGCTGCACCGCTCCTGGTCCCTGACCGGTCGGGCGCCCGAACCCTCGCTCGCGGACGGGTTGGCGGAGGCCGCCGCGGACGACACGGCGCCGGCCTCCCACCGGCTGCGCGCCACGGCGTACACCCGTGCCGCCGAACTGACGGCCGACGGCCCGGCGCGGGCCCAGCGGTACACGGCCGCGGCCGAGCAGGCCCTGCTCGCCGGCCGGCCCGACCGGGCGCGCCACCTGCTCGCCGCCGCCCGGGGCCGCACCGCGCCGGCCGAGGTGCGGGGGCGGGCCGAACTCGTGCGCGGGTTGACGGAACTCAGGGACGGGCCCGTCGGGGACGCCCACCAGTCCCTCCTGCTGGCCGCGTCCCTGCTCGCCGAGGACGCCCCTGCCGACGCGGCGACCGCCGCCCTGGCCGCCGCCAACGCCGCCTGGGCGGCGGGAGACCTGGCGGGGTGCCTGGCCACGCTCACCCCCGGGCCACCGACCCACCCCGAGGAGACCCTCGCTCCCGGGTGCGCCACGGCCCCGCCTCCCGCCGGACCCGGAGACGCACCCGTGCCGCCTCGTGCGGGAGGGCCACCGGGACCGCCAGAGGGTGCCGCCGCCCGGACCGAGCCGTCGGCACCGGCGGCCGGCGCCCGGCACGAAGGGCGCGCCGCGCCGTCCCCCGATCCGGTCCGCGACCACCGCGTCGGCATGCGGGCGCTGCTCGAAGGGCGGCTCGACCGGGCCGCCGCGCCGCTCGGGCACGTGGTCGAACGCGCCCGGACCGACGACCGGCCCGACGACCTGCTGCGGTCGGCCGCGGCCGCGCTGCTGCTCGGCGACGCGGACGCCGCCCGCCAGGCCGGCGCGCGTGCGCTGGCCGCCGCCCGGCAACTGCGTTCGGACGCGCTCGTACCGCAGGCACTGGAGTACCTCGCCTACGCCGAACTGCGCGCCGGGCGCCACCCGCAGGCCCGCACCCACGCGGAGGAGGGTCTGCGCACCGCGCTGCGCACGGGACAGCGCAACACGGCCGCCCACCACCGGGCCGTACTGGCCCTCGCGGCGTCGATCGAGGAGGAACCGGAGGCCGTCGCCGAGCACGTGTCCGCCGCGCTCGCCACGGCCCGGCGGCACGGACTGGCCCAGGCCGCCACGCTGGCGGAGTGGGCCGCGGCCCGCGCCGATCTCGGCCGGGGGCGCCCGCTGGACGCCGCCGACCGGCTCGGCCTGCTGGTGCTGCCCGGGCCCGGGCGCGGGCACTTCGCGGTGTGGCGGCTCGCCGTGCCCTGCTTCGTGGAGGCCGCGGTCCTCGCCGGACGCCAGGAGGACACCCGGGCCGTCCTCCCCGACTTCGCCGACTGGGCGGCCTTCGGCGCCGATCCGCAGGCAGCCGCCCAGCTGGCCCGCTGCCACGCCCTGCTCGCCCCGCCGGAGCGCGCCGACGACCTCTACCGGCAGGCGCTGGCCCGGCACGACGAGGCGGGTGGCGACTTCGAACGGGCCCGCACCGCGCTGCTGTACGGCAAGTGGCTCCGCCGGCGGCGCAGACCGCGCGAGGCCCGCGGCCGCCTCGGCGCCGCCCTGGCCGGCTTCGACCGCTGCGGCGCCGGCGTCTGGGCGGCACAGGCGCGCGGCGAGCTGCGGGCGCTCGGGGCGGCACCGCGGCCCGGCGACGCCGGAGCGCTGGCCGGCCTGACACCGCAGCAACTGCGCATCGCCCGGCACGTCGCCGAGGGCGCCACCAACCGCGAGGTCGCGCTGAACCTCGCGGTCAGCACCCGTACCGTCGACTACCACCTCCGGAAGGTCTTCGCGGCGCTCGGGGTACGGTCCCGGCTGGAGCTGGCCCGCATGGTCGAGCACGCCGAACAGGCCGGAGAGGCCGGTCAGGCCGAAAAGACCGGTGCACAACCCTAGGGACCGACCGGACGGTATGCCATCCTTCGGGGCAGGACGAGTCAGGGGGCGTGCCCGGCACGGGCGGTCAGCCCGTCGCGGGGCGCCTCCGCAAGCCCTGGCCTGGGGAGGACCGCGATGCAGCACGCCGTACGGTCACGAGCAGCGAACCGCGTCGGGCTGACGCCCGTTCCACGCCCGCGGACGCCGAGCGTCACGTCGCTGATGGACGCCGACGCCCTGCGCGTCCTGCACCGGGCCGCCCGCGCCCTGCTGGACGACCTGCCCGGTCTGACCGACCGGCTGGTGGCGCTGCTCCAGGAGCAGGAGCCCGCCTACCGCGCGGCCGTCACGAAGGACCCCACGGCCACCTGGCAGGAGGCGCACCGCTCACTGCGGCACAGCGTGGCCTCGCTGCTCGACCCCCGCGCCGCCCGGGACGCGGCCCGCCGCTGCTCCTGGCGGATCGGCGCCGCCCGCGCCGAGCAGGGGCTCCCCCTGGACGCCCTGCTGCACGCCTTCCGCCTGGGCGGCTCCCTGGTCTGGCAGCGGCTGGTCGAGGAGACCTCCCGGACCGCCCCCGAGGACGTGCGTCTCCTCGTGCACGTCGCCGCCGACGTGTGGAACTTCGTGGACGAGCACTGCACCCTGGTGGCCGACGCCTACCGGCAGACCGAGTGGCAGCTGAGCCGGCGCCGCGAGAACCGGGCCCGGCTGCTCGCCGCCGGCCTGCTGGACGGCACCAGCCGCATCGCGGACCTGCCGGAGGCCGCGCAGGCGCTGGGCCTGCCGGAACAGGGCCGGTACGTCGTCGTGGCCGTCACCGGCGGGCACTGTGCCCGCCCCGACGCGGCCCGCGCCGCGGCCGTACCGTCCGGCGCCCGGGTCCACTGGCACGCGGGCGCCGAGAACGACTACGGCATCGTCCTGGTCGGCGCCGGCGACGAGGGACTCCCCGTCGCGCCGGAGCCCGGGACGGACCCGGACACCGGGCCTGCCGGTCTGCGGATCGGCATCGGCAGCCCCGTCGACGGTCTCGCCGCCGTCGGCGACGCCCGCAGGTCCGCCGACACCGCCCTGGACATCTGCCCGGAGGCCGGCGGCACGGTCCGGCTCGCCGACCACCTCCCCGCCGCCCTGGTCGTCTCCAGTCCGGACCTCGGCCGTGCCCTCGCCGGGAAGGTGCTCGGCCCCCTGCTGCGGCTGGAGCCCGCGGACCGCGAGGTGCTGCTGGACACCCTCACGACCTGGCTCGACTGCGACGGCTCGGCGCAACGGGCGGGGGAACGCCTCTACTGCCACCGCAACACGGTCCTGAACCGCCTGCGCCGTTGCGAGCAACTGACCGGCCGCTCCCTGGCCCGCCCCGCCGACCTGGTCGAGATGAGCCTGGCCCTGACCGCCCGACGGGTTCTGCGCGACTGAGCGCGGTGCGGCATTCCGCCGAGACAGGGGGCGCCCGATGCCAGCCTCACCGTCCGCCGCGACGGACGCACGGCCGCGCCCCCCCGGCGACCCGGCGCGGCCGGTCGCACCGGCCCCTGCGCGCCGCGCGCACCCCTGTGCGCCTCCGGGCCTCCGGGCCTCCGGGCCCCCGGGCCCCCGGGCCTCCGGACCTCCGGGCCTCCGGGCCTCCGGGCCCCCGGGCCCCCGGGCCTCCGGACCTCCGGGCCTCCGGGCCTCCGGGCCCCCGGGCCCCCGGGCCGGACCAGGCACCGTCCTCCGGAGGTCGGCCACGGCCCACATCGGTCCAGCTCCCCCGGAGGCCACGGCTCGCGCAGGCACCCTCCTCGGCTGGGGCGTGCACAGCAGCCCCGCAGCCACGGCATGCCTAGCACCCGCCAGGTGCCCGGCAGCCTGCCCAGGCACCCCGCTCCGGGCTCACGGCCCACGCGGGCACCCCTCTGAGGGCCCCGGTCTGCCCAGCCGCCCTCTTGCGGGGTCGCGGCCACGTGGGCGCCCTCTGAGGGCCCGGCATGCCCGGACACCCTCCTGCGGGGCTCACGACCCACCCCTCTGAGGGCCCCCGCCTGCCCAGGCACCCTCCTCCGGGGTCACGACCCGCGCCGTCGCCCTCCGCTGGATTCCAGCCCCGCACCGACGCCCGCCCCCTCCCAGCCACCCCCGAGCCCGCACCCGGGACCAGCCCTTCACCTCCGCTCTCGCACCCGATCCTCCCGTCGCTCCGCACCACACCCGTGACCGGCCCGCGGCTCTCCGCCCCACACCTTCCCCGCCCCCCGCCCCGGCACCCCCCGGCACCGCCCCGGCCCCCTCGGCGCTGGGCATCCGCACAGACTCTCCCGTCCGCGACTGGGACGCCGCAGCGACCCGGGCCGCAGGCCTGTACCGGTGCCCGTCCGCGTGCTGTCGTGAGCTCTCCCTCACCCGTCACCGTGCCGTTCTCGGCACGGTCCCAAGGAGCCGCGATGCCCGCAGCACCACCGGACGGCGAGCCCGCGCTGCACGTCGAGAGCCTCGACGTGACGTACGGGCGCGCACTGTCCGCCCTCCGTTCCGTGTCCCTGACCGTCCCGCACGGCGGCGTCGTGGCGCTGCTCGGCGCCAACGGCGCCGGCAAGACGACGCTGCTGCGGGCCGTGTCGGGCACACTGCGCCTGCACCGCGGCGCGATCACGGCCGGCCGCGTCCGCTACGGCGACACGGCCCTCGACGGCAGGGACCCGGTCGCCGCCGTACGCGCCGGCGTCGTCCAGGTACCCGAGGGCAGGCGGGTGTTCGCCGGACTCACCGTCGACGAGAACCTGCGCGCCGGCGGTCTGGGCCTCAACCGCCGCGCCCCAGCGCAGGTCAGCGAGGCGCGGGACCGCGTCTTCACCCTCTTCCCACGGCTGGCCGAACGCACCCGCCAGGCGGCCGGCCTGCTGTCCGGCGGCGAGCAGCAGATGCTGGCCATCGGCCGCGCCCTCATGGCCGCACCCCGTCTGCTCCTCCTCGACGAACCCTCCCTCGGGCTCGCCCCGCTGATGGTGGAGCGCATCGCCGAGGTCGTCCGCGAGATCAACGCCCAGGGCACCGCCGTACTCCTCGTGGAACAGAACGCCGGCATGGCGCTGTCCCTCGCCGAACACGCCTACGTCCTGGAGGTCGGTGAGATCGGCCTGTCCGGACCCGCCGGCGAACTCGCGCGGACGGACGCCGTACGCCGCCTCTACCTGGGCGAGGCCGCCGACGACCAGGGGGCCGCGTGACCACCGGTACCACCGCGCCGCCCACGCTCGAGGTCCGGGACGTGACCGTGCGCTTCGCCGGACTCGTCGCCCTCGACGACGTCTCGTTCACCGTCGCCCCGGGCACCCTGCACGCCGTCATCGGCCCCAACGGCGCCGGCAAGTCCACCTGCTTCAACGTCCTGTCGGGCCTGTACCGGCCCACCACCGGAACCGTCCGGCTCGGCGACGCCGAACTGACCCGTCTCGCGCCGCACCGGATCGCGGGCCTCGGTGTGGCCCGCACCTTCCAGAACATCGTCACCACCCAGGGCACCGTGGCCGACAACCTGATGCTGGGCCGCCACGCCCTGTCCCGGGCCGGCTTCGCCGCCAGCGCCCTGCGTCTGCCGCACGCCGTGCGCGAGCAGCGCGAACACCTCGCCAAGGCGCGTGAGATCGCCGAACTCACCGGCCTCGGCGCCCATTTCGACACACCCGTCGCCCTGCTGTCCTACGGCGACCGCAAACGGGTCGAACTGGCCCGCGCCCTCTGTCTGGAGCCCCGTGTACTGCTGCTCGACGAACCCGTGGCCGGCATGAACGCCGCCGAACGCGTCCGGATGACCGAGGTCGTCCGCGAGATCCGCACCGAACTCGGCCTGTCCGTCGTGCTGGTCGAGCACGACATGGGCCTGGTCATGCGCCTCGCCGACGAGGTCACCGTCCTCGACTTCGGCAAGGCCATCGCCCACGGCACCCCCGACGAGGTCCGTCGCGACCCCGAGGTGCTGCGTGCCTACCTCGGCACCGGCACCACCGGGGAGGACGCGGCATGAGCGGCTTCCTCGACAACCTCCTCAACGGCCTCGCCCTGGGCTCCGTCTACGCCCTGATCGCCCTCGGCTTCGTCACCATCTTCAAGGCCTCCGGCGTGCTCAGCTTCCTGCACGGCTCGCTGCTGCTGCTGGGCGGCTACCTGGTCGCCGTCCTCCACGACGACATCGGCTTCGCCGGGGCGCTCGCCGTCGCGGTCCTGGTGACGGCCGCCGTCGCGGGCGCCCTGGACCGGCTGATCCTGCAGCGGGTCGGCGGGAACGACCCGCACGCCTCCCACGTGCAGACCATCGTCACCATCGGCATCGACATCGTCCTGGTCACCGACCTCGCCCGGCGCATCGGCGGCGACCTGCTGCCGCTCGGCGACCCCTGGGGCGACTCGGTGACCGACCTGGGCCCGGTGACCGTCGCCGACAGCCGCATCGCCGCGATCCTGGTGTCCGGCCTGGCCATCGCCGGCGCCTTCGCCCTCTTCCGGTTCACCCCCTGGGGCCTGTCGCTGCGCGCGGCGGCCGAGGACGGCGAGGCCGCGGCCCTCATGGGCGTACGGCTGACCCGCGTACGCACCGTCGCCTGGTGCCTGGCCGGCGGACTCGCCGCGCTCGCCGCGGTCTTCCTGGTGGCCTTCCCGGCACCCGGGCTGGAGCGCACCACCGGGCAGATCGCCCTCAAGGCCTTCCCGGCCGCCATCCTCGGCGGCATGGCCTCACCGGTGGGCGCGCTGGTCGGCAGCATGCTGATCGGCCTCACCGAGGCCTTCGTCGCCGGCTACCAGTCCGAGCTGCACGTCCTCGGCGAGGGCTTCGGGGACGTCGCCCCGTACGCCGTGATGGTGCTGGTCCTCCTGGTGCGCCCCGCGGGACTCTTCGCGGCGAAGGGAGCGGCTCGTGTCTGAGCTTCTCAAGGGGAGCGCCCTCCTCAAGCGCGGCGGTCTCCTGCTGCTGCCCGCCCTCCTCCTGTGCGGCCTGCCCTTCTACCTCGACGCCTTCTGGCTGCGCATCGGCCTGTTCTCCATGGCCGCGGCAATCGGCGCCGTCGGTCTCAGCCTGCTCAGCGGCACCGCCGGACAGCTCTCCCTCGGGCACGCCTTCTTCCTCGCCGTCGGCGCCTACGGCTACGTGTGGCTGGCGGGCGAGCCCGGCCCGGGGCTGCCGCCGGCCGTCGCCGCAGTCCTCGCCGTGCTGCTCGCCGGCGCGGCGGGCGGTCTGTTCAGCCCCGTCGCCGGCCGGGTCAAGGGCGTGTACCTGGGCGTCGCCACCCTCGCCCTGGTCTTCCTCGGCCACCACGTCCTGCTCACCGCGGACTCCGTCACGGGCGGCTTCAACGGCCGCTCGGTGCCGCCGCTGGAGATCGGCGGGTTCACCTTCGCCCAGTCCGACCCGGAACTGACCGTCCTGGGCGTGCCGTTCGGCGCGGAGGAACGGCTCTGGTACCTGGGCCTGGCCCTGTTCGCCCTCACCTGGTTCACCGCACGCGGACTGCTGCGCGGGCGCCCCGGGCGTGCCCTCGTGGCGGTGCGCGACAGCGAGACCGCGGCGTCCGTGATGGGCGTGCACGTGGCCCGGTACCGCTCCTCCGCCTTCGTCGTCTCCTCGATGTACGCGGGCCTCGCGGGCGTCCTGCTCGCGCTCTCCTTCCGCCGGGTCGTGCCCGACTACTTCTCCCTCCTCCTCTCCGTCGACTACCTCGCCATGATCGTCATCGGTGGCCTCGGCTCGGTGGCCGGAGCCACCGCGGGAGCCGTCTTCGTGACCGCGCTGCCGCTGCTGATGACGCGCTACGCCGACCAGTTGCCGCTGGTGGCGACGCCGGGCTCCGGAGGCGGCTCGATCGGGCCGACCGAGGCCTCCCGCTACCTCTACGGCGCGGCGATCGTCGTGATCCTGCTGTACGCCCCGGACGGCCTGCACGGACTGGCCCGGCGCACCCGCGCCCGCCTGCGCCGCACACCGCCCGTGAACGAGCAGCCCGGCACCGGGCCCTCGCCCCGACCCTCCACCGCCGCCACCACCGCACGAGCCAAGGAGCACACCCCGTGAACGTCACGCACCCCAGAGCCCGCACCACCCGGACCGCCGCCCTGGCCGCGGCACTGGCCGCCGTGCTGCTCGCGGGCACCGCATGCAGCTCCAAGGCGGACGGCGACGGGAAGACCGACAACGCCGCCGACGGCGTCAAGGCCGGTCCCGGAGTCACCGAGAAGGCCATCAAGCTGGGCGCGCTGACCGACCTCACCGGCCCCTACGCCACCCTCGGCAAGAGCATCGTCCAGGCCCAGCAGATGTGGGCCGACGAGACCAACGCCGCGGGCGGCATCTGCGACCGAAAGGTCGAGATCGTCGTCAAGGACCACGGCTACGACGTCCAGAAGGCCGTCACCGCCTACGCCGACATCTCCCCGGACGTCGTCGCGCTGCCCCAGGTCATCGGTTCGCCGGTGGTCGCCGCACTGCTCGACGACATCCAGCGCGACAACATGCTCACCTTCCCGCAGGCCTGGGCCGCCTCCCTGCTCGGCATGGACTCCGTGCAGGTCCTCGGCACCACCTACGACCTGGACATGATCGCCGCCGTCGACTTCCTCACCCGTTCGAAGAAGATCGCCAAGGGCGACACGATCGGCCACGTGTACTTCGAGGGGGACTACGGCGCCAACGCGCTGGAGGGCTCGGAGTGGGCCGCCGAGCAGGCGGGGATCAAGGTGGCCGGGCAGAAGATCAAGGCCACCGACACGGATCTGACCGCCCAGGTGGCGGCCCTGAGCAAGGCCGGCGTCAAGGCGATCCTGATCAGCGCGGGCCCCGCGCAGACCGCCTCCCTCGCGGGCGTGGCCGCCGCCCGCGGGCTGACCGTGCCGATCGTCAGCAGCGCGCCCGGCTACTCGCCGCAGCTGATGAAGACGCCGGCCGCCAAGGCCCTGGAAGCCATGGTCCACGTGGTCAGCGCCGCACCGCCGGTCAGCTCCGACCTGCCGGGCGTCAAGAAGATGGTCGCCGCCTACGGCAAGAAGTTCCCCGGCGAGCCGGTCGACTCCGGCGTGCTCTCCGGGTACAACGCCGCCCAACTCATGGGCGCGGACCTGAAGAAGGCCTGTGAGGGCGGCAGCCTCACCCGTGAGGACGTGGTGAAGGCACACCGCTCGCAGAAGAACGCCGACACCGGCCTCGGCACCCCGCAGGACTTCACCAGTGTGAAGGAGCCGGCCAGCCGGTCCACCTACGTGATGAAGCCCTCCGCCAAGGCCGTCGGCGGCGTCGTGGGCGTGGAGGAGGCACACAAGGCACCGGGCGTCGACGCGTACCTGGCCGACCGCGGCTGAGGAACCTGAGTGGCCGTCAACTCGACTGCTGGAAGGTCGTTTTGGCGGCCACTCGGGCCACCTTCTGGTTTCCCTGTCCACCACGTCCTTAAGATGTACTCTCTGTCATGCCAGTCCAGTTGGCGCCCGTACGGAGCTGGGGGAACGATGCAGGCCGACAAGCAGCTGTCCACGGAGATCGACGCCAACGTGCCCACAGCCGCACGTATGTACGACTACTACCTGGGCGGCAAGGACAACTACGCGGCCGACCGGGCGGCGGTAGGGGAGCTCGACAAGGTCGTGCCCAGCACCCGTCGGCTGGCGCTCAACAACCGGCGCTTCCTCCAGCGTGCCGTCAGGACCCTCGTGCAGGACCACGGCATCCGTCAGTTCCTGGACCACGGGTCCGGCCTTCCCACGCAGGACAACGTGCATCAGGTCGCCCAGCGCGTCGCCCCCGACGCGCGCGTCGTCTACGTCGACAACGACCCGATGGTGCTGGTCCACGGCCGGGCGCTGCTGGACCAGAACGACCGGACCGCCGTCATACACGCCGACATGCGGTCGACGGACGAGATCTTCGCCCACCCCGACACCCAGCGCCTGATCGACTTCTCGCAGCCGGTCGCCGTGCTCTTCAACTCGGTCTTCCACTGCATCCCCGACAGCGACACCGACGGCCCCAAGGCGGTCATCAAGCGGGTCACCGAGCGACTGGTGCCCGGAAGCTACGCGGTGATGTGCCAGTTGGTCAGCGATAAGGCCGAGGTGCGGGAGTTCGTCACCGACTTCATGAACCAGGCCACGCAGGGGCACTGGGGACGGGTCCGCGAACCCAAGGACGTCGAGGCGTACTTCGAGGACATGGACATCCTGGAGCCGGGCCTGGTGGAGGTCTCCACCTGGCGCCCGGACAGCGAGGTGGCGCCGCGCCAGCTCACCGACGAATGGATCGAGTTCGGCGGACTGGGACGCATACGCTAGCGCGGAGGACGGACCCGGGGAACGCCGAGGGCCGCACGCGATGCGTGCGGCCCCTGGTCCTGTGACCCTTCGGTCCTGCCTCGCCGTCACTCCTCCGCATAGCGCTGTGCCATCGTCCGGCGGAGCATCTCCAGTGACTCGCGCGGCGTCAGCGCCTCGTCGGCCAGGCGGTCCAGCGCGACCCGGTACTCCTCGGTCTCGTCCAGATCCTCGAGGAAGTTGGCGCTCCTGATGTGCTCCAGGTACACCACGTCGGGCAGGTCCGTGCCGCCGAAGCGCAGGTAGGTGACGGGGATCGCGGGCGCCGACGCGTTCGTCACGTCAAGCGGCACGATCTGCAGCGTCACATGGGGCTGCTCGGCCATCTCGACCAGGTGCGCCAGCTGCTCGCGCATGACGTCGCGGCTGCCCAGCACGCGCAACAGCACGGACTCGTCGATGATCGCCCACAGTTGCGGGGCGTCGCCGCGCCGCAGCAGCTCCGCACGGCGCATGCGCAGTTCGACGCGCCGCCGGACCTCACCCGCCGGCGCGTTCGGCAGCCCCCGCTCGACCACGGCCTGGGTGTACCCGGCCGTCTGGAGCAGGCCGGGGACGTACTGGATCTCGAAGGTCCGGATGGTCGTCGCGGCCTCCTGGAGGCCGACGAGGCGGTCGAACCACTCGGGCATCAGGCGCTTGTCGTACCGCTGCCACCAGCCCGGCTCGCCGGCCCGCTGCAACAGCTTGAGCAGGACCGAGGCCTCGTAGTCCTCGGTGCCGTACCGCTCCAGCAGCGCACGGACGTCGGTCTCGGTCGGGGGCCTGCGGCTCTTGCCCGACTCGATGCGCGAGAGCTTGGCCGCGCTGAACCCGAGTGCGCGCGCCGCCTGGTCCTGGGAGAGGCCGGCGTCCTCACGGAAACCCGCCAGCTGGACGCCGACCAGCATCTTCAGCAAGGTCGGGGCGGGCTCCACCCGGTCCAGGTACGGTTCGAGACGGGAGATGCGATGCGACGCGGCGGACATCCTGGCTCCCAGCAGACGGGCAGACTTGAGAATCCACACTATCTCATCCGGGTTATGCCCGCCGCATCGGCCTGTGGGAAATGGGTAGTTGGCCTCCGCTCGCCGTTCGGCCCGCCGGCCCCGGCGGTCGTGCGACCGCCCGGCTCACACCAGGTGGTCGAACTCGCCCTCCTTCGCCCCGGCCAGGAAGGCGGCCACCTCCCCGGAGGTGTAGACGAGGGCGGGTCCGTCCGGGTCACGGGAGTTGCGCATCGCGATGCCCCCGTCGACGAGGGCGACCTCGACGCAGTTGCCCTCGGCGTTGCTGTGCCGACTCTTCATCCAGCAGGCGTCCAACGAGCTGGCCTGCACTCCGTTGCGCACTGATGGCACCGCGATCTCCTTGCCGTTCGGGGGAGCGGGCGGACCGAGTCCCGTCGGTCCCCGAACGCTCCCATCCGATTTTTTTCGCGCAATTTCTCGTGCAATTGCACGCGAGCGCTGTCAGCGTGGATAATAGCCGTGGCGTCAACCCCTCGGTCGGCGCCTCGTTCTGACGTCGCATCAGGGAGATGCCGTGTCGTCACCTGCGCATCCAACGCTCCGGTCGCCCGGTGAGTCCGTGCCGGAGGCGGGCGTGACGAGTGGGTTCGGCGGGCTCCCGCACGTGCCGCGACCGGCCGCCGGTCGCCATGAGTGGCCGTGCCCGGCCCCTCGCCCGCCGCGTCACACGCAGGGTGACGGGCCCCTGTCCGCGGTGCTGCGCCTCGCGTGCAGCGCGGAGGGCTTCGCGCGGGCCCGGAGCTTCACCCGGGACACGTTGAGGGGCTGGTCCCTCGGCCGGTATGCCGACGACGCCGTCCTGGTGATCACCGAACTCGCCGCCAACGCCGTGTCGCACGCGGTGCCGTCCGCGGCGGCCGGAGCTCCGGAGATCCGGCTGGGACTCGCCGTGGGCCCCGGCCACCTGATGCTCACCGTCTCCGACCCCGGGGACAACGCGCCCGTCCTCGTCCCGTCCGGCGACTCGGCACTCGAGGAGAACGGACGCGGCCTGTGCATCGTCGACGCCCTCGCCGAGGAGTGGGGCTGGACCCCGCGGCCCCCGGCGGGCAAGACCGTCTGGGCCACGTTGTCGACCCGCACCCCCACCTGACCCGACTGCCGCGGAAGGGCCCCACACCATGCGCAGCGCTCCGACACCCGAGCCGAGCACCCAGCGCACCGACCCTGCGAAGCCGCCGTCCGGCCCGCCCCGCACCGTCCTCCTCGCCGGACTGGACGGGGTGCCCTGGACCGACATCCAGGACTCCAGCGGTTCGGCCGCCGCCATTCCCCGGTTGCTGCGGAAGGTCGCCTCGGGAGACCCCGACACCGCCCGCGCCGCCCTCGACGATCTGCGGAAACGCATCTGCCAGTACGGCTTCGTCGTCGAGCAGGCGACCGCCGCCACCGTGCCCTTCCTGTGGGAACTGGCGCAGTGGCCGCAGGTGAACTGCCGGGCGCAGATCATCCAACTGCTCAAGAACATCGCCGACGCCCGGCAGTGGGAGACCACCGCCACCGCCTATCCCAAGCTGCTCAACCACCGGGAGAACCCGGTGGCCTGGGAGCGTGCGGCCCGGCAGGCCGTCCGGGCCCGCCGGGGCGAGCTGGCGCGACTGCTCGTCGAGGGGGACAGCGAGATCAAGCGGGCCACCACCGAGCTGGCCCGCACCCTCGGAGACTGAGGCCCGCGCCCTCCACGGGGGAGAAGGCGCGGGCCTCCCCTCCGGCCACGTCCCGACCTCCGGGACGGTGTGGCGTCCGCAGCGGCGAACGGGTAGGAAAGCGCGAGGAGAAAGCGCTTGCCCCACTTGGTCACCAGGAGGACCACGCCGATGGCGTCGCCGCCCGAAAAGCCGCTCGACCACCGCTACCGGGGCGAACACCCGATACGCACGCTCGTCTATCTGTTCCGAGCCGACCGCCACCGCCTGGCCGGGGCGGTGGCGGTCTTCACCGTCAAGCACAGTCCGGTCTGGCTGCTGCCCCTGATCACCGCGACGATCATCGACACCGTCGTCCAGCACGGGCCGGTCGACGACCTGTGGACCAGCACCGGGATCATCATGTTCATCCTGGTGGTCAACTACCCGCTGCACCTGCTCTACGTCCGCCTCCTGTACGGCAGCGTGCGCCGCATGGGCACCGCCCTGCGCTCCGCGCTGTGCACGCGGATGCAGCAGCTCTCCATCGGCTACCACTCGCGTGTCAGCGCCGGCGTCCTGCAGGCCAAGGTGGTGCGGGACGTGGAGACGGTGGAGCAGATGGTGCAGCAGACCGCGGAGACGGGACTCGGCGCGTTGACCGTGCTCACCGGCGGCCTGGTCATCATCGCCGTGCGCACCCCCGAGTTCCTGCCCGTCTTCCTCGTCGTCGTCCCGGCCGCCTCCCTCCTCGTGGCCCGCCTCCGCGCCCGGCTGCGCTCCCACAACGAGCACTTCCGCCACGAGGTGGAGGCCCTGTCCTCCCGGGTCACGGAGATGACCCGGCTCATCCCGGTCACCCGTGCCCACGGTCTGGAGGGCAAGGCGCTGCGCCGCATGGACGGCACCCTGGAGCGCCTGCTCACCTCCGGGATGCGCCTCGACCTGGTCAACGGCCGCTTCGGATCGCTGTCCTGGGTCGTGCTCAACGTGGTCGGCGTCCTGGTCCTCGCGGGCGCCGCGCTGATCTCGTACCACGGCGTCTGGGGCGTCACCGCCGGCGACGTCGTCATGCTCAGTGCCTTCCTGACCACCCTCACCAACTCCACCACGACGTTGGCGGGGCTGGCCCCCGTCATCACCAAGGGCCTGGAGTCGGTCCGTTCGGTCGGCGAGGTGCTCCAAGCGCCCGAACTCGAGGACAACGAGGGCAAGGCGGAACTGACCTCGCTGCGCGGAGCCGTCACCTTCCAGGGCGTCGGGCACGTCTTCGAGACCGACGGGCGGGCCGCGGTCAGCGACTTCACCCTGGCCGTGGAGCCCGGCGAGACCATCGCGCTCGTCGGCGCGTCCGGGGCGGGCAAGTCGACGGTGCTCAACCTGGTCATCGGCTTCCTGCGACCCACCTCGGGCCGACTGCTGCTCGACGGCACCGACATGAACACCCTGGACCTGCGCACGTACCGGCGGTTCGTCTCGGTGGTGCCGCAGGAGTCGATCCTGTTCGACGGCACGATCCGGGAGAACGTCGCCTACGGCATGGACGAGGCCGACGAGGAGACGGTGCGCCGGGCCCTGCGGGACGCGAACGCACTGGAGTTCGTCGACCGGCTGCCGCAGGGACTCGACACCCTGGTGGGGGAGCACGGCGCTCGGCTGTCCGGCGGCCAGCGCCAGCGCCTGGCCATCGCCCGCGCCCTCATCCGCGACCCCCGGGTGCTCATCCTGGACGAGGCCACCTCGGCGCTGGACACGCGTTCCGAGGCGTTGGTCCAGCAGGCGCTGGCCCGGTTGCTGCGCGGGCGCACCACGTTCGTCGTCGCGCACCGGCTGTCCACCGTGCGGGGCGCGGACCGGATCGTGGTGATGGCCGACGGCCGGATCCGGGAGACCGGCACCCACGAGGAACTCCTCGGCAGGGGAGGGGCGTACACGGCCCTGTACAGCGGACAGGTGGCCTGAACGTTCCGTCGGCGTTCCGGGCGGTGTTCCGGGCGGCGTTCTGTCCGGTTTCCGCCGGATCCTCGACGGGCCGCGACGAAGGCCGGACAGGAATCGACTGGTTCTGGTCAATTGAGACCAGGTGCGCGCATGATGTGAATGTTTCGGCCGGGTTCGGGCATACGCAGCGAAAATCGAGAGAGGGGCGCTTCGTGCTCGAACCGGACCCGAGGGTCGTCAGGGAGTTGCTGACGCGGTACGCGTCGTTGCGGATCGCTCAGGCGGAGAGGGAGAGGCCGGCGACGGCGCGCGAACTGGCGGACGTCAGCTACACCCTGTGCGTGATGATGGCGACGACCAGCATCCAGGACGCGGTGGCCAAGGCCGACGCACTGCTGCTCGCCAAGGGACGGACACCGGAAGCCGCCCGCGCGGCGGACCCGGACGAGGAGAGCGGCCTGTCACTGGCCGTGTGACACCGCCGTACCCGGGGCCCGCCCCCGGGACCGGGCACTGAGCGCCGGCCCGGTCCCGTGGGGCGGGCCCTACGCGCTGTCCGCGGCGGCGGCCGGCTTTCCGTGGAACGCCGCGCGGTAGGCGTAGGGAGTCGTCCCGACCACCCGGCGGAACCGCTCCCGGAAGGCCGTGGGGGAGCCGAAGCCGGCCTGTCGGGCGATCCGTTCGATCGAGTGGTCGCCGTTCTCCAGCAGGTACTGGGCGCGCCGTACCCGGGCCCGCAGCAGCCACTGCAGCGGGGTCGTCCCCGTCTGCTCACGGAACCGCCGGCTGAAGGTGCGCTCGCTCAGGCCCGCGCGTGCCGCCATGGCCCGGAGGGTGACCTCCCCGGCCAGGTTGTCCTCGATCCAGCGCAGCAGGGGCTCCATCTCCGACCCCCGGGGCACGGGTGGTTGCTCGTGCACGATGAACTGGGCCTGCCCGCCCTCCCGTTCCAGCGGGACGACGCACATCCGGGCGGCGTGCGCGGCGACGGCCGACCCCAGGTCGCGGCGGATCATGTGCAGGCACATGTCCAGGCCGGCGGCGGCCCCCGCCGAGGTCAGGATCTGCCCGTTGTCGACGTAGAGCACGTCCGGCAGCACCTCCACGCGTGGATGGCGGCGGGCCAGCTCGGCCGCCGCGATCCAGTGGGTGGTCGCCCGCAGACCGTCCAGCAGCCCCGCCTCGGCGAGGACGAACGCGCCCACGCACACCGACGCGATCCGTGTGCCGGCGCCCGCCGCCCGGCGCAGCGCCTCGAGGACGGGGCCGGAGGGCGGGCCGGACTCCTCCGAGCGGCCCGGCACGATGATGGTGTCGGCGGTCTCCAAGGCCTCCAGGCCCAGGTCGACGCGGAGGGAGAGGCCCTCCGTGCGCACCTCGGGGGACTCCGCGCACAGCCGGACCCGGTAGGGGCGGCGCCCGTCGGGCAGCCGCGTCCAGTCGAAGGTCTGCATGGGTGCCGCCATGTCGAACGGCACCACGTCGTCGAGGACCAGGATCGCAACCGTGTGCATGAACGACACCCTAGGCGGGTTCCCGCCGGGCGCAGAAGCCCGCGTCGGTCCGCGTCCGCCGGCCGCTCGCCGGACACCGCCTGGTCAGGGCGGTGGCGAGAACCCGTTGGAAGCTGTCGTTTCAGCCACTGTGCGCTCACCCGCCGGTTTCCTACCGTGGCTTCCGGCGGTGCCGCGCACCTCGCGGAACGGGTACCGCGTCGCCGGCCGACGCCTGCCGTCCGCGCGGCGAACCCACCGATCCAGCCCTCCGGAGCTTCCACCGATGACCAAGATCCTGCTGTCCCTCCACGTCCTGGCCGCGATCATCGCCGTCGGCCCCGTCACCGTCGCGGCCAGCATGTTCCCACCGGCGGTCCGGCGGGCGGCCGTGGCCCTGCCCGGCGGGAACGGGGACGGGGACGGGGGCGGGGGCGCGGAGGGCAGCGGCGGCGGGGACACGGGCACCGTACGGCTGCTGCACCGCATCTGCCGCGTCTACGCCGGTCTCGGCATCGCCGTGCCGGTCCTCGGCATCGCCACCGCGGCGGCGATGGGCGTCCTCACGGACGCGTGGCTCATCACGTCCCTCGTGCTGACCGCCGTGGCCGCCGGCCTCCTGGTCGCCTTCGTCCTGCCCCGGCAGGAGGACCTCCTGGAGCAGCTGGCCGACCGGCGGCCCGTCGAGCGGTCCGGTACGGCCCGGCTCGCCATGTTCACCGGCCTGTTCAACCTGCTGTGGGCCACGGTGACGGTTCTCATGGTCGTCCGGCCCGGCTCCACGACCGGCGCCTGAGCGGCTGTCACGCCTTGGGGGGAATGCGCACGACCGGGTTGGCGGGCGCCTAGACTGCTCAGTCGCGCCTCCGTACGGGGGCGGACGACACGAAAGGCGCGTTGACGGGTGTTCCAGGATTCCCCCATCTACGACCGACTCGTCGCCGAATGCGGTGACATTCCCGCGCAGGTGCGCAGGGAGGCCGAGCGCGTGAGCAGGGAACTGGAGGTTGTCATGCGCCCGCTGCTCTCACCCGGTCACCTGCCCGGCCCCGAACGGCAGGCATCCCCGGGCGCCGGATGGCAGCGCACCGCCCTGCTGCCCGGCCCCCGCCCGCACTGACGGGCGAACGCGTGGGACCTCACCCGAAGACCGTCGCGCCCGGACCTCCCGGGCCGCCCGTGTCGACCGGGTCCTGAGACGCGGGACGGGCCAGCCAGTCGGCGATGGCGCGGGCGATCGGCAGACCCGTGTCCACCTCGACGAAACCGAACTGCCCCGACTGATTGCACTCCAGGAACCACCAGGTCCCGTCGCCGTCCTCGGCGAAGTCGAGGGCGCCATAGGCGAGTCCCGCCCCCCTCAGATAGGCGCGGACCGCCTCGGCCACGCGCGGCGGCACCTCGGCCGGGCGCCACGGCTCGTGGGACGCCGCGAAACGGACGTCCACCTCCTCCGGGTCCCGGCCCGCGAGGTTCGTCTTCCGAGCGGCCAGCAGCTCGTCGCCGACGGCGGTGAGACGGATGTCGGCACGCTTGGCCACCCGGCGCTGGAGCAACGTCGGGCCGAGCGCGACGGCGGAGAAGTCGGCCTCGGGCGGGACCCGGCTGGTCGGCACCGCCAGGGGCGGATCCTGTGGATGGGTGCCGGAGACGGGCTTGACCACGAGGTCCGGGTAGCGCTCGGCGAACTCACGGGCCGCCCGCGGGAACGTCGTGATGAGCGTCGCCGGCACGGGCAGGCCGCAGCGCTGCGCCAGCCGCAGTTGCCAGGGTTTGTACCGGGCCCGGTGGGCCGCGTCCGGCTGGTTCATCCAGCGCGCCCCGCAGTCGCGGAGCATCCCGTAGAGCGCCTGCCCGGCCTCCTCCGTCAGCCACGCGGACGGCTCGGCGGCCCGGGTGGCGGCGCCGCCCGGCCGGCGCACCCAGACGGACCGCAGCCCGCCGATGCTCACCAGCCGGCCCCCCGAGGACAGGTGCCCCCGGAAGGACCCGTGCGCGAACTCACCGGACAGCGCCACGGAGTCCGTCAGATCGGCGGGGTCCAGGCGGACCACCGGCACTCCCGACGCGTTGAGGTGCACGACCACCATGTCCGCGGTGACGTCCTCTTCACAGGTCAGGATCAACACGGTCATTCGCGACAGCCCGTGTTCAGTCGTCGAAGTGAGTCTTCGACCCCGCGGTGGAGGTCGTGGTCCCCAGCTCTCTCAGCAGCGCGTGGTCACAGGCGGCCGCCCGCCCGTCCAGGAGCACGTTCAACTGAAGCCCGGAGTCGTAGACGTACGGAGTGGTGGCTTCCAACTCCACTGCGGGCCGTGCGTAGTTGAGCGCGAACGGTTGCATCGTCTCTCCCTAGTCGGTGCTGCGCCGATCAGGCGACGGCCTCTGCGCGCCGTCGCCTGGTCCGCCGACTTCCTTCGGCTTCCAGAGACTTATACGAATCGAACGGGTGAATGGTTTCCTTACGCAGCGTAGTCGTGGGGCCCGGTCGTCCTCCGCTGCCGGTCCGCGGCCCCCCGCCGTCCGCCGAGGGAACCGCGCGCGGAGCGCAGGGCGAGCAGCAGTACGCCGATGTCGTCCAGGTACACCGGATCGGGCACCAGGTCCGTCGGAAGCACCAGATAGAGGACGGCGCCCCAGAAGACCCACCGGGGGCCGGTGGGAAGCCCGGCCCGCCTGAGTTCCCGTCGGGTGCGCACCAGGCGCACCAGCACACCGACCGCCACCGCGAGCACGATCACCGCCAGCAGTACCGCCGCGGTGACCACCACTGTGGTCGTATCCACCCCGCCCCTCCTTATGGTGCGCGGCACGCGCCCCGCTTCACGGATTCCCGCTCGGGGCGCCGACAAGTCCCCGGGAACGCGTCCCTCATCCCTGTGGCCCACTCCGGTGGCAAACCGTCGGGGACGTGCCTAGAAATGGTCAGCACACAGCGCGTGTCGCATGTCGGGGACGCAGGGCGGCCGCACCCCCACCATACGGAGAGATCATGACCACCGGCTCTTCATCACCCCGTTCGCCCCAGTACGCCATATCCGCCGTGGACCTGCCCACCGGGGAGACGACCACGGCCACCGGCACACACCCGCTGCGTCCGGCGGACACGCGGGCCGACGCGGACCCGGCAGCCACCCACGCCTCGCCCGCCCGTTCACCCGTCTCCTACGCCCCCGTGTCGCACGACCTCCTCGCGCAGAGCCCCGTGGCGCGCACCCCCGCCACCCACGACCGCCGCTCCCACGAGCCCGTCCCGCACGAGCCCCTCACCCACGACGGCCGCCCCCACGAGCCCGTCCCGCACGGGCCCCTCACCCACGACGGCGCCCACCGGGACCCCGCGCCGAGGGGGGCCGCCACGGAACCGGCGCCTCACGTGTCCGTTCCCCGGGAAGGCGTGTCCCTGCCGCGGGACCCTTCGGTCGAGGACCTCTTCCCCCTCGACCCCGCGGACCACGAGGACGCGGAGCACGAGTACGGCGACCCCGTGGGCGACCTGGTGCGGGCGGCCGTGGCCGACCGGCCGCTGGAGGAGGTCGTCGACCTCATCACGATGCTGGAGCAGTCCCCCCGGTACACGCAGGCGACGATCGACGCGCTCCGGGCGGTCGGCGTGAACCGTTCCGTCGAGGACGTGACCCGGCTGGTCGGCCTGCTGACCCGGCCGCCGCGCGACCCGAACTGCGCGGACGAGGCGATCCGGGCCGCGGCCGAGTGCCGCTCGGTGGAGGACGTGACCCGGCTGATGGAGATGCTGCACCGCACGCCCCTGGAACCGCACTGCGGACAGGAGGCCGTGCGGGCCGCCGCCACCGGCCGGCCCGTGGAGGAACTGGTCCAGCTGATCGGACAGCTGGCCGCGGACGGACGCGTGCGCCCCGACCGCCCCGACGCCCGGCGTCTGCGGGCGGCGCTGGAGGGGGCGGGCGAGGACGACGGGCCGGGGTCCGCCGCCCGCACGGCGGGGCCGGCCGGCGTTCCCGGCGCCGACCGCCGTGGCCGGGAACGCCGGAGGGGACCGCGCCTGACCCGCCGCGGACGCGACCGCGAGGGTCGCCGCGCGCCGCGTGAGGAAGACCGCGAGCGGGAACGCCCCGCGCGCGAGGGCGACCGCGAGCGGGAGAGCGCGCCGCGTGCCGGCGACCGTGGGCGGGACCGCGCGGCGCGCAGGTCCGCCCGGGGCCCGGTCTGGCCGACCTGGCTGACCGTCGCCGTCCTCGCCGGCTGCGGCGTGGCCTACTTCCCGCTGCGCCAGAACGACGCCTCCGCCCAGGTCTACGCCGTCGCCCTCGGAGTGTCGGCGCTCTGCCTGGTGCTGGCCCTGCTGCTGACCCTCCGGCCCGCCGTACCGCTGCTCGCCGCGGCGGTGGTGGCACCGGCCGCACTCGCGGCGGCCAAGCTCTACGGCAGCGCGACACCCTCGGCCCGGGTCGCGAGGGTCGTCGACCTCACGCTGGCACCGACCTGGATCGCCGTCGCCGTCGCCGTACTGGCTTCCCTCGTCGCGCTGACGGCGCTCTGCGCACGGGTGGCGTCCCAGGCGCCCGTGCGGTTCCGGCCGGCCCCCCGGGTGGCCGGCGCGAGCCGGGCCGCGGACTGACCGTCCGCCCCCGCACACCCCGAGGCCCGCGCCGGGACACCCGGCGCGGGCCTCGTGCAGCCGCCTTGGCCCGCTTCCCGCCCCCGGTCCGCGCTCAGGCGCCCAGCATGCCCGCGGGGTGCTCGTGTGCGAGCAGGCCGGTGAGCACCCGGTCCGGCGTGAGCGGGAGTTCCCGGAAGCGGATGCCGGTCGCGTGGTGCACGGCGTTGCCGACCGTGGCCGCCGAGCCGACGATGCCGATCTCCCCGATCCCCTTGCTGCCCATGGGGTTGAGGCGGGTGTCGTCCTCGTCGACCCAGTGCGCCTCCAGGGCGGCGACGTCCGCGTGCGCGGGCACGTGGTAGGAGGCCAGGTCGGACTCGGTGAAGTCGCCGAACGCCGGGTCCATCGTGCTGTGCTCGGTCAGCGCCATGCCCAGGCCCATCGTCATGCCTCCGATGAACTGGGACCGCGCGGTGCGGGCGTTGAGGATGCGCCCCGCGGCGAAGACGCCCAGCAGCCGCGTCACGCGCACCTCGCCGGTGACCGTGTCGACGGTGACCTCCGCGAAGTGCGCCCCGAACGCGTGCCGTGCGAAGGGACTGTCGGCGTCGGCGGTGCCCGAGGTGTCGGCGTCGGCGGCGACCCCCTCGTCGGGCAGGGGGCCCGTGTGCCCGGCCAGGCGGCCGGTCAGCCGGACGCACGCCTCGTGCACGGCCCAGCCCCAGGAGGCGGTGCCGGAGGAACCGCCGGCCATGGGCGCGAAACCGATGTCGCTGTCGGCGATGTCGATCCGGACCCGGTCCAGGGGGACGCCGAGGGCGTCGGCCGCGATCTGCGCGCAGACCGTACGGGCGCCCGTACCGATGTCGGTCGCGTTGACGCGGACCCGGAAACCGCCGTCGGGCAGGGCGAGCGCCCGCGCGGCACACGGCGACACCAGCACCGGGTAGGTGGCCGCGGCCACCCCGGTGCCGATCAGCAGGGGCCCGTCGGCGCGCGAGCCGGGACGCGGATCACGGCCCTCCCAGCCGAACCGGCGGGCGCCCTCGCGCAGACACTCCACCAGGTTCCTGCTGCTGAAGGGCTTGCCGCTGTCCGGCTCGGTCTCCGGCTCGTTGCGGATCCGCAGCTCCACCGGGTCGAGGCCGATCTCGGTGGCGAGTTCGTCCACCGCCGACTCGAGCGCGTACATGCCCGGGCACTCGCCCGGGGCGCGCATCCAGGACGGGGTGGGCACGTCCAGCCGGGCCACGCGGTGGAGGGTGCGCAGCGCGGGGGAGGCGTACATCACGCGCGCGGGGACCGCCGCCTGCTCCACGAACTCCTTCACCCGGGAGGTGTAGGTGGTCACTTCGTGGACGACGGACGTGAACCGCCCCTCGGAGTCGGCCCCCAGACGCAGCCGGTGCAGGGTCGGCGCGCGGTGGCCGACCACGGCGGCCAGGAGGCGGCGCGGCAGCGCGACCGTGACCGGCCGGCCGGTCTCGCGGGCCGCCATCGCGGCCAGCACCACGTCGGGGCGGGGCGTGCCCTTCGACCCGAAGCCGCCGCCCACGTGCTCGGCGAGGACCGTGATCCGGTCCTCGGGCAGCTCGAACATCCTGGCCAGTTCCGCGCGCACGGCGCTGGTGCCCTGGCTGGAGGAGTGCACCGTCAGCCGGTCGTCGTCCCACCGCGCCGTGCTGCTGTGCGGCTCCATCGGGTGGTTGTGCAGGGGCGGCACCCGGTACTCGACGTCCACCCGGGTGCCCGACGCGGCGAAGGCGCCGTCCGGGTCGCCGTGTCCGGTGACGGCCGGGAACCCGCCGTTGGCCGATTCGGGAACGTACGCCTCCGGATGCGAGGCGGTGAGGGTCACGTCGTGGTCCTCCACCTCGTAGGTGATCCGGACGGCGGCGGCCCCGGCCCGGGCCGCCTCCAGGGTCTCGGCCACCACCAGGCCCACGAACCAGCCCCGGTGCGGGACCCGCGCGTCCTGCAGCACGGCCAGGACGGGATCCTCCGGCTGCCCGAGCCGGGGCGCGTTCTCGTGCGTGAGCACCGCGAGTACGCCGGGCAGGGCGAGCGCGGCGGCCGCGTCGACGCCGGTCACCCGGCCCCGCGCCACCGCCGCCGGCACGGGCCAGGCCTGGGCGCGGCCGGGTGCGTCGTGCTCGGCCGCGTACCGGGCGGTGCCGGTGACCTTCTCCCGCCCTTCGCGCCGCTCCACCGGAGCGCCCAGGACGGTATCGGTGCCGGACATGGAGTCCTCCTCGTGGCGCATGGTTCAGGTCGTGGCCGGCGGAGCGAGCCGGCCGAGTACGTCCAGGGCCAGGCGGCGGGCCAGCGGCACCTTGTAGGCGTTGTCACGCAGCGGCTCGGCGGCGGCCAGTTCCAGACCGACGGCGTGCTCGAACGCCGCTGCCGTGGGCGCCGCGCCCAGCAGCGCGTCCTCGGCCCGCCGGGCGCGCCAGGGCCGGTGCGCGAGCGCCCCGAAGGCGATGCCGACCCGGTCCACCACCCCGTCCGCGGTGTGCAGGACGACGGCGACCGAGGCCAGCGCGAAGGCGTACGACGCCCGGTCGCGGGCCTTGCGGTAGGCCGAGGGCAGCCCGGCGGTGGCGGCGGGCAGGACCACGCCGGTGATCAGCTCGCCGGGGTGGATCTCGGTGTCCCGCTCGGGCTGCGAGCCCGGCAACCGGTGGAAGTCGGCGGCGGGCACGCTCCGGGCGCCCTCGGGCCCCCGCAGCTCCACGCGCGCGTCGAGGGCGGCGAGCGCCACCGCCATGTCGGAGGGGTGCGTGGCCACGCACTGCTCGGAGTGCCCGAGCACCGCGTGGTCGCGGTGCACGCCCTCCAGCGCGCCGCAACCGGTGCCGGGCTCCCGTTTGTTGCACGGCTTGGACAGGTCCTGGAAGTAGGGGCAGCGGGTGCGCTGGAGCAGGTTGCCGCCCGTGGTGGCGGCGTTGCGGAGCTGGCCGGAGGCACCCGCCAGCAACGCCTGCGAGAGGGCGGGCCAGCGGTCGCGGACGGTGGGGTGGGCCGCGAGGTCGCTGTTGCGGACCGTCGCGCCGACGCGCAGCGAGCCGTCGGGCAGCTCCTCCACCGCGTCGAGCGGCAGCCGGGTGACGTCGACGAGGGCGGCGGGCGTCTCGACACCCAGCTTCATCAGGTCGACGAGGTTGGTGCCGCCGCCGAGGTATCGCGCGCCGGGGTGGGCGGCGAAGGCCTCGGTGGCCTCCTCGACGCTGCCGGCCCGCACGTAGGCGAAGGGCTTCACCGGATCACGTCCTCGACCGCGTCGGCGATGCGGGGATACGCGCCGCACCGGCACAGGTTGCCGCTCAGCCGCTCCCGGATCTCGTCCCGGTCCAGCGCGACGGGCTCGCCGGAGGGCGCCCGCGGGTCGGTGACGTGGGACGGGTGCCCGGCCGCGGCCTCGGCGAGCACGCCGACCGCCGAGCAGATCTGGCCCGGTGTGCAGTACCCGCACTGGAAGGCGTCGCGCTCCAGGAACGCGCGCTGCACCGGATGCAGTTCCGCGCCGTCCCCGGCGAGGCCCTCGACGGTGGTGATCTCGCTGCCCTCCAGGGCGACGGCGAGCAGCAGGCAGCTGTTGACGCGCCGCCCGTCCACGAGGACCGTGCAGGCGCCGCACTGCCCGTGGTCGCAGCCCTTCTTCGCGCCCGTCAGCCCGAGATCCTCGCGCAGCAGGTCCAGCAGGACCCGGCGGTGGTCGACGCTGAGGGTGTGCGGTTCGCCGTTGACGCGGAGCGTGGTCCGCGATCGTGACGGCTGCGGTGGGGAGGCGTGGGCGGTGCCCTCGTACTGGCTGTCCATGGCGTCGATGACCTCCCGGGGCGGGCCGTGCTGCTGCTGTGCCGTCCGCGTATCCAGGTCACGCCCCCTGACACGTGAGGGTGCCCTCAGTCGCCCGCGGTCGCCCTCGCTCGCGTCGGTCCGCCGCCGGGTCGCCCTAGGGTGATGCCATGACCACGACACCGGAGGAACACGTCCGTCCCGCTCACGTCGTGCGCGACGCCTACGGCGCCCTTGCGGCCGTCGTCGGTCCGCTCGGGGACGAGGAGTCCTGGCTGCCGACCGACTGCACCGGATGGGCCGTCCGCGATCTGGTGTTCCACCTGCTCGGGGACGCCCAGCGCGCCCTGGTGGCCCTGCACACCCCCGCGGCCGGACCGCCCGACCGCGACGCCGTCACCTACTGGCGCGACTGGACGCCCGATCCCGTCGGTGCGGCCCACGGACGGCGGTCGAACCGGGTCGCCGCGAGCATGTTCCTCGACTTCCGGCAGCTGAGGGAGCTGTACCTGGAGACGGCGGCGGCGACCGTGGCCGCCGCGACGGAGACGGAGCCCGGGCGCCGGGTGAGCACCCAGGGACACGTCCTGACCGCCGGCGACCTGATGACGACCCTCGGCGTGGAGGCGACCGTCCACCACCTCGACCTGACCGTCGCGCTGCCCACCGCGCCGGGACCGGCACCGGCCGGGCTGACGGCGGTCCGGGCCACCCTCGACGGTCTCCTGGGGCGCCCCGTGCCGCTGCCCTGGAGCGACGAGCACTACGCCCGCGCCGCCACCGGCCGCGTCCCGCTCACGGACGGCGAACGGGACGCCCTCGGCGCCGACGCGCAGCGCGTGCCGCTCTTCGGCTGACGGGGACGGACGGGGCGACCCCGGGTCAGGTGTGAGGCGCCAGGTGTCAGGCGTCGCGGTCGGCCGTCGGCCGGGCGTCGTCCTGAGTGCCGGTCGCCTCGGGGCGCGGCTTGCGGCCGGGGCTCCTGAGCCGTTCCAGCGTCTGGGTCAGTCCCCGCAGCGGGGAGGTCCGGGACGTCTCGGCCGGCGAGGGCGGGGCGGGGGCCGACCCGGCCGACTCCCGGTACGCGGCCAGCGCCTCGGCCGCGCGCTCGGCCGCCTCCCGGTACAGGTCCCGGGACTGGGTCATGGCCTCGAGCGCCTCGGCGTACATGGCCACCAGCCTGCGCTCGCGCTCCAGTTCCTCCGCCATGGTCAGCAGCCGCCAGTCCTCCCGCAGCCCGGCGAGCGCCTTCTCGGCCCCCTCCGGCAACGGCCTCGGCAGCGCGGCGAAGGACGTCACCGCCGCGATCAGCTCGGTCGGCTCGGAACCGTCCAGGAAGACGGAGCGGACGGCGAAGGCCTCGGCCTCGTACGCGGACGGCGCCGGGGTGCCGGGCAGGACCACGGCGCCGCCGCGCGGTACCTGGACGCCGAAGTCCTCCAGGGCCCAGTTCACCACCCGCAGCTGCTGCGGCGCGGCGCGGTGCTCGACCACGCGGTGCCGCAGACCGGGCGGCAGCCGGTCCGCCAGCGGGATCCGGCCGCGGTGGTCGGGGGTCATCGCCTCGTGCACGACGACGTGGATGTTCCACGCACCGCGCCCGGCGTCCTTGAGCAGCCGGCGCACGGCCTTGTCGTCGTCCGGCAGGGTGTTGATGCCCCGCATCCGCAGGCCGGTGGCGGTGTCGCGGTCCCAGGTGACGTCCGGGTCGTCGGGCCAGAACACGGTGGCGGGCGAGGGCCAGGCGTCGTCCCAGGCCTCCTCGGCCTCCGCGAGGAGGGTCCACTCCTGTCCCCCGGCGGAGGCGGGCGCCAGGAGCAGCCTGGCCCGCACGGTGACCGGCCCGGGGGCCTTCCAGCGGGCCTCGAAGATCCGGTCGCCGGGGGCTTCGTCGCCGGTCTGTTCCGCGGGCAGTTCCAGGAAGTCGTCGATGACGCGGCTGTCCTTCAGCCGCTGCAGGGTGTGCCGGACGGTATCCTCCGCCGCGGATCCGACGTGGCGGCCGCGAGCGGTCCACACCGTGGGCGGAGTCGTGGGGCGGGCGGTGGCTGAGGTCGGCATGAGTCCATCGGGGAGCAGGGGCACGGGCGCGTGACCCGTCCGGCGGATCATGCCGCGGCCGCGGTGCGGTTCGGGTGCCGTCGCCCGACCGCGACCTGATCCGCCGGACAGGCCCGAGGCCAGTATCGTCGCCGCAGGTCAGCCGAGAGCACCCGGGGGGCCGCCGACCGGGCGGGCCGCGGCGCGGCGCGCGGTGTGGCCGACGGGGGACGTGGTGCGTGGGGGGCCAGGGTGGGAAGGAGCACGGCGACCGACCGTACGGCACGAGAAGGAGCGATCTGATGAACCTGGACCTCGGCGGACGCACCGCGCTGGTCACGGGCTCCTCGCAGGGCATCGGGGCGGCGATCGCCGCCGGACTGGCCCGGGCGGGCGCCACGGTGGGCGTCAACGGACGCGACGCCGGACGACTGGAGGAGGGCGTCGGGAGACTGCGCGAACAGGTGCCGGAGGGCGCGTTCGTGCCGGTCGTGGCCGACCTGGGCACCGAGGAGGGCGCCGAGCGCGCCCTGGAGACCCTGCCCGAGGTCGACATCCTCGTGAACAACCTGGGCGTCTTCGGCGCGGTGCCCGCGCTGGAGATCAGCGACGACGAGTGGCGCCGCTACTTCGAGATCAACGTCCTCGCGGGTGTCAGGCTGACGCGCGCCCATCTCCCCCGGATGAGGGAACGGGGCTGGGGCCGGGTGCTGTACATCGCGAGCGACTCGGCCGTCGTCGTCCCGGCCGAGATGATCCACTACGGCGTCTCCAAGACGGCGCTGCTCGGGGTGGGCCGGGGCTTCGCCAAGGAGGCGGCGGGCAGCGGCGTCACGGTGAACTGCGTCATCGCCGGACCCACCCACACCGAGGGCGTCGAGGACTTCGTGTACCAGCTGGTCGACCGCGACCTGCCCTGGGAGGAGGCCCAGCGCGTCTTCATGCGGGAGCACCGCCCGCAGTCGCTGCTCCAGCGGCTGATCGAGCCCGAGGAGATCGCCAACCTCGTGGTGTACCTGAGTTCACCCCAGGCGTCCGCCACGACCGGGGCGGCGGTCCGGGTCGACGGGGGATACGTCGACTCGATCCTGCCCTAGCGGCGCGGAGGCGGAACCGCGCCGCCGCACGGCGCGGTTCCGGCGGGTCATGCGTCCGGTTCGGCGCGTCGCCGGTCCGCCTCGTCCCAGGCACGGGTGTCGCGCGGCTCGACGTAGGGCTCGTCCTCCGGCGGATGGCCTCCGTCGATCACCCGCTGCCGGGCCAGCTCGGCGTCGAACTCCAGCCCGAGCAGGATCGCCAGGTTCGTCACCCACAGCCACACCAGGAAGATGATGACACCGGCCAGGGTGCCGTACGTCTTGTTGTACGAGCCGAAGTTGGCCACGTAGAAGGCGAACCCGGCGGAGGCGACGAGCCAGATCAGCAGGGCGAGCACACTGCCCGGCGAGATCCACTTGAAGCCCTTGACGCGGGCGTTCGGCGTGGCCCAGTACAGGATCGCGATCATGAACGTCACGAGGACGACCAGCACCGGCCACTTGGCGATCGACCACACCGTCATGGCGGTGTCGCCGAGGCCCAGCGCGGTGCCGACCTGCTGGGCCAGGCTGCCGGTGAACACGACGATGAGCGCGCTGACCACCGCGAGCACCAGCAGCACCACGGTGAGGGCCACCCGCAGCGGCAGCACCTTCCACACCGGGCGCCCCTCCGGGACGTCGTAGACGGCGTTCGCCGAGCGGATGAACGCGGCCACGTAACCCGACGCCGACCAGACGGCGCCGACCAGGCCCACCACCGCGAGGACGGAGCCGAGACCGGCCTTGGCCTGCAACTGCTCCACCGCGTCGGTGATGATGTCCCGCGCGGGTCCGGGCGCGAGCTTCTGGATGTTGTCCAGGACCTCCTGGGTGGCGGACTGCCCGGCGATCCCGAGCAGGGACACCAGCACCAGCAGGGCCGGGAACAGCGACAGGATGCCGTAGTAGGTCAGGGCGGCGGCCCGGTCGGTCAGCTCGTCGTCCTTGAACTCGGAGATCACGCGGCGCAGCAGGGCGGACCACGAGCGTTTGGGCAGCTCGGTGGGGGAGTCGGGGGCGGCACGCTCGGTGGAGGCGTCCGGACCGTAGTCCTCGGGCGCCTTTTCGTCCGGTGCCGCGTCCGGTGCCGCGTCCGGCGAGTCGTCCTTCGGGCGCTTCCCGCGATGGGGCAGATGCAGTCGGGCCATGGGCCCCGGGTTGCCCGTCCCGGCGCGTCCACGCCCCCGGGTGCGGCGCGCGTGCCCGGTGTGCGGCCCGCACCCGCACCGGGCGCCCTTCACCCGTGGCGGCGGAGGGGGCGCGGCCCCCACCATGGTCCGGCGGACAGGCCCCGCCCACCATCCGCAGCGGGGCGGGCCTGCCCGCACCACCCCTGCCCTGGCCGGATTCCGCCCGGCCGAAACGCGCAGTATCCCGCAGCGCGCGCACGTTCCTCTGGAAAATGCCAAAGCCCTCACCGGACGCGTGCACTTTCCGTAGTCTCGGCGTCACGTTCGCGGTACTGCCGTGCAGGGGAGGGGATCCGGCGTGCCCGGAATCGACGAGAGTCTGCTGGAAGCCATGCGGCTGCCCGGCGCACGGGGCGCGTCGCTGGTCGACTGGATCAGCGGGCTCGCCCTGGGCGCCGTGGGCGACGCGCCGGGTGGCGACTGGGAGGCGACGGCGGCCGAGACCGCGGAACTGGCCCGGCACGTCGCGGAGAGCGGCTCCCTGGCGGCGGGCGGCGCCGCCGGCGGTGCACCCGGGCAGGACGCGTCGGCCGGGGACGCGAAGGAACCCTCGGTCGAGGACCTGATCGCCACCACGGCCGACGCCTACCACCTGCTCAGGTTCGTCAGCACCCCCTTCGACAGCACCGTCTTCCTCCACCTGTGGCTGGGCCGCGACGACGGGAATCTGGCCCTGGCCCGCATCCGGCTGGCGGAGATGGCGGATCGGCTGGTGCTCGGATGACCAGGGTCACGACCACCTGGGCCGGGCACGAGACGACGTCCGCGGCTCTGACCGCGCTCGCGGACGAGGGGGCGACCGGCGCCCTCTCCGGCGAGCGGGGCATCGTCTACCTGTCGGCGGGCCGCGTGGTGCACGTGGAGTCGGCCTTCGCCCCGGACCTCGGAGCGCTGCTCACCCGCAGCGGCGCCGTCCCCCCGGACGGCTGGTGGGACGCGGTCGACCGGGGCGGGACGCAGCACCGGGTCGGGCGCCGGCTCGTGGACAGCGGTCGGCTCGCCGCCGGGGCGCTGGAACTCTGCCACCTCGGCGCGCTCTTCGACGCCGCGTACTTCGTCCTCGCCCAGGACACCCGCGCCCACCGCTTCCGGCCCGGTGCCGCGCACTGGCTCGGCGCGGTCCGCTCCGTACCCGTGGACGTCCTCGTACGCGAGTCCGGCCGCCGGAGCGCTCTGCTGGACCGCATATGGCCGGACCCCGACATCGACACCGTCCCCCTCACCCGGGTGCCCGACGCCGGCGCCGCCGGTCTGCCGGCGCGACGCGGTCGCACCCTGACGCAGGTGGACGGCGTGCGCACCGCCGCGGAGATCGCCTCGGCGCTCGCCTGCCGCACGTACCACACCCTCGTCGAACTGCGCCGCCTGGCCGCCGACGGCCTCGTCGCCGCCGCGCCGCCCGCCCCCGAGCCCCTCGCGCCGACCCCTCAGCCGCGCGGCGTCGTGTGGGACGACCCGGACACGGCCCTGCTGCGACGGCTTCGAGACGCCCTGGAGGCCCTGTGATCCGCGCGCGTCGCCAGCGTGCCGAAAGGAGACTGCTCATGGCCGTCGAGAGCGACGTCCTGGACGAACTGCACCGACTGCGCAACCGTGTGCCCCAGCTGACGGGATCGCTCGCGGCCACCGTCGACGGGCTCGTCCTGGCCCACGACGCGCCGGGCACCGAACCCGAAGGGCTCGCCGCGCTCACCGCCGCGGCCCTCGGCGTCGCCCACCGCACGGCCGACGCCACCGCGCGCGGCGGCTTCCGCGAACTGCTGCTGCGCGGGGCCGAGGGCTACGTCGCCACCTACGCCGCCGGACCGGCCGCCGTGCTCACCCTGCTCGCCGACGGCCGGGTCAACGTGGGGCGGCTGCACCTGGAGGGCCGCCGCAGCGGCGCCCGGATCGGTGAGCTGGTGGAGGCCCGCATCGGCACGGAGCGCGGGCGCCCCCCGGCCGCCGAGCACGTCGCGGCGCTGCCCGCGGACGCCGCGCGTCCCATCGGCACCCTGCCGGTGCGCACCCCCCAGCGCCCCACCCACCAACCGAGCCCCCAGGCCGGCGGCCACCGCCGGCCCACCTGATCCGACGACCGCGTACCGACCCACCACCCCGTACTGATCGCGTCCGGAAAGGAACCCACGCATGGCCAACCTGGAGACCTCGCTCAAGGAATGCCTCAGCTCCATCGACGGAGCGACCGCCGCCGCGCTGGTCGACTACACCAGCGGCATGGCCCTCGGCACGCTCGGGGGCGGCAAGGACTTCAACCTGGAGGTCGCCGCCGCCGGCAACACCGACGTCGTACGGTCCAAGCTGCGCACCATGGAGCACCTCGGTCTGAAGGAGGAGATCGAGGACATCCTGATCACCCTGAACACCCAGTACCACATGATCCGCCTGCTCAAGGGGCGGGGCGGCAACGGGCTGTTCCTCTACCTGGTGCTCGACGCGAGCCGCGCCAACCTGGCCATGGCCCGCCACCAGCTGCGCCGGATCGAGAACGAACTGGACGTCTGAGTCCGGACGGCCCGCTCTCACACGGGTGGGCAGGAGCGGCACCTTCCCGCTCCTGCCCACCGTCTGTGCCGGTGCACCGCCCGGCGGCGGACCGACGAGGCTCAGGCGCCGCTCGCCCGGAGCATGTCCTCGCGCTCGACGAGCTTCACGCGCTCGCGCCCCTGCGGCTCGCCCAGCGCCTTCTCCGCGGCGTCCAGCTGGTACCAGCCGTCCCAGGTGGTGAAGCGGATGTTCCGCTCGGCGAGGAAGGCGTCGACGGCCTCCGGAGCGGGCGCGGCCGGGGTCTGGAGCCGGCCGTTCGCGAAGTCGTCCAGCAGGTTGGCCACCGTCTCGTTGGCGTCGCCCTTGGTGTGGCCGATCAGGCCGACCGGGCCGCGCCGGATCCAGCCGGTGACGTACATCGACTGCAGGTGCTCGCCGGACTCCTGGAGGACCCGGCCGCCCCGGTCCGGGACCGTCCCCGAGTCGATGTCCCAGGGCAGCTTGGGGAGCTGGTCGGACAGGTAGCCCACGGCCCGGTAGACCGCCTGGACGTCCCAGTCCTTGAACTCGCCGGTGCCCTTGACGTTGCCGGTGCCGTCCAGCTCGGTGCGCTCCGTGCGCAGGCCGACGACCTTGCCGTCCTCGCCGAGGATCTCCGAGGGCGACTCGAAGAAGTGCAGGAACAGCTTGTGCGGCCGGTCGCCGACGTCGCGGATCGCCCAGTTCTCCAGCGTCTTGGCGACCATGTCGGCCTGCTTGTTGCCGCGCCGGGTGGCGATCGAGCCCTCGTCGTAGTCGATGTCCTCGGGGTCGACGATGACCTCGATGTTCGGGGAGTGGTCCAGCTCCCGCAGCTCCATCGGGGAGAACTTCGCCTGCGCCGGGCCCCGGCGGCCGAAGACGTGGACCTCCATCGCCTTGTTGGCCTTGAGGCCCTCGTAGACGTTCGGCGGGATCTCGGTCGGCAGCAGCTCGTCCGCGGTCTTGGCGAGGACGCGCGCGATGTCCAGGGCCACGTTGCCGACGCCGAGGACGGCGACCTTCTCCGCCTCCAGCGGCCACGTGCGAGGGAAGTCGGGGTGTCCGTCGTACCAGGCGACGAAGTCGGCGGCACCGTAGGACCCGTCGAGGTCGATGCCGGGGACGGACAGGGCCCGGTCCGCGATGGCACCCGTGGCGAAGATCACACCGTCGTAGAAGGTGCGCAGATCGTCCAGGCTGAGGTCGGTGGGGTAGTCCACGTTGCCGAAGAGGCGGATCTGCGGCTTGTCGAGCACCTGGTGCAGGGCGGTGATGATGCCCTTGATCCGCGGGTGGTCGGGGGCGACGCCGTACCGGATGAGGCCGAACGGGGCGGGCATGCGCTCGAAGATGTCGATGGAGACGCCCGGGTCGGCGGCCACTTCGGACTTGAGCAGGGCGTCGGCGGCGTAGATTCCGGCGGGGCCGGATCCGACGATGGCTACCCGCAGGGGGCGGGGCATGTTCAGTTCCCTTCGAGCGGCGACAGATCGACTCTCCGGGAAGCCTAAGCTAAGGCAAGCCTAAGTCGGTACGCGGGTCCGGTCTATGAGGCCATAAGGCAGGCTTATGAGCGCCCATGGGGATGCCTTATGGCGGCGTTTGAAGCCGCCGTCACGGGTGACGCAGGCGTGGGGCACGACGATCCCGCCCCACGCCGCCTCGCGAGGGGAGTCCCCGTGCACCGTCCGGACGAGCGCCCGGATCCCCGCCGGTGGCGGGCTCTGTGGGTGACGCTGGTCGCCGGATTCATGACGCTGCTGGACGTGACGATCGTCGCCGTCGCCCTGCCGTCCATGCAGCGCGAACTGCACGCCTCGGCCGCCTCCGTGCAGTGGGTGGTGTCCGGATACGCCCTCGCCTTCGCCCTGACCCTCGTCACGGCCGGCCGGATCGGCGACGCGTTCGGCAGGCGCCGGGTGTTCCTCGTCGCCCTGGCCGCCTTCGTGGCCTGCAGCGCCGCGGCGGGAGCCGCGCCCGGCATCGAACTGCTGGTGGTCGCCCGGCTCGCCCAGGGAGTCGCCGCGGGCAGCCTCGCCCCGCAGAACTCGGCGCTCATCCAGCAGCTGTTCCGCGGTGCGGAGCGCGGGCGTGCGTTCGGCTTCTTCGGTGCCACCGTGGGGGTGTCCAGCGCGGTGGGCCCGGTCGTCGGCGGCCTGATCCTGGCGCTGGCGGGACCCGAGGGCTGGCGGTGGATCTTCTACGTGAACGTGCCGGTCGGCGTGCTGGCGCTCCTGCTCGGTTTCCGACTGCTGCCGCGGGTGGCTCCCGGCGGCCGGGGACGGCTGGACCCGGTGGGGGTCGCGCTCCTCGGCGTCGGCATCCTGGCCGTGATGCTGCCGCTGGTGCTCGCCGAGGGAGGCGGCCTGGGCAAGGTGTGGTGGCTGTTCCCGTCGGGGCTCCTCGTCCTGCTCGCCTTCGCCCGCTGGGAGCGCCGCGTCGCCCGCCGCGACGGTGAACCGCTGCTGGATCCCGGACTGCTCACCGAGGCCCGCGGCTACGTCACCGGCGCCGCCCTGGCCGCCCTGTACTTCGTCGGTTTCAGCGGTGTGTGGCTCGTCTTCGCGCTCTTCTTCCAGAACGGACTGGGTTTCTCACCCCTCAGGTCCGGCCTGGCGGTCACCCCGTTCGCCGTGGGTTCGGCCATCGCCGCGGCCGTGGCGGGGCGGCTGGTGGAGCGCCTGGGGCGGCTGCTGACCGTCTGGGGGCTGGTCGCCGTCATGGCCGGCCTGGGCGTCACCACGCTGGTGCTGTGGCTCGCGCCCGCCGACCGCGCCGCCTGGCTCGCGGCGCCGGCCCTGCTGGTCGGGGGGCTCGGCAGCGGTTGTGTGATCTCCCCGAACATCACCATGACGCTCCGGGACGTCCCCGTACGGATGGCGGGCGCCGCCGGCGGGGCCCTGCAGACGGGCCAGCGGCTGGGCGGCGCCGTCGGCACGGCCGCGCTGCCCGGGCTCTTCTACCTGACCCTGAACGCCACCCACGACGACTACCAGGACGCCGTGGCCCTGTCGGTGGGGACCGGGGTCGCCGCCATGCTGTGCGCGCTGACCGTCGCGGTCCTCGACTGGCGGCGGGACCGCTCCGACGGTGGGGAACGCTGTCCGCCGGAGGCCTCCCACAGTCACACCCACGCGGGGCAGGGCTGAGACGGCCTCCGGCGGGACGGCGGCCGGCTCAGCGGCGCTTGCCGAACTTCCGCAGCATCCCCTGGGCCTGCGCGCGGCGGCGCGGATCCGAGGCGGCCCGGCGCACCTGCTCCGTCGCACGGCGACCCTGCGGGCTGCGCGCGAACCGCTTGATCCGGTCCAGTACTCCGGCCATGACGTTCCTCCGAGTCGACGACGGATCTGCCTTGTCCGACCGCCTACCCCGCGGTCGCCCGGTCACCCGGGCGTCGGTCCGCGGGTTTGACTTCGCCGAACCGGGCGACCCGCAGTGCACGACATCGCAAGCCAACGCCGAGAGGTGGAGCACTGTGGCCGGCAATCAGAAGTCGAAGGCCAAGATGGAGCAGACCAAGGGCAAGGCCAAGGAAACGGTCGGCCGGGCCGTCGGCAACGAGAGGATGACGGCCGAGGGCCGCGCCGAGCAGACCAAGGGCGACGCCCGGCAGGCCAAGGAGAAGGGCAAGGACGCGTTCCGGCACTGACACCGGAATGAATGGTTCCGGCACTGCGCCGGAACCGACGCGGCACCCGGGCCGCGGGACCGGCACACGGCCGGTCCCGCGGCCCGCGTCGTCGTGCGGGGCTGCCCGCGAGGCGCGTCGGACCGGAGGCCGCGCGGAGCCCGGCGGCCGTCAGGGCACCGGCTGCTCCGCCCAGATGACCTTCCCGGCCGGTGTGTAGCGCGTCCCCCAGCGCTCGGCGAGCTGCGCGACGAGGAACAGGCCGCGTCCGCCCTCGTCCGTCATGGCCGCGTAGCGCAGGTGCGGCGAGGTGCTGCTGCTGTCGAACACCTCGCAGATCAGGCTGCGGTCGTGCAGGACCCTGACCTGCACGGTCTCGCCGCCGTACCGGATCGCGTTGGTGACCAGCTCGCTGAGGATCAGCTCCGTCGTGAACGCCAGCTCGTCCAGCCCCCACTGCGCCAGCCGGCGCGTGACCTCGGCCCGTACCTCGCCGACCGCCGCCGGGTCGTTCGGGACCTGCCACTCGGCGACCCGGTCGGGACCGAGCGCGCGGGTGCGGGCGACCAGCAGGGCGATGTCGTCACCCGGCCGGTCGGGCAGCCGCGCGTCGAGAACGGCCCGGCAGGTCTCCTCGGGCGACGCACCGGCCGTCTCCAGCGCCCGCCGCAGGTGTTCGAGACCGACGTCGATGTCGTGCTCCCGGTCCTCGACCAGCCCGTCCGTGTACAGCACCAGCCGGCTGCCCTCCGCCAGGCGCAGTTCGGTCGTCTCGAACGGGAGGCCGCCCAGGCCCAGCGGGGGACCGGCGGACACCTCGGGGAACTCGACGCCCCCGTCGGGCCGGACGAGGGCGGGCGGCGGATGGCCCGCGCGCGCCATCACACAGGTGCTGGAGACCGGGTCGTAGATCGCGTAGAGGCAGGTCGCGCCGGTGACCGGGGCGCTGCCGTCGTCGGCCGTCTCGTCCTGGTCGATGCGGTTGACCAGCTCGTCCAGCAGACCGAGCAGCTCGTCGGGCGGCAGGTCGAGGGAGGCGAAGTTGTGCACCGCCGTCCGCAGCCGCCCCATGGTGGCCGCGGCGTGCAGCCCGTGACCGACGACGTCGCCGACCACGAGCGCCACGCGGGCACCCGACAGCGGCAGCACGTCGAACCAGTCCCCGCCGACCCCCGCCTGCGCCGGCAGGTACCGGTAGGCGACGTCCAGGGCGTTCTGGTCGGGCAGCCTGCGGGGCAGCAGACTGCGCTGGAGGGTCACCGCCATGCTGTGCTCGCGCGTGTAACGGCGCGCGTTGTCGATGGAGACCGCGGCGCGGGCGACCAGCTCCTCGGCGAGGGCCAGCTCGTCCTCGTCGAACGGCTCGGCCTTCTCCGAACGCCAGAAGCTGACCACCCCGAGCACCAGGGCTCCCGCGCGCAGTGGCACCGTGATCAGCGAGTGGACGCCGTACTCCACGACCTGCGCGGAGCGTTCGAGGTCCTGGGCCTGCCAGCCGGGCGCCTCCCCGAGGCGGGGCTCCAGGACGGGCCGCCCGGTGTCCAGGGACCGGCCCTGCGGGGAGGACTCCACGAACCGCAGCTGCCGGCCCACCGGGTAGAGGGGGACCTCCTCGCGGACGCCGCTGAGCGCGGTGCGGCGCAGCGGGGTCACGCCCTCCGGCTGACCGCCCGCCAGCACCGTGTCGAACAGGTCCACGCTCACGTAGTCCGCGAACCGGGGCACGGCCAGCTCCGCCAGTTCCTCCGCCGTCCGGCCCACGTCGAGGCTGGTACCGATGGCCACGCCGGCCGCGTACAGGATGTCCAGGCGTTCCCGGGCGGTCTCGGCCCGGCCGGACAGGGCCCGCAGCTCGGTGGAGTCGCGGAGGGTGGCGACGCTGCCGGCCGGGCCGCCCCGTACGTCCGTAGGCCGCTGGTTGACCGCCAGCAAGCGGTCCTTGACCAGGTGGACCTCGTCGGTGGCGACCCGTCCCGAGACCAGCAGCTCGGCCGTGTCGTCCGGGAGGCCCAGCTCACGGACGTGGCGGCCCTCGGCGTCGGGCGGCAGGTCGAGCAGGCGCTGCGCCTCGTCGTTGGCGAGCACGAGCCGGCCCTCCCCGCCGACGATGAGCACGCCTTCCCGGACGCTGTGCAGGACCGCGTCGTGGTGTTCGTACATCCGGGTCATCTCGTGCGGGCCCAGGCCGTGCGTCTGCCGCAGCAGGCGCCGGCTGACGAGCGCCGTGCCGCCGGTGGCCAGCGCGAGGCCGACGGCCGCCGCGGTCAGTACCAGCGGCAGTTGCCGGTCGGCGACGCCGCCCACGTTCTCCGTCGTGATGCCGGCCGACACGAGGCCCACCACGGTGCCGTCGTCCGCCTCCACGGGGACCACCGCCTGCACCAGCGGGCCGATGGTCCCCTCGATCTCCTCGGTCACCGTCTCCCCGGCCAGCGCGGGGGCGATGTCCCCCACGAACTGCTTGCCGATCCGGTCGGGCCTGGGGTGGGTGTAGCGGATCCCGTCGGTGTTCATGACGACGACGAAGTCCACGCCGGTCGCCTCGCGCGTGGCCTCCGCCCGCGGCTGGAGGACCGCGGTGGGGTCGGGGGAGCGCAGCGCCTCACGGATGCCGGGGGAGTTCGCGAACGTCGCGGCGACGGAGACCGAGCGGTTGCGGGCCTCCACCTCGCTGTCGTGCCGTCCCTGGAGCACCAGCGCGACGGCGGCGGCGACCACGAGCAGCAGCACGATCGCCACGTTCATGGCGAAGACCTGGCCGGCGACGCTGCGGCCGGACAGGGCCGAGCGCAGGGCCGCGGCACGCCGCCGTCCCGTCTCCTGCCCCCGCCGTGGCCGGTCCGCGTCTCGCCGGTGCCGGGCGAGCGGACCGCTGGGACGACGGGGTGACCGCTCTCCCGATCGACCCATCAGTCGGACCATGTGCCCATGTCTACACTGCCGGGCCCGAGGAGGCGAGGGGCGCCCCCTGTGAAGGGACGGGCGGCGGGAGCGGGAGCCGCGCTCACCGGTGGTCGTCCGGGGGGCGGCGGGTGGCGAGCAGCAGGGCGGTGTCGTCGGGGCGGTCCGTGGTGCGGCGGGCGGTGACGATGAGCCGGTCGGCGACGCCCGCCAGCCAACGGCTCCCCGGTCGTGCCTGGGGCGCGCCGGCCCTGGCCAGCGCCCGCCCGAGGGCGGCGATGCCCTCGTCGATGTCGGTGCCGGGCCGTTCCACCAGCCCGTCCGTGTAGAGGGCGAGCACGGCGCCGGGCTCGGCCCGGAACTCCGTGAGCGGGTACCGGGCGCCCGGGTCCACGCCCAGCACCACACCGCCGGGCAGGTCCAGGGCCTCGGTGCGTCCGTCCGGGTGGCGCAGCAGGGGCGGCGGATGCCCCGCGCGGGCCGCGCGGACCCGTCCGGTGACCGGGTCCAGCCGGAGGCAGCAGCAGCTCGCGAAGAGGCCCGGATCGAGGTCGGTCAGCAGATGGTTGACCCCGCTCAGCACCTCGTCGGGCGGGCGGTCGTCGAGGGCGAAGGCGCGCACGGCGCTGCGCAGTTGCCCCATGGTGGCCGCCGCCTGCACGCCGTGCCCCTGCACGTCGCCGATGACCAGCGCCATGCCGTCGCCCGAGGCGACGACGTCGTACCAGTCCCCGCCCACGTCCATGCCCTGGGTCCCGGGCAGGTAGCGTCCGGCGGTCTCCAGCAGGGGGTGCGCCGGCAGCCGCCGGGGGAGCAGCGCCCGCTGCAGCCCCCGGGCCAGCGCGGTCTCCGACTCGTAGCGCCGGGCCCGTTCCATCGCCTGGGCGATCACCCCGGCCAGGGCGGTGAGCACCGTGCGCTCCTCGCTGCCGAAGCTGCGGGCGCGGTCGAAGCCCAGGATGCAGGAGCCGACCGGCCGGCCGGAGGCGATCAGCGGCAGGAAGGCGCGGGCGCCCTCCGTGGCGTCCAGCGGGATGCCCGGGTACGCGGTGGCCAGGGCCTGCATCGAGTCGAAGAAGAGCGGCCGCCCGCTGGTCAGCGTCTCCACGCCCGGCAGCCGGGCGTCCAGGGCCACCCCCTCGAAGGGGGCGAGGAACCCCGGCGGGAAGCCGCTCTCCCACGCCAGGTGGAGATGCCGGTCCTGGAGCAGGTAGATGGCGAGTCGGCGGCCGCCGAACGCCGGCAGCAGCTCCCGTACGACCACGGCGGACACCTGCCGCGCGGTGACCGCCTCGGTCAGCGCCACGGCCAGGACGATCGGGCGGTACACGGGCGCCGTACCGGCGGCGAGGGCCGGTGAGGGGGCGTCGGCGTGGGGCGGCGGCTCCGGTGCGCCGGGTCGGGGCGGGGGACCGGCGGACGCGTCGGCGACCCGGTTGGCCGGGCGGAGCGCGACGGTCAGGAGGTCCGGGCCGGGATGCACGGAGACGGCGAGCCAGTCCCCCTCGTAGGACTGCGGTGCGGACCGGCGGCTGCCGTCGGGCGGGCGCCGGACGTGGAAGCGGACCGGCTCGGGGGAGAGCAGGGCGCCGCGCAGGTGGTCCTCGTACGCGGTCTGGTCCAGCCAGGGCAGGGCCTCCCACAGGGAGTGGCCGTGCAGTCGTGCCCGCGGCCGGCCCAGCAGCTCGGCGGCGCGCCGGTTGGCGTAGACGACGGTGCCCAGGCGGTCCATGCAGAGCACGCCGTCCGGCAGCAGGTCGGCCGCGGCGTCGGCCACCGTGCCGGAGGACGGGTCGCGGACGGCGCCGCGTACCCTCCCGCCGACGGCCGGCTCGCCCTGCGGCCGCCACAGCTCCACCAGGAGAGGGGCCCCGTCCGTGGCCCGCACGTGCAGCGGGAGCGGGGGCGGCAGGCCGTCGGCCGTCTGACGCAGTGCCGCGCTGACCCGGTGTCCGTCGTCGGGCGCGAGGGTGCGGATGAGGGCGTCGAGCGTGGCGGGTCCCTCGGCGGCCCGCGCCAGGCCGAGCAGGACGCGCAGCGGCTCGTCGACGACGACGGCGCCGGTCGCCGGGTCCCAGGCGAAGCTCCCGGCCCGCTGCGGACGGCGTACGCAGGCGGGCGGCCGGACGCACAGGGGTTCGCCGTCCCAGACGACCCGGGACGCGTCGCGGCCGTCGTCCAGCCGCTCCAGCTCCGCGCCCAGCTCCCGGGCCAGCCCTTCCATCCGCTCCACGCCCTCCACCACCTCGGCGATGTCCGAGGCGGTGGGGCGCAGGACGGTCAGGACGCCGTAGGTCCGCGCCGCGCCGGCGACGGGCACGTACAGGGACCCGAAGGGGAAGGGCAGCCCGGCGGCGAACTGCGGATAGCGGCGCATCGTCTCGGTGGCGTTGGGCAGCACCACCCGCACGCCCAGCCGGAAGGCGTCGGCCACGGGGAACGGGCTGTCGGCGTGCAGCCGCCACCAGGGCCGGAACAGCGGCCCCGGGAGGCCGGCGAGAACGGCCAGGCGCAGCAGGCCGGGCGTGCGGGAGGGGAGATAGACCCCGCCCGCGTGGCCCGTGGTCGCGCTGATCGCCTGTGCGGAGGCGTCGATGAGCAGCGCCGTCAGCCTCGCGGGCATCCGGTCTGCGTCCTCGGCGCCTGCCTTCATGGGCCCCACCTCGTCCGTGTGCCGTCACGCGGGCGACACAGCCAGAATGCGCCACGGCGCGGGGGTGGCGCACCCCGTCGGGCCCGCACGGGTGGCCGCGACGGCGTCGGGTCCGGCGGGCCGATGCGCCTCGTGGCGGGTGCCCGCCGTCGACCGGGTGGGGTGCTCCTTGCGGCGCACTCGGTCCGCACCTGTCCGAAAGGCGGCGCGTCCGGCGGAAGTTGGGGCAAAGGGATCGTGGAAAGCGCCCCGGTGCGTATCGTGAAGGCCGGGGCCCGCGCTTCCCCTACTCGGCCCCGGACCGGACGGTGAGGCTCGGCATGACTCCGGCGCGCAGACCCGATGCCGCGGACGTTTCGGTCGTGTCCACGGTCGTGGAGTTCAGGGGCGGTTCCGCGATGATCCCGGCCTCCCGGGACGTCGTGCACGGCTTCGTCGCGAGACTCGCCGACAAGGGCGTCGAAACGGCCGACACCTTCCTGGACGCGGCCCGCCTGGTCGCCAGCGAGCTGGTGACCAACGCGCTGCGGCACGCTCCCGGTCCCTGCCGGCTGGAGCTGACCCTGGTGGACGAGAGCGTGGAGATCGCGGTGTCGGACACGGGGGAGGGCTTTCCCACGTTCCTGCCGCGCGATCCGCTGCGGGTGGGCCGGCACGGTCTGGAGATCGTGACGCGGCTGTGCGACGAGGTCATCACCAAGCCGCACGCGACCGGCAAGACCGTGTACGCGCGCCTGCCGCTGCGCTGACGCCGCCCCGCCTCAGGCGGCCAGGGCCTGCTCGACGGTCGGGAAGCAGCCGATGAGCGTGTCGACGCCCACGAGCTGCAGCACGCGCTCGACGGCGTACTGCGGCGCGGCGATCCGGAACCAGACGCCGCGGGCCTCGGCGGCCCGGTGGGCGGTGATGAGCACGTTGATCCCACTGGAGTCCAGGAAGGCCACCTCGCCGAAGTCGACCACCGTGCCCGGCGCCGACTGGACGCAGGACAGCAGGACGTCGCGGAGCTGACCGCTGCCGTCGAGATCGACCTCACCGGCGAGGATGACGATGCTGACACCGTCGCCCGTGGTGGTACGGGTGATCAGCAGCCGCTCGGGTACTGCCGCTCCCTCGATGTCCGCCACGCTTCCCTCACCTCTCGCATATGCCCGGCCGTCTTCGGTGGCTTGATGTTACGGCCCGCGGGGGCCCGTGTGGGCCGCTTGTGCGGACCGAACACCGCCGGAACGGGCCGGGACGGCCTCGACGCGCGCGACAGCGCTCCGCTGACTACGGTCGAGGTGTGGTGGCTCACACTTTCGAGGAGCTCGTGCACAAGCGTCGCGCGGCGGACCTGGCACAGCACCGGGTCGAGGAACTGCGGGACTCGTACGGGCCTCCCACGCAGCATCAGTGGACCGCACGGCAGTCGCACACCTACGAGACGGCCGTGCGGGCCTGGCGCGACCTGGACCGGGACGCGCAGACCGCGATGACGGAGTACGTCAAGGAGGAGGGCCAGTCCCGGCACAAGATCGAGGCGAAGGTCCGCAAGGCCGTCCAGGACGGCTGACCCGGCCGGTCCTCAGGCCCCGCCCGACCGGATCCCAGCGCTTTCCGGCCGGATATCGGCTTCGCCCGGCCGTGTCTCAGCTCTGTCCAACCGCGGACCCGCCGACGAGATCGCGTACGGCGTCCAGCGCCGCGTCGCGGTCCTCGGGCACCAGCCCGATGCGGGTGCGCCGGTCCAGCAGGTCGGCCTCGTCCAGCGCGCCCTCGTGGCGCAGCGCCCAGACCAGTTCGGCGCCGGTGACGGGGTGGTCCGGCAGCACCCGCGCGCCGAGCCGGGCGTCCTCGGCGGCGAGGGCCTGGACGGCGGGTGCCTCGGTCCCGTAGCGCCGCACCAGACGGCCCGGCGCCCGCAGCCCCGCCAGGACGTGCGGCGCGGCGGCGCCGACCAGCGGCAGGCCGGCGGTGGGGGACGGACCCGCACCGAGCCGGCGGGTGGCCACGGCGGCGTCCACGGCGTCCTCGGCCATGCGCCGGTACGTGGTGAGCTTGCCGCCGACCACGGTGATCACGCCCTCCGACGAGGTGAGCACGGCGTGCCGGCGCGAGACGTCCGCCGTGCGGGGACCGGCGCCGGGCCGGTCCGCGGGGGTGGTGTCCAGCAGGGGACGCAGCCCCGCGAAGGCGCCCACCACGTCCTCGCGCCGGACGGGCACGTCCGTCACGGAACCGAGCACGTCGAGCAGGAAGCCGACGTCGGTCTCGGGCACCTCGGGGACGTCGGGCACGTCCCCCTCGACGGGCTCGTCGGTCAGCCCGACGTAGACCCGGCCGTCGCCCTGGGGCAGGACGAGGACGAAGCGGTTGGTCTCGCCGGGGACGGGCACGTGCAGCCCCGCCGGGAGCGGGCCGATCCGGTCGGAGCGCAGGACGAGATGGGTACCGCGCGAGGGGCGGACCCGGATGCCGTCCACGAGGTCACCGGCCCACACCCCCGTGGCGTTGATCACCGCGCGGGCACGGACGACACCCTCCTCGCCGGTGAGTTCGTCGCGCACCCGGGCACCGGACGCGGTCAGCTCCAGCGCCCGGACACGGGTCAGGACGCGGGCACCGCGCGCGGCGGCGGTCCGGGCGAGGGCGGTCACCAGCCGGGCGTCGTCGGTGAGCCGTCCGTCCCAGGAGAGCAGCCCGCCGCGCAGCCGGTCGGAGCGGAGTGCCGGGGCGAGGTGGCGGGTCTCCACCGCGGAGAGCCGGCGTGGCGCGGGCAGCGTGGCCCGGGCCGTGCGCGCCGCCAGGCGCAGGGTGTCGCCGGCCCGGAAGCCGGCCCAGGCCAGTGCGGCCTGGCCTCGGGAGACCATGGGCGTCAGCGGCAGCACGAACGGCTGGGCGTGCACCAGGTGCGGAGCCGTGCGCTCCATCAGCACGCCGCGCTCCACCGCGCTCTCGTGCGCGACGTCGAGCTGGGCGGAGGCGAGGTAGCGCAGGCCGCCGTGGACGAGCTTGGAACTCCAGCGGGAGGTGCCGAAGGCCAGGTCGTGGGCGTCCACCGCGACGACGCTGAGCCCGCGGGCCGCGGCGTCCAGGGCCACGCCGGCGCCGGTCGCGCCGAGTCCGACGACCAGGACGTCCACGCGGGGGCCGCCGACGGCGTCGGTCAGCTCGCGCGAGCGGCGTGCGGCGGACAGGGAGGCCCCGGCTGCGGGGCTGCTGGTGGGGCTCATGGCGTGAGGGTCCTCTCCAGGATGGTGCGCAGCTCCGCGAGGAGGGCCGCGGAGGTCAGCTCGGCGTCGTCCTCGTCGGTCATGGTCCGCAACGACAGTGCGAAGGACTGGACGATCAGCAGCACCGAGCGCGCCTGCCGTCCGGGGTGGGCCGGGCGCACCGACCCGTCGGCGTGGCCCTCGCCGAGCGCGTCGGCCAGCAGCTCCAGCAGGGCCTCCTGGCTCGCTCCGCGCCGGTCGAGGACGTAGGGCAGGAGCAGCTCGGGGTCCACGTCGACGATCTTGGTGAAGAGCGGGTGGGCGCGGAACGCCTCGATCCCGGTCACCAGACCCTCGACGACGCGCGAGCGCGTGGCGACACCGGGCCGGGGCGCCGGGATGGCCCCGGTGGCCACCGCGATCCACTCCCGGGTCATCAGATCGCCGACCAGCGACCGCACGTCGGGCCAGCGCCGGTAGAGCGTCATCCGGGAGACCCCGGCACGGCGGGCGACGTCGGTCATCGTCGTGCGGCGGACCCCGACGGCGAGCACGCAGTCGCGCACGGCGTCCAGCACCGTGTCGTTGTCCGAGGTGTTCGGTCGGCCCGCATTGTTGTGACGGTTAGGCGTCATGTGTAACAGTGTAACGCCCGTGAGGCCGCGCAGACGGCATCCCCCGAACCGACCGTGAGGACGACAGGCAATGGACATGCTGTGGAACGGCTGGGGCGACCCGGCCAGGGCGACGGCGCTGCCCGACACGGTGACCGGGCTGCTGCGCGAGCTGCTCGGCGTCAAGCCCCGCGAGGCGGCCGCCGTACCGCTGGAGGAGATCGACGTCCTCGCGTCGCCGCTGGACGAGGCCGCCCGCCGGGCGCTGGAGGACGCCGTCGGCGGCCCCGCGCACGTGCGCACGGACGCGGAGAGCCGCATCCGGCACACCCGCGGCAAGTCCACCCCCGATCTGCTGCGGATGCGGGCCGGCGACACCGCCGACGCCCCGGCCGCCGTCGTCCTGCCGGCCGCCCACGAGGAGGTGCTCGCCGTGCTGCGGGCCTGCGCCGCGCACGGTCTGGCCCTCGTCCCCTTCGGCGGCGGCACCTCCGTCGTCGGCGGCCTCGCCCCCGCCCGGCGCGGCGGCTTCGTCGCCCTCGACCTGCGCCGCATGAACCGCCTGCTCGACCTCGACGAGACCTCCCGCACCGCCACCCTGCAACCGGGCCTGCGCGCACCCGAGGCCGAGGCGCTCCTCGCCGAACGGGGCTGGACGCTCGGCCACTTCCCCCAGTCCTACGAGTGGGCCACCATCGGCGGCTTCGCCGCGACCCGCTCCAGCGGCCAGGCCTCCGCCGGCTACGGACGCTTCGACGAGATGGTCCTGGGCCTCACGCTCGCCACCCCCGAGGGCACCCTGGACACCGGCCGTGCACCGCGCTCGGCCGCCGGCCCCGACCTGCGCCAGCTCGTGATGGGCTCGGAGGGCGCCTTCGGCGTCATCACCTCGGTCACCGTGCGGGTGCGGCCCGTGCCGCGGGTCCGCCGCTACGAGGGCTGGCGCTTCGCGTCCTTCGAGGAGGGCGCCGCCGCCCTGCGCCGCCTCGCCCAGGACGGCCCGCGTCCCACGGTGCTGCGGCTCTCCGACGAGACCGAGACGCTGATCGGCCTCGCCCAGCCCGACGCGATCGGCGCCTCCCTCGCCGGGCAGGACGCCGGGTGCCTGGCGGTCGTCGGCTTCGAGGGAACGGAGGAGGACACCACGCACCGCCGCGAGGGCGCCGCCGAGGTGCTGCGTGCCTCCGGCGGCACCTTCGCCGGGGCGGAACCGGGCGAGCGCTGGGCCCACGGCCGCTACTCGGCGCCGTACCTGCGCGACGCCCTGCTCGACGCGGGGGCGCTCGCCGAGACCCTGGAGACGGCGACCTACTGGTCCCGCGTCCCGGAGCTGTACGCGGCCGTCCGCGACGCGCTCACCGGCACCCTCACCGGCGCCGGCACACCGCCCCTGGTGATGTGCCACATCTCGCACGTGTACGAGAACGGCGCCTCGCTGTACTTCACCGTCGTCTCGGCGCAGGGCGACGACGTCGTGGCGCACTGGACGCGGGCCAAGCACGCGGCCAACGAGGCGATCCTCGCCGCGGGCGGCACCATCACGCACCACCACGGGGTGGGCACCGACCACCGCGACTGGTACGTGCGGGAGGCGGGCGCCCTCGGGGTCGAGGCGCTGCGGGCCGTCAAGCGGACCCTGGACCCCGCCGGAGTGCTCAGCCCCGGGGTCCTGCTGCCCGCCGACTGAGCCGCGGTCCGCCCCGCCGCCCGGCCGTGGACGGCGGGGAACCGGACCGACCCGCACTCCGCCGGCCCCCGCGGCCGGCACCCCACCCACCGGGGCGTCCCCGCCCCGTGAGACAACAGTCCGGCACCACCCGTCAGCCCGGAGGCACATCGATGCGACAGTTCACCGCCGTCGTCAACCCCACCGCGGGCGGCGCCACCTCGGCCGCCGCACTGCTGGGGGTGGCCCGGCTGCTGCGGGAGGCGGGCGCGGAGCTGGAGACCGAGTACAGCCGCAGCCTCCCGCACGCACGGGACCTCGCCCGGCGGGCCGGGGAGCGGGGCCGGGTCGTGCTCGCCGTCGGCGGCGACGGCATGGCCGGCGGGATCGGCGGCGCCCTCAGCGGCACCGGGGGCCTGCTCGGACTGGTCCCGGCCGGCCGCGGCAACGACTTCGCCCGCGCCCTGGACCTGCCCACCGGGCCGGCCGAACTCGCCGGGGTGCTGCTGCACGGTGAGCCCCGCCCCGTCGACACCATCGAGGTCACCTCGGCCGTCCACGACCGCACCGTCGTCCTCGGCAGCGTCTACGCCGGTGTCGACGCGCTCGCCAACCACCACGCCAACAACGCGCGTCTGCTGCGCGGCACCGCCTCCTACTACGCGGGCGCGCTGCGGGCCGTGGCCGGCTGGCGCGCGACGCGGTACCGGGTCACCGTCGACGGGGAGGAGCACGCGTTCACCGGCTACACGGTGGTGGCCGCCAACTCCGGCTACTACGGCTTCAACCGGCTGATCGCCCCCTCCGCCCGGGTGGACGACGGCCTGCTGGAGGTCGTGATGATCCACAAGGCGCCGCGGCGGCTGTTCTTCGCCCTCATGAACGAGCTGGGGACGGGCGCCCACGTCCGCAGGCCCCAGGTGCGGGTCCTGCGGGGCCGGGAGGTCCGTATCGAGGCCGACCGGGCCGTCCCCTACGGCGCCGACGGCGAGGTCGAGGCCGTGGTCCCCGTCACGGCCCGGGTGCTGCCCGGCGCGCTGCGGGTCCTGGCCCCCTGACGGGACCGGGCCGGCCGCCGACGTCGGCGACCGGCCCGGCGGGCGTGTGCGCGGATCAGCCCCGCGGCGTGGTGAAGCGTTCCCACACCCGGTGGGACCCCATCAACCGCGTGACCTGCTCCAGGGCCGAGGTGCCGGAGTCGGCGACCACCACACCGGGAGCGTTCGAGGGCACGCCCGACGCGTCGAGCGCGGCCTCGCCACCCGCCCAGACGCCGATCGCCTTGCCGTGCCGGAACGCCTCCGACACCAGCAGGCTCACCCGCGGATCGATCGTCCCGGGCACCGCGGGGGTCGGGGCCGCCTTGTAGTCCCGCGGCGTGTGGGCGTCGCTCCCCATGTCGGGAGTCCCCGCCAGCAGTACGGCGTCGAACTCGACGGACCGGGCGGTGACGTAGCTGCGCTGGACGGTCAGCGCGCCCTCGCCCGAGCCGATGGTGCCGCCGGTCGGTGCCACCACCAGCGGCACCATCCCGGCGCTCAGCACGGCCTCCCGCACCGCCGTGACACCCTCCAGATCGGCCCCTCCGGTCACGATGCCGACGACCCGGCCCTCGGTCGGCCAGACCCCGCCGACCTGGGACAGCGCCGGGCTGGGCGCCACGTCGGCCAGCGGCACGGTCGGCTCCGGGGCGGGCAGGCCGAGGCCCTCGGCGACGCCCGCGCACAGCTCGGGGTCGATGTTGGCCAGGACCTGGAGCGTCCGCTCCCGGATGGCCTGCTCGTAGCACTTGCCCAGCTCGAAGGTGTAGGCGCCGATGATGTGCTCGCGCTCCACCGGGCTCATGCTCAGCCAGAAGCGGCGAGGCTGGCTGAAGTGGTCGGCGAAGGACTCCGGAGCCTCCCGCACCTTCGTCGCCTCCGGGATCCGGACCGGCGCCTCCATGAAGGCGCCCGCGTCGGCCCCGGCGGTGAACGGGCAGCCGCCGTCCAGGGTGTTGGGCCGGTAGGGCGCGACACCGCGGTGCACGGCGGTCTGGTGCATGCCGTCGCGCAGCATGTCGTTGACCGGCGCCTGGGGGCGGTTGATCGGCAGCTGCGGGAAGTTGGGGCCGCCCAGGCGGGTGATCTGCGTGTCCAGGTACGAGAACAGCCGCCCGGCGAGCAGCGGGTCGTCGGTGACGTCGATACCGGGCACCAGGTGACCGACGTGGAAGGCGACCTGCTCGGTCTCGGCGAAGTAGTTCGACGGGTTGCGGTTCAGCGTCAGCAGTCCGATGGGCTGCACCGGTGCCAGCTCCTCGGGGACCAGGTTCGTCGGGTCCAGCAGGTCGATGCCCTCGAAGGTCTGGTCCGGGGTGTCCGGGAAGGTCTGGATGCCCAGCTCCCACTGCGGGTGGGCGCCCGCCTCGATGGCGTCGGCCAGGTCCCGGCGGTGGAAGTCCGGGTCGACGCCGTTGATGAGCTGCGCCTCGTCCCACACCAGGGAGTGCACGCCCAGCTTGGGCTTCCAGTGGAACTTCACCAGCGTCGTGCCGCCCTCGGCGTTCACCAGCCGGAAGGTGTGGACCCCGAAGCCCTCCATCATCCGGTAGGAGCGCGGGATGCCGCGGTCGCCCATGAAGAAGATGGTGTGGTGGGTCGCCTCCGTGTGCAGGGAGACGAAGTCCCAGAAGGTGTCGTGCGCGCTCTGCGCCTGCGGGATCTCCCGGTCGGGGTGCGGCTTCGCGGCGTGCACGACGTCCGGGAACTTGATGGCGTCCTGGATGAAGAAGACCGGGATGTTGTTGCCGACCAGGTCGAAGACGCCTTCGCTGGTGTAGAACTTGGTCGCGAAGCCGCGGGTGTCCCGGACGGTGTCCGCCGACCCGCGGGAGCCGACCACCGTGGAGAACCGCACGAACACCGGCGTCTCGACGTCCGCGGCGAGGAACCCGGCCTTGGTCACGGAGGCCGCCGTGCCGTAGCTCTGGAAGACGCCGTGCGCACCCGCGCCGCGGGCGTGCACCACGCGCTCCGGGATGCGCTCGTGGTCGAAGTGCATGATCTTCTCGCGCAGGTGGTGGTCCTGCAGCAGCACGGGCCCGCGCGGTCCTGCCTTCAGCGAGTGGTCGGTGTCGTACAGCCGGGTGCCCTGAGCGTTCGTCAGGTAGGCCCCGGACTGCGCCACCCGGGCCTGGTCGGCTCCCGTCGGCTGACCGGTCGGCGACACGGTGTCCGGGCCGCTCTGGTCCGGCTTCGGGGGCAGCGGCTCCCGGGGCTCGGTGGGTTCGGCGACGGGGGGCGACTGGGGACCCGGCTTGCCGGGGATCCCGTCCGCCGGCCCGCCGCCCTCGCCCTGCAGGGTCTCGGTGACCTTGTGGGCTACCCGCTTGAGGGGGTTGGCCTCGCTCATCAGCCTTTTTCTCCGTTCCGGGCGGACCGCAGCGCGCGGCCGCACACATTCGAGTACCGACTGCCGTGGTGGGCCGTGACCGCGTACCCAGCGAGCGCCACTCAAGGCATGGGCGCGAGGACGAAAGGCGGTCGGCTCAGAGGACGGTCTCACCGTCGTGGGTCCCGCCCTGGCAACGCTTCGTGAAGGTGCCCGTCCCCGTCCCGTCGACCGAGACGATGATCACTCCGCCGCCCTGGATGCACTGGGCCGCCGTCACGTCGCTCGGAAGCCGAGTGGCCCGCAGGGCGCCGGAATCGGCGGCGAGGGCGCGCGCCACGGCGGCCTCGGCCGGTGCGGCGCACAGGACCGCCAGGGTCAGGGCCGCGATCACGGACCAGGACGACTCGCGCATGGGAAGGCTCCTTCTCGCCGGTGCCGTACCAGCCTCACCGGACGCCACGGGCCGCGCCACCTCAGGCGCGCGCACGGGCGAGGCCCCGACCGGGGATGCCGGTCGGGGCCCGGGACGCGCCGCGACGCCCTGACTCGCTAACCCACCGTGTGCGTCACCCGCACCGGTCCGAAGGAGACCCGGGTGCGCCCCCCGCCGTCCGCCCAGAGGACCTCCACGGCGGCCCCGTCGACGGTGACCTCGGTGACGGCCTCCGCCGCGGGCACGGGCTCCGGCTCACCGCTGAGCAACGCCACGCTGACGTGCAGGGAGGTCCCGCCCGCGTCGCCGGTCAGCCGGGGCAGCTCGGCCCACGGCGCGTAGGCGGTGCCCTGCGGGGCGCGGACGGTCCCGGACCCGGGATGCCAGCCGTACAGGCCGTGCAGAGCCGACACCAGGGGCTCGTCGGGGCCGGTGGCCCATCCGGTCTGCGTGAGGCGGGCCCCGGGCGGCGCCCCCGTCACCCGGTGCACCCGCAGCTCGTACGGCCCCCGTGCCACCGTGACGCTCTCGACCCGTAGGCCGGGCACCATCGGGGGCCCGCCGGCGAAGACCGGCCGGTGCCACGACGCGGCCCAGCCCCAGCCGTCCCCGTGCCCGGCCCCGAGCGGGTGGATGCGGCGGCGCACACTGCGCCGGCCGCCGACCTCCACCGACAGGTGGTTGTCCGCGGGGTTCGCCGGCGCCGTGGGCCCCGTCCGGGTGGAGTAGGCCTGCCGCCCGTAGTGCGGGTCGTCCTCGGCGGCCCACTCGCCCTCGTGCGGCCGGACATGGTCGCTGCCGTGGTTGTGCAGCCGTACGATCCCGTCCCCGCGCGTGGACTGCACCAGCAGCCCGGGCGCGGGCAGGGCCAGCACCCGGTCGGCCTCCTCCACCGGAGCGGCTTCCTCCGTGGCCGTCCACAGGGGATGACCGGCGGGGGCGAGGAGCGACACGAACGCCTTCGACGCCCAGTACGGGGAGGCCGGCCCGGAGTACGGCTGGAGGGTGGCCTCGTGCGGGCCGTGCCAGCCGAGGCTGAGCAGCCCGTTGTCGGTCAGCGCGTCCCGCTCCAGGAAGTAGCGCAGACTGCCGCTCGCCAGCCGCCGGGAGGTGCCCGGCGTCAGCGGCGTGTGCCCGGTGACCGCGCCCAGGCCCACGCCGGTGGACGCGGCGAACCGGTACGTGAGGGAGCGGCCGAAGTGCAGCGGCGCCCCGTCACCGCCGAACATCGTCGCGAGGCCGTCGAGGTGCGTGCGCAGCCGCTCCCCGTGGCGGGCGGCCACCGGCCCGGTGTCGCCCGCGAGATGGGCGTCGAGCACCGGGTAGAGGTGCAGCGCCCAGCCGTTGTAGTGGTCGAAGGCGCGGCCGTCGCCGTCGGCGTACCAGCCCTCGCCCCGGTACCAGCCCTCCATCAGCTCCAGCGCGCGCTCCCGGGCCGCGGCCGTCTCGCCGTCGCCGCGGCCGACCGCCTCCAGGAACCCGGCGACCGTGTACGGGAACAGGTACCAGTTGTTCGGCGCCGGCACGTGCCGCAGCGCCCCCCGCAGCCACTCCTCCACCCGGTCCTGCACCCCCGCGTCGAGGTGCTTCCACAGCCAGGGCGAGGTCAGCCGCAGCCCGAGCGCGACCGACGCCGACTCGACCATGGGCTGGCCCTGCACGTCGTGGTCGAGGATCAGCGGCCAGGACTCGGCGTCGTCGCGGCCCGGGGAGCCGGTGCCCGACGCCAGACCGCGCGCGTAGCGCTCCAGCCAGCCGTGCGGGTCGTCGCCGTCGGCACCCGCGACGCGGAAGGCCGCCGCGAGGAAGGTCCGGGCGAAGCCCTCCAGACCGTCGGAGCGCGCTCCCGACCGCGAGGGCCGGCCCGGCAGGTCGAGCAGCGCGCACCCGGGGGTGCTCCAGCGCCAGGCCGCCCACAGGAGCCCGTCCGCCACGGCCTCCCAGTGGGCGCGGGTGTATCCGGTGTACGGGCTCAGCGCACGGTCCTCGGTGGGCAGTTCGAACGGGATGCTCATGCCAGGAACGCCAGCCTTTCGCGTCGTACGGGATGGAGGAAACCGGCACCGGAGGTCCAGCGGGTCGTCTCGGCGAGCGCGAGGTCGGCCAGACGGCGCCACTCGTTGCCCTCGGAGCCGGCCAGGTGCGGGGTGATCAGCGCGTTGTCGCAGTCCCACAGCGGGTGGTCCGGCGGCAGCGCCTCGGGATCGGTGACGTCCAGCACCGCCCGGATCCGGCCCGCCCGCAGGGCGTCGGTGAGCGCGTCCTGGTCGACGACGGCCCCGCGGGAGGTGTTGATCAGCACCGCGTCGGCCGGCATCGCGTCGATCAGGGGGCGGCCGACCAGACCGCGCGTCGTGGGCAGCAGCGGGGTGTGCACGCTGACGGTGTCGCAGCGGGCGAACAGCTCGGGCAGCTCGACGCGTTCGACGCCGAGCGCGGCGGCCTCCTCGTCGCTCACGAACGGGTCGTGCAGGAGGACCTCGATGTCGTGCGGTCGCAGCAGCTCCACGACCCGGCGGCCGATCAGCGAGGCCGACAGGATGCCCACCGTGCGGCGGTGGTTGCCGACGCTGCGCGGGGTGCGCAGCCAGTTGCCGCGCGCCCGGGTCGTCCGGTAGTCGCGGGCGCGCTCGAACACCCGCTTGCCGGTGAGCAGGATCATGGCGAGGGTGTACTCGGCCACCGGCAGCGCGTTGGCCGCGGCGGCCGAGGAGACCTCGATCCCCCGCTCCCAGCACGCGTCGGTGACGTGCCCGCGGACACTGCCCGCCGTGTGCACGACGGCCCGCAGCCGGGGCGCCGCCCGCAGCACGTCCGCGTCCAGCGGCGGACAGCCCCAGCCGGTGATCAGCAGGTCGACGTCGGCCAGCACTCGCCGGGCCCGCGGGGTGGACAGGTCGTCCAGCGCCGGGAGCGGCGCGAGGTCGCAGACCCGGCGGAACGCGCCGAGCGACTGCGGGTCGAGGACGGCCGAGGCGGCGTCCGGGGACATGGCCACGGCGGCTCGGGGCCGGGGTCCGCGGTCGGGGGAGTCCGGGGCATGCGGGGTCACTTGACGGCTCCGGCGGTCAGGCCGCTGCGCCAGAAACGCTGGAGCAGCACGAAGGCGAGGATGAGCGGCAGTACGGCGAGCAGCGAACCCATGATCACCACGGGGTAGTACTCCGGCGACACGGAGGCCGCGCTGTTCCACTGGTACAGCCCGAGACTGACGGGATACAGGTCCTGGTCGGACAGCATCACCATGGGCAGGAAGAAGTTGTTCCAGATCGCGGTCAGCTGGAAGAGGAAGACCGTGACCAGGCCGGGGCCGAGCATCCGGAGCGCCACCCGGGCGTATGTCGTCAGCTCGCCCGCCCCGTCCACCCGCGCCGCCTCCAGCACCTCGTCGGGCACGTACCCCCGCGCGAAGATCCGGCCGAGGTAGACGCCGAACGGGTTGAACAGCACCGGGATGAACACCGCCCAGAAGGTGTTGACCAGGCCGGCCTCGGACGCCATCAGGTACAGCGGCAGCGCGAGCACCGTCTGCGGCACCATGACGGCGGCCAGGACCAGGCCGAACAGCTTCTCCTTGTGCCGGAAGCGGTACTTGTCGAAGGCGTAGCCGCAGGCGACGCTCACCAGCGCGCCGACCGCCGCGCCCACCACCGCGTACAGCAGGCTGTTGACGTACCAGCGGCCGTAGAGCCCGCCGTCCATGGCGAAGAGGTCGGTGAGGTTGCGTCCGAAGGAGAAGTCGCTCAGGGACAGCAGGTCGCTGCCGAACAGCGCGTCCCGGGTCTTGGTGGAGGCGAGCACCAGCCACAGCACCGGCAGCAGCGTGTAGAGGACGGAGATCGCGACGACCGCGTTGACCGTCGCCCGGCCCAGCATCCCCCGGCGCGGCCGGGAGGTGTCGGTGGCGCTCATCGGGCCTCCTCGGAGTCGGCGCGGCCGGTGAAGCGGGTGACGCCGTAGGACAGGGCGATCGTGCAGACGAGCAGGACCACCGAGGCGGCCGCGGCGAGGCTGTAGTTGTTGCGGGTGAAGGCCGCGTCGTAGATGTACATGCTCGGTGAGAACCGCGAGTTGATCATCGGGGAGGACTGGCTGAGCAGCATCGGCTCGGTGAAGAGCTGGAGCGCCCAGATCAGGGTGAAGATCGACACCATGACGAGGGAGGCCCGCACCAGCGGGGTCTTCACCTGGAGCGCCGTGCGCACGGGTCCCGCGCCGTCCACGACGGACGCCTCGATCACCTCGCGCGGCACGGCCTGGAGCGCCGCGTAGAAGACCACCATGTTGTAGCCGAGGTTGCTCCACAGGGCGATGTTCACGATGGACGGGATCACCGTGTGCACGCCCAGGAAGTCGATCGTGATGTCGCCCCGGGCGAAGAGTTCGATGACCGGGCTGATGCCGGGCGTGTACAGGTACAGCCAGATCAGCGCGGCGATGATGCCGGGCACCGCGTGCGGCAGGAACAGGCCGAGCTGGGCGAGGGCGCGCAGCCGGACCACGCCGGAGTCCAGCAGCAGGGCGAGGGCGAGGGCGAGGACGACCATCAGCGGGATGTAGATCAGGCAGTACAGCGCGACCGTGCCGAGCCCGCCCAGGAAGGTGGGGTCGGTGAGGACGGCCGTGTAGGAGCGCAGGCCGACGAAGACCGTGCGCTCCGGTCCGAAGCCGAGGCCGGGCTGGTCGTCGCTGAAGAAGCTGAGGTACACGGCCGTGCCGACGGGGATCAGGAAGACGGTGGCCAGCAGGACGAAGAACGGCGTCATGAGGACGCCGCAGGCGGTCAGTTGCCGGCGCTTCGCCGCTCTTCGGGCGCGCAGGCCGGAGGCGGAGGGCGCCGGTACGGTGGCGCGGGACGCGCCGGCCGGCACCCGTGGGTGGGTGGTCGTGGTCATGGGGTGTCACCTGCCTTTCGTCGGCTCAGGTGCTGCGCTGGGTGGTGGAGAGGCCGAGCGCCTCGAGGTCGGGCATGGTGCCTTCCTGGGCGGCGCGCAGGGACTCGACGAGGCTTCCCCGGCCGCCGCTGACACGGGCGAAGGAGTCCTGCATGACCTTCTGGGTCGCGCTCATCCGAGGGCCCCACAACCAGTTCTCGCCGATCTTCTCGGCCTCCCGCTCGAACAGGGTGTAGATGTCCTGCCCGCCGTAGTACGACCGGTCGAAGGCTTCGCGGCCCACGGAGACCAGCCCCGGAGCGGCCGGGTACTGGCTGCTGGTGCCGCTGGAGAGGCGGGCACGCAGGGCGTCGGGGTGGGAGACCTGCCACTCGATGAACTCCATCGCGGCCTCCGGGTGACGGCTGTCCTCGGTGACCGCGAAGGTCGAGCCGCCGTGCGTGCCGGCGGAAGGGGCGGAGCCGTCCCACTGGGGCATCGGCGCGATCCGCCACTGGCCCTTCTGCCCGGGCCGCGCGTTCATCTGCGCCCCGGCGTCCCAGGCGCCGCTGAGCCGGGTGAGGACGAGTCCGTTGCCGATCTGCGCGTCGGACTGCCTGCTCTCCACGGCGTTCATGAAGACGTCGTCCCGGTCGATGAGCCGCTGCCAGTACTCCGCGACCCGTCTGGACGGCGCGTCGGCGAGGGAGACGTTCCAGGCACCCCCGGAGGTGTCGAACCACTGGGCGCCCGCCTGCCAGGCGTAGCAGGCGAACTGGGTCATCCCGTCGGTGGGGAACAGCACCAGTCGGCGGTCGGGCGCCTTGCGGCGCACGGTGACGGCCTGCTCGGCGAACTCGTCCCAGGTGCGCGCGGGCCGCAGCCCGTAGTGCTCGAAGAGGTCGGCGCGGTAGTGCATGACCATGGGCTCGACGTCCAGCGGCACGCTGAACACCCGGCCCTCGAAGGTGGTGAGCCCGAGCGCCTGGGGGAGCAGGCTGCGGCGCAGGCGGTCGCTGACCAGGTCGGTGAGGTCACGGGCGACGCCGTCGATGGCGTACCCCGGCACCTGCGGGTACTCGATGGTGGCGACGTCCGGCGCGTTGCCGGCCCGGGCGGCGTTGCTGAGCTTGGCGTAGCCGCCCTGCCCGCCGGAGGGGATCTGCTGGAAGTCCACCTGGACGGTGCGGTGCGTGCGGTTGAAGGCGTCGACCACCTCCTGGCTGCCGCGCAGGGCGGACCAGAAGGTGATGCGCGTGGTGGTGCCCGTGCGGGCCGACGATGCGCCGTTCCCCCCGGTGCAGGCGCTCACGGCTCCTGTCAGGGGTACGGCGGCCATCGCGGCCAGTACGGAACGACGGCTGGGTGGTCGTCCGGGCATGGCGCCTCCCGCGGCTCCTGCGGGTCCGCGGCGGATGCGCGGACACGGCTGTTCGGGACACGGGAATCCTGAACGCCCTGACTCAAACGGTCAATAGATCGATCAGAAGAAAATAAAACGCTCAAACGCTCACTCGGCACAGGGTGCGGTCGATCCCCGCACCCTGAGCCGGGGCAGCAACTCCACCCGCCGCCCCGGCCGGGCCCCCGGCGCCTCGGCCAGCCGCTGGAGCAGCAGTTCGGCGGCCATGCGCCCGACCTCGGTCTTCGGCGGCGACACGGCCGTCAGCGGCGGCGAACCCAGTCCGGCCACGACATCGTCGTACGCCACGACCGAGCAGTCTTCCGGCACCCGTACCGCCTCCTCCGCCAGGCGCTGGACGACCATCAGCGCGTCCACGTCGCCGTGCAGCACCATGGCGGTCGCCCCCACCTTGCGCATCAGGGCGGACAACTCGGCCGTCTCGTCCGCCGCGTACGGCCCGTCGACACCGGCCTCCGGCGCGATGAGCGTCCACGCCCACCGCTCCACCAGCGGATGTGCCCCGGCGATCTCGGTGAAGGCGGCCCGCAGCGAACGCGCGGTGGGGCTGTCGTGGCGCGTGGCGAACACGATACGCCGGTGACCGAGCCCCACCAGGTGCTCCACGGCCAGGTGCGCGCCGTACCAGTGGTCCGAGCACACCGAGTCCAGGGCGTGCAGGGCGCTGCCGCGCCACGGGCGGCGCTCCATCAGCACCGTCGGCACCCCGAGCGCGGCGAGCCACTCGTGGTCGGCCTCCTCCTCGGCCCGGCCACGCCAGCGCGGGGCGATCAGCAGACCCTCCGCCCCCTCCGCCAGGGCCCGTTCCACCAGCGGGCGTTCGGCCCCCGCGGCCTGCGGCGCGAGGTGCAGGGCCAGGCGCAGTCCGGCCTCCTCCAGGACCGTGCGGGCGCCGTGCAGGGTCTCGTTCAGGTACGAGTGCCGTGCGGGCACCACGACGGCCACCCGGTCCCCGGCCGCCGCGCTCCTGCCGGCGGGCTCCTCCTCGGCGGGCACCGTGGAGCGGACGACGCCGTGCCCGCGGCGGAGCCGGCCCTCACGGGTCAGTTCCTCCACGTCACGGCGGACCGTCACCACGGAGACCTGCAACTCCTCGGCGAGGTCACGCACCCGCGCGGTGCCCCGCGCCCGGACCGCCGCCAGGATCCGCTGACGCCTGAGATCGACCGGCTCCCGCATCCGTCTCCCCACCCGACGATGTTCGTTTGAGCGATTCGCCGTCATCATAGCGATCGCTCGTCGCGGGGGCGGGGGCCGGCCGGTGTCCTCCTCAGGGCTCGGGGTCCGCCAGGAGGGTGCCCAGGGGGCCCAGGTCGAGGTTGAGGTCGGCGCGGCTCAGGCCGTGCTGCGCGCACAGGTCGTCCATGCGCTCGTCTAGCAGCATCAGCGCCGTGCCGAGCCGGTCCTCCTGGTCCGTGCTCAGCGTGCCCTCGTCGAAGCGGCGCACGGCCTGGCGCTCCATGAGCTGGCGCAGCAGCTCCACGACCGTGAGGACCAGGGCGGCCAGGTCGTTCGTGACCCGCTCGGGGTCCAGGTCGAGGGAGTGGGCCCGGGGCGCCGTCACAGCGGCCCGCTGTCCGGCCAGGGGGCGGGCACCCGTTCGCTCACCGACGACAGCAGGGCGTGCAGCGAGATCCGTACCAGCGGCACGTCCGCGATGGCCAGGACGAGGTCCCCGCTCACCACGACACCGGTCGCCAGCACCCGGTCCAGCAGGTCGACGAGGGGCACACCGACCGGCGCGTACGGCTCGGGGCCGTCCCAGGGCACGGGCGCCGGGCCCGGCGTACGGGTGTCCAGTTCGGTCATGCGCGGGCCTCCTGCTGCGCGGGGTCCGGTTTCGCGGGGTCCGGTTCCTCGTCCCAGCGGGCGAAGGAGTACGGGATCCAGGGGCCCGACGCCTCGACCCGGACCTCGCCGGACGGGCCCTCCGCGGTGAGTCGGGACAGTGCGCGGGTGAAGGCGGCGCTTTCCGCGTCCGCCACGAGGTAGGCCGCGTTGAGGAGTTGCGGGGCGCGCCGGCCCGTCAGCCGTTCGCTCTGCGGCCGGTGCCGGGTCGCGGCGACCGCGTACCGCCGCAGTTCCGCGTCCACCGCCTCGGCCGCGGCCCGGGCCCGCTCGTGCGCGTCCTGCCGGTCGCGCCGCCGCGCGCTGACCCGGCTGAGGTAGGCACGGCCGCCCGCGGCGGGGCGGGGGCCGGCGTCGGTGCCCGCTCCGGTCGGCGGGGCGGCGGAGGCCGCGTGCTCGGCGGCGTGCACCTTCACCGCCCACTCGGTACGGTCCCGGAGCCGGTCCAGCAGCGTCTCCAGGACCGCCCTGCGGGGGGCGAACGCCTGCTGCGCGGTCCGGTCGCTCCGGTACAGGGTCGCCATCGGCAGCGGTACGACGGAGCGGCCCCTCCCGCCCGCGGCCTCCACACCGCGGTGGTGGGCGCGGGCGCATCGCTCCAGATCAGCGGGCCGGTTGAGCCGTTCCCCCAGCACCTGCTCGTCGAACAGCGCGGCCGGCACGTCCTGGACGACCAGGCAGAGACCGTCCGCGCGCAGGACGCGCAGCGGACCGCCCTCCTCGTGACCGGTCGTCGCGGCCAGCGCGGCGTCGTCGGGCGGGGTGCGGGTGACGGCGAACACGCAGACGAGGGCCGGGGCACCCGGCCGAACCGCGACCGTGCTCACCGGGCGGCCCCCGCCGTCTCCCCGGACGCCCCCGCGAGGGAACCCCCGGAGCCCTGCGCGCCCTCCGGCGACTCCTCCAGCGCTTCCTCCAGTGCGTCGAGCCGGGCCCGCAACCGGGCGTTCTCCTCGGCCAGCTCGTCCCGCGCGGCCCGGGACGACAGCGCCGGGTCGGTCTCCCACCAGTCGATGCCCGCCTTCTTGGCGGTGTCCACCGAGGCGATGAACAGCCGGAGCCTGATGGTGAGCAGCTCGATGTCGAGGAGGTCGATCTTGATGTCGCCGGCGATGACGATGCCCTTGTCCAGGACGCGTTCGAGCAGGTCGGCGAGGTTGCCGGTGACGGGCGCGTAGGGCTGGCCGTCCGGTCCCGCGAAGCGGTGGTCGACGTCTGTCACTGCGTGCTCCCCGGCTGGTCAGCGACGTCGGCGGCGGGGCCGCTCGTCGTCCTCGTAGGAGTCGTCCTCGTCGTCGTCCTCCTCGTACACCGCGTCCTCGTCGTCCTCGTCCTCGCCCTCGTCGTAGTCACCTTCCTCGTCGTCCTCGCTCTCGTCGTCCTCGTACTCGGCGCCGTCCTCGGCGTCGGTGCCGTCCTCGTCGGCGTCGGCGTTCTCCTCCTCCAGCGCCTCCTCATGGCTCTTGACGACCTCGCCGTCGCGGATCTCGCCGCGCCAGCCCTCCACTTCCTCGTCGCCCAGCAGGGTCACGTGCCGGGCGAAGTGCTTCAGGTCCAGCCGCAGCCGACGGCCCTGGGCACGCCAGAGGTTGCCGGTCTTCTCGAAGAAGCCCGCCGGGTAGTACTCCACGACCAGCACGATCCGGGTCAGCCGGGGCGCCAGTTCGTGGAAGGTGACCGAACCGCGGGTACTGCCCTTGGCGCCCTCGGAGGTCCAGACGATCCGCTGGTCGGGGACCTGCTCCTGGACGGTCGCCTTCCAACTCCGGCTGGAAGGCCCCACCTTGACGTTCCAGTCCGACGTCACCTCGTCCTGCGCGCTGACGCTGCGGACGCCCTTGGTGAAGCCGCTGAACTCCTGGAACCGGGTCCAGTGGTCGTAGACGGTGCGCAGGGGGACGCCGATGTCGACGGTCTCCATCATGTGCGTCGCCTTGACGCTGCCGCCGCTCGCCTTGCTCCGTGCGTTGCCGTTGCCGTTGCCGTTGCCGTTGCCGTTGCCGTTGCCGTTGCCGTTGCTGTTGCCCTTGCCGCCTCCGGAGCCTCGGTCGCCGGCGGACTCGGTGAGCCGCTCGGTCAGCCCTCCGATCCGCTTCCCGGCCTTGCCCACGAGGCTGTGCCCCGAGGCGGCGAGGTACCCGCCGAGCGCGTCCTTGAGGTCACCGAGGGGCGACGCTCCACCGTTCTCCTGCTGGTCCGGAGTCATCCGCGCCCACCTCCGCGCCTGCCGCCCGGGGCCGTCCTCTTCGCGGGCGCGCCCTTCTTCGGAGGCACGCTCTTCCTGGCCGGAGCGGCCCTCTTGGCGGCTTTCTTCGCGGCGGCCTTCTTCGCCGGGGCCTTCTTCGCGGGCGGGGCGGTTCTGCGCGGCGGAGCCTCCTCGCTCGTCCGGCGGGGCGCCGCGGCGGGGCGCCGGTCCTCCTCGCGTTCTTCCTCGTCGAAGTAGGCGTCCTCGTCCGCGGCGTCCTCCCGCTCGTCGCGGTCCTCCGCGTCGCGCTCGTCGTACTCGTCGCCGTACTCGTCGTCATACTCATCGTCGTACTCGCCGGATCGGTCGTCCCGCGGCCCCCCGCCGGTGAGCGCGTCGGTACGGTCGCGGAGTGTGTCCGCGAGGCCGGTGAGCCCGCGGTTCGCCGCGGCGGTGACGGCGGCGCGTCCGGCGGTCAGCAGCTCGCCGCGGACCTGGTCCGTGAGTTCCCGCAACTGAGGCGTCCCTTGCAGGCCGGACAGGCCCTGGGAGAGGACCTGACCGGGAGACAGGCCGAGCCGCCGCCCCGCGAGGTAGGAGCCGACGACGAGGGCCAGTCTGGCCTTCCTCCTGCGGCCCAGGAGGTATCCGCCCGCCACGGCCGCCGCCATGGCCGCCATGCTGTCGCTCATACGTGCCTTCTCTGCGCTCGGTCCACGGTGGTGGCGCGGCCGGTGGGCCGGGCCGTGCGCTCGAGGAGGGTGAGCAGTCGGTCCTCCTCCCGTTCGAAGGTCGCCTCGTCGATGGCGCCCTCGTCCAGGGAGCGGTTGAGGGCGGCCAGCCGCGTCTGGACGACGCGCGGGTCGTGGGCCTGGCGCCGGGCCTCCCGCAGCAGGTGGTCGGCGATCCACGCCGTGCCGCGCACCGGCGCGAGGGGCAGCAGCAGGAGACCGCTCACGATGCCCACATCGTCACCGCCCGTCCCGTGCGGGGCTGGGGTCGACGAAGCTGTAGCAGGGCAGGGGCCCGGTCAGACTGATCGCCAGCCGGTCCCCGCGGGTGCGCGCCAGCTCGTCCACGGCCCGCCGGAAGAGTTCCTCGTCGGCGGCGCGCAGCAGGAACGACGCGCTGAGCACCTGCTCGTCGTCGGTCTGTCCCCGCACCGTGCGCACGGCGAGCGGGGTCAGGCGGTCGAGCACGTCACCTGCCGCGCGCCCGGCCTCGCGGCGTACACCGCGGGCCAGCGCCTCGCCCAGCCGGACGTTGCCCTCGTAGTCCGGCCGCCGCCGGGTCCGCAGGGCCAGGGCCCGCAGCCCTTCGTCGCGGCGCACCAGATCGGCGAAGTGGCCCGGCACGACCGTTCCCTTGACGTTGAACTCGACGCACCCCCGGACGTCGTCCAGCTGCCGCTTCAAGTGAGCTGCGTCGAGGCGCAGTTGGGAGGTCAGGGCATCCGGCCGGGGACTGAGGACCGCGAACCGCATCGGCAGCAGCGGCCCCTGCGCGGCCAACTCGTCCAGCACGGCCTGATGGGCCAGCAGGTCACGGCGCCGGGGCCGGAGCCGTGCGGGGGCGGACGACACCGCCGCGCACAGTCCGGACTCGGTCAGCAGCCGTACGGGAGCACCGTCGACCCCGGGGGAGCGGGGGGTGCCGACTCCGGCGGGCGTGATCCCGTAGACGTACAGCGCCTTGGGGGCCGCGGCAGCGGCCTCGGCGGTGGTGGCGCCGGAGCCGGCGGTGGTGGCGCTGGTGGTGGGGGCGGTCATTCGTCCTCCGTCTCCGTGTGTCGGCGGGGGCGGCTGCGCGGGCGGTCGTCCTCCGCGCGAGGGCGTGCGGCCGGGCGGCTGCGGGGCCGCTGCGGACGGCTGCGCTCGGCGCGCTCACGGGGGCGGGCTTCCTCCTCCTGCGCCGACTCCTCTTCCTCCTCCTCGGGGGTGAGGATGTCGCGCACCTTGTCGGTGAGGGAGCGTGCCGTGTGCTTGGCGCCCGCCTTGCCTATGGTCTTGGCTACCGGACTGCCGAACATCTCGGGGACCGTCTTGGAGCGCACGTCGTGCTCCAGGTCCAGGCGGTTGCAGGCCTCCGCGAAGCGCAGGTACGTGTCGACGCTCGCGACCACGATGCGGGCGTCCACCTTGAGGATCTCGATGCCGACCAGGGAGACGCGTACGAAGACGTCGATCACCATGCCGCGGTCGAGAATGAGTTCGAGGACGTCGTAGAGGGTTCCGGCGCGGGGCGCGCAGACGACCTCGTCGTCATAGGTGATCATGCGGTGGTCCTTCCGGGGGCGGGCTCGACGGCCCGGTCACTGGTCCTGGGCACCGCGCCGGTACCGGGCGACCCTGCGGTACTGGAGCAGGTCGCCCGCCGAGTCCAGCTCGACCTCGTAGGTGGCGAGCAGGCTGGTGGTGTCGGGGATGCGCGCCACCTCCAGCACGTCCACCCGGACGATCCAGCCGTCGTCCTCGCTCCTGCACACCGCGGAGACTCCCTCCAGGCGGTGTCGGATCAGCTCGCCCAGGGCGTCGGCGGCGTGCTGGGCGGCGTCCCGAGCACCCCGCACGGCACGCTCGCGCGTGGTCGTGGACGTCGTGCCGCGCCGTCGCTCGCCAGGTTCTGTCATGCTGCCCACTCTGGCCGCGGGACCGGGTCCGCGCGTGCGCAGTTACCCCATCCGGGGGCTACGAGGCCGTATCGCCGGCGGGTGACGGGGTGACGGGGTGACGGGGTGACGGGGTGACGGGGTGACGGGGTGACGGGGTGACGGGGTGACGGGGTGACGGGGTGACGCGTGATGGGTGACGCGTGACGGCGGGAACGGGACCCGGGTATCGGTTGCCGGAGGTCAGGCGCGCCGAGTTGCGGTGTCCGGGCGCCGGCCGTGCAGGAAGAGGTGCGGCTCCGGCTGAGCGGCCGGGTGGGCCGGGGTGAACATCGACGCTTCCTGCGCCAGGATCTCCAGGCCGGCCTCCTCGGCCACGGCGGCGAAACTTTGCGCGGTGAAGCTGGAGACACGCACCGGCCGGCCCATGAAGGTGGCGTCGACGCCCTCCACGTCCAGCGGCACGGTGGCCAGGACCATGAGGCCGCCCGGCCGCAGCACGCGCACCAGGTCCCGCACGAGGTCCGCCTGCTCCCGCCGGTCCAGCTGGAGCAGGGAGAAGTACACGCACACCGCGTCGAACGAGGCGTCCTCGAGCGGGACGTCGCGGATGTCGGCGCACCGGAAGGAGGCGGCGGGCACCTGCCGCGTCGCCAACTCCACCATGACGGGGGAGACGTCGACGCCGAGCACGTCGTGCCCGGCGTTCGCGAGTGTCTCGGCGGTGGGCCGGCCCGTGCCGCTGCCAACGTCCAGCACCCGGCTGCCCGGCGCGAGCCGTCCGAGCAGCCACTCCAGTGAGTGCCGATGCGTCCTCGAAGCGGCGAACGCCTTCTCGTAGTCCGCGCCCAGCGCGTCGAACACGGCGGCGGCCGGTGGCCGTTGCTGGTCGTCGGTCACGACGGTCCCTTCGCTGGGCTGATCCGGTGCCGCGGACATCGTTTCACCGCGAGCGAGCCGCCGACAAGAGGACCGCCGGACCGCGCTATCCCCGGTCGGGGCGCCCGTCGGTGTCCGGCGCCGTCCCCGGCTCGGCCATCCGGCGGTGCACGACGGCCTTGACGCGGTCCGGCAGGACCTTGTCGGCCACACCCTGGGCCTTGGTCTTCGCCGAGCCGGTCACCAGCTTCCCGCGGCCCTTCATGACGGCGTCGTACGCCTGCCGGGCGACCTGGGCGGGATCGTCCTTGTCCATGGTGCCGACCTTGGTGTCCTCCATCCCGGCCCGCCGGAAGAAGTCCGTCTCCGTCGGACCCGGCATGAAGGAGGTGACCGTGACGCCGGTGTCCGCCACCTCCTCCTGGAGTGCCTGGGCGAAGGACTGCACGAAGGACTTCGACGCGTTGTAGACGGACTGGAAGGAGCCCGGCATCGTCGAGGCGACCGACGAGGTGAACATCAGTCGGCCCACCCCGCGCGCCACCATGTCCCGCAGCAGCGGCTTGGCGAGCCGCACGGTCGATGTCACGTTGAGGTCGATGACGGACTGGTCGTCGGCCTGGTCGGTGTCGACGAAGGCACCGCCCTGTCCCACTCCCGCGTTGAGCGCGGCCACGTCCACGGCGAGCCCGGTGAGGGCGGCCAGCAGCCGGTCCACGCCTTCGGCCGTCCTCAGGTCCGCGCGCACGGCCCGCACCTCGGCGCCGGTCTCCCGCAACCGCTGGGCGGCGTGCTCCAGCCGTTCGTCCTCGGCGTTGACCACGAGGTCGTGGCCCTGCTCCCCGAACAGCCTGGCGAGTTCGTACCCGATTCCGCTGGACGCCCCGGTGACCAGGGCGAGCGGCCTGCTGCCGGCCATGGTGACTCCTCCGTTCCCGTTCAGCGCAGTGCCTCGTAGACCGAGGCCGTGGCGAAGCCGTACACCAGGTGCGGCACGAGGTCCGACACCCACGACGTCCGGTCCCATGAGGCGGGGTCCGTGACCCCGAGCACGGTGGCCGGCAGGTCGCTGCTCACCATGGCGGCGGCGCCGAGCAGGGGACCGGCCACCCAGTCCGGCAGCGCCCCGAGGCGGCGCCGGAACAGCCCGTAGGCCGCGCCGACCCCGAGGCCGGTGAGGTAGCCGAGGAGGACTCCGACGGCCTCCTCGCGGTGGCGTCCGGTCTCCTCGTCGCCCAGCCCGATCCCGGCCCGGTTGACGAACCGGTCCGCGACCTGGGTCGGGACGTCGCTGGGTCCCCGGCCGCGCAGCAGCATGTCACCGTACGTGGTGAGGTTCAGCGCGACGGTCCCGGCCGCTCCGGCGACGAGGCCTTTGGTCAGTGACATCCGGGACTCCCTCGGCGTGGGCGCTGGTGCGCGGGCGGGTACGGCCGGCACCGGGTTCCCCGAACCCGGAGGCCTAACAGGACCGCCCTCCCGGGGCGCGTGTGCTTCCGGACCACTCCGGGATGCGCCCACTGAGAGGCGGCCGGGGTCGTGCCCGCTGCGGCCCATGGGCCGGTGTCGGTACCCGCCCCTATGTTCACCGGATGAAACCCGAGATGTTCGACAAGAGGGGCCGGTTCCGTGAGAAGGCTCTCGCGGTCGGCGTCCCGTCCGCCGAGGTGGAGAGGTGGCTCGAGGCCGCCCGCCCGTGCGCCACCCTGGCGTCCACCGTGGACGGGCCGGTCGTGGGCCACTTCGGCGGGCCCACCTGCTCCCCGCCGACGCTCCCCGACTCCCGGCGGGGCTGAACCCGATAGCGATGCTGGACCTCGCCGCGCTGCCCGGCGACGCGACGACTCTGGTACTGCCCCCCGACGGCCGGCTCCTCTTCTTCGCCCGACTCCATCCCGACGACCTCGACGCTTCCGGCCGGGTGATGTACGTCCCCGCCGGCACGCCCCTCGAGGAACACCCTGGGGACGACGGCCACGACCGCGCGGAGCTGCGGCTGAGGTACGACCTCTCCCTGCCGGACAACGAGGTGCTCGTCGACCCCGTCGCACACCCGCACGCCAAGGAGCTGCGCCAGGCATGGTCGGACGTGCTGTACGAGGACGGGCACCATCGCCACGAGACTCACCTGCAGATCGACGGATACTCCAGGGACTCCTACGGCGAGGACGACCCCATCACCGCGTCCGCCGCCATGGCGGCAGGAAGGGCGGGGAAGCCGGAGGGCAGGCGGGCCGGCCCGTGGGCCCGGCCTCGTCCCGACGACCGGGCGCTTCTCGCTCAGTGGTACGGCGGCGTCCTGGACTTCGGTGGCCTGGGCATCGGCGGTGACGTCTTCTGGACGATCGCGAGGAAGGACGTGGAGGCGCGGCGCTTCGACCGGGCGACCGTCCTCGGGTGCTTCGAAGGCCCGTGAGGTGAAGCCGGACTCCGGCGGATGCCTCTGGCAAGGAGACATGACTCGACACTCTCTGAGAATTCCCGGCACGTCTGAACGCTCCGGCCCCCGGCTCCGTATGGAGCCGGGGGCATTGCATGTCCGAGTCCGTCACGACACTGGAGCACGTCTTGGGACACAACAGGCGCAGACGCCCGACCGGGGCGCGCCGCGCGACCTTCGGAGCATTCGCGCTGATACTGGGGGGCGGCGGCCTGGTGGCCGTGAACGTGTTCGCCTCCGCGACCGAAGCCGGCAACTCCGCGGTACCCCTGGGAAGTTCCGGAGTGGCGGCCACGGTCGACTGCCCCGACCTGAGCGAACGGCTCACCGCGGTCGAGGAGCGGGCGAGGCCCGACGTCGACAAGGAACTGGCCCGGCTGGACGAGCAGATCGCCACGGCCTACCTGCGGTTGCAGGAAGCCGCCCGCACCGCCGACGACGGCAAGGTCGACGAGGGCGCCCTCCTCGACCCGTTGAAGCAGGAGCGGGCCGCGACGATCGAACGCATCGTCGCCGCCGTCGACAAGGCCGGTGCCCGCCCCGAGGGCCTGGAAGCCCTGGCCCCGTGCACGCTGCGCCGCACCGAGATCGCGGCACCGGACGCCGGGGCCGGCGGGAGTGAGAGCCCCGGAAAGGGCGGAGACGCCGGGGACGCCACGGACGCCGGGGATGCCACGGACGCCGGCGAGGACGGGGCGACCGGAGACGGTCAGCAGCAGCCCGGCAACGGTGGGCAGGCGGGCAACGGGCCGGTGGCCGCGGACTACGTCGACATCAAGTCGGTCCAGCCGGGCGGCGCCGAGGCGGCACGGCAGAAGAACGCCTCGCGTGGCTCCTTCGCCACCAGCTGCGGTGTCAACGCCGAAGGCCTGTTCAACTCGGACAACATCATCGCCGCCCCCGGCGTCAGCAACGGCGCGCACCACTTCCACGACTACGTCGGCAACCAGGGCAACGACGCCTTCGCCAGCGACGAGGACCTGGCCGCGGCCGACACGAGCTGCGCGGACCAGGGCGACAGGTCCTCGTACTACTGGCCCGTGCTGCGGTTGCAGAACGGCACCGTCGAGAAGGACGCCGAGTCGCCCGGCGGCGGCATCGAGGGCAACGCCGGCGAGATCGTGACGCCCGCCGAGGTCACCCTGACCTTCCAGGGCAACGAACGGGGCCGGGTCACGGAGATGCCGCGACTGCTGCGCATCATCACCGGCGACGCGAAGGCGTTCGTCAACGGCAACACCAACGCCAACGCCTCCTGGAGCTGCACCGGCTTCGAGGACCGGCAGCTCAAGGACAAGTACCCGCTCTGCCCGACCGGCAGCGACGTGGTGCGCACCTTCACCTTCCAGAGCTGCTGGGACGGCCGCAACATCGACAGCGCCAACCACCGCACCCACGTGGCCTTCGCCGCCGCCGACGGCGCTTGCCCGGCCGGGTTCCGGCCCATCCCGCGACTGGTCCAGCGCGTGGTCTACGACGTCGACGCGCCCAGCCTCGGGGACGGGGGGAAGACCGTCCCGCTCTTCGCCGTGGACTCCTTCCCGGAGCAGCTGCACAAGCCGGTGACGGACCACAGCGACTTCGTGAACGTCTTCGACGAGGACCTGATGCGGGAGATGGTCGACTGCATCAACAGCGGTCGTGCGTGCGGTGCGGACACGCCCCCGGGTCCGGAGCCCGGCGAGGGGGAGGACCCCCAGGAGCAGCCCACCGGCACCCCCGAGGCATCACAGCCCCCGGCCGAGCCGACCGCCACCGCCTCGGCCCCCGCGGACCCCGGCCAGGGCGGGCAGAACGACGGCCAGAACGACGGACAGGACGAAGGCGCCGACCCGGGGCAGGACAATGGTCAGAACGACGGTGACAAGCCCGAGCCCCCCGCCCAGGAACCGACCCGAGGCCCGGACCAGAACGAAGGCCAGAACCAGAACCAGAACGAAGGCCAGAACCAGAACCAGAACGAAGGCCAGAACCAGGGCCAGAACCAGGGTCAGGGTCAGGACCAGGCCCAGGACCAGCCCGGCGACAACGAAGCCTCCCCCGCCGCCGAACCCAGGGCCGCCACGACACCCGCCGGCGCCCCGGAGGAGACCGGCGGCGTGACCGCGCCGGGGACGACGCAGGTCGGGGGCGGCGGCGAGGAGGCGGCCGGTTCGGTGACCGCACCGCAGGCGGCCCAGGGCGATCTCGCCGAGACGGGCTCCGGCCTGGGTCTGTGGCCGGCGGCCGTCGGAGGCGTCCTCTTCGCCGGTGGCTGTCTGCTGCTGGTCCGCTCCAGGAGGTATGCCCGGTAGGGCGACGCGTCTGGTGACGACGGGCGGGCGGGGCAGGTCCCGCCCGCCCGTCGCGCCGAGAGGCCCCCGGCCGACCGTACCGAACACGCCGGCGCGGCCCCGGAACTGGCGCCTTCACACTGTTGCCATTCCGTTTGCCCGGGCGCAGCCTGGTCTCCAGGACCTCTGGGAGCGCTCCCATCACTTCCGATCCCCCCACGCCGTCCCCCCACGCGAAAGAAGGACTCATGAATTGTCATGATCGCATCAAGCGCGTCAGGCGTGCGTCCACCCTCGCCCTCGGCACCCTGGCCGCCACCCTGCTCACCCTCGTCCCCTGGAGCGGTACCGCCGCCGCCCACGGCTCGGTCGTCGATCCCGCCTCCCGCAACTACGGCTGCTGGCAGCGCTGGGGCGCCGACTTCCAGAACCCGGCCATGGCCCAGCAGGACCCCATGTGCTGGCAGGCCTGGCAGGCAGACCCCAACGCCATGTGGAACTGGAACGGCCTGTACCGCAACGGCTCCGCCGGCAACTTCGAGGCCGTCGTCCCCGACGGGCAGCTGTGCAGCGGCGGCCGGACCGAAGGCGGGCGCTACAACTCCCTGGACACCGCGGGCGCATGGAAGACCACGGCGGTCAACGACAACTTCACGGTCAAGCTGCACGACCAGGCGAGCCACGGCGCCGACTACATCAAGGTCTACGTCAGCCGGCAGGGCTACGACCCCAGCACGCAGCCCCTGGGCTGGGACGACCTCCAGCTGCTCACCACCACGGGCAGGTACGCGCCGGGTCAGAACTACGAGATCCCGGTGAGCACGTCGGGTCTGAGCGGCCGGCACGTCGTCTACACGGTCTGGCAGGCGTCGCACATGGACCAGACGTACTTCCTCTGCAGCGACGTCGACTTCGGCTGAGCCGGTGGCCGCACCGCCCCCCCACCCCCGCCGGGCGCACCGCGTCCGGCGGGGACACCGGTCGGTGTGACCGTCGCGCGAAGTGCTCCGCGACCGGCCCGGAGTGCGGTATACGTCCCCGCATGGACTACTACGACCTCGGCACCCACGGCCGCCCCGTGACGACCTCGTCCCCCGAGGCCCAGCGATGGTTCGACCGCGGGCTGGTGTGGACGTACGCCTTCCACCACGAGGAGGCCGTCGCCTGCTTCGAGGCCGCCGCCGAGGCCGACCCGGACTGCGCCATGGCCCACTGGGGCATCGCCTACGCCCTCGGCCCGAACTACAACAAGCCGTGGGAGGCCTTCGACGCCGAGGAGCTGACCAGGACCGTCGACCGCACGCACGCCGCCGTCGAGCTGGCCCACCGGAAAGCGGCACGGGCCACCCCGGTGGAACGCGCGCTGATCGGAGCCCTGCGCGCCCGCTACCCGCAGGCGCGCGCCGTCGACGACTGCTCGGTGTGGAACCCGCCGTACGCCGAGAGCATGCGCGCCGTCCACGCACTCGCCCCCCACGACCTGGACGTGGCCGCCCTCTACGCCGACGCCCTCATGAACCTGACCCCCTGGCAGCTGTGGGACCTGCGCACCGGCCGTCCGGCCGAGGGCGCCCGCACCCTGGAGGCCAAGGACGTGCTCGACCGGGCCCTGGCAGCCGAGGGGGGACCGGAGCACCCGGGGATCGTGCACCTCTACATCCACCTGATGGAGATGTCCCCCACTCCCGAGGCCGCCCTCGCCGTCGCCGACCGGCTGCGCGGGCTCGTCCCCGACGCCGGGCACCTCCTCCACATGCCCTCCCACCTGGAGGTGCTGTGCGGTGACTACCGGCGCGTGGTGTCGGACAACACCGCCGCCGTCGCCGCCGACGAGAAGTACCGTGCCCGGGCCGGCGCCATGAACTTCTACACCCTCTACCGCGCGCACAACCACCACTTCAAGATCTACGGCGCGATGTTCCTCGGCCAGTACGCGGTCGCCCTGGACACCACCGAGCGGCTGGAGGCGGCCGTCCCCGAGGAGCTGCTGCGCGTCGAGAGCCCGCCGATGGCCGACTGGCTGGAGGGCTTCCTCGCCATGCGGGTGCACGTCCTGATCCGGTTCGGCCGCTGGACGGACATCCTCCGGCTGCCGCTGCCCGCCGACCCGCGGCTGTACTGCGTGACGACGGCGATGCTCCACTACGCCCGCGGCGTCGCCCTCTCGGCCACCGGCGAGATCGACCGGGCGCAGGCCGAACGCAGGCTGTTCCGCGAGGCGGTCGCCCGGGTACCCGAGTCGCGCACCCTGTTCAACAACACCTGCGCCGACATCCTCGCCATCGCCTCCGCCATGCTCGACGGCGAGTTGGAGTACCGCAAGGGCGACCACGCCGCCGCCTTCGCCGCCCTGGAGCGGTCGATCGCACTGGACGACAGCCTCCCCTACGACGAACCGTGGGGCTGGATGCAGCCCACCCGGCACGCCTACGGCGCCCTGCTCCTCGAACAGGGCCGGGTCGATGAGGCGGAGGCGGTCTACCGGGCCGACCTGGGCCTTGACGACACCCTGCCGCGCGCCCTGCAGCACCCCGGCAACGTCTGGGCTCTGCACGGGTACCACGAGTGCCTGGTGCGCCTCGGCAGAGCGGGGGAGGCGCGGATCGTGGCCCAGCAGCTGAAGCTCGCCACCGCGCTGGCGGACGTGCCGGTCGAGGCCTCCTGCTTCTGCCGCCTGGGCCCCGAACCGGCCGCGGGCGCGGCGGACGGCTGCTGTGGCGGCGACCGCTGACCGGCGCGGGGGCCGGGATACGTCCAGAAGTGCCCTGACCGGCGCGGGGGCCGGCAGAGCCCCCGGAAGCGCGGGGACGGGTCCGGGTGGCGCATGGCGGTCCGCCGCCTCTATACGATGGCGCCCCGGACGGGGACTGCGGCGGAAGGAGGCGGGGCAGTGACGGATGACCGGCGTCCGCGGCGGCGGGGGCAGGGCGAGCTGGAGGCGCTGGTGCTGTCGGCGCTGCGCGAGGCGGATGGCCCCGCGACGGCCGGCTGGGTGCAGGAGCACCTCGGCGGTGGCCTCGCCTACACCACGGTGATCACGATCCTCACCCGGCTCCTGGAGAAGGGCGCGGTCAGCCGTGAGCGCGCGGGCCGGTCCTTCGCCTGGACACCCGCGGACCAGGCGGGTCTCGCCGCGCGGAAGATGCGCAAGGTCCTCGACGCCGAGAGCGACCGCGAAGCCGTGCTGGCCAGCTTCGTCACCGGCCTCGACCCGGACGACGAGCGGTTGCTGCGCGAGCTGCTCAGGCAGGCCCGCGACACGGGGGACGGCTGACGCCGCATGGGGGTCTTCGTCTTCCTGCCGCTGGTCCTGCCCCTGACGGCATGGCCGATCGCCCGGCTGGCCGAACAGCACCTGCACCCGCGGACCGCGACCCGGCTGCTCACCGCCGTGGCCGCGGTGATGGCGCTGTGCAGCACGGTGTGCCTGGCCCTCGTGATGGTGGTCGGCACCGCGCAACTGCCCGGCAACCCCCTGCCCGACGGCTGGTCCGATCCCGAGGTGCGGGCGGCGGTGCCGTACGACGAGGTCGTCGGCAAGGCGGCGATCCCGGCGCTGTGCACGGTGGTGCTGGCCTCGGCCCGTGCCCTGTGGCGGCACGGCCGGGTCCGCCGCCGCGCGCACCGCGCGCTGGAGGGACTGCCGGGCACCGCGGTGGCCGTGCTCCCCGACGACGTGCCCTACGCGTACGCTTTGCCCGGCGGCCGCCGGGACCGCGTGGTGGTCAGCAGGGCGCTGCTCGACCGTCTCGAACCGTCCGAACGCCGTGCGCTGTTCGCCCACGAGCGGGCCCACCTGACCGCCCGGCATCACCGCTTCCTGCTCGCCGTCCGGCTCGCCGCGCTGGCCAACCCGTTCCTGCGGCCGTTGCGGACCGCCGTGGCCTACACGGCGGAGCGGTGGGCGGACGAGGCGGCCGCGCGGGCGGTCGGCGACCGCCGCGCGGTGGCGACCGCGATCGGCAAGGCGGCCCTGGTCTCCCGCGGCGGCCCGGTCGCCACCCTCGCCGGTCTCGCCGCGCCCGGCCCGGTCCCACGCCGGGTGGCGGCCCTGCTGGGACCCGCCCCCGCGGCCCGCACCTGGCCCTCGCTGTTCACCTCGGTGGGCCTGGCGGCCTGGGCCGCGGCCGCCGGAGCCGCCGCGTCGGCGATGTCGTCCGCGAACGCCGCCGTGACGATGTTCCTCATCCTCCGCGCCGCGACGCCCCTCTGACCGGCGCACGGGGACCTTCGACCCGGCGGCGCCGCGCGCCACGTACCGAGCCGAACGCGACCGGTGTCAGTCGTCCGTCAGCCCGGCGGCGAGGGTGGCCCCCAGTTCCCAGCAGGCCTCCAGGTCGTCCTTGCCGGGCTCACCGGCCACGCTCACCGCCGGTGCGGCACGCTGCCAGCCGAGTCCCGTGGTGACCGACTCGATGGAGCGCACCGCGCCGGTGGTGTCGCTGCCGCCGTGCACGTAGTAGCCGAACGGCCGGCCCCGCGTCCCGTCCAGGCAGGGGTAGTAGACCTGGTCGAAGAAGTGCTTCAGCGCCCCGGACATGTAGCCCAGGTTGGCCGGGGTGCCCAGCAGGTATCCGTCGGCCTCCAGTACGTCGACCGCCGTGGCCGCCAGCGCGGCGCGCCGGACCACCCGTACCCCCTCGATCTCGGGGGCGGTCGCCCCGGAGACGACGGATTCCAGCATCGCCTGGCAGTTCGGCGAGGGCGTGTGATGCACGATCAGCAAGGTGGCCACCCCCGAAGCCTGCCGCCCTCCACCCGCCGACCGCAAGAAACGCCACCCCGTACGACGTGACACAGGCCGTCACTCGCGCCCCGCGCCGCGAAGACGGATGTGTCGTCGGGCCAGGCGAAGGACAGGTGGGAACAGCGGACGGCGGCGTCGGACACGAGGGCAGCGGCAGAAGGCGGATCGGGGGCGGATCGGGGGCGGGTCGGGGGGAGAGAGGAGGGGACGACGACGAGGCCACCGCGGCGGCGGTTCCGTGCGCCCGCGTGGCCGCTCAGACCCGGTTATCACTTGAGATGTCGTCGTCACCTGCGGCGATCCGTGGCCGGGCACCGCGGGTCCGCTGAGCGGGGGTAAAGTCGGCTCGCCGCTCAGCCCGCGCCGGACCGGGCGCCGCGGCCCGACGGTTTGTCGTCGTGATCCGGCGAGGGGAGCCATGACCAGTACACAGGAACCGCCCGAGCTGACCGGGCCGACCCTTGCGGTGCGCGACGCACCGTCCACGTCGGTCGAGGAACGCGTCACGCGCATACGGCGCCGTCTGGAGCGCCTGATCGGGATCGCGGCGACCGAGGGCAACTCCCTCACCGCGCTCCGCAACGGGGACGAGATATTCACCGCCATGCTGGCCGCGATCCACCGCGCCGAGCACACGGTGGACATGATGACGTTCGTGTACTGGAAGGGCGACATCGCCCGCCGGTTCGCGGAGGCCCTGGCGGAGCGGGCCCGTGCCGGGGTGCGGGTACGGCTGTTGCTGGACGGGTTCGGCAGCCGGCTGATCGAGGCGGAGCAGCTGCGCACGATGGAGCGGGCCGGGGTGCAGGTGGCTTGGTTCCGCAAGCCGCTGTACCTCTCGCCGCTCAAGCAGAACCACCGCTGTCACCGCAAGGTCCTCGTCGTGGACGAGGAGACCGCCTTCACCGGCGGGGTGGGGATCGCGGAGGAGTGGTGCGGCGACGCCCGCAACCCGCAGGAGTGGCGCGACACGCATGTCGAGGTCCGCGGCCCCGCGGTGGACGGCATCGCCGCGGCCTTCGCACAGAACTGGGCCGAGTGCCACGACGAGCTCTTCGACGAACGCGACCGGTTCGTCGAGCACCGCCCGCAGGGTGGTTCCATCGTGCAGGTGGTGCGCGGCTCGGCCAGTTTCGGCTGGCAGGACATGCAGACGCTGATCCGCGTGATGCTGGAGTCGGCGGAGGAACGCGTCCGTCTGGCCACCGCGTACTTCTCGCCGGACGCGTACTTCGTCGAGCTGCTGTGCGCCACGGCGCGGCGCGGGGTCGAGGTGGAGATCGTGCTGCCGGGTCCGTACACGGACAAACGGGTCTGCCAGCTGGCCGGACAGCACTTCTACGAGGACCTCACCGCGTGCGGGGTGAAGATCTACCAGTACCAGCCGACGATGATGCACGCCAAGGTGGTCACCGTCGACCGCGTCGCCGCCCTGATCGGTTCCACGAACTTCAACCGCCGCTCGCTCGACCACGACGAGGAGGTCATGCTCGCCGTGCTGGACCAGGAGTTCACCGCGACCCTGGACCGGCACTTCGACGCTGACCTGGAGGTCAGCGAACTGATCCGGGCGGACAGGTGGAAGAGACGCTCCGTCACCCAGCGGGCACGGGAGCTCGCCGTCCAGCCCATCCGCCGGTTCCTCTGACCCGGGCCCCGCTCCTGCGGTACCTCCGCCCCCGCGGACGACGGGAGCGGGGGACGGGATGCCGCTTGCCGTCCGCGCGACCGCCGTCCGAGGCGTCCGAGGCGTCCGGGACCGCCTCGCACCCTGGGTGACCAGCCGGCCCTGGGTGACCAGCCGGCCCTGGGCCATGATCCGGCCCCGGATCGGGCCCCGCACCCGGATCGTGCCCCGACCCCAGGTCGCCGCCCGCCCGCACCCCCCGACGACCGCGAACCCGGAAAGGGAACCCTCCTCCGTCATGTCCCGCACCTGGACCACCCGCGCCGAGACCGGCGCCGACGTACCCGCCGTCCGTGCCATCGTCCGTGCCGCCTTCCCCACTCCCGAGGAGGCCGACCTCGTCGACGCGCTGCGTGCCGACCCCGAGGCGTGGATCGAGGGACTGTCCGTCGTCGCGGTGGACGACGAGGACCGTCCCGTGGGCCACGCCCTGCTGACCCGCTGCCACATCGGCGACAGCCCGGCGCTCTGCCTCGCACCCGTCGCCGTCGAACCCGGGCGGCAGCGCGGCGGCGCCGGCTCGGCGGCCGTGCGGGCCGCACTGGACGCCGCCAGGCGCCGGGGGGAGCACCATGTCGTCGTGCTGGGGCATCCCGAGTACTACCCCAGGTTCGGCTTCGGCCGGGCCTCCGCACACGGCATCCGCGTGACCTTCGACGTCCCGGACGAGGCCCTCATGGCCCTCGCGCTGGACACCGGCCACCCGCTGCCCGCCGGCACCGTCCGCTACGCGGCACCGTTCGGCATCTGACGGTCGCGGCGCCCTGCCGCGGGCCGGTGCGGTCGCGTGCGGCCGGTGCGCCGGGCGTGCGAGGGGCCGCCCACCGGGTGTGGTGGACGGCCCCTCGCAGGCGGTGTCGCGTGGTGCTCCGACGGGTCAGCCGACCGGGGACGCCGGTCCGCTGTCCGCCTTCGACGCGGTGTCACCCGAGCGCTGCCCGGGGACGCCGACCGGTGCGCCCAGGACGGCCTCGCCGGCCTCCTCGGCCAGACGCTCCATGCCGCTGGTGGTCTTCAGCGGCTTCTCCTTGATGAAGACCACGGCGACGAGCGCGAGCAGTGCGAAGGGAGTGGCGACCAGGAACAGGTCGGCGGTGGCCACACCGTAGGCGTGCTGCACGATCTCGCGCATCGGGGCGGGGAGCGTGCTCATGTCCGGGACGCTGTGCGCGCCGCCGCCCGAGCCGCCCTCGGCCGCTCCGGCGGCGCCCGCCTTCTCCAGGCCCTTGGTCATCTCGCTGGCGACCCGGTTGGCCAGGATGGCGCCGAGCACACTGGTGCCGATGGTGCCGCCCATGCTGCGGAAGAAGGACAGCACGGAGGTCGCGGCGCCCAGCTCGGCCGCGGGCACGTCGTTCTGCGCGGCGAGCACCAGGTTCTGCATCAGCATGCCGACGCCGACGCCGAGGACGGCCATGTAGAGGCTGAGCAGCCCGAAGTGGGTGTCGGCGTCGATCAGGGAGAGCAGCGCGAGACCGACGGTCATGACGACCGCGCCCGCGACCAGGTAGCTCTTCCACTTGCCGGTCCGGCTGATCAGCTGTCCGGCGACGGTCGAGGACACCAGCAGACCCAGGATCATCGGCAGGCTCATCAGGCCCGCGACGGTCGGCGACTTGCCGAGCGAGACCTGGAAGTACTGCGAGAGGAAGACGGTCCCGCCGAACATGGCGACACCGACCAGGAGGCTGGCGACGGTGGTCAGGGTGACCGTGCGGTTCTTGAAGATGTCGAGCGGGATGACGGGCTCGTCGGTGCGGGCCTCGACGAGGACGGCCAGGCCCAGCAGCAGCACGCCGCCGATCACGAGCGCGGCGGTCTGCCAGGACGCCCAGTCGAACTGGTTGCCGGCCAGCGAGACCCAGATGAGCAGCGCGCAGACACCGGCGACGATCAGGAAGGCCCCGAGCCAGTCGATCTTCACCTGGCGCTTGACCGTGGGCAGCTTCAGCGTGCGCTGCAACAGGAAGATGGCCAGCAGCGCGAACGGCACGCCGATGAAGAAGCACCAGCGCCAGCCCAGCCAGTCGGTGTCGACCAGCACACCGCCGATGAGCGGTCCGGCCACCGTACCGACGGCGAAGACGGCACCGAAGATGCCCGAGTACTTGCCCAGCTCCCGGGGCGGGATGATGGCGGCCATCACGACCTGCGCGAGCGCGGTGAGACCACCCGCGCCGATGCCCTGCACGACCCGGCTGAAGATCAGCAGTGTCGTGTCGTGCGAGAAGCCCGCCAGCAGCGAGCCGACCACGAACATGCCGAGGGAGGCCTGGAGCAGCAGCTTCTTGTTGAAGAGGTCGGACAGCTTGCCCCACAGGGGCACGGTCGCGGTCATCGCCAGGAGTTCGGCGGTGACGACCCAGGTGTAGGAGGACTGGCTGGCGCCCAGGTCGGCGATGATCGTCGGCAGTGCGTTGGACACGACGGTGCCCGCCAGGATGGCGACGAACATGCCGGCCATCAGGCCGGACATGGCCTGGAGTATCTGCCGTTGGTTCATGGAGGTGGGAGGCGCGTCGGCGGGCGCCTGAGCTGCGGTCACGACTTCTCTTTCGACAGTGGTGTGTGGGTGATCGGCGCGGGCCGGGCAGGGCTCGGCGCCGGAGCGCGCGGATCGGACGACGGGTGGCGGCACGGCGCCGGCTCGGGAGCCGGGCGGCCGGTGCGGTGGTCAGGCGGGTGGCGCCGGCAGCCCGGCGGCGAGGAGGGTGAACACCTCCTGGAACACGTCGCGGAAGGCACGGACCTCCGGGCGGGCGCACCAGTGGTCGATGCTGACCCGGACGGCGGTGACCGCCACCGCGGCCAGCAGCCGGGGGTAGAGGTCCAGCGCCTGGCGCCGCTCCTCGTCGGAGGCGGCCGGTGGGTCGGGGGCGTCGCCGGGTGTGTCGCCGGGGGCGTCGGTGACCGAGCGCATCCGTTCGGCGATGGCCTCGGCCAGTTCGGTCTCGTCCGCCATGTGCGCGCCGAGACTGCGCACGAAGAGGTGCGGCGCGGCGCGCAGCACCTGTCCGTGCAGGCGCCACAGCTCGTGCTGCTGCTCGGCCTCGGCCAGTTCCGCCGCCAGGGCGTCGCGCAGCGCTTCGAGCGGGGTGAGGCCGGCCGGTGCGGCGAGCAGCGCGCGGCGCACGTGCGCGCTGGTCTCGGCGCCGGTCAGGACGAAGACGTCGTCGCGGGTGTCGAAGTAGTTGAAGAAGGTCCGCACCGACACTCCGGCCGCGGCGCTGATCGCCTCCACGGTGACCTTCTCCGCGCCGTGCTCGGCGGCCAGGCGCACCGCGGCCTCGGTGAGCGCGACCCGTGTGGCCCGCTTCTTCCGCTCGCGCAGACCGCCCCCCGCGGTACCTTTCTCCGACATAAGTTGCATGGTATGCAAAGATGCACGACATGCAAAATTGACCCGGGTGCCCTCCCGAGGGGCGGGACCGTGCCGCGGTCGGCTCCGCGTACCACCGGCGCACATCCGGCGTGCGGTACGGAGGCCGGGGTACGCGGTCCGTCGACACGGCCGCCACCGGGGTCGGCGCCGGTGACGGCCGTGCCGTTCGTGCGCGCACGGGACCCGGGGCGGGAGGAGCACGGGTCCGGCGAGTCGGCCCCCCGCGACCCGCCGGGCCCGGCGCCGGCACGTGAGGCGACGGCGACGTGACCCGAACGGCCCTGTCGGGTACCCGAGCGCTTCGCGCGGGGTTGGGATGGGCGGGGGGCACCCCGGTCCATGCCGGCCCGACCGCCGTCCCGCAACGGAAAGGACCCCGGATGTCCGACGACACCCAGCAGGCGCCCGCCGCGCTCACGGACGAGGAGCTCGCCGGCCTGGACGCCCACTGGCGCGCCGCGAACTACCTCTCCGTCGGCCAGATCTACCTCATGGCCAACCCCCTGCTGACCGAGCCCCTGCGCCCCGAGCACGTCAAGCCGCGCCTGCTGGGCCACTGGGGCACCTCGCCCGGCCTCAACCTGGTCCACACCCACCTCAACCGGGTGATCAAGGCCCGCGAGCTGGAGGCCCTGTGCGTGTGGGGCCCGGGCCACGGCGGGCCCGCGGTCCTGGCCAACTCCTGGCTGGAGGGTTCGTACACCGAGACCTATCCGGACGTCACCCGGGACGCGGCCGGCATGGCCCGGCTGTTCAAGCAGTTCTCGTTCCCCGGTGGCGTCCCCAGTCATGTCGCGCCCGAGACGCCGGGCTCCATCCACGAGGGCGGTGAGCTCGGGTACGCGCTCTCGCACGCCTACGGTGCCGCCTTCGACCGTCCCGACCTGGTGGTCGCCTGCGTGATCGGTGACGGCGAGGCCGAGACGGGCCCCCTGGCCACGTCCTGGCACTCCAACAAGTTCCTCGACCCGGTGAACGACGGCGCCGTCCTGCCGATCCTGCACCTCAACGGATACAAGATCGCCAACCCGACGGTGCTCGCCCGCCTCCCCGAGGCCGAACTCGACGAGCTGCTGCGCGGTTACGGCCACGACCCCCTCCATGTCACCGGTGACGAACCGGCCGCCGTCCACCGCGCGATGGCCCGCGCCATGGACACCGCCCTCGACCGCATCGCCGCCCTCCAGCGGGCCGCCCGCGAGGAGGGCGCCGGGGAGCGCCCCCGCTGGCCGATGATCGTGCTGCGTACGCCCAAGGGCTGGACCGGCCCGGCGGAGGTCGACGGCCTGCCCGTCGAGAACACCTGGCGCGCCCACCAGGTCCCCCTGTCCGCCGTGCGGACCGACCCGCAGCACCTGCGGCTGCTGGAGCAGTGGCTGCGCTCCTACCGGCCGGAGGAACTGTTCGACGACGCGGGAAGCCCCCGGCCCGCCGTCCTGGCCTCCGTGCCCGACGGCGCCCGCCGCCTGGGCGCCACCCCCTTCGCCAACGGCGGGCTGCTCCTGCGCGAGCTGCCCCTGCCGCCGCTGGAGAAGTACGCCGTCCCCGTGGACCGGCCCGGCGCGAGCACGCACGAACCCACCCGCGTCCTGGGCGACCTGTTGCGGGACGTCATGGACGCCACCGCCGACCGCCGCGACTTCCGCCTCGTCGGACCCGACGAGACCGCCTCCAACCGCCTCCAGGCGGTCTACGCCGCCAGCGGCAAGGCCTGGCAGGAGCGGACGCTCCCCGTGGACGAGGACCTCGACCGGCACGGGCGCGTGATGGAGATCCTCTCCGAGCACACCTGCCAGGGCTGGCTGGAGGGCTACCTGCTCACCGGCCGGCACGGGCTGTTCTCCTGCTACGAGGCCTTCGTCCACATCGTCGACTCGATGGTCAACCAGCACATCAAGTGGCTCAGGGTGACCCGGCGCCTGCCCTGGCGCGCCCCCATCGCCTCCCTGAACTACCTGCTCACCTCCCACGTCTGGCGCCAGGACCACAACGGCTTCTCCCACCAGGACCCCGGCTTCGTCGACCACATCCTCAACAAGAGCCCCGAAGCCGTCCGGGTCTACCTGCCGCCGGACGCCAACACCCTGCTCTCCGTCGCAGACCACGCCCTGCGCAGCCGCGACTACGTCAACGTGATCGTCGCCGGCAAGCAGCCCTGCTTCGACTGGCTGTCCCTGGAGGAGGCCCGGGTGCACTGCGCGCGCGGCGCCGGCATCTGGGAGTGGGCCGGCACCGAGGACGGCAGCCGCGAACCCGACGTCGTGCTCGCCTGCGCCGGCGACGTGCCGACCCAGGAGGTACTGGCCGCGGCCCAGCTGATCCGCCGCCACCTGCCGGACCTCACCCTGCGCGTCGTGAACGTCGTCGACATCGCCCGGCTGCTGCCCAGCGGGGAACACCCGCACGGCATGAGCGACTTCGAGTACGACGGCCTGTTCACCGCCGACAAGCCGGTCGTCTTCGCCTACCACGGCTACCCCTGGCTGATCCACCGGCTCGCCTACCGGCGCACCGGCCACGCCCACCTGCACGTGCGCGGCTACAAGGAGATCGGGACCACCACCACGCCCTTCGACATGGTGCTCGGCAACGACATGGACCGCTACCGCCTCGTCATGGACGTCATCGACCGCGTCCCCGGCCTCGCCGTGCGCGCGGCGGCCGTCCGGCAGCGGATGGAGGACGCCCGGCTGCGCCACCACGACTGGATCCGCGAACACGGCGTCGACCTGCCCGAGGTCGCCGACTGGTCCTGGGACGACCCGCGGTGACCGCCACCCCCTCGACCTGGGACTACGACCACTACGACCCGGCACAGGAGCGGCTGCGCGAGTCGCTGTGCACGCTCGGCAACGGCTACTTCGCCACACGCGGCGCGCTGCCCGAGTGCGCAGCGGACGACGTGCACTACCCGGGCACCTACGTGGCCGGCTGCTACAACCGGCTCACCTCCGCCGTCGCCGGACGCGAGGTGGAGAACGAGGACATGGTCAACCTGCCCAACTGGCTGCCGCTGCGCTTCCGGGTGGCCGGCGGGGAGTGGCTCACGCCGGACACCGCCGAGGTGCTCGACCACCGCCAGACCGTCCACCTGGACTCGGGTGTGCTGGAGCGCCGTACGCACCTCGGCATCGGCCAGGGACGCGTGCTGTCCGTGCGCCAGCTGCGCATGGTGCACATGGGCGACCCGCACCTCGCCGCCCTGCGCACGGAGTTCACGGTGGACACCGGTGCGGCGGAGATCGAGGTGGAGGCGGCACTCGACGGCGGCGTCACCAACTCGGGGGTGCCCCGCTACCGGGACCTGGAGGGCCGCCACCTGACCCACGTGCACACCGGTAGGGGCGGCGACGACACGGTGTGGCTGCGCTGCCGCACCCGCACCTCCGACATCCGGATCGGCATGGCGGCCCGTACGACGGCCGACGCGCCCGTCACCCCGGCACGCGAGCACCTGCGGGTGGCCCAGCGCACCACCGTGCGGCCGGAACCGGGGCGGACGGTGACCGTCGACAAGATCGTGGCCCTGCACACCTCACGCGACCCGGCGATCAGCGACCCGCTGCAGGCCGCCCTCGACCGGGTCGCCGACGCCCCCGGCTTCGACGAGCTGCTGGTGTCGCACCGCACGGCCTGGGGCCAGCTGTGGCGCCGCGCCGAACTCGACGTACCCGGCGAGGCCGGCAGCATCCTGCGCCTGCACCTCTTCCACGTGCTGCAGACCCTCTCGCCGCACACCGCCGACCTCGACGTCGGCGTACCGGCGCGGGGTCTGCACGGGGAGGCCTACCGCGGGCACGTCTTCTGGGACGAGCTGTTCGTCCTGCCCTACCTCAACCTGCACTTCCCCGAGGTGTCCCGGGCCCTGCTCCACTACCGGCACCGGCGCCTGGAACGCGCCCGTGCCGCCGCCCGCGCGATCGGCAGACGTGGCGCGCTGTACCCCTGGCAGAGCGGCAGCGACGGGCGCGAGGAGACCCAGCAACTGCACCTCAATCCGCGCTCGGGCCGCTGGCTGCCCGACCACTCCCACCTCCAGCACCACGTGGGATCGGCCATCGCCTACAACGTGTGGCAGTACTGCGAGGCCAGCGGCGACGCCGAGTTCCTGCACACCAAGGGCGCCGAGACGCTGCTGCAGATCGCGCGCTTCTGGGCGGACTCCGCCACCTGGGACGAGCACCTCGGACGGCACCGCATCCGCGGCGTGGTCGGCCCCGACGAGTACCACGAGGCCTATCCCGGTGCCGCCGCTCCCGGCCTCGACGACAACGCGTACACCAACGTCACGGCCGCCTGGGTACTGACCCGCACCCTGGAAGTGCTGAACGACCTGCCCGAACCGCGCCGCCGTGAACTCGTCGAGCGGACCGCCTTGGACGACGGCGAACTCGAACAGTGGGAGAACGTCTCCCGCACCCTCCACGTCCCCTTCCACGAAGGGGTGGTCAGCCAGTTCGAGGGGTACGGCGACCTCGCCGAACTCGACTGGCAGGGCTACCGCGAGCGGTACGGCGACATCCGGCGCCTGGACCGCCTGCTGGAGGCCGAGAACGACAGCGTCAACCACTACCAGGCGTCCAAGCAGGCCGACGTCCTGATGCTCGGCTACCTGTTCTCCCCGACCGAACTGCGCTCCCTCTTCGACCGGTTGGGGTACCGCCTGGACGAGCGGACGTGGCAGCGCACCGTCGACTACTACCTGGCCCGCACCAGTCACGGCTCCACCCTCAGCGGACTCGTCCACGGCTGGATCCTGGCCCGGGCCCGCCGCGCCGAGGCCTGGACGTACTGCCAGGAAGCGCTCAAGGGCGACGTCGCCGACCTCCAGGGCGGCACCACCGGCGAGGGCATCCACCTCGGGGCCATGGCGGGCACCCTCGACCTCGTCCAGCGCGGGCTGACCGGACTGGAGACCCGCTCCGGCGCCCTGTGGCTGAACCCGGTGCCCCTGCCGGAACTGTCGTCGTACGGGTTCTCCATCCGCTACCAGGGCCACTGGGGCGTGCGGCTGCGGCTGGAGCACGGCCGGCTGGAGATCGCCGTGCCGTCCTCCGGCCGCCTGCCGATCGACGTCCGGCTGCCGGACCGCGCGGTGCGCCTCCAGCCGGGCGACACCTGCCGACTGGCGCTCCCGGACTGACCGCCGGGCCTCAGTCCCACAGGGGGTAGGTCACCGTGCCGGGGGACCCGGCCGGCCGGCCGTCGGTGTAGGTCAGGGTCATCCGGGTGTAGTGCCGCTCGCCCGGGTCCTTCTCCCAGGCCCGCGGCTGGTCGAGCCGGACGGTCACGGGATAGGAGTGGAACGTGCCCTCGGCGCAGTAGGGGACGCAGTCGTTGACGGCGTTGGTGCCCCGGCCCACCGCGGCCTGAGCGTCCCACCGGGACCACTGCATCGAGACCAGGCGGCTGTTGCCGTCACCGCAGGCGAGCACGAACGTCCCGGGCCGTACGTCGGGGCGCGAGGAGCAGTCGACGAGCACCGGGTCCCGCGACTGCTGCGACGTGCGTTCCCCCGACGGTGCGGCGGAGGCCGTGCCCAGGGGCACGGCGAGCGCGGCGGCGGCACAGAGCGTGACCGCGGTCCTCATCGGTTTGCTGCCCATGTCTGCTCCCAGGAGTCTCGGGGTCGCTCGGCTCCGCTCTCCTTCCCGTACCGACCGTACGGCCGGCTCGGTGAACGCACCACTCGTACGGCCCAGCGGGCGACGCGACCTCTCGCACCTCCTGGCGGGCGGGAGCGGGACGCCGTGCACGAGGGCGCCTGGCCCGCACGGCCCGCGTCCGCCCCGGAGCCCTCGCCGGGCCGGTTCGTGCGACAAGACGCCGATTGCATCCGCCGGGTGGCAGTGGGGACGGCCCGCAACCGCCGCGGCCGCCCCGGTGTCTCCTGCGGTCAAGAACGGCGACCCCACCTGCGGAGGACCGCGGTATGCACACGATGACTGCCTCGACCACCACCGACCCGACCCGCCCCCGCTCCCGCGACACCCAGGGCGACTTCCTGCTCCAGCCGCCCGACCCCGCGCAGCGGGTGCCCTGCCGCATCGACCCCGTCGACCTGCGGCGCCTCGACCTGCTCGCCCTCCTGACGGCGGCGGGCATCGCGCCCTCCGCCGGGGACCGGGCCGCCATCGCCCGGCTCAGCGAACTGCCCGGCGACGTGCACGCGGCACTGCGCCGGTGGCTGGAGCAGGCGTACGGCTTCTGCCGCTGACGTCCCGCCCGGCGTCCGCGGGACGGTCTCAGAAGTCGACGGGGTCCCGCACCAGCGGGCAGGTCATGCAGTGGCCTCCGCCGCGGCCCCGGCCCAGTTCCGCACCCACGATGGGCACGACCTCGATACGGGCCTCGCGCAGCAGGGCGTTGGTCTGGGTGTTGCGGTCGTAGGTGAACACCACCCCCGGTTCCACCGCGACGGCGTTGTTGCCGCTGTCCCACTGCTGGCGCTCGGAGGCGTAGGCGTCGCCGCCCGTCTCCACCACCCGCAGCGAGGAGAGGCCGAGTGCCTTGGCGACGACGTCGACGAACGGGGTCGTGCCCTCGTCGACGACGTCGAAGCCGGGGCCCCGGTCGCCCGGACGCAGGGAGAAGGTGTGCACGCCGTCCATGATCCGTGGGTAGAGGGTCACCACGTCCCGGTCGGCGAAGGTGAACACGGTGTCCAGGTGCATGGCCGACCGCAGCTTCGGCAGTCCGGCGACGACGACGTGCTGTGCGGCGCCGTCGCGGAACAGCGCGGCGGCGACCTGGGTGATGGCCTGGCGCGAGGTCCGCTCGCTCATGCCCATGAGGACGACGCCGTTGCCGACCGGCATGATGTCACCGCCCTCGAAGGTGGCCTGACCCCAGTCGAGTTCGGGATCGCCCCACCACACCCGCGAGCCCTTGAAGTCGGGGTGGAAGGTGTAGATCGCCTTCATCAGCAGCGTCTCGTCGTGCCGCGCGGGCCAGTACAGCGGGTTGAGGGTGAGGCCGCCGTACAGCCAGCAGGTGGTGTCGCGGGTGTACAGGGTGTTGGGCAGCGGCGGCATCAGGTACTCGCGTGCGCCGGTGGACTCGCGGGCGAGCGCGAGGTGGGGGGAGCGGAAGTCCTCGGGAAGGTCGCTGGTGGCCAGCCCGCCGACGAGGTACTCGGCGAGTTGCCTGGGCGACAGGGTCTCCAGGTAGGCGCGGGTCGCGTCGACGAGGCCGACGCCGACCCGGTTGGCGACGATCTTCCGGTCCAGGAGCCATGTCCTGGCCTCAGGGAGGGCCATGATCTGGGCGAGCAGGTCGTGCAGCTCCACCACCTCCACCCCGCGCCGCCGCAGTTCACCGACGAACGCGGCATGGTCGCGCTGGGCGTTCTCCACCCACATCACGTCGTCGAAGAGCAGGTCGTCCGAGTTGGTGGGGGTGAGCCGCCGGTGTGCGAGTCCGGGGGAGCACACCAGGACCTTGCGCAGCCTGCCGACCTCGGAGTGGACGCCGAGGGCGGGTCGGGTGGTGCCTTCGTTGCCGGTCACACTGGCTCCCTTGGGGGTGTGGGGCGGGGAGGACTGGAGGGGGCGCGGTTCACAGGCTGATCCACCCGGCCACCAGGGCCACGACCCCGAGCACCGCGCCGGCCACGGAGACGGCCAGGACGACGCGTTCCCCCGGGGAGAACAGCCGCCGGCCCTGCTCGCGCCGGGCCATGACGAACAGGACGGTCGCCGGGGCGTAGAGGACGAAGGAGACCAGCACGTACTTCGGGCCCGCGGCGTACAGCAGGAACACGGTGTACACCGTGGCGACGACGCCGACGACCAGTTCGCGCCGTGAGGTCCGGCCGCCCTCGGTGCGCGGGTCGTCCCGGACACCGAGCCGCACCGCGAAGGCCGCGGCCAGCAGGTACGGGATCAGGGAGAGGGCACTGGTCAGGTTGAGGGCGAAGTCGAAGGCGTCGTCGGAGAAGCTGGTGGCGATGAGCACCACCTGGGTGAGCAGCGAGCTCATCAGCAGGGCCGGCACGGGCACGTCGACGGCGTTGGCGCGGCGCAGGAAGCGCGGCATGTCGTCGTCCTGGGCCGCGACGAAGAGCACCTCGGCGGCCATCAGCGTCCAGGCGAGGTAGGCGCCCAGCACCGACACGACCAGGCCGACGCTGATGAACACCCGGCCCCAGGTCCCGACGGCCGCCTCCAGGACGCCCGCCATGGACGGCTGGCGCAGGCCGGCGATCTCGGCCATCGGCATGATGCCGTACGACACGATGGTCACCGAGGCGAAGACCGCGAACACGCTGAGGAAGCCGAGCACCGTCGCCCTGCCCACGTCGGAGCGGCGCCGGGCGTGCCGGGAGTAGACGCTGGCACCCTCGACGCCGAGGAAGACGAACACGGTGGCCAGCATGGTGCCGCGCACCTGGGAGAACAGCGAACCGGAGTAGTCCGCGCCACCGAAGTTGTCGGCGAACAGGCTCGGCCTGAAGTACACCAGGGCCAGGACGACGAAGAAGACGATGGGGACGAGCTTGGCCACCGTGACGACCTTGTTGATGGCCGCCGCTTCCTTCACCCCGCGCCGGATCATCCAGAAGAACGCCCACAGCCCGATCGAGGACAGGACGACCGCGACGGCGGTGTCCCCGTCGCCGAGGACCGGCCAGATCGAGCCGACGGTCGACATGATGAGGACCCAGTAGGTCACATTGCCCACACAGGTGCTGGCCCAGTAGCCGAAGGCCGCGAAGAAGCCCAGGTACTCGCCGAAGCCCGCCTTGGCGTACGCGTACACGCCGGCGTCCAGGTCGGGTCTGCGGACGGCGAGGGACTGGAAGACGAAGGCCAGCATCAGCATGCCGGTACCGGCGATCGTCCAGGCGATCAACGCCCCGGCGACGCCGGTCTCCTCGGCGAACCGCCCCGGCAACGAGAAGACGCCGGCCCCCACCATCGACCCGACGACCATGGCCGTCAGGGTGAACAGCGGCAGCTTCGCGGCCGGCGGGGCCTCCCCGGCGGCGTCGGACGTGGCGGCCTGCGGCATGCCGCTCCTCTGGGTCGCGGTGCGGTTGCGACCACTGTGCATCACGGGGTGAGGTCGGGCATCTCGTCCCCGGCCCGCGCACACCGGACGGTGCCGGCCGGAGGGTCACTCTCCCGTGCGCAGGTCGGTACCACGCCGGGCGAGGGTGAGCACACCCACGACGACGAGGGCGACGCCCAGCAGTTGCGGCACGACCCACCAGCCGCCCCGCACGTCCTCCTGGTACAGGGCCACGCCGAGCAGGAGGCTCACCGCCGCGTCCCCCAGGGTGAGGGCGGGCTGGGAGGCCACCAGCGGACCGCCCTGCATGGCGTGCTCCAGCAGCAGCACCGCGCCCACACCGGCCCCGGCGAACGCGTAGGTCTGCCAGGTGGTCAGGAAGCCCGTCACGCCCTCGGTGTCCAGGACCCGCATCGAGTCCTTCATCAGAGCGGCCGTCAGGGCGTAGCACACGGCCGTGGCCGCACCGAGGCAACCGGCGCGGGCCTTGCCCACGGGGCGCCTCAGACCGGCCGCGGCCAGCAGTACGGCCGCTCCGGCACAGGCCGCCAGGGCGGGCAGCCAGCGGTCCAGCGCCACCTCGGCCTCGCCGCCGTCGGGAGCGGCCGACACCAGCGCGATGCCGAGCCCGACGACCACCGAGCCCACGGCCAGCCACATGGCACGGGGCAGGTGGCGGTGGGTCATCAGCGAGGCCAGCAGCAGGGCCAGCGGAAGCTCCAGCACGAACAACGGCTGTACGAGTGACAAGGGCCCGGTCGCGAGAGCCACCGCCTGGCCCACACCGGCGACGACGACGGCGAGCATGCCGGCGATCCAGACCGGCTGCCGCAGCAGGTCCACGACGAGTCCGGGGCGGAACCCCTGGGACTGCGGCACGCTCAGTGCGGCCCGCCGCTGGAGCACGGTGGCCAGCGCGTTGCTGAACGCGGCGAGAAGTGCGAAGAGCACCGGCAGTACAACACCCATCCACCGATCCTCACCCTGTTCACCCGCGGGCGCGCGCCGCACCGCACCGCGGCGGGTGCGGACGGAGCCGGCGCCTGTCGGCGCCGGTTGCGTCCGCGGTCAGTTGTCACCCGGCGCGGTGGGCTCCTCCGTCCCGGCGTCCCGCTTCTGCTGCGCGCCCGGCGCCTCGGTGGCCGTGTAGTAGACCGAGGTGCCCTGCTTGGTGCGCTGGGCCAGGTTCTTGGCGACGAGCCCTTCGAGGGTGGTGCGGACGACCGTGGTCTTGATGGTGCGTCCGGCGTGGGCCGCGTCCAGCGCCGTGGTGACCTCGGCGGCGGAGCGCGGTTCCTTCTGCTCGGTGAGGTGCTGGCGCACCAGCTCCACCAGGGTGGGCTGGGCGGGCTGCTTCGCGGAGGAGGCGGAGGCGGAGGGGGTGGTGGCGCTGGACGAGGCGGCGGCCCCGGTCGCGGCCTGCGCCGGCGTCTTCTTCGCCGCGGGCTTCCCGGCGGACTTGGTGGCCGGCTTCGCGGTGGCCTTGGTGGCCTTGGTGGCCGGCTTGGTGGCGGCGGGCTTGGCGGACCTGGCGCCCGACTTGGGCGCGGCGGCGCGCTGGGGAGCGGCGGCGGCCTTGCCGCCCCGCTTCCGCTTCCCGGCGGCCGGCTTCCCGGTGGCACCACCACGGGGAGCGGGCACGGTCGCCGCGTCGGTGGCGGCCGGAGCCGGCGCGGTCGCCTGCTGGGCCGGCGGCGCGGCGATGCCGAGCGCCTGCTGCACGTTGACCAGGAGCGCGTGGTCGTGCTGGAGCGCGGCCAACTGCTGCTGCAGGGCGGTGATCTCCCCGCTGACGCGTTCCTGCTCCTTGACGTTGCGCTCCAGGTCGTCGGTGACCTGGACGCTGTACTGCGACGCCAGTTCGGTGGCGGCCTGCATCGTGCTCTCGGACATGGTGGTGACTCTCCTCGATTCGCGGCCGTGAAGGCTCGGGAGGAACGGCGGGACGTCGGGCGCGGGACGTGGCGAACCATGTCCCGTCGGCGCCCGGCAGCGGAGAACAGGCGACTGTCGCCGACTGTGCTGACACAGATAGTACGGACGGTGGGTGCTGCTTGTTCCCCTGTTTGCTGCCGGGCCGGTATACCACGTATGGCCGCCAACGTGGTATGCGTCGACGGTTCTTCGCGCGCGTGTTCGGGCCGCGGGTCCTCCGTACTCACTCGCCGTCGGACACCTCGACGGTCCTCCCGTCCCGGTCGACCGTGTGCGTCTGCCAGTAGGTGTCCCACTCGTCTCCGACGTGCTCGGGGACCTTGCCCTCGGGGAAGCGGGTGTATCCCTCGGGCGGTTCCTCGCCGTCGGGGACACAGGTGCGGCCGGTGCCGCCGGTGGTCATGACCGGGTACTCGCCACCACCGCAGACGGCGTCCTGTGTCGAGCAGCCGGTCAGCACCGCGGCGACCGCCGCACCCACGATGAGCAGGCGCCGGACGGATCGTGTCGCGTGGTCGACGCCGGTGGCGGACGGGCGGTGAAGTCGGCCGGTGATGTGCACGACGGGTTCCTCCTGGTGACGGGACGGCCGGCCTCCCTCGGCGACGGGAAGCGGTCGGGTGGGGTGGACACGGGTACTCAGTCGGACGGGCCGGAACGCCTGACCCCGGAGGCCGAACGGTCCACCCGGCGCGTGGCCTCCCGCGCCTCGCGCTCGGCCCGGGCCAGCGCGTCCGCGGCGGTGCGGCCCCGCTCTTCGGCGTCCCGCCGTTCCCGTTCGGCCCGGTCGAGTCTCTCCCGCGCCTGCCGCAGTTGCTGCTCGGCGGCGGACAACTCCGCACGCGCCCGGCCGTGTTCGTCCTGCGTCCGCCGCAGCGAGGCATCGGCGTCCGCCTGTTCCGCGCGCCTGTCGCGCAGCAGTCGCGCCGCCCGCTCCGCCGCCTGTTCGGCGCGGTCGAGTTCCTCCTGCCGCCTGCGGCGCCGCTCGGCGAGTTCGTCCTTCGTCCGGCCCGCCGGCCTGCCGCGAGGTGTCCCGGGCCGGGACGGCCGCTCCGGGGGCGCGGGCTCGGCCGGGGCGCCGTCCGCGGGGAACCCGGACGGGGGAGTGAGCGACACCGTCAGGTGTCCGCCGGCCCACCGGTCGGCCGCTTCCGGGTCCGCGAGTACCGCGCGCAGGGTCGCCTCGACCTCCCGCCGCGCCGCCTCCGACAGCGGGTGCCCCGCCTCACCGGCGAGCTGGGCCGCCTGCCGGGACAGCGCGGAGACGATGCGCCGGCGCTGGTCGGAGAGTTCCCTGAGCCCGGCGGCGTCCAGGGTGCGGTGTGCGTCGCGCAGCGCCCGTCCCAGTTCCAGGAAACGGTCGGCCTCCTCCGGTCGGGAGTGCGTCAGCAGGTTCGCCGCCCAGGCCGCGAGCGTGGGGCGCCGGGCGGCGTGGAGCCGGCGTGCGTCCTCCTTGCGGCCGGCGGTCCTCGCGGCCGCGGCATGTTCCTCGCGGCGGGAGACGAAGTCGGAGGGAGGCGTGGTGTACAGCTCGTCGAGAACCGACTCGACCCGAGCCGCGCCGGGGCCACCGCTCGCCCGGCCGTGTCCGCCGCTGCTGCGCATGGGACCTCGCCTCCTGTCGACGTCTAGGGCCGCCCCGGCCGCGATGCCACGGGCCTCGCCGCCGCCGCCTCCTCGTCGTCGTAGACCAGGAGTCCGTCCGCCCGCAGTCGCGCCCCTGGGGTGGGGGAGTGCGCCGTGAGGCGGCCGTCGTGCATCAGGTGGTCCACGGGACGGTCCCGGGCCAGCACGGCGAAGTCCGCGACGAGGCGTCGGTGGCACCGCCACCACACCGCCTCGCCGCACATCACCGCGGTGCGTTCCCGCGACACCTGGTCCAGCAACGCGTCCATGGCGGCGACGAACTCCGGCGAACGGGTGTGACCGGCGTAGCCCCGGAACGAGGCGTTGCGCCAGACGACGTCGGGCGAGTCCGGGGCGGGCCTGCGGAACCCGCCCAGCCGCTGCTCCCACCGGTAGGCGAGCCCCTCTTCCGGCAGCCACCGCGCCAGCCGCTCGCGCAGCAGGTCGGGGTCGCGCCGGCTGCCCGGCGCGGTCCTGACGTCGACCACGGCGGTCACGCCGGCACCGCGCAGCAGTTCCGCCAGGGCCGTGCGGCCCGCGGTGCCGTGTCCGAACGTGACCAGACGGGGCTGGGACATGTGGTCGGGGTCCCCGCACCGCGGGCACTCATGCCTGCGGCCGCCGACGGTCAGGTGTCTCCGGTCTCCGTCCCGGAAGCGGCCGAACGGACCGTGCCCCTGACCCATTGCCCTGGAGCACGTTGCTCGGGAACGCGTTGCCTAAAAGCTTTAGGTAATTGCATAATAGGTGGAGGCAAGCGGGAGGGCGGGACTGTGGCGCGTGTGGGGCTGACCACCGACCGACTGGTGCGGGCGGGTGCGGACCTGGCCGACGAGGTGGGCTTCGACCAGGTGACGGTCTCCGCCCTGGCCAGGCACTTCGACGTCAAGGTCGCGAGCCTGTACTCGCACGTGCGCAATTCCCAGGACCTCAAGACCCGGATCGCCCTGCTCGCGCTCGCCGAACTCGCCGACCGGGCGGCCGCGGCACTGGCGGGACGGGCCGGCAAGGACGCCCTCGCCGCCTTCGCGGACGTCTACCGCGACTACGCCCGGGAGCACCCGGGCCGCTATGCGGCGGCCCGGCTGCGCCTGGACCCGGAGACGGCGGCGGACAGCGCCGGCGTCCGCCACGCCCGGATGACCCGGGCGATCCTGCGCGGCTACCACCTGACCGAACCCGACGAGACCCACGCGGTCCGACTGCTGGGCAGCGTCTTCCACGGCTACGTCAGCCTCGAACTGGCCGGAGGCTTCAGCCACAGCGTCCCCGACAGCCAGGAGACCTGGACCCGCATCGTGGACGCCCTCGACGCCCTGCTGCGCAACTGGCCCGCACAGTGAGCCGCGCAGCCTGAAGCCCGCGCTGTGCACACCCCGAACCACCCATCGGCCGGAGGCGGCATGAACACCGACCACGACTGGATCACCACGCCGATCACGCGGGAACTGCTGCGCGGCGCCCTCGACGTCGAACGCACCGAGCACGGCCTGCTGCCGCACCGGCTGCCCGCCCGGGCCCGCGCCCAGAACACCGACGGACAACTGGCCATGGCCGAGTCCCAGCCGTCCGGCGTCCGACTCGCCCTGCGCACCCGGGCCACCGCGCTCGAACTGGACACGCTGCCCACCAAGCGGGTCTACGTCGGAGCCCCGTCGCGTCCGGACGGCGTCTACGACCTGCTCGTCGACGGCCGCCCGGCGGGCCGGGGGAGCGTCGTCGGCGGCAACACCCTGACCATCGACATGACCACCGGCACGGCGGCGGTCGAGCCCGGCCCGGTCGGCACACTGCGTTTCACCGGCCTGCCTGAAGGCAGCAAGAACCTCGAGATCTGGCTGCCGCACAACGAGACCACCGAACTCGTCGCCCTGCGCACCGACGCTCCCGTCGCACCCGCCCCCGACCCCGGACGCAGGATCTGGCTGCACCACGGCAGCTCGATCAGTCACGGCTCGGACGCCGCGAGTCCCACCACCACCTGGCCGGCGCTGGCCGCGTCCCTCGGCGGTGTCGAACTCGTCAACCTCGGACTGGCCGGCAGCGCGCTGCTGGACCCGTTCACGGCGCGGGCCATGCGGGACACCCCGGCCGACCTGATCAGCGTCAAGATCGGCATCAACGTGGTCAACCACGACCTCATGCGGCTGCGTGCCTTCGCCCCCGCCGTGCACGGTTTCCTCGACACCCTCCGCGAGGGGCACCCCACCGTCCCGCTGCTGGTCGTCTCGCCGATCCTGTGCCCCGTCCACGAGGACACCCCCGGCCCCCTCGCCCCCGACCTCACCGGCCTCGGCGAGGGACGGATGCGCTTCGTGGCCATGGGCGACCCGGCGGAACGGGCGAGCGGGAAACTCACCCTGAACGTCATCCGGGACGAGCTGGCCCGTATCGTCGCGCAGCGCACGGCCGACGACCCGAACCTGTACCACCTCGACGGCCGTGCGCTCTACGGCGAGGCCGACTCCGCCGAGCTGCCGCTGCCGGACAACCTCCACCCGGACGCGGCCACCCACCGCCGCATCGGCGAACGCTTCGCCGCACTGGCCTTCACCGGCGACGGCGCCTTCGCGGACTGACGCCGAGCCGGCCAACCCTGAGTGGCCTGGACCGAGGCAGGGAACCGAGGCGCTCGCGCCCCTCAGCCCACGACGACCGAGGCGAAGCGCCGGGCGACCTCGCGCCAGACCGGCTCGGCCGCGGCCTCGTCGCGTTCCGCCCGCCGGACCAGCTCCGCCGCATCCAGCCCGCGGGCCCGCTCCCCATCAGCCACGCGGCCCCCGGCGACAGTGCGGTGACGGCGTCCACATGGTGCTCGACCGCCGTCACCGGCTGCGGCGACTCCAGGACACCCCGGCACTGCCCACACAGCCGCGGTACGCCATCCTCGCGACGGCACACAGCCCGGCGGCGCCCCGCCTCCTGCCGGGCCGCGGCGTCACCGCCGGTGCGCGGCGCGGAAAAATCACGGGCGCCCGCCCACCCGCCGGAGGTACCGTCCCCCGCATGTCTGGTGAGGACGGTTACTTCGGGGAAAGCGTCGCCGCTCGCTACGACGAGTCGTCGGCCGACATGTTCGCCCCCGACGCGGTGGATCCCGCGGTGGGGCTCCTGGCCCGGCTGGCGGGCGGTGGGCGGGCGCTCGAGTTCGGCGTGGGCACCGGCCGGATCGCGCTGCCCCTCGCGGCCCGCGGGGTACCGGTGCACGGCATCGACATGTCGCGGGCGATGACCGCCCGGCTGAGCGCCAAGCCGGGCGGCGACGCGGTCGGGGTGACCATCGGGGACTTCGCGACGGCCCGGGCGCCCGGCTCGTACACCGTGGCCTACCTGGTCTTCAACACCATCAACAACCTGACCACGCAGGACGCCCAGGTCGACTGCTTCCGCAACGCGGCCGCCCACCTGGAGCCCGGCGGCCGCTTCGTCGTCGAGGTGGGCGTACCGGAACTGCGGCTGCTGCCCCCGGGGCAGACCGCCGTGCCGTTCGGTATCGGTCCGGCCGAGTGGGCGTTCGACACCTATGACACCGCCACCCAGGCGATGAGTTCGCACTACGTCACCGTCGTGGACGGACGCGCCGAGCACACGGCGATCCCGTTCCGGTACGTCTGGCCCGCCGAGCTCGACCTGATGGCCCGGATCGCCGGGATGCGCCTGTGCGACCGGTGGGAGGGGTGGCGCGGGGAGCCGTTCACCCACGAGAGCCGCCGCCACGTCTCGGTGTGGGAGAAACCCGCCGACTGACCGCGGGGGTGGCGTCAGCGCCGCGACATGTAGAGCCCCAGTGCCCGGTGCAGCACCCTGTTGAGCGGATACTCCCACTCGCCCAGGTACTCCACGGCCTCACCGCCGGCGCCGGTCTTGAACCGCAGCAGCCCGAGCAGGTGGTTGTCCTCGTCCAGCGTGTCGGTGATACCGCGGAAGTCGTAGACGGCCGCGCCGAGTTCATGGGCGTCGCAGATCATCCGCCACTGGAGGGCGTTGTTCGGCTGCACCTCGCGGCGGCGGGCGGTGGAGGCTCCGTACGAGTACCAGACGTGCTCGCCGACGGTCAGCATCGTGGCGGCCGCGAGCACCTCCCCGTCGTGGTGCGCGAGGTACAGGCGCATGCGGTCCGGGTCCTCGGCCGTCAGCGCGGTCCACATGCGCTGGAAGTACGGGAGGGGGCGCGGCACGAACCCGTCCCGTTCGGCCGTCTCCGCATACAGCTCGTAGAAGGTCGGCAGGTCCTCCTGGTCGCCGCGGACCACCTTCACGCCCGCCTTCTCGGCCTTCTTGACGTTGCGGCGCCACTGCTGGTTGAAACCGCTGTGGATCTCGTCCGGCGAGCGTCCCGCGAGGGGCAGCTGGCACACGTAGCGGGGCTGGCCCGCGGCGAACCCGTCCTCGCCCCCGGGCTCGGCCCGCCGCCAGCCCATGCGGAGCAGCCGTTCGGCGACGCCGTCGGCCGCGGGCTCCCGCACGGTGGGCTCCACGTCGCCCAGCCGTCGGGCCTCCGGGTCGGCGATCGCCGCCTTGACCGTCTCGGCGCTCCAGCGCCGCGCCACCACCGGCGGCCCCATCCGCACCGAGAAGGCGCCCCGCCTCTTCAGGTACGCGAGCATCGGCTCCAGCCACCGCTCCAGGTCCGGCGCGGCCCAGTCGAGAACGGGACCCTCGGGCAGATACGCCAGATACCGCCGGACTCTCGGCAACGCCCGCAGCAGCACCAGTCCGGCCCCCACCAGGTCGCCGCCCTCGTCGAACCAGCCGAGGCTCTCCGCCCGCCAGTCCGGCTTGACCTCTCCCCACGCCGGGGTCTGCAGGTGACTCACGGAAGGCCGGGCGGCGACGAAGCGCAGGTGCTCCTCGCGGGTGATCGCCTTCAGGTGACAGGTCATGGGTGTGGCCCTTCGGTCGGAGGTCGACGGAGGGGACGGGCCGAGGCGCCGGTGCGATCGCCGTCCCCATGTCACAGGGAATACCGAAGGCGGCCGATCCGCGCGGGCTACCGGCTGTTCGTGCGGCGGCGCCCACCCGCGCGCCGGGCCGGACCCGTGACCCGTGTGCCCCGCCCGGCGCGCGAAGCGGCCACCGCGGTGGCAACGTGGCCGGCCTGGGCGGTGGAGCGGACGGCGGAGCGGACGGAGCGGGACGGAGCGGACGGTCATGGCGCGGGCGATCTGGACGGGTGTGATCACCTTCGGGCTGGTGTCGGTGCCCGTCGGTGTGTTCACGGCGACGCAGGACCACACGGTCCACTTCCACCAGCTGCAGCGCGGCACCTCGGACCGCATCCGCAACAGACGGGTCAACCAGCGCACCGGCGAGGAGGTCGACGCCGGCGACATCGTCAAGGGCTACGAGGTGGGCGAGGGCGAGTACGTCGTCGTGGAGCCGGAGGAACTGGACGAGATCGCACCCGGCCGCTCCCGCACCCTGGAGATCACCGACTTCGTCGACCTGGACCGGATCGCCCCGGTCTACTTCGACCGCACCTACTACGTCGCCCCGCGCGGCAAGGAGTACCTCAAGGTCTACGAACTGCTCCGCACCGCCCTCGCGGAGACCGGCAAGACCGGCGTCGCCACCTTCGTCATGCGCAACCGGCAGTACCTGACCGCCCTCCGCGCCGAGGACGAGGTCCTGGTGCTCCAGACCCTGCACTGGGCCGACGAGGTCCGGGACCCGGTCGAGGAACTGCCCGAGCTGCCGAAGGACCGGGCGGAACGGGGCAAGGAGCTGGACATGGCGCTGCGCCTGGTCGACGCCCTGAGCGGTCCCTGGGATCCCGCCCGGTACCACGACACGTACCAGGAGAAGGTCCGCGAGCTGGTGCGGGCGAAGGCGGAGGGCCAGGAGGTCGCCGTCGCGGAGGAAGCGCCCCCGGCCACGAACGTCGTCGACCTGATGGAAGCCCTGCGGGGCAGTCTGGAGCAGGCCGGCGGCAGTGGTGGGCAGGCGACCGCGAAGGGCGGGCAGGGCGACCGGCCGTCCCCGGGGAAGAAGCAGAGGAAGCGGGCCCCCGCGGAGAAGAAGCAGGGGCCCGGGGAAAGCCGACAGGCCCCCGCGGAGAAGAAGCAGGGGCCCGGGAAGAAGAAGCCGGCGGCCGCGAAGGGCGGGAGCGGGGCCGGCGGACGGTCGACGGCCGGCACGAAAAGCGCTCCCGGCAAGCAATCCCCCGCACCGCGGAAGAAGACCGCGGCCTCCTCCCGCAGGACGTCTCCGAAGGAGAAGCGGAGCGACCTGCGGGAGATGAGCAAGGCGGAGCTCTACCGGAAGGCCGGCGACCAGGGCGTCACCGGGCGGTCGAGGATGAGCCGCGACCAGCTCATCGACGCCCTCAGCGGTGCCGGAGGCCGCCGCAGGAGGACGGCCGCAGCCTGAGCCGGGTGGCTCAGTGCTCGGTCAGCATGCCTTCGCGCAGGCGGGCCAGCAGGCGGGAGATCAGCCGGGAGACGTGCATCTGGGAGACGCCGAGGCGCTCGCCGATGTCCTTCTGGGTGAGCTCCTCCACGAAGCGCCAGTGGATGATCTGGCGGTCGCGCTCGTCCAGCTCGGCGATCATCGGGGCGAGCGCGTGGAAGTCGTCCACCAGGGCGAGGGTGGCGTCGTCGGCGCCGATGAAGTCGGCGAGGGCGGACTCGCCGTCCTCGCTGCCGCTGATGGCCGCGTCCAGGGAGGCGGAGTTGTAGCCGTTGGCCGCCAGGCGGGCCTCGACGACCTCGTCCTCCGGCAGGCTCATCAGCTCGGAGAGTTCCTTGGTGGTGGGATTGCGGCCCAGTCGGCTGCGCAGCTCCTCGGTGGCCCGGGCCAGCTGGACGCGGGCCTCCTGGAGGCGGCGGGGCACGTGCACGGCCCAGGAGGTGTCGCGGAAGAAGCGCTTGATCTCACCGACGATGTAGGGCACCGCGAAGGAGGTGAACTCGACCTCGCGGGTCAGCTCGAAGCGGTCGATGGCCTTGATCAGGCCGATCATGCCGACCTGGACGATGTCCTCCATCTCCTCCGGGCCGCGGCTGCGGAACCGGCCGGCCGCGAAGCGGACCAGGGACATGTTCATCTCGATGAGGGTGTTGCGCGCGTACTGGTATTCAGGCGTCCCCTCTTCGAGGACCGTCAGCTGCTGGAAGAAGAGCTTCGACAACTCCCGCGCGTCCTTCGGTGCCACCTTGGACGGGTCCGCCACCTCCGGCATGCCCGTGGTGGTGTGCTCGGTGATCCGTGCGGTCATCGTCGCCATGATGTTCCCTCCCAGTCGATCGGCCCCCGTCACTGCCGGCTTCATCGGCCGACGAGACTGCGCCTACCCCGGCTCATGACCCTCATGCATGCCATTCATGGTCTTTCTCGCCGGAACCGGCATCCGCACCCTCACAGGCCGAGGTAGAACCGGACCACGGTGCCGTCGTCCGTCGTGTGCACCCGCACCAGATCCGCGACGTAGTGGACGAGCAGCAGGCCGCGTCCACCGATCTGCCCCCGCTCGGCGGGACGGCGGCCGGCGAGCGGGTCCGTGAGCCGCCCCTTGTCCCGGACCTCGCACACCACCTGTCCCGCCTCCGCCCAGAGCGCCAGCGTGCCGCTGCCACCACCGTGGAGGACGCTGTTGGTGGTCAGCTCCGACACCGCCAGCTCCGCGTCCTGGAGCCGACGCCCGGACAGGCCCAGGCCGGACGCCCGGTCCACGGCGAAGCGGCGTGCCTCGGGCAGTTCCCCGGCGCCGAAGGAGAGGACGTCGGCCCCCGCGGTGGGCTCCAGCGGCTCGTTGTAGCGGGCCACGACCTCGGGCCAGTCGTAGGTCTCACTGACCCGCTCGTGACCCGCGGTGATGACCGTCGGATGGGTGACCAGGGCGTCCGCCAGGACGTCCGGGGCCAGCCGGGTCTCGTCGTACGGGCACAGGATCGTGGCGGCACGGCCCGTGAAGGCCGCGTTGATCAGCGCCTCGTGCTGGGCGCACGCCGGGTACTCCGCCGCGCTGCGCCCGGCCCAGATCGGCTCGCCGATGATGCGCACCCGCCCCCGCGGGTGCGTGTCCGCGAACGCCCGCAGGACACCGGGGATGATCCGCCCCGGGTTGCGGCCGGCCTCGGTCATGTCCAGGAAGGTGACGTCGCGCGCGTCCGGTCCCAGCCCTGCGCGGATCAGCTCCAGGTTGGGGGCGGGCACGGCCACCGCCACCGGTTCGCCGGCGGCCAGCCCGTCCCGCACGAACGTCACGGTCCGGTCGGCGTACTCGCCTTCCGAGCGGTAGAACAGCGCCGGATGCGAGAAGGTCTCCTCGGTGGTCACCGTACTCATCGCGGGGCCACCTCGATCCGGTTCAGGGACGGCCAGAACAGTTCCAGTACCCGGGGCAGCTGCGGTGGCGGCTGCTCCACCACCACCCGCCCGCCCGGCAGGTTCATGGCCGTGACGGCGAGCGCCGTCACGCCGGCGACGTCGACGAAGCGTACGCCGGACAGCTCGACGTACGACACGTCGGCGTGCCGTCGGGACATCTCGGTGAGAGCGTTCTCCCACGACCGGCGTGTGGTCACGCTGATCTCTCCACTGGCCCGGATGCCCGGCCGTCCGGGCAGGGGGCCCACTTCCAGCACGGGGCCGCTCCGCACCTGCGGCGAGCCGTCCGGGGGACCTGCGGCATCCACACTCGATCTCCTTCGGAATTCCGCCGGGCGCCGTGCGTGCCCCGGGTATCTCTTCCGGCCAGGCAGCCTACCGCGACCGGGCGCCCGGCGTCCGAGGGGGAACACTGCGGGCGACGTGGGCGCGATGCGGGGAACAAGACCGCGATGCGGGGAACACGACAGTGAGCGCGTCCTAGGAAGGGAAGAACGGGCATGTTCGAAGCTGAGAACATTCGGGACTGGCGAGGCCATGATGTCGTCGACAGCGGTGGCCGCAAGATCGGGACCCTGGAATCGGTCTATGTCGACACCGCCACCGACCTGCCCGCGTTCGTCGCGGTCACCATCGGTCTGCCGACCCGTCGGCGGCTGGTGTTCGTCCCGGTGGACAAGGCCGTCGTCGGACCGGGCCATCTGAAGGTGAGCTACGACAAGGGCCTGGTCAAGGACGCGCCCGGCATCGATCCGGACGGTGAACTGGCGGCCGAGGACGAGGGTGCGGTCTTCGCGCACTACGGCCTGCCGTACGAGCAGGGCACCCGCGGTGAACGCCGGCTCGGCCGTCGCTGACCCGTCTACGAGACGCTCCGAGGGGAGACGACCGTGAGCCTCTTTCTCCTGCTGTTGCTGGTGGCGCTGGTCCTGGGCGTGATCGGGGTGGCCGCCGAGGGACTGTTCTACCTGTTCGTCGTCGGCGCCGTGCTCCTGGTCCTCGACCTGATCCTCGTCGGCGTGCTCATCGGACGGCGCCGGGGGCGTCCCGCGCGCTGAGCACGCTCCGGTGGCGCAGCCCCCGTCCGGGGCCCGCGCACCGGCGGGGGCCCATGCCCGCGCCGGTGCGCCGCATGGATGCCCTAGGCGAGTTCCGCGCCGCGCTCGGCGGCCTCCGCCTCGGACGTCGCGCTGCCCGTCGCCAGGGTGCCGCCGGAGCTCTCCAGGTGGGCGCGGACGAACCACTGGAACTGCTCCAGGTCCCTGAGCTGGCCGATCAGGAGATCCTCCGTGGCGGGGTCGATCTTGCCCGCCTCCTCGACCGCCGCGCGCATGTCCTCGACGACGCCGGTGTAGACGACGTCCAGCGCACCGAGGTGGGCGATGGCGTCGGCGCGTCCGATGGAGTAGTCGTCCCACTTCCGCTCGGAGACCAGGGCTCCGGGCGTCCCCTGCGCCACCCCGCCGAGGGCGGCGATGCGCTCGGCGACGTCGTCGGCCATCTCGCGTACCTGGTCGACCTGCGGATCGATCATCTCGTGCACGGCGATGAAGTGCGGCCCCACGACGTTCCAGTGCACGTGCTTGAGGGTCAGGTGCAGGTCGTTGAGGGCGTGCAGACGCAGCCGCAGCACGCCGATCAGTCGTCCGGCGGCCTCGCGCTCGATGCCGGGGACCGTGTACTTCGGGGTCAGATCGTGCGTCATGTCGGACCTCAGCCTCCTCATGCGTTTTCGTACGTTGTCGCACGTGCACGACTGCCCCGCATCCGCGGCGGCAGACATGCACGGTGGTCGCGCCCCTCCCCGCAAGGACGGGTCTCCCCGCCGCGGTGAGTCAATCGCGGTGCCGGGGAGGACGTCAGGACGGCGGAGCCGGCAGCGGCATCGCGCCGAGCGCGCGCGCCGCGTGCACCAGGTTGGACGCCATGGCCCGGCCCGTGGAGGTCGACCAGTCGTGGCCCCGGTCGTCGTCGAGGTAGTCGGGACCGGGCCCGGGGCCGAGGTGCCAGTAGGTCCAGGCCTGGCCGGGGATGGTGTAGCCGATGTCCGTGAGCCCGCCGCTGATCTCACTGATCACGTGGTGGGCGCCGTCCTCGTTCCCGGTGACCAGGACGCCGGCGACGCGGTTGTAGGCGACCGGGCGCTCCTCGTCGTCGGTCTCGCCGAGCATGGCGTCCATGCGTTCCAGGACCCGCTGGGCGACGGAGGAGGGGCGACCGAGCCAGGTCGGCGAGGCGATGATCAGGATCTGCGACGACAGCAGCTTCTCGTGCACGCCCGGCCAGTCGTCGCCCTCACCCATGTCCGTCTCGACCCCGGGTTTCAGGTTCAGGTCGACGGCCCGGACGACGTCCACCTCCACGCCGTGGCCTTTGAGCGCCGCGATGACCGTGGAGGCGAGGGCCTCGGTGTTCGACGGCTGCGGGGAGGGTTTGAGGGTGCAGTTGATGACGAGTGCGCGCATGGGTCCCCCCTTCCCCGCGGTGGCGCTCTCGATCGTCCGATCGCGTGAGCGTTCACCCGCCCGGACGCGCGCCGGACGGCGCGGCCGGGACGGGAGGGTGGGCGACGGCCCGCGGTGTCCGCTCAGGGCAGGGCGATCCCGTCGAGTCTGCCCTGCTTGGCCTCGTCGACCAGCGACGCGAACTGGTCGGCGCTCATCTGCACGCGCTGCCCGAAGTCGTCGGTCAGGACGATCCGTCGCTCCGCCGGGGCGGCGGGGTCGACGAACAACTGGGGGCAGCCGCAGTCGCAGTTGCCGCAGAACGTGGCGACGGGCTCCAGGCTGTGAGGGTCGGTCATTGCGGTTCGCCTTCCGTGGGAGACGGGGTGTCCGCGCCCGGGTCCGCACCGGCGGTCGTCAGGGCGTGCCTGGGGGATACCCGGCGGGGCGGCCGGGGACGCGTCCTCCGGCCGGGCGCGGAGGCACGACGGGAGGCGACCGTGCGCCGATGCTCCCGCGTCCGCCTCCGCCGCTTCGGTCGGACCGGCGGTCCCGGGAACCCGGGAGCCCCTTCGTCCGACCGCACGTGAGGCCAGTGCGGAGCGCCAGGGCCGACGGCCGGCGGCGGACGACGCCGGCGTGTCCCGCGTCGGACCGTGCCGGCGCGCGGGCCACCGCGCCGGGGCCTTCGGCTACGGTCGGCCGCATGGCTGACGAGTGCTTCCGGCATCCACGGCTCGCCGCCGTCTACGACGCCCTCGACCCCGATCGCGGTGACCTCGACGCCTACCTGCGCATGGCGGAGGAGTTCGGGGCCCGGCGGGTGCTGGACATCGGCTGCGGCACGGGAGTGCTCGCCCTGCTGCTGGCGGGCCGCGGCGTCGAGGTCGTCGGCGTCGATCCCGCCGGTGCCTCGGTCGACGTGGCACGGCGCAAGCCCGGCGGTGACCGGGTGCGGTGGATCGAGGGCGACGCGACCTCGCTGCCCGCGCTGCGGGTCGATCTGGCGACCATGACGGCGAACGCCTCCCAGGAGATCACCGACCCCGGCGCGTGGCACGCCACGCTCCGTGGGGTGTACGAGGCCCTGCGGCCGGGCGGGCGCCTGGTGTTCGAGACGCGGGATCCGGCCCGGCGCGCCTGGGAGGGGTGGAACCGCCAGCGGACGTACCGGGTCACGGAGGTGCCCGGCGAGGGCGCGGTGGAGAGCTGGTGCCGGCTGACGGAGGTGCGGTGGCCGCTGGTCCGCTTCCGCTGGACCTACGTCTTCGGCTCCGACGGTGAAGTGCTCACCTCCGACTCGACGTTGCGTTTCCGGCAGCGGGAGGAGGTCGAGGCGGACCTGGCGGCGCGGGGCTTCGTGCTGGAGGAGGTGCGCGGAGCCCCCGACCGCGAGGGACGGGAGTTCGTCTTCGTCGCGCGACGCCCGTAGGACGGCGAGGCCGTGCCGGCGGACGACGCCCGCACGCTTCCTCCCCGGGGGTGCGGCGGCCCGCGTTAGGGTGCCGGGAATGAACTCCGTAACCGTGCGCGGCGCCACGATCGAGTACGACGACTCCGGTCCCTCGACCGGACTCCCGGTCCTCCTGATCCACGGGCACCCCTTCAACCGCTCCCTGTGGGCGCCCCAGGTGCAGGCGCTGACGGCGGCCGGCCACCGGGTCGTCGCCCCCGACCTGCGCGGTTACGGTCGCAGTAGCGTGACGCCCGGCAAGGTCCTGCTCGCCGACTTCGCCGACGACCTCGCCGCGCTCCTGGACCACGTGGGGGTCGAACGCGCGGTGGTCGGCGGCGTCTCCATGGGCGGTCAGATCACCATGGAGTTCCAGCTGCGCCACCCGGACCGGGTTCGGGCCCTCGTCCTGTCCGACACCTCCGCGCCCGCCGAGACCGCCGAGGGCAAGGAGTTCCGCGACCGGCTGGCCGACCGTCTCCTCGCCGAGGGCATGGACGGCTACGCGGACGAGGTCATCGACAGGATGCTCGCCGCCTACAACGTCACCGCCCTGCCGGACGTGGCCGCCCGCGTCCTGGAGATGATGCGTGCCACCGATCCCCGCGGTGCCGCGGCGGCGCTGCGCGGGCGGGCCGAACGCCCCGACTACCGGGACGTCCTGGCCGCCGTGGAGGCACCGGTCCTCGTGGTCGTCGGCGCGGACGACGTCTACACCCCCGTCGCGGAGGCAGAGGCCATCCGGGGGCTCGTGCCGCACTCCACCCTGGTCGTCGTCGACCGGGCCGGCCATCTCCCGGGCGCCGAGCGACCCGAGCAGTTCAACCGTGCGTTGCTGGAGTTCCTGGCCACGCTGGGGTGAGCCGCACGGGCGAGGCCGCTTGCGCGTGGTACTCCGGCGCGTGAACAGCGCACATGGTGCATGAGTGAGCCCTGTACGCGCCCCCGCGGGGGTACGGAGAATGCGCAATGACCGTGATCACGCGGCGGGAGGCGCGGTGCCGACCGACCGCCGCCCTCCGGGGAAAGCAGGTCGATCGCCATGCTGTTGCGTCTGCCCACGTCCGTGTCCGAAGCGCAGGAGTGCATGGCACAGGGAGCGGTGCCCATAGGCGGGGCGACCCTCGTGTGGGCCACCTGGCAGCGGGACGGCTTCCCCGAACTGGCCATGTCGCTGCGCGAGCTGCCGGAGGCGTCCGTGGTCGGGCCCGAGGAACTGGGGGCGGCCGTGGTGCTGCACCGCATGGACGGCCGCGTACCGGAGGTGCTGCGCGGGGCGGCCGGCACCGTGGGCACCGGGGCCGTACGCCGGACGGCCACGGTCGGGGGCAACCTGGTCGGCAGCAGCCTGCGGTGCCTGCTGCCCGCGGCCCTGGTGCTCGATGCCCGCGCCAGGGTGCTGGGGCCCGAAGGGGCCTACGAGACCGATCTGCCGGAGGTCGTCGCCAAGCGCCCTCTGCTGCTGGGCCTGCGCTGGCGCACCCCGCTGGCCAGCGGGTACCGCAAGCAGCCCGCCGAGGCCGGCGGACCGCCGCCGCTGGTGGTCGCCACCGCCGTGCACGCCGGGGACGGGGGCCCGAGGCGGCTGCGGGTCGCCGTGCGCGACGGCTACGAGGTGCTCGACGGGAGCGCGCCGTGCCACGCGGACGCCGACGAGGTCTTCGACCTGCTGCTGCGTACGGACGTCGGCGCCCTGCCGCCCGGGGCGCGGGACGTGGTGCGTGAGCAGGTCGCCGACGTCCTGGGTTCCCTCCCCGAGCGCTGACGGAGCCGCCCGGACCGGCGGGCCTCAGCCGTTGGCCAGCGCCTTGACCTGGTCCAGCGTGCCGTTGAACTTGTCGTGGTCCCCGACGGTCGGTCCGGACGAGGTGTACTGCCACATCGTGTGGTAGTCCCAGCCGGCCGGGAGGGGGCCGGGGGTCGAGGCGTACCGGGCGATCCACAACGGGTTGGTCGCGCCGAAGCCGCTGTAGTCCCCGGTGCACTGCTTCCACCAGTTGGTGGAGGTGTAGATCACGGCGTCACGGCCGGTCCGCGCCCGGTAGCGGTCCAGGAAGTCGCCGATCCAGGTGACCATCTGACTCGCCGTCCGGCCGTAGCAGGTGTCGCCGTACGGGTTGTACTCGATGTCGAGCACGCCCGGCAGCGTCCGGCCGTCCTTGGACCAGCCGCCGCCGTGGTCCACGAAGTAGTCGGCCTGGGCGGCACCGCCGGCACCGTCCGGGGTCGCGAAGTGGTACGCGCCGCGGATCATGCCGACGTCGTACGAACCCCCGTACTGCTGTGCGTGGTACGGGTTGCGGTAGGAGGTCCCCTCGGTGGCCTTCACATAGGCCCACTTGACCCCGCTGCTCCAGAGGGTCGGCCACGCCACGTTGCCCTGGTGGCTGGAGACGTCGACCCCTTCGGTCTGGGTGGCCCGGGTCTCGGCGGGCTGTCCCTGGACCCCTTCGTGGGCCAGGACCCCCATGCCCATGTGGGCGGAACCGCGGACGGGCGTCGTGCCCGTCCCGTCGGCCGACGCGGGGACCGCGGACGCGGTCAGGAGGAGGGACGGGACGGCGAGGAGGACGCCTGAGGTGAGCAGGCGACGGGAGTGGCTGGACGCCACGGCTATGGGTCTGCGCATGGCACCCATCCGATCCGCTGTGGCGCCGGTCCGCATCCCACGCTCGTCCAGACGGTGTTGGGGGCGGGCCCCACGGCGGGGTGACACCCCGTCGACCCATCGGTTTGAACGTGTTCAAATCTGGGATAGGGTCGCCGTACGACGAAGGGGGAGCAGCCCATGAAGATCGTGATCCCTGGGGGGACGGGGCAGGTCGGGACGGTGCTGAAGCGTGCCTGGACCGCCGCCGGACACGAGGTCGTGGTGCTCAGCCGCCGGTCGCGGCGGCCCGGTGAGGTCCCGTGGGACGGCAGGACGCCGGGGGACTGGTTCAAGGAGATCGACGGCAGCGACCTGGTCGTCAACCTGGCCGGCCGCAGTGTGAACTGCCGTTACACCCCCGCCAACCTGCGGGCCATGAGGGACTCGCGCGTGCACTCCGCGCGCGTCGTGGGCGAGGCGATCGCGGCGGCCGCCGAGCCGCCCCGGGTCTGGCTGCAGATGAGCACCGCCACCGTCTACGCCCACCGCTTCGACGCGCCCCAGGACGAGGCCACCGGTGTGCTCGGCGGCCGGGAGCCCGATGTGCCGGCCTACTGGTCCTACAGCGTCGACATCGCCCGGGCCTGGGAAGGGGCACTGGAGCGCGCCGACACCCCGCACACCCGCAAGGTCGCCCTGCGTTCCGCCATGGTGATGAGCCCCGACCGCGGCGGCGTCCTGGACGTCCTGCTGTGGATGGCGCGCCTCGGACTCGGTGGCCCCGTCGCGGGCGGCGCACAGTACGTGTCCTGGATCCACGAACGTGACTTCGTCCGCGCCCTCGACTTCCTGGCCGCCCGCGACGACCTCACCGGCCCGGTCAACCTCGCCGCTCCGGCCCCCCTGCCGCAGCGGGCCTTCATGCGCGCCCTGCGGCAGGCGCGGGGCGTACCGGTGGGCCTGCCCGCCACGCGGTGGATGGCCGAACTCGGCGCCCTGGTCCTGCGCTCGGACACCGAACTGCTCCTCAAGAGCCGGCGCGTCGTCCCCGGCCGTCTGCTCGACGCGGGTTTCGCCTTCGACCACCCCGCGTGGCCCCGGGCGGCCGAGGACCTCGTACGGCGGGTGCGCGGGCGAGGGTGAGCCGGCGGCGCGACCGGACCGGCTCGTGGCCCGTGGCGCCGGGCCGCGGTCCCGAGCGGCGGGGCGCCCGAAAGTGCAGCCCCTCCGGGCGCGGCCCGCGGTGCGCCCGGATCGAGCGTCGCCGCCGCCGTCTCGGCCGGGCGGCGGGCTCCTGGGAATGGACCGCCGGACGGCACTGTTGACACCGCTGACCGACATGCGCGGGACGGATCGGCAGCCCGCGCCGCGGTCGGAAGGAGCACCATGGCACGCAGCACCGCACGCCCGCTCGTCAAGCTGAGGTCGACGGCCGGGACCGGCGTCACGTACGTGACGCGCAAGAATCGACGCAACGACCCCGACCGGCTCGTCCTGCGCAAGTACGACCCGGTGGTGGGAGAGCACGTTCCGTTCCGCGAGGAACGCTGAACGGCGCGACGGAGCGACGGAGCGAGGAGGCGATCATGAAGGTGCGCAAGTCCCTGCGCTCGCTGAAGGCCAGGCCGGGCGCACAGGTGGTGCGCCGCCACGGCGTGACCTACGTGATCAACAGGAAGGACCCGCGCTTCAAGGCCCGCCAGGGCTGAACCGCGAGTGACCCCGAGGCCCGGCCCCGCGACCGCGGAGCCGGGCCCCGCCGTGTCCGGGCCACCTGGCACACTGCTGAGCGTCACCCGCCCGGCCCCAGGAGGACCTCGCCATGCCCGAGCAGCCGCCGGACCGTGCCGCCCGGTGCGAGCGCCGGTTCAACGCGCTCTTCGCGGAGTACTTCGAGACGCTGGGCGCGACGCTGGAGGCGCCGTCCTTCAGCCGGTTCACGCCGGAGTGCCTGGAGCTGCTGCGCGACCTCTCCCTGCGGGGCGGCAAGCGGATGCGGGTCGTGCTGCTGCACGAGGCCGCGCGCCTGGTGCGGGACGAGCCCGTCCCGGGGCTGGACGCCGCCGCCCTGAGCATCGAGCTGCTGCAGACCCACGGGCTGGTGCACGACGACCTCATCGACGACAGCGCCACCCGCCGGGGCGGACCGACCACCTACTACGCCTACCGGGAGCGGTTCCCCCGGCACCCGCAGGCCGCGCTCGGCCTCACCGTCCTCGCGGGGGACCTCGCGCTCGCCCTCTCCCTGCGCGTGCTGCTGGACGCCGAGCTCCCGGTCGAGGTGCGGCAGGCCATGGTCGAGGTCCAGACGCGCGCCGCGACCGACACGTTCGTGGGGCAGATCGCCGACCTGGAGCGCGACTTCGCGCCCGCCGCCCCGGACGACGAGGTCCTGCACGACGTGGCCGACCACAAGTCCGCCCGCTACTCGGTCCTCGCCCCGCTGTACCTCGGGCTCCTGGCCGCGGGCGGACGACCGGCCGACCACGACAAGGAGTTGCGTCGCTACGCGCGACTGGTCGGCATCTGCGGCCAGATGCGCGACGACTACCTGGACCTGTTCGGCGACGCGGCCACCATGGGCAAACCGACGGGCACCGACCTCCGCGAGGGCAGGCGCAGCTACACCGTCGCCCGCCTGCTGTCCGCGACGAGCGGCGCCGAGCGCACTCTCGTGGAGGCGGCCCTCGGGGACCGTGCCTGCACCCCGGAGACCGTAGCCGCCGTCCGGGGGATCGGTGAGCGTCGCGGCGTGGCCTCCCTCATGCGGGCGGACATGCGGCGCCACGCCGAGCAGGCCGGCCTGGTGGCCGCGGGCTGGCGTCCGCGGTGGCGCGAGGAGGCGGTCGACTTCTTCGAGCGGTTGCCGACGTGGAGCGTCGAGCGGGCCGGCTGAACCGAGGGCCGCGCCGGGGGGAGACGCCTCGGGCGACTGAACGGCCCGTCCGACGCCAGTCCGCCTGACGTCGCTCGCCAGTTCCCCGCATCGCTCGAAGGGGTATTCGCGATCTTTCGTCCGTTCTGCCCGGTCATGATCGGACCGGATGCGCCGTCGACCAGGCGCATCGCTGACGACGCGATCTCCGGGGAGAAGCATGACGCACGCGACGCGACGGGGCAGAGGCCGGGACGACCAGGCCGTGCTGGTGGTCGCCGGACTCGCCGACCTGGCGGTGAGCACCCTCGGGTCGGCGGTGGGCGCGGTGCGCGGTCTCCTGCGCCGCTCGGACACCGCCGACCTGGTGCGGGAGGCCGAACAGGACCTCCAGGCCCGGGGCAGGCTGGCCCTGGAGCGGTGCACCAACGTGCCGCCCGCCCACCTGGAGGTGCTCGCCCGGCACGCGCGCGGGCGACGGGCGGCCGACGGCGCCGATGACTGACCGCTGGGACCCGGCCGCCTTCAAGGTCCGCGTCGACGGCGTGCTGCACGGCTTCGTGGACGAGGAGGCCGGTCACCTGGTGGCCGTCGACGACGCCCTCACCCCCGTGGCCGAGCAGTTGCGCGGCGCCGCCGGGCACGGCAAGCGGCTGCGGGCCGCCTTCTGCTACTGGGGCTGGCGAGCGGCCGGGCAGCCCGACGACGACGCGCTGGTGCGGGCGGCGGCCGCCATGGAGCTCGTGCACGCCGCGGCCGTCGTCCACGACGACCTCATCGACGACAGCCCGCTGCGGCACGGTCTGCCCACCGCCCACGTCGCCCTGGAAGCGGTACTGGCCCGGGACGGCCGCCGCCGCGCCCGTACCGCCGCCCGGTCCCTGGCCATGCTGGTGGGCGACCACCTGATGGCCCTCGCGGGACGGCTGTTCGCCGGCAGCGGTCTGCCCGGCGCCTACCTCGCCCGCGCCCGGGGGCTGTGGGGCGAACTCGCCCGGGAACTCATCGCCGGCGAGTGCCTGGAGATCCTGCACACCGGCGGACGGCCGGACACCGGGACCTCGCTCAAGGTCGTCCGGTACAAGACCGCCAAGTACACCGTCGAACACCCCCTGCTCATCGGTGGCCTGCTCGCCGGTGCCGGCCCCGGGCTGCGGGACGCCTACTCCGCCTACGGCCTGCCGCTCGGCGAGGCCTTCCAGCTGCGCGACGACCTGCTCGGCCTCTTCGGGGACCCCGAGCGCACCGGCAAGGCGGGCCTGGACGATCTGCGGGCCCACCGGCCCACCGCACTGCTGGCCGAGACCTGGCGGGCCGCCGACGCGTCCCAGCGGGAGCGGCTGAGCGGGGTGCTGGGCCGTGACGACCTGGACGAGACGCACCTGTGCGAGGTGCGCGCCCTCATGCGGGAGCTGAAGGCGCCGCAGCGCGTCGAGCGGATGATCGGCGCCCGGGTGGAACAGGCCACCCGCGCCCTGGACCGCGCCGACACGCCCCCGCACGCGCGGCGGGCGCTGCACGCACTCGCCCAGCAGGCCACCGACCGCATCCACTGACGAGGAGACCGCGATGACCTACACCGAGACCTCGATGGACGCCCTGCGCCGCAGCGGCGACGACCTGGCCGACGCTGTCGTCGCCACCCTGTTCGAACGCGGCGAGATCGGCACGTTCAACTCCCTGATGCGCTACGTCTCCACGACCGGCCAGGCGCTGCCGGAGGGTCTGCCCGGGGTCGCCAGGGAGTACCTGCGGGCGACGGCCACCCCGCCCGACTGGGTGGACTGGAACGAGATGGAGAAGGCCCGCCTCTTCTTCATCGACAACAACGTGCACATCTCCACCGCGCTGTCCTTCGCGTCCATGCCCGCCTGCTACGTCGTCCCGCACGTGGCCAGGCTGCTGTCCGCCACCCACGGTCTGAGCTACCCCTCCAAACGCATGGCGGAGACCGGCCAGTTCACCGTGTACCTCATGCAACCGGACGCCTTCGAGGCCGGTGGCCGCTTCATTCCGGCCGCCCAGAAGGTACGTCTGCTGCACGCCGCCATCCGCCACCACCTGAAGCGGGAGGACCGCTGGGACACCGACGCCCTGGGCGTACCGATCTGCCAGGAGGACATGATCGGCGGGCAGATGTTCTTCTCCCTGCTGGTCCTGGACAGCCTGCACCGCCTCGGTGTGCACATGTCGGCCGAAGGGGCGGACGCGTACTTCTACGCCTGGCGCGTGGTCGGCGCCATGCTCGGTGTCGACCAGAGCGCCGTCCCCGGCACGCTCGACGAGGCGCGCCGGTTCCTCGACCTGTACATGCTGCGCCACATGGGCCCTTCCGAGGAGGGCGCCCACCTGACGCGGCAGCTGATCGACCTGTACGAGGAAGTGGTCCCCGGCACGCTCTTCGACCCGGTGGTCTCGGCCCTGATCCGCTACCTCGTCGGGGACACGTGCGCCGACTGGCTGGAAGTGCCCCGCACCCCCTGGGACACCCTGGTGAAGGCGGCTCCGCACCTCCTGGGCGTCCTGGAGACCATCGAGGACCGCTCGCCGCTGGGCGCATGGGCGCTGGACCGGATCGGCCACCTCACGACGGTCCTCGAACTGTCCTCCCTCACCCGCGGACGCGTCATGCACTACGCCATCCCCGAGCAACTGAGGAAGGACTACGGCGTCTCGGGCGCCGCGGCCCGCACCAGGCGCTGGACCCCGCCGCCCGCGACCGTCTCCTGAGGCAGGGGCGCCCGCCGCGCGGCACCTGCCCACACCCCTGCGCCCCGGCCGCCTCCGGCGTCAGGAAGCCGCGGCCAGGGCGCGGTTGCGGCGCACGGAGGACCAGAACGCGGCGCCGATCAGGAGGACGCCGATGAGGCCGGTGACGATCTCGTTGATCTCGTACTGGATGGTGACCAGGAGGATGACGGCGAGGGCGCCGATGGCGTAGTGGGCGCCGTGCTCCAGGTAGACGTAGTCGTCGAGGGTGCCCTGGCGGACCAGGTAGACGGTGAGCGAGCGGACGTACATGGCGCCGATGCCCAGGCCCAGGGCCATGAGCACGATGTCGTTGGTGATGGCGAAGGCGCCGATGACGCCGTCGAAGGAGAACGACGCGTCCAGGACCTCCAGGTAGAGGAACATGAAGAACGCGGCCTTGCCGGTGAGGGCGACGGCCGAACGGTTCCCGCCGGAACGCGCCGCCGCCGTCCCGGCCTCGCGCTCGCGCTCCTCCTCCCGCTCGAGCCGGCCCTCGAAGAAGCCGGAGAGACCGCCGACGACCATGTACGTGATCAGGCCGCCGATGCCGGCGAGGAGCACCGTCTGCGCCTTGTCGGCGTGGATGCCGCCGTGCTGATGGGCGTGGGCGCCGAAGGTGACGGCGGAGACGAGCAGCGCGACCAGGGCGACGCAGACCGACAGCATTTCCACCCTGCCGAGCTTGGCCAGCGCTCGCTCCAGCGGACCGAGCCACTTGATCTCGCGGTCCTCGAGGACGAAGTCGAGGAAGATCATGAGCAGGAACATGCCACCGAAGGCGGCGATCGACGGATGGGCGTCCGTCACCAGCTCCTGGTAGCGCTCCTTGTCCGTGAGCGCCAGGTGGACCGCGGACCACGGGCTCAGCCGGGCGCTGACCGCCACGATGACGACGGGGAAGACCAGACGCATCCCGAAGACGGCGATCAGGATGCCGACGGTGAGGAAGATCTTCTGCCAGAAGGCGCTCATCTTCTTCAGGATCCCGGCGTTGATCACTGCGTTGTCGAAGGACAGGGAGATCTCCAGCACCGCGAGGATCGCGACCAGGCCGAAGGCGGTCCACCCGTCGTACAGCACCCCCACGGCCAGGCCCAGGGCGGTGACGGCGAAGGCCCAACGGAACGTCTTCAATAGCACGGGCTACTCACTCACTCCTGTTGTCGCGCTGTGCCGGATGCGGCGTTCCCTGCCAGTGCCCCGCACCCACGTTGTCTACCACGATCGTTCACCGCCACCGGGGCACGCCCGGCACGACGCCGCCCCGCCGCACCGGACCGTCACCAAAATTGATCGCTTCGTTTCCTTGAGGCTTTCGTGTTTGGCGGAGTAGGTTCCCGCCATGACCGCATCCCGGGATACGGCCGTCGCCTCGGAGCTGCGCGGGGCCGGCCTACGCGTGACCGCAGCCCGTGTCGCGTTGCTCGAGACCGTCCGGCGGGGCGGTCACCTCGACGCCGAGGCGGCCGCCGCCCAGGTGCGCCTGCGCGTGGGCCACGTCTCCCTGCAGGCCGTGTACGAGGCGCTGCACGCGCTCACCGCGGCGGGGCTCGTGCGCCGCATCCAGCCGCCCGGCGGCCCGGCGCGGTTCGAGGGGCGGGTGGGGGACAACCACCACCACGTCCTGTGCCGGTCCTGCGGCGCCCTCGCCGACGTCGACTGCGCCGTCGGCGAGGCGCCCTGTCTGACCGCCTCCGACGACCACGGCTTCGCGATAGACGAGGCCGAGGTCATCTACCGGGGCCTGTGCCCCGACTGCTCCACCCCCGGCAGTACCCCAGCACCTTGATCCGCCCCTCCGGAAGGATGTCCATGTCCGAGAACCACGACGCCATCGTGACCGACGCGAAAACCGAGGAGACCGGTGGTTGCCCGGTCGCCCACGGACGCGCCCCGCACCCCACCCAGGGGGGCGGAAACCGCCAGTGGTGGCCGGAGCGGCTCAACCTGAAGATCCTCGCCAAGAACCCCGCGGTGGCCAACCCGCTGGGTGACGACTTCGACTACGCCGAGGCGTTCGGGTCGCTCGACCTGCCGGCCGTGAAGCGCGACATCGCCGAGGTCCTCACCACCTCGCAGGACTGGTGGCCCGCCGACTTCGGCCACTACGGCCCGCTGATGATCCGCATGGCCTGGCACAGCGCGGGCACCTACCGGATCAGCGACGGCCGCGGCGGCGCCGGCGCCGGACAGCAGCGGTTCGCGCCGCTCAACAGCTGGCCCGACAACGGCAACCTCGACAAGGCCCGCCGCCTGCTGTGGCCGGTCAAGAAGAAGTACGGGCAGAGCCTGTCCTGGGCCGACCTGCTGGTCCTCACCGGCAACGTCGCCCTGGAGCAGATGGGCTTCGAGACCTTCGGCTTCGCCGGTGGCCGCGCCGACGTCTGGGAGGCCGAGGAGGACGTCTACTGGGGCCCCGAGACCACCTGGCTCGACGACCGGCGCTACAGCGGCGACCGCGAGCTGGAGAACCCGCTCGGCGCCGTCCAGATGGGCCTGATCTACGTCAACCCGGAGGGCCCCAACGGCAACCCGGACCCGATCGCCGCCGCCCGCGACATCCGCGAGACGTTCCGCCGCATGGCGATGAACGACGAGGAGACCGTCGCGCTGATCGCCGGCGGCCACACCTTCGGCAAGACCCACGGCGCCGGCCCCGCCGACCACGTCGGTGCCGACCCCGAGGCCGCCACCATGGAGGAGCAGGGCCTGGGCTGGCGGAACACCTTCGGCACGGGCAAGGGCGGTGACGCCATCACCTCCGGTCTGGAGGTCACCTGGACGTCCACCCCGACCCGGTGGAGCGACGGGTTCTTCAAGAACCTCTTCGAGTTCGAGTACGAGCTGGAGCAGAGCCCGGCCGGTGCGAACCAGTGGGTGGCCAAGGACGCCCCGGAGATCGTCCCGGACGCGCACGACCCGTCGAAGAAGCACCGCCCGAAGATGCTCACCACCGACCTGTCGCTGCGCTACGACCCGATCTACGAGCCGATCTCCCGCCGGTTCTACGAGAACCCCGAGGAGTTCGCGGACGCCTTCGCCCGCGCCTGGTACAAGCTGACCCACCGCGACATGGGACCGAAGTCCCTCTACCTCGGCCCGGAGGTGCCCGAGGAGACCCTGCTCTGGCAGGACCCGCTGCCGGAGGCCGACGGCGAGCCCCTCGACGCCGAGGACGTCGCCACCCTCAAGACCAAGCTCCTCGAGTCCGGCCTGTCCGTCTCGCAGCTGGTGTCCACCGCCTGGGCCTCGGCGTCCACCTTCCGCGGCAGCGACAAGCGCGGCGGTGCCAACGGCGCCCGCATCCGCCTGGAGCCGCAGCGCGGCTGGGAGGTCAACGAGCCCGACGAGCTGGCCCAGGTCCTGCGGGTCCTGGAGGGTGTCCAGCAGGAGTTCAACTCCGGCGCCAAGAAGGTCTCCCTGGCCGACCTGATCGTCCTCGGTGGCACCGCCGCCGTCGAGAAGGCCGCCAAGGAGGCGGGCTTCCAGGTGCAGGTCCCCTTCACCGCGGGCCGGGTGGACGCCACGGAGGAGCACACCGACGCCGAGTCGTTCGAGGCGCTGGAGCCGGTCGCCGACGGATTCCGCAACTACCTCGGCAAGGGCAACCGCCTGCCGGCCGAGTACCTGCTGCTCGACCGGGCGAACCTGCTCACCCTGAGCGCGCCCGAGATGACCGTGCTCGTCGGCGGCCTGCGGGTCCTGGGCGCCAACTACCAGAACTCCCAGCTCGGCGCCTTCACCAGGACGCCGGGCTCGCTGACCAACGACTTCTTCGTGAACCTGCTCGACCTGGGCGTCACCTGGAAGTCGACGTCCGAGGACCAGACCACGTTCGAGGGCCGTGACGCCGCCACCGGCGAGGTCAGGTGGGCGGGCAGCCGCGCCGACCTGGTCTTCGGGTCGAACTCCGAACTGCGGGCGCTCGCCGAGGTCTACGCGAGCGACGACGCCAAGGAGAAGTTCGTCCACGACTTCGTCGACGCCTGGGTCAAGGTCATGAACCTCGACCGCTTCGACCTGGTCTGATCCGCCGGTGTCCGGGCCGGCCCGCCGTTCGGCCGGTCCGGACACGCCGCACTACTCGCCGGTCCGGGCACCCCGCACTACGCCGTCCCGCGGAAGGTGTTGCGGTACGCCCGCGGTGACACACCGAGCGCCTCGCGGAAGTGCTGGCGCATCGCCGTCCCGGTGCCGAACCCGGCGCGGGCGGCGATGCGGTCGACCGGCTCGTCGCTGCGCTCCAGCAGCCGCCGCGCGTAGTCGAGGCGCTGCCGGCCGAGCCACTGCATGGGCGTCACCCCGGTCTCCTGCCGGAACCGCCGGCTGAGGGTGCGCACGCTCATCGCCGCCTGCCGTGCGAGGTCCTCCAGGGTGAGCGGCTCGCCCAGCCGCTGGAGCGCGTAGGTCCGGGCGGCGGCCGTCGAGGCGTCGTCGGCCTGCGGGACGGGCCGGTCGACGTACTGCGCCTGGCCCCCCTCGCGATGCGGTGGCACCACGGTCCCGCGCGCCACCCGGTTCGCCACCTCCACGCCGTGATCGTCGCGGATCATGTGCAGGCACAGATCGATCCCCGCGGCAACGCCGGCCGAGGTGAGCACTCCGCGGTCGTCCGTGTAGAGCACGTCCGGATCGACGTCCACCTCCGGGTACAGCGAGGCCAGTTCGGCGCACGACTTCCAGTGCGTCGTGGCCCGCCGCCCCTCCAGCGCGCCGACCGCGGCCAGGACGAAGGAGCCGGTGCAGATGGACGCCAGCCGGGCGGAGGCCGGGACCCGCTCCAGTGCCGCCCGCACCGGGTCGGCCAGCCGCCCCCGCTCCTGCGGCCCGTAGTCCTCCACCGCCGCCGGTACCACCACCGTGTCGGCGCTCTCCAGGACCTGGGGCCCGTGCCGGACGTGCACGCTGAAGTCCGTGTCGGTGGCGACCTCGCCCGGCGTGCTCGCACAGGTGAGCACCGAGTACAGCGGCCGTCCGTCCTCGTCGGCGGCCGTCCCGAACAGCCGGTGCACGATGCCCAGTTCCATCGGCAGCAACCCGGGGCGCACGAACACCGCCACCCGGTGCGGTGCCCGGCCTCGCTCATCAGTCATGACCAGATTCTTTCACTCGCTGTCCATCTGGCCAGTGGTGTGTGCTCCGCGTCCGGCGAAGGGTGGTGCCCATGCGCCACACGACCCGACACCCCCGCACCCTCCCCGGACACCGCGCCTGGTGGACGGCGGCCGTCACCGCGGCCACGATCGTCGTCGCCGGTGCGTTCTCCACCCTGCCCGGCATCCTCCAGAGCCCGCTGCACGGCGAGTTCCACTGGTCCCGCGGCGTCATCGGTCTCGCCGCCTCGGTGAACATGGTCCTGTACGGCCTCACCGCCCCGTTCGCCGCGTCCCTGATGGACCGCTTCGGCGTCCGGCGGATCGTCGGCACCGCCCTCGGGGTCGTCGCCGCGGGAGCGCTGCTCACCACCGTCATGACCGCCGCCTGGCAGTTCGCCCTCCTCTGGGGCCTCCTGGTGGGCCTCGGCACCGGCGCGCTGTCCATGACCCTCGCCACCACCGTCGCCAACCGCTGGTTCACCACCCGCCGCGGCCTGGTCACCGGCATCCTCTCCTCGGCCGGCGTGCTCGGGCAGATGGTCTTCCTGCCCGCCCTGTCCTGGACCGTCGACCACCACGGCTGGCGTGCGTCGCTGGCCGCGCCGGCCCTCGCCGCCCTGGCCGTCCTGGTCCTGGTCCGCTTCGCCCTGGCCGACCACCCCGCCGACAGCGGTCACCGCCCCTACGGCAACCCCGCCTTCGTCCCCAGGCCGCCCCCCGTCCCCGGCGCGGCACGGCGCGCCCTCACCGTCCTGCGCGACGCCGCGCGGACCGCCCCCTTCTGGCTGCTCGCCACCGCCTTCGCCGTCTGCGGTGCCTCGACCAACGGCGTCATGTGGACGCACTTCGCGCCCGCCGCCCACGACCACGGCATGCCGGTCACCACGGCCTCGACGCTGCTGGCGCTGATCGGCGTCTTCAACGTCGCCGGCACCGTCGTCGCCGGATGGCTCACCGACCGGCTCGACCCGCGCAGGTTGCTGGCCGTCGTCCTCACCGCGCGCGGTCTGCTGCTGGTCGCGCTGCCCACGCTCATGAGCGCGACCGTGACGCCGCCCATGATGGCCTTCGTCGTCCTCTTCGGCCTCCTCGACCTCGCCACGGTGCCCCCCGTCATCGCCCTGTGCCGCACCTTCTGGGGGGACGACAGCGCCATCGTCTTCGGCTGGGCCAACGCCGCGCACCAGGTCGGCGCCGCGCTGACCGCCTTCCTGGGCGGCGTCGCGCGTGACGCCTTCGCCGGCTACGACCCGCTGTGGACCGTCCTCGGCGCGGCGTGCGCCGCCGCGGCCCTCCTCGCGCTCACCGTCCGCCGCACTCCCGGCGCGGGCACGAACCGACGGGGTCGAAGAGCGGTGGCCGCGCCCGGGACGCGGTGCTGAGCTGAGGCGATGCGCGAGACCACGCGGGTGGTGGTGGACCGGGGACGGTTCCAGGACACCGTCACCCTCCTCGGAGGACGAGGACCGGCGGGCCGCCGCCGTCGGCTGGGCGGAGGGGCGGCTCGCCGCCCGGGGCCTGCGGCCGGCCGGGGAGTGGCGGGTGCGCCTGCGCCCCTGGTCCGTCCTGGTACGGCTGCCCGTCCCGGGACCGTGGGAGGAACTCCTGCGCCAGTACGCCGCCGCGCCGTACGCGTCGGCCGCGCGCGTACCGGAGATCGCACGGCCGGCGGTCCCGCACCTGCCGGCCACCGCGCTGCCCGGTGTCTTCGACCTGCCAGACGACCCGCTCCTGTGAGGACGCCGTTCCGCAGGCGTTGTCAGTGGCGGATGCGAGGCTGCGACGCATGGATGAGGTGGAGTTCATGCGGGGCAGGGTGTACGGCGCCGACCACGACAGCCCCGGGCCGCGGCCCGGCCGGGGCTACGTCCAGTTGGTGGGCGGCCCCCTGGACGGTCTGCTCCTGGACGTCACGGACCTCACGGAGCGGGAGCGGGCCAGGGGAGTGGTGCTGGCCACGGAGATAGGCCGCTACGGCCCGGGCGGACGCTCCGCGTACGGTCCGAGGACCGACGACCGCCGGCGCTTCGACTGGCGGGGCGACGTCCCCTGACGTCATACCACCGGCTGTGCCGCCCCCGTCTCCCCGACCAGGGCCGCGAGCAGCCAGTCGTGCGCGGAGCCGGGCGTCGGCTCGGCCCGGCGGCCCGGCGGGGTGATCACCTCGGCGACCAGCTCCCAGTACTGGTCGATCCGCGGATCGGCCGCGAGCTGCCCGGTCAGCCGACGGCGGAAGGCCGGGGTGTCCCGGACGCCGTACGCGCCCGTGTACGCGCCGACGAAGCCGTCCAGCGCCTCGCCGGGGCTCGGGGACCGGTCCCGGCGCAGCTGGACGCCCGCCAGCTCGTACGCCTCCGCCAGCCCTTCGTACAGCACGGCGGCGCCCCGGGCACCGGCCACCCGGTGCGCCTCGGGCTGGGGCCGCGCGGTACCCGGACAGGGGGCGAGGACAAGGGCGTTGAGCCGCGCGAAGGCGAGGACGTGGGCCGGGGCCGGATCGTCGGGCGGCCGTGGCACCGCCACCTCCAGGAACGCGCCGGTGGACCGGGCCGGCATCCGCGGAGGCAGCCAGCCGCGCCAGAACCGGACCAGCGGGGCCGTGCTGGGCGGAACGCTCACGGTGCCGATCAGCCGCAGCCGGTCCGGTCGCTCCCCGGGCGCGCACTCCTGCACAAGACGCAGCGCCGCCTCCCGCCAGCGCAGCGCCGCCAGCTCGGAACCGACGTCGCTCAGCCGCCCGGCGACGGCGGCCTCCAGGGCGCCGCCTTCCGCGTACGCGCCGCACGGGTCGTCCTCCTCGTCGAGGATCCGGCGCACCACCGGGACCGACAGGTCGAGAGCGCGCAGGGAGCGGATCAGCCGCAGGCGGTCGAGCGCCTCGGGGCCGTAGCGCCGGTGCCCGCCGGCGCTGCGGGAGGCCTCCGGCAGCAGCCCGCGGTCGGAGTAGAAGCGGACCGTCTTCACGGTGACGCCCGCCTGCTCGGCGAGCTCACCGATGCCGCACAGACCGTCGTCCGACGTGGTCACTTGAACCTCCCTCAGGGGGAGTTCCTACCGTACCGGCGACCGCGGGACGGCGATCGGGCCGCCCCGCAGGGGTATGAAGGAGCGACCATGACCGCGTTCGTCCTGGTGTCCGGCATGTTCACCGGTACTCATGTGTGGCGGGAGACCACCGCCCGGCTGACCGCCGCGGGCGCCGAGGCGCACCCGGTGGCCCTCACCGGGCTCGACGGTCCGCGTACCGCGCCGGCCGGCGGCATCGACCTGGAGACCCACATCGCGGACGTCCTCACGGTGATCGACTCCGTCGGCACGGCACAGGACCGCGAGGTGGTGCTGGTCGGCCACGACTACGGCATCCACCCGGCGCTGGGAGCCGCCGACCGGCGGGCGGAGCGCGTCGGCCGCGTCGTCCACCTGGACTCGGGCATGCCGCAGGACGGCGTCCCCGCCCTGGCCGCCGTGCCCGACCGGTCGCTGCGCGCGCGGCTGGCCGCGGCCGGTGGCCGGGCGGACACCGGCGACGTGCTCGAGCCCCCGGCCGGGGCCGACGAGTGGCGGCTGTGGGGCAGCACGGCAGGCGTCCCGGACGCGACCCTGGACCGGCTCACCGCGCTCGCCGCGCCGCAGCCGCTCGCCACCCTGCTCCAACCGCTGAGCCTGACCGGCGCCGTGGCCACGGTGCCCACCACCGGCGTGCTGTGCACGCGCAACGGTGCGAGCATCGAAACGGTCCAGATGATGGTGGGCTTCGGCGATCCGGCGTTGCAGGCCCTCACCGACCCGCGGGTGACCTTCTTCGAACTGCCCACGGGACACTGGCCGATGCTCTCCGCTCCCGCCGAGCTGACGGACGTCCTGCTGCGGGCCGCGGCCGGCGAGGGACACCGGCTGGTCCCCGCCGACGCGGCGGTACCGCCCGCGCATCTGCGCCCGTTCCCGCTCGACGTCCCCGAAGCCCCCCGGGAACGGCACGGGAACGTCGACCTCCACCTGCCCGACGCCGACGGCCCGCGGCCCGCGGTGCTGTTCGTGCACGGCGGCCCGGTACCCGCCGACGCCCGGCCCACCCCGAGGGACTGGCCGGCCCTGACGGGCTACGCGCGCCTCGCGGCGGCCGGCGGCGCGGTGGGCGCGGTCGTCGACCACCGCCTCCACGACCTGTCCGACTACGAGCGCGCCGCCGCGGACGTGGCCGCCGCGGTGGAGGCGGTCCGGGCCGACCCGGCTGTGGACGCGGACCGGGTCGCGCTGTGGTTCTTCTCGGGGGCCGGTCTGATCACCACCGACTGGCTCGCCGCGCCCCCGCGGTGGCTGCGCTGCCTGGCGGCCACCTACCCGGTCCTCGCGCCCCTGCCCGTCTGGGGACTGTCCGGCTCCCGCTTCCACCCGGCGCGGGCGGTGGCGAACGCCGGCGACCTGCCCCTCGTACTCACCCGCGTCGGACTGGAGGCGCCCGAGATCGCCGCCACGGTCGAGGAGTTCCTGGCCGCGGCCGAGGACGCGGGAGCGGACGTGGAGGTGGTCGACGTGCCGCACGGCCACCACGCCTTCGAAGGCGTCGACCCGACCGACGAGACCCGCCAGGCCGTCCAGCGCGCGATGCGGGCGGTGCTGGACCGCGTAGGCCGGCACGGCGCGCCGTGACCCTCCTCGGCGACGCGTCCAGGCACTTTGTCCCGTCGGCGGAAAAAGATTAGAGATCTTGCGGAGAAGGGGGTTACAGGTTCGGACCAAGGCCGCTAACTTCCTTGAAATGAACCGGTCATAGCTGTCCCCGACCGGCGCTCGACGGCGCGACGGCGCGCGCCCGTACTCCCTCACGGCAGGCCCAGCACGCTTGCCGCCACCCCTCACTCCCCGGGAGAACTCAGTGCGCACGAGACCGCGCGGACACAGACGTGTCCGCTTCCTGCTGCCGGCCCTGGCGTGTGCCGTCGGCCTGACGCTGCCGGTGAGCCCGGCCGTCGCGGCCCCGGCGGACCCGGGCGGGACCAAGGCCGCGGCAGCCGAGGAGTTCCAGCAGGTCACCCTCGCCAAGGGGGTGGCCGAGACAGGCGAACCGATGACCCTGGCGGTCCTGCCGGACCGCTCGGTGCTGCACACCTCGCGCGACGGCACCCTCCGGCGGACCGACGCGGCGGGCACCACGGCCGTGGCGGGCAAACTGGACGTCTACAGCCACGACGAGGAAGGACTGCAGGGCGTCGCCGCGGACCCCGGCTTCTCGGCCAACCGGTTCGTCTACCTCTACTACGCCCCCAAGCTGAACACCCCCGCCGGTGACGCGCCGGCCAGTGGAACGGCGGCCGACTTCGCCCCCTTCGACGGGGTCAACCGGCTGTCCCGGTTCGTCCTGCGGACCGACGGCACCCTGGACACCGCCAGCGAGAAGAAGATCCTCGACGTGCCCGCCTCCCGCGGCCTGTGCTGCCACGTCGGCGGCGACATCGACTTCGACGCGGCCGGCAACCTCTACCTGTCGACGGGCGACGACACCAACCCCTTCGCCTCCGACGGCTACACCCCCATCGACGAGCGCGCCTCGCGCAACCCCGCGTACGACGCCCAGCGTTCCTCCGGAAACACCAACGACCTGCGCGGCAAGATCCTGCGCATCAAGGTGAACGCCGACGGGTCCTACGGAATCCCGTCCGGAAACCTCTTCGCCCCCGGCACCGCCAGGACCCGCCCCGAGATCTACGCGATGGGCTTCCGCAACCCCTTCCGGATGAGCGTCGACAAGGCCACGGGGACCGTGTACGTCGGTGACTACGGCCCGGACGCGGGCACCGCGAACGCCTCCCGGGGACCGGCCGGGCAGGTCGAGTTCAACCGCGTCACGAAGCCGGGCAACTTCGGCTGGCCCTACTGCACCGGCGACAACGACGCCTACGTCGACCACGACTTCGCCTCCGGCGCGTCGGGTGCCGCGTTCAACTGCGCCGCCCCGAGGAACACCTCCCCGCGCAACACCGGCCTCACCGACCTGCCGCCCGTCCAGCCCGCCTGGATCCCCTACGACGGCGGTTCGGTACCGGAGTTCGGCGGCGGCTCGGAGTCGCCCATGGGCGGACCCGTCTACCGCTACGACGCGAACTCCACCTCCGAGGTCAAGTTCCCCGCCGAGTACGACGGCGACTTCTTCGCCGGCGAGTTCGGCCGGCGCTGGATCAAACGCATCGAGGCCGGCGGCGACGGCACCGTGCAGTCCATCAACGCCTTCCCCTGGAGCGGCACCCAGGTGATGGACATGGCCTTCGGCCCGGACGGCGCCCTCTACGTCCTCGACTACGGCACCGGCTACTTCAACGGCGACGCCAACTCTGCCCTGTACCGCATCGAGCACGTCACCGGAGGCCATGCCCCGGTGGCCCAGACCAAGGCGAACACCACCTCCGGCAAGGCGCCCCTCGCGGTGACCTTCTCCTCCGCCGGCAGCTCCGACGCGGACGGCGACGCCCTCTCCTACGCCTGGGGCTTCGGCGACGGCGCCACCTCCACCGCGGCCAACCCGTCCCACACCTACACCACCAACGGCCGCTACACGGCCACGCTGAAGGTCACCGACAGCACGGGCAAGTCCGCCACGGCCTCCGTGCAGATCACGGTCGGCAACACCGCGCCCACGGTGCGGCTCGACCTGCCGGCCGACGGGAGCGTCTACGACTTCGGCGCCGCCATCCCGTTCAAGGTGACGGTGACCGACCCCGAGGACGGCACCATCGACTGCGCCAAGGTGAAGGTGACCTTCATCGTGGGGCACGACAGCCACGGACACCCGCAGACCTCGGCCACCGGCTGCACCGGCACGCTGCGGACCCTCGCGGACGGTGAACACGACCCCAACGCCAACATCTTCGGCGTCATCGACGCCGAGTACACCGACCAGGGCGCGAACGGACAGCCCGCCCTCACCACCCACGACCAGCACATCACCCAGCCCAGCCACCGGCAGGCCGAGCACTACGGGAACTCCTCGGGCGTCCAGGTCGTCACCCACACTCCGGCGCACGGGGGCAGGACCGTCGGTCACATCGAGAACGGTGACTGGATCTCCTTCCAGCCCTACGCCCTCGGCAACACCACCGCCTTCACCGCCCGGGTCTCCTCCGCGGGCTCAGGCGGCACCATCGAGGTGCGCGCGGGCTCCCCGACCGGCACGCTGCTGGGCACGGCGACGGTGCCGGTCACCGGCGGCTGGGAGACGTTCCAGGACGTGACCGCGGCACTGAGCAACCAGCCCACCGGGTCCACCACCCTCCACCTGGTCTTCAAGGGCGGCAGCGGCTCGCTGTTCGACGTGGACGAGTTCTCCTTCTCCACCTCCGGCGCAGGCACCCGCACGGGTGCGGTGACGGGGGTGAACGGCAAGTGCCTGGACGTGGACAACGCGGGCACGGCGGACGGGACGAAGGTGCAGGTGTGGACGTGCAACGGGAGTACGGCGCAGAGCTGGACGGTCGCCGGTGACGGCGCGCTGAAGGCGCTGGGCAAGTGCCTGGACGTGTCCGGCGGCGGCACGGCGGACGGCACGAAGGTGCAGCTGTGGACGTGCAACGGCTCGGGTGCGCAGCAGTGGGCGGCGCAGTCGGACGGCACGGTGCGCAACCCGCAGTCGGGCAAGTGCCTGGACGCGTCGGGCGGCACCTGGAACGACGGGACGCCCGTGCACCTGTGGAGCTGCCACACCGGAGCGAACCAGAAGTGGACCCTGCCGTAGAGAGGAGGCGACCATCATGCGCAACACACTGAAAGCAGCCCTGGGCCTGTTCGCCGGAACACTGCTCTGCATGGCCCCCCAGGCCACCGCCCTTCCCGGCGTCGCCGCCGGTGACACCGCCCGCACCACCGCCGCACAGGCGGCCCCGGACACCGCGGCCCGGGCCGCGGCCGACCCGGCGTACAAGATCCTCGTGTTCTCCCGGACGGCGGGCTTCCGCCACTCCTCGATCGACGACGGCATCACGGCACTGCGGGCCCTCGGCACGGCGAACAACTTCACCGTGGACGCCACCGAGGATCCGGGCACCTTCACCACCGGGAACCTCGCCCAGTACAAGGCGGTCGTCTTCCTGTCCACGACGGGCGACGTACTGGGCGCCGCCCAGCAGACGGCCTTCGAGAGCTACGTCAACGGCGGCGGCGGATACGTCGGCATCCACGCCGCCGCCGACACCGAGTACGACTGGCCCTTCTACGAGGGGCTGGCCGGCGCCCTCTTCCACTCGCACCCGGCCATCCAGTCGGCGACCGTCGAGGTGGAGGACCGGGCCCACGACGCCACCGCGCACCTGGGCGGCACCTGGCAGCGGACCGACGAGTGGTACAACTACCGCACCAACCCCCGCACCACCGCCCATGTGCTGGCCTCGCTCGACGAGTCGAGCTACGCGGGCGGGAACATGAACGGCGACCACCCGATCGCCTGGTGCAAGGACTACCGTGGCGGCCGGGCCTTCTACACCGGCGGCGGCCACACCGACGAGTCCTACACCGACCCCGCCTTCCGCCGGCACCTGCTCGGCGGCGTCCGCTGGGCGGCGGGGATGACGAACGCCGACTGCCGCCCGGAGAGCGGCTACACGTCGCTCTTCGACGGCTCCGGCACCACCGGCTGGCAGCAGGCGGGCCCCGGCGGGTTCACTCTCGCCGACGGCACCCTCACCTCCCACGGGGGCCTGGGCCTGCTCTGGCACTCCGCCCGGGAGCTCACCGGTGACTACTCCCTCAAGCTGGACTGGAAGGCGTCCGGCGACGACAACTCCGGTGTCTTCCTGGGCTTCCCCGCCTCCAACGACCCCTGGTCGGCGGTGAACAACGGCTACGAGATCCAGATCGACGCCACGGACGCCGCCGACCGCACCACGGGCGCCGTCTACGGCTTCAAGTCGGCGGACCTCCCCGCACGGGACGCCGCGCTGAACCCGCCGGGGGAGTGGAACACCTACGAACTGCGCGTCACCGGGGAACGGCTGGAGATCTTCCTCAACGGGTCGAAGATCAACGACTTCACCAACACCGACCCGGCGCGGAGCCTGGCCCAGGGGCACATCGGACTCCAGAACCACGGAGACGGTGACGACGTGGCCTTCCGCAACGTCCGCGTCAAGCAGTCCGGCACGTCGCCCGGGCCCCGTACCGGTCGGGTCACGGGCGTGAACGGCAAGTGCCTGGACGTGGACAACTCCGGTACCGCCGACGGTACGAAGGTGCAGGTGTGGACGTGCAACGGGAGCGCGGCGCAGAGCTGGACGGTCGCCACTGACGGGACACTGAAGGCGCTGGGCAAGTGCCTGGACGTCTCGGGCGGCGGCAGCGCGGACGGCACCCGGATCCAGCTGTGGACCTGCAACGGTTCGGGCGCCCAGAAGTGGGCGGCGCAGTCGGACGGCACCGTGCGCAACCCGCAGTCGGGCAAGTGCCTGGACGCGTCGGGCGGCACCTGGAACGACGGCACGCCCGTACACCTGTGGTCCTGCCACACCGGACCCAACCAGAAGTGGACCCTGCCCTGACGGGTGCGGTCACGTGAGTCGGCTGCCGGCCGCCCGGAAACGGGCGGCCGGCAAGCGTTTTCCGCCCGAGGTCTTGACGTGTACGTGACGCCTGAGTTCTATGGGAGCGCTCCCACAGCTGCGTGTCCCCCGTGTCCGCACTTACTCGCCCCCTGGAGTCGCCGTGCGCACCGCACAACGCCCCTTACCGGCACCACGCCCTCTACCGAGAAGCAAGAGCGCCTTCGCCCGTCTCCTGACCGGTCTGGCCACCCTGATCGGGCTGGTCGTCGTCGGCGTCCTCTGCCCGTCCGTCGCCCTGGCCCGGACGCCTGCCGCCGAGGCCGTCGGCCTGCACATCAGCGACGGCAGGCTGCTCGAAGGCAACGGCAACGACTTCGTCATGCGCGGGGTCAACCACGCGCACACCTGGTACCCGGGTGAGACGCAGTCGCTCGCCGACATCAAGGCGAAGGGCGCCAACAGCGTCCGGGTCGTCCTCTCCGACGGCCACCGCTGGTCCGAGAACAGCCCGGCCGACGTCGCCGCCGTCGTCGCGGACTGCAAGGCCAACCGCCTGATCTGCGTGCTGGAGGTGCACGACACCACGGGCTACGGGGAGGACGCCGCGGCCGGCACGCTCGACCACGCCGCCGACTACTGGATCGGCCTCAAGGACGTCCTCGCCGGTGAGGAGGACTACGTCATCGTCAACATCGGCAACGAGCCCTGGGGCAACACCGACCCGGCCGGCTGGACCGCGCCGACCGTCGCCGCGGTCGAGAAGCTCCGCGCGGCCGGCTTCCAGCACACGATCATGGTGGACGCCCCCAACTGGGGCCAGGACTGGCAGGGCGTGATGAAGGCCGACGCCCAGGCCGTCTACGACGCCGACCCCACCGGCAACCTGATCTTCTCCATCCACATGTACAGCGTCTACGACACCGCGCAGGAGATCACCAGCTACCTGAACTCCTTCGTGGACGCCGGACTGCCCATCCTCATCGGGGAGTTCGGCGGTCCCGCCGACCAGTGGGGGGACCCCGACGAGGACACCATGATGGCCACCGCCGAGCAGCTCGACCTCGGCTACCTGGCCTGGTCGTGGAGCGGCAACACCGACCCGATCCTCGACCTCGTGATCGACTTCGACCCCAGCCGGCTCAGCTCCTGGGGCGAGCGCATCTTCAACGGCGTGAACGGTATCGCCCGGACCTCGAAGGAGGCGACGGTCTTCGGTGGCGGCGGCCCCGGTGACACCCGGGCCCCGACGGCCCCCGGTACCCCGGTCGCCACCGCCGTCACCGCCACCTCCGTCACCCTCGGCTGGAGCGCGGCCACCGACGACGTGGGCGTCACCGGCTACGACGTGGTCCGCCTCGGCGCCGGCGGCGAGACCCCGGCCGCCGCCTCCACCAGCACCACCGCCACCGTGACGGGCCTCACCGCCAACACCGCCTACACCTTCGCCGTCTACGCCCGTGACGCGGCCGGCAACCGCTCGGCCCGCTCCGCCACCGTGGACGTCACCACCGACGCGGGCGGCACCCCCGGCGCCACGTGCTCGGTGGGCTACCGCGTCGTGGGCGAATGGCCCGGCGGGTTCCAGGGGGAGATCGTCCTCCGCAACACGGGCACCGCGCCCATCGGCCCGTGGACGCTGACCTTCGCGTTCGCCGACGGGCAGAGGATCACGAACATGTGGGGAGGGACCCCGGCCCAGAACGGGGGCGCCGTGAGCGTCACCCCGGCCTCCTACACCGCCACCGTCCCGGCCGGCTCCGCGGTGACCCTCGGGTTCACCGGCGCGAAGGGCGCCGCCAACACCGCCCCGACCGCGTTCCACGTGAACGGGTCCGCCTGCGCGAGGACGTAGGCGGAGCGTCCCGCCGGCCGGCGGCGGCACCGCGGGTGCCCTCGCCGGCCGGCACCGGTCCCCGACGGACGGGCCCTAGAACGACACCTCGCGGACACTGGCCTGGCTCCGCGGCTGCGTCGTCGCCGTGATCTCCGACCGGTGGCGGTCCCCCGAGAACGTCACCGTCAGGGTCCGTGGATCGCTCTGACGCGTGCCCACCGTGAAGCCCTGGTTCGGCACGGCGGAGATCAGGCACACCCCGGCGCCGCCGAACCGCACGGTCACCTTGCCGCCCTCCGACGGCACGGTGTAGACGCCGGCCCCGCCGTCCTCGCAGCCGAGGTCACCCCCGCCCGCCGGAGCCCGCGAGGGCGTGGTGCGGGCGGGGGGCGTCGGTGTCGGAACCGGATCGGCCGGCTTCGCACGGGTGCGGGTCGGCGTGGGGCTGGGCTCGCGGCTGGTCGCCGACGGGCTCGGCGAGGGCTTCGCGGTCCGGGACGGAGAGGGCCGCGGGGGCGTCGACGGGGCCGCCAGCTCCTGCGGCGCCGACTGCGCGACCGGTGCCGTCGGCCGGGTCGAGCCCACCACGAAGTGGATCGTGATGATGACAGCCGTGACACTGGCGGCCGTGCACGACAGCCAGATGATCAGGTAGCGCAGGAGGCGGGACACGACACCATAGTGACGGACCGGCTAACGTGCCTGCCCATGGCCTCCGTACTTGTCGTCGAGGACGACCCTGTGATCCGGGCCGCGCTGATCGAGGTCCTGACCGGGCACGGCTACGCGGTGAAGACCGCTCACCAGGGTTTCGAGGCGTTGCGCGACATCACGCAGAGCCCCCCGGACATCGTGGTGCTCGACCTGGGGCTGCCCGACCTCGACGGGCTGGACGTACTGCGGATGATCCGCGGCATCTCCCGCGTCCCGGTGCTGGTGGCCACCGCCCGCGACGACGAGACGGAGATCATCCGGCTGCTCAACGCGGGGGCCGACGACTACCTGGTCAAGCCGTTCTCCGGCGGGCAGCTCGCGGCCCGTCTCGCCGCCGTCCTGCGCCGGTCCGAGCCCGCCGACGTGCGGGCGGCGCGGCGGTCCGTCCTCCAGGTCGCCGACCTGCGCGTCGACCCCACCGCCCGCACCGCGCACCTCGCCGGCCGGGAGCTGGCCCTCACCCGCCGCGAGTTCGACCTGCTCGCCTACCTGGCCGCCAACGCCGACCAGGTCATCTCCCGGCAGCGCATCCTCACCGAGGTCTGGCAGCAGCCCTACCTGGAGGACCAGACGGTGGACGTCCACCTCTCCGCACTCCGCCGCAAACTGGGGGAGAAGGCGCGCAAGCCCCGCTATCTCCACACCGTGCGCGGCATCGGGATCAAGCTGGTCAGCTCGCCATGAGACGTGCCCTCGCCGGGATCGCCCTGGCCGTCACCTCGATGGTCGCCCTGTCGTTCCTCATCCCGCTCGCCCTCCTCGTCCGCGAACAGGCCCGCGACCGGGTCACCACCGCCGCCGAGCAGCGCGCCTCGGCCCTCTCCCCGGTGCTCGCCCTCACCACCCGGCGCGCCGACGTGCACCAGGCCGTCGCCGAGCTGGGCTCGTCCGACCAGCTCGTGGTGCGGCTGCCCGACGGCAGCTTCGTAGGGGACCCGCACGCGCCGAAGGACGCGCTCGACCGGGCCGTGCGCGGGCGCGAGACGCTCGCCGTCGACACCGCGGACGGCTGGGTCTATCTCCAGCCCGTCGTCCTGCGCGGCGACCGGGTCGCGGTCGTCGAGGCCTACGTGCCCGCCGCCGACCTCACCCGGGGCGTGGCCGCGTCCTGGGGCGTGATGGCGCTGCTCGCGCTCGGCCTGGTCGGTGGCTCGGTGCTGGTCGCCGACCGGCTCGGCGCCCGCGTCGTCCGCTCCTCCCGCGGTCTCAAGCGCGCCTCGCTGGCCCTCGGCTCCGGCGACCTCGACGTACGGGTCGAACCGGACGGCCCGCCCGAGCTCCAGGAGGCCGGCGTCGCGTTCAACACCATGGCCGACCGGGTCGTCGACCTCCTCGCCGTGGAACGCGAGCTGGTCGCCGACCTCTCCCACCGGCTGCGCACCCCGCTGACCGCCCTCTACCTGGAGGCCGACCGGATGGGCGCCACCCCGAGCGCCCGACGGGTGACGGAAGCGGCCGGGCAACTGGAGAGCGAACTCGACTCGATCATCGCCGCGGCGCGTACGCCCCTGGCCGCCGCCCAGCTCGGCGGAGCGGGGACGGCCACGGCGAAACCGTGCGACGTCGCCGAGGTGGTCGCCATGCGGCTCGAGTTCTGGTCCGTCCTCGCCACCCAGCAGGGCCGGCCCTACGAGCGTTCCCTCACCCCGCGCCCGGCACCCGTGGCCTTCCCCGAGGACGACCTGGCGGCCGTCGTCGACGCCCTGATCGGCAACGTGTTCCGGCACACCCCGCAGGGCACCGCCTTCGCCGTCCGCGTGGAGCGGGCGGAGCGGCACGTCGTCCTCACGGTCGACGACGCCGGCCCGGGCGTGGCCGACCCCGAGGCGGCGCTGACCCGGGGCGTGAGCGTCGGGGGCTCCACCGGCCTCGGCCTGGACATCGTGGCCCGGGCGGCGGGTACGGCGGACGGCGAGCTGACGATCACCCGCGCGCCGTTGGGAGGCGCGCGGGTGCGGGTGTCGTTCGGACTCGCGGGGACGAACGGCGGACGGTGACGGAGGCGTCAGCGGCCGGTGCCGAAGTTCTGGGTCCACCAGGGGCCGCCGTCGCCGAAGTGCACGCCGACGCCCAGTTCCTTGAAGGAGCAGTTCAGTATGTTCGCGCGGTGACCGGAGCTGTTCATCCAGGACTCCATCACCGAGGCGGCGTCCGCCTGCCCCCTGGCTATGTTCTCGCCGAGCGTGGACCACTGGTAACCGGCGGCCTCGACACGGCTCGTCATCGTGGAGCCGTCGGGGCCGGTGTGCGACATCACGCCGCTGCTCGCCATGACGTCGCTGTAGTCGTCGGCGGCCCGGGTCAGCCGGTCGTTCGCGGTGACCGGCGAGCAGCCCGCCGCGGCCCGCTCCTCGTTCACGAGAGCGAGCACCTGCGCCTCGGGGCCGCCGGACCCGCCGGAACCCGCACCGGATCCCGAGCCCGTGCCGGTACTGCCCGACCCGGTGTCACCGCCACCGCCCGACGACCGGTCGCCGCCGCTCTTCGCCGTCGTCCGCGCGGGAGCCTTGGGCGCGGCCGTCGTCGCCGACCGGGCGGAGGAGGGGCTCGTCGTCCTCTTCGGCCCGCGCCCGTCCTTCTTCTTCTCCGCGTCCTTCGCACCGGCGCTCGCGCTCGGTGAGCCGCTCGCCGTGGCACTCGGGCGGGCGGACGTGGAGGCGAGCGGAGCCGCGCCGCCCGCCGCTTCCCCGGCGCGCGAGGCCTCACCGGCCGCGCTCGTGGCGACCCGGTCCGCGGCCCGCTCGTCCTCACCCCCGGCGACGGCCAGGGTGATCCCGACGCCCGCCGTCAACGTGACGGCGCCGAGCGCCAGCGCAGTACCGCGGGTCCTGAGCCCGCCGCGGGGCCGGGCGTGGGAGCGGGACGGACGGGCGGCTCGGCGGGAACCCATGTCTGAGGACACCTCGGCTTGTCTGTCGGCTGATCGGACCCCGTACCCGGTGGACGCGATCGCGCCCACCGGGACTGTGGGGGGTGGTCGAGAGCCTAGGACGCGGCCGGGCCGGAAAGGGCCGTCCGAAGGTCATCTTCAGAAAGCCTTAAAAGAGCCGCCAAAGTCCGCTGAGGAAGCAAGGAAGCACGACGGCGACGAACCGGCCGGTCTCCGCCCGTCACGGGCCGCCGCCCCCTGCCCGGAGCCGGGTTGGGGCGCTTCAGCGCGAAGAGAGGTGCGGGAGCCCGCGGGGCGCCCCTCGGACGCCTCGGACGCTCCGCAGCCACCCCCGCGGGCCGCTTACCGGGCCGTGCCGCGGGACAGCCTGTCGGCGTGCACCCGGCCGGCCGCCGGTGCACCGTCGGCGCACCCGCGGAGGCAGGGTCTTCCCGCCCGCCACCGCCGGGTGCGCCGCGCGGGACACCGGCCCGACGAGCCGCGCGACCGCCGCCCCCGCCCGCACGGCCTGGGTCCCACGGCCGGATCGGGGTAGGCGGAGGGCATCCGAAGGAGGACAGCCATGACGACGTACGTCATCTCGGTACCCGGGACGTTCACCGGCACGGTCCAGGACGGCACCAAGGACGAGCTGGCCCGGGCGCTGCGCCCGGACGACCCGCACGGCACCCACCTGGGGGACGAGGAGGACCTGGACGCCCTCTCGCTCAACGACGACGGCACCTTCACCATCCGCCTCACCGTCGAGGCGGACACCACCGCCCAGGCGGAGGGCCGGGCCCACGAGGTCGCGGACGCCGCCCTGCGCGCGGTCGGCCTGGACGTGAACAGCGCGCCCCTCGGCCCGTCGGTGGTCACCGGCATCGACTCCGACGTCTGACCCCCGCCCCCACGCGCGACGGACCGCCTCCGGCCGAGCCATGAGTGGCCCGGCTCACATGGCGTACCGGGGGTGGCGCCGACACCATGGTCTCGTCACCCGGCAGGCTGAAGGGATCAACAATGTTCCGCAAGGTGCTGGTAGCCAACCGCGGTGAGATCGCGATCCGTGCGTTCCGCGCGGGTTACGAGCTCGGCGCGCGCACCGTCGCCGTCTTCCCGCACGAGGACCGCAACTCGCTGCACCGGCTCAAGGCCGACGAGGCCTACGAGATCGGTGAGCCGGGGCACCCGGTACGTGCGTACCTCTCCGTGGAGGAGATCGTGCGGGCGGCCCGGCGGGCCGGAGCGGACGCCGTCTACCCGGGCTACGGCTTCCTGTCCGAGAACCCCGAGCTGGCCCGCGCCTGCGAAGAGGCCGGCATCACCTTCGTCGGACCGAGCGCCCAGATCCTCGAACTGACCGGCAACAAGGCCCGCGCCGTGGCCGCCGCCCGCGAGGCGGGGGTCCCGGTGCTCGGCTCCTCCGCGCCCTCCACCGACGTGGACGAACTGGTCCGCGCGGCCGAGGACGTCGGTTTCCCCGTGTTCGTCAAGGCGGTCGCGGGCGGCGGCGGCCGCGGCATGCGCCGCGTCGAGGAACCCGCCCAGCTGCGGGAGGCCATCGAGGCGGCGTCCCGGGAGGCGGCCTCCGCCTTCGGCGACTCCACGGTCTTCCTGGAGAAGGCCGTCGTGGAACCCCGCCACATCGAGGTGCAGATCCTCGCCGACGGCGAGGGGAACGTCATCCACCTCTTCGAGCGCGACTGCTCGGTGCAGCGCCGCCACCAGAAGGTCATCGAGCTGGCGCCCGCCCCGAACCTCGACCCGCGGCTGCGCGAGCGCATCTGCGCCGACGCCGTGAACTTCGCCCGGCAGATCGGCTACCGCAACGCCGGCACCGTGGAGTTCCTCGTCGACCGCGAGGGCAACCACGTCTTCATCGAGATGAACCCGCGCATCCAGGTCGAGCACACGGTCACCGAGGAGGTGACCGACGTCGACCTCGTCCAGTCCCAGCTGCGCATCGCCGCCGGCGAGACGCTGGCCGACCTCGGCCTCGCCCAGGAGAACATCACCCTGCGCGGCGCGGCCCTCCAGTGCCGCATCACCACCGAGGACCCGGCCAACGGCTTCCGCCCCGACACCGGACAGATCAGCGCCTACCGCTCACCCGGCGGCTCCGGTATCCGCCTGGACGGCGGCACCACCCACGCCGGTACGGAGATCAGCGCCCACTTCGACTCGATGCTGGTCAAACTCTCCTGCCGCGGACGTGACTTCACCACCGCCGTCAACCGCGCCCGGCGGGCGGTGGCCGAGTTCCGCATCCGCGGCGTCGCCACCAACATCCCCTTCCTCCAGGCGGTGCTGGACGACCCGGACTTCCAGGCCGGCCGGGTCACCACGTCGTTCATCGAGCAGCGCCCGCACCTGCTGACCGCCCGGCACTCCGCCGACCGCGGCACGAAACTGCTGACCTACCTCGCCGACGTCACCGTCAACAAGCCGCACGGCGAGCGCCCCGAACTGGCCGACCCGCTGACCAAGCTGCCGCCCCTGCCCGCGGGCGAGCCCCCGGCGGGTTCCCGGCAACTCCTGGCCGAACTGGGACCCGAGGGCTTCGCCCGCCGGCTGCGCCAGTCGCCCACCATCGGCGTCACCGACACCACGTTCCGCGACGCCCACCAGTCGCTGCTCGCCACCCGGGTCCGTACCAAGGACCTGCTCGCCGTCGCCCCGCAGGTCGCCCACACCCTGCCCCAGCTGCTGTCCCTGGAGTGCTGGGGCGGCGCCACCTACGACGTCGCGCTGCGCTTCCTCGCCGAGGACCCCTGGGAACGCCTGGCCGCCCTGCGGGAAGCCGTCCCCAACATCTGCCTCCAGATGCTGCTGCGCGGTCGCAACACCGTCGGCTACACCCCGTACCCGACCGAGGTCACCGACGCCTTCGTCCAGGAGGCGGCGGCCACCGGCATCGACATCTTCCGGATCTTCGACGCGCTCAACGACGTCGAGCAGATGCGCCCCGCCATCGACGCCGTACGGCAGACCGGCACCTCCGTCGCCGAGGTGGCCCTGTGCTACACCGCCGACCTGTCCGACCCGTCCGAGCGGCTGTACACGCTCGACTACTACCTCCGGCTCGCCGAGAAGATCGTCGCCGCCGGCGCCCACGTCCTGGCCGTCAAGGACATGGCCGGCCTGCTGCGGGCACCGGCCGCGGCGACGCTGGTGTCCGCGCTGCGCCGGGAGTTCGACCTCCCCGTGCACCTGCACACCCACGACACCACCGGCGGTCAGCTCGCCACCTACCTCGCCGCGATCCAGGCCGGCGCGGACGCCGTCGACGGGGCGGTGGCGTCCATGGCGGGCACCACCTCGCAGCCCTCCCTCTCGGCGATCGTCGCCGCCACCGACCACACCGAGCGCCCCACCGGCCTCGACCTCCAGGCCGTCGGCGACCTGGAGCCGTACTGGGAGAGCGTCCGCAAGGTCTACGCCCCCTTCGAGGCGGGCCTCGCCTCACCGACCGGCCGCGTCTACCACCACGAGATCCCCGGCGGCCAGCTCTCCAACCTGCGCACCCAGGCCATCGCCCTCGGCCTCGGCGACCGCTTCGAGGACATCGAGGCGATGTACGCCGCCGCCGACCGGATGCTGGGCCGCCTGGTGAAGGTCACCCCCTCCTCGAAGGTGGTCGGCGACCTCGCCCTCCACCTGGTGGGCGCCGGAGTCTCCCCGGCGGACTTCGAGGCCGACCCGGACCGGTTCGACATCCCCGACTCCGTCATCGGCTTCCTCCGCGGCGAGCTCGGCACCCCGCCCGGCGGCTGGCCCGAACCGTTCCGCACCAAGGCCCTGCGCGGCCGCGCCGACGCCAAGCCCCTGCCGGAGCTGACCGCCGACGACCGCACCGGACTCGCCAAGGAGCGCCGCGCCACCCTCAACCGGCTGCTGTTCCCCGGACCGGCCCGCGAGTTCGCGTCCCACCGCGGCACCTTCGGCGACACCAGCGTCCTGGACAGCAAGGACTTCTTCTACGGGCTGCGCCCCGGCAAGGAGTACACGGTCGACCTCGACCCCGGCGTCCGCCTGCTCATCGAGCTCCAGGCGGTCGGCGACGCCGACGAGCGCGGCATGCGCACCGTGATGTCCTCGCTCAACGGCCAGCTCCGGCCGATCCAGGTCCGGGACCGCTCGGCGGCCTCCGACGTCCCGGTCACCGAGAAGGCCGACCGCTCGGACCCCGGCCATGTCGCGGCGCCCTTCGCGGGCGTGGTGACCCTCGCCGTGGCCGAGGGCGACGAAGTGGAGGCCGGCGCCACCGTCGCCACCATCGAGGCGATGAAGATGGAGGCCACGATCACCGCCCAGAAGTCCGGCACGGTGACCAGGCTCGCCATCAACCGCATCCAGCAGGTCGAGGGCGGCGACCTGCTCGTGCAGCTCGGCTGAGCACGGCGGCGGCCGCGGCCCGGACCACCGGACCGCGGCCGCCTCCGCGACCTCACGCCTCCTTGGGGGCCGCCTGCTGCACCACCTCGAAGGACCACACCGTGGACCCGCTCGCCGCGGGCTTCGGACGCTCGCCGCCCTCCGCGCCGCCACCCTGGTGCGCCGCCTTCATGGGCCCCTCCATCCAGGCCTGGAACGACTCCTCGTCACGCCACCGCGTGTAGACGAGGTAGTCGTCGGTGCCCTCCACCGGCCGCAGCAGCTCGAACCACTCGAACCCGTCGGAGCTCTCCACGGCGTGCGCCCGCGAGGCGAAGCGCTTCTCCAGCGTCTCCCGCTGCTCGGCCGGGACGGTCAGTACGTTGATCTTGACTACGCTCATGTCCCCATCCTGCCGTATGCCGTGCTCAGCACGGATCGCGCCAGACCCCCAGCTCCGGCCGTTTGCGCATCGAGGACAGGCCCAGCCGGCGCGACTCGGGGCAGAACGCACGGGTCGGCTCGCTGTACTCCACGTGGAAGACGGCCTTGCCGGCCTCGACGAACGGCGTGAGCCGCGCGCACTCGCCGTACTCGGCGCACTGCTCGTTGACGGCGAAGTCGAAGTCGTCCACCAGCTGCGGGATCTGCGCCAGGTCGTTCTTGAGGCCCACCGCCAGGCCCCGTTCATGGGCGATGGCGGCGATCATGCGGTTGTAGGCGAGCTGGTCCCGCGCGGTGAGCGGGAAGCCGGTCTCGTTGCCGTAACCCTCCACCAGGTCGGGCTCCACCGCGTCGAAGCCCTTGTCCCGGCACATGTCGAAGCGCCGTTCCATGAGGGGGCGCAGTACGGAGATCTCGCGGATGTCCAGCCAGCGCTCCCCGTGCCAGCCGTTGGGTCCGCCCAGCACCGCGCGGGGAAAGGCGCCCGCGTCGGGCCGGTAGTCCTCCCAGGCGCCGACGTTGACGTAGCAGATCACCTTGCGGCCGGCGCGGTGCAGCCGGGCCACGTCCGCCGTGCCGTTCTCGAACGCGTCGATGTCGTAGACGGGCACGTCGGCCGACGGGTCGACCCTGCCGTCGAGCTGCCACTGCCAGGCCAGTCCGGGCCCGGGCCGCCACCTCGCGTCGGCGGACGGGTGCGGTGCGGGCTCGCGGTCCGCGCCGGAGCACCCCGCCGCCACCGAGACGGACAAGGCGACCAGCAGCGCGGCGCACACCCGTGCCCAACGCCTCACCGCTGCGCCCCGGTCAGCAGGGGCGTCAGCCGGGCCCACGGGTTGGGCGGTTCGCCCGTCACGGGGCCGGAGACGGCGGCGCCGCGCTCGTGGGCGGTCCGCACGGCGAGCGGGGCGAGCGCCTCGGGCACCCCGTACACCAGGTGGCAGAACCGTTCCGGCGGGAGCCGCAGCGTCCAGTCCGGCCGGCTGAACGCGGACACGTAGGTGGACCAGGACCCCTCGAAGGTGACGACGAGGTCGGCGAGCCGGGCGTATCCCGGCGCCGGGTGGACCCCCGGATTCAGGACGACGGACCGTGACCCCCGCCGGCGCAGCCCCCGTACCAGGGCCCGGTAGGCGGGCAGCGCGTCGGCCGCCGAACTCACCCGGTCCAGGAAGCACCCGTCGGTCCCGTACCACTCCCGGTGGAGCGTGGCGTCCTCGGCGACCTCGGCCGGCGGACGCGTGCCGTAGTCCGTGTCGACGTAGCCGAGCAGGCGGGCGCCCGCCGCCCGCAGCGCGCCGGCCGCCGCGACGAAGGCGGGGTCGGGAGCACCGCCCGGACCGTTCCCGGGGTTGATGACGACGCCGTACGTGCGGTCGGCCGCGGTGATGAGCCGGTGCCAGGCTCCCGGGTCCTCGGCCGGGTGGACGTAGAGCGGGATCAGCAGGCTCACGAGGGTCCGTCGCCTTTCGCGGTGAGGGCCCGCGGACGGTCGTCCGCCGACCAGAGCGCGGCCAGTGACTCGTCGAGCGAGTACGACGGCCGCCAGTCCAGGGCGGCCCGGGCCGCGGCGATGTCGGAGCACTGCCAGGAGACCTCGCCCGAACGCGCCGAACCGGTGGCGTCCTCCTCGATCCGGCCGCGGAAGCCGGCGGTGTCCGCGAGCGTCCGCACCAGTCGGCGCACCGGCGCGGCGTCACCACCGCCGATGTTGAGCACGCGCGGCAGCGGGCCGGCCGCGAGGACGGCGCGTTCGACGGCCCGCGCGACATCGCGTACGTCCACGAAGTCCCGGTACGCCGACAGGTCGCCGAGCCGGAGCACCGCGTCCGGGTCCGCGCCCGCCGCGCGCAGCAGCCCGGCGACCCGGCCGGGCAGTCCGGACGGCGAGGCGCCGGGCCCCACCGGGTTGCCGACCCGCAGGACCACCGCGTCCAGGTCCGAGGTGGCGACCGTGACGGTGCCGGCCAGTTTGGTCGCGCCGTAGGCGGACAGCGGGCGGGTCGCCGCCGACTCCGGCACCCTGACGTCCATCGTGCCCGGCCCGTACTCGGCGGCCGAACCGAGGTGGACCAGGCGGGCGGTGGGGCGGGCCAACCGCAGCGCCGCGCACAGGACGGCGGGGCCGCGGGCGTTGAGCTCGGCGAGCGCCACCGGGTCACCGCCGGTGGCGCCCGCGCAGTTGACCACGGCGTCGGGAGCCGCCGACGCCAGGGCCTCGGCGAGCCGGTCGACGCGGTCGACCGCGAGGTCGACCGGCACGTCGGCGGCGGGCGAGCGGCCGCCGCCGAGGACCCGCGTGCCCGGCCGGGCACGGAGCCGCTCGGCGACGTGGGCGCCCAGATAGCCGGTGAAGCCCACAACGAGGATGCGCATGCGGTGCTCAGGCTCCCTTGAGCAGCAGGGACTTGCGGCTCGTGAACTCCGCGTTGGCACGGTCGTAGTCGTCGGGGCGCCCGATGTCCAGCCAGTAGCCGTCGAAGTCGTAGGCGTGCGGGCAGTCGCCGGTTCTGAGCAGGTCGAGCACCAACTCGTCGAATCCCAGCGGCAGTCCGGCCGTGTAGTCGTCGAGTGTCGCCCGGGACAGCCCGTACACGCCCATGGAGACGCGGTAGTCCATGCTGGGCTTCTCGGTGAAGGCGACGACCCGGCTCGCGTCGGTGGTCAGGACGCCGAAGTCGATGCGCACCTCGCGGGCGTAGGTCGCGATGGTCAGCGGGGCACCGGAAGCGGTGTGCCGGCGCAGGACGTCGGCGTAGTCGAGGTCGGTGAGGATGTCCCCGTTCATCACCAGGAAGTGCTCGGGCAGCCGCTCGCGCATGGTGAGCAGCGGTCCGATGGTCCCCAGGGGACTCTCCTCGGTGGAGTAGTCGACGGTCAGGCCCCACTGCGAGCCGTCGCCGACGTAGGCCCGGATGATCTCGCCCAGGTGGCCTATGGCGATCGTGCAGCCGGTGAACCCCGCCGAGGCGAGCTGGCGCAGGACGATCTCCAGGATGGCGTGCTGGTCGCCGATGGGCACGAGCGGCTTGGGCAGTGCGGTGGTGTAGGGCCGCAGCCGGACGCCCTTGCCGCCGGCCAGGATCACTGCGTGCATGAGGTTCCCCCCTCGGTTCACGTGCCGGTCCAGGTCAGATGTTGTAGATGCCGGTCTTGTAGCGGGCCAGGTTGGCCGGGTCGCGGAAGAAGTCCACGGTGTGCCCGAGGCCTGCCTCCAGATCGTGCGCCGGGCTCCAGCCGGTGGCCTCCCGCAGCCGGGTCGCGTCGGCGACCAGCCGCATCACCTCGGAGTTCGCCGGACGCAGCCGCTGCGCGTCCTCCCGTACGTCGACCGCGGTGTCCATCACCTTGCCGATGAGGGCCACCAGGTCGCCCACCGAGATCTCGTCGCCGGTGCCCGCGTTGAACGTCCGGCCCACGACCCGCTCGGCGGGCGCGGAGCCGACCGCGAGGAACGCCTGCGCGGTGTCCTTGACGAAGGTGAAGTCCCGGGTGGGCCGCAGGTCGCCGAGGGTGAGGGTGCGTTCGCCGGCCGCGATCTGGCCGATGACGGTCGGGATCACCGCCCGCATGGACTGCCGGGGCCCGTAGGTGTTGAAGGGCCGCAGCGTCACCACCGGCGTGCCGAAGCTGGCGTGGTAGCTGTCCGCGAGCCGGTCCCCGCCCGCCTTGGACGCGGCGTACGGCGACTGGGTGTTGATGGGGTGGTCCTCGGTGATCGGCACGGTCCGGGCGGTGCCGTACGTCTCGCTGGTGGAGGTGTGCACCAGCCGGGGCGTGCCCTGGGCGCGGACCGCCTCCAGCACGTTGAGGGTGCCGGTGACGTTGGTGTCCACGTAACTGTGCGGGGCCTGGTAGGAGTACGGGATGGCGATGAGGGCGGCCAGGTGGTAGACGCACTCGGCGCCCTCGACGAGCCCGCGGACCGAGCCCGGGTCCCGGACGTCGCCGAGGACGATCTCGACCTGGTCGAGGACGTCGGGGGAGAGGGTCTCCAGCCAGCCGTAGGAGGAGAAGGAGTTGTACTGCGCCATGGCCCTCACCCGGTGCCCGGAGGCGACGAGCGCTTCGGTGAGGTGGGAGCCGATGAAGCCCTCGGCTCCGGTGACGGCGGCGAGCGGTGATGCGGTCACGCGGGGGTCCTTCCGGTCGGTGGGGTGGTGGGGTGGTGGGGTGGTGAATCCGGGAGTCCGTGGGACAGGGGGCCGGTGGCCGGCCGAGAGCGAGGAGCGGCCGGCCGGGCGGTGGTGGCCCGGTTGGGCCGCGGCGTCAGGCATGGGCCGCCGGCCGGCCCAGCAGCCGCAGCACGCACACGGTGAGACAGAGTGCGGCCGCGCCGCAGCACAGCGGCAGGGCGCTCGCCGGCCCCGGTGGCGATCCGGCCAGGGCGGCCGCGCCGGCGCTCCCGGCCGCCGCGAGACACAGGGCGGCCGGCGGCCAGGCCACACCGAAGGCCTGGAGGAGCAGGGAGGTCCACAGGGCCGCCGCGAGCAGCAGCAGCGTGACGGGTTCGGCGTCCACCAGCAGGGCCGCGGGCAGCAGCGGGCCCAGGTACACCAGCAGGCAGCCCGCGAGGACGGCGGCGGAGCGCCACCGGAATCCGGCCGGGGTGGCGGTGGCCCGCAGCGCCGCCACCGACAGCCCCCGGTAGCGGTACAGCAGCCACTCCGCCGGGCCCATGCTCAGGGTCAGCACGATCACCGCCCACGGATGGTGACGGCCCGCCAGGAAGACCAGCGCACCCGCGGCCAGCCCGAAGAGGCCGTACGGCAGCGAGCGGACCAGACGCGGGCGGGCGGCGTCCGCCACGGGCGTGGCCGTGCGGGTGCCGCGCAGCGCCCAGCCGGCCGCGGCGAGCGTGCCGAGGAACGACAGCAGCGGCAGGCCCGCGCGCAGCACGGTGCCGGGCTCCCACCACGGCAGGGTCGCCGCACCGGCGATCACCGGCGCGAGGGCGGCCAGCAGCAGCCGCTCCCGGCCCAGCACGAGGAGCACACCGGCCGCCGCGAGGTATCCCGACTGGGCGGTGACGGCCAGGGCGGCGGGACCGGACCCGGCGAGTGCCACCCCGGCCGCGGTCGCCGCGAGCGCGCCCGCGGTCGCTCCCTTGAGGAGGGTGCGGCCCGCCTCCCGGCGCCCGGTGGCCAGCCGCAGGTAGGCGCGGTGTCCCAGCGCCTGGTTCCAGGCCCAGGAGAGGAGACCGGCCACCACCAGCGCCCGCACCACGCCGTGCTGGTCCAGCAGTCGGCCCGCCAGCGCGTAGGCGAGACCCGGCAGTGCGAACAGCGCTCCGCGCAGCGCACAGCGCACGTGGTCGGGCCGCCAGGGGTCGGCCGGGCGCGGCGGGTCCGGGAACGTGCGCGGTATGCGCTGGTACAGGGCCGCGGCCAGGGAGAAGAGGTCGCGGTGCCCGTACCGCTCCCGGATCGCCTCACCGGTCAGCCCCTCGGACTCCAGCAGCGCGGCCACCTCGTAGGGGTGGACGGCGGGTGCGATCCGGTCGGCCAGTTCCGCGGCCAGCAGGTCGACCGCGTCGCTCTGGGCGCCGTGACCGGGGCGGACCAGGGCGAGCGTGTGCTGGTCGGCCGGAAAGCCGACGGGGGCGCGTCCGCCGGCGAGCCGCAGCGCCAGCGTGTCCTGCTCCGCGCCGCCCGGCTCCAGTGCCATGGGCCCGCTCATCCGGTCGCGCTCCTCACCGGCGCCGGTGCTCCGCCCGCCGGCGCGAGGAGGTCCTCCGCGGCCGCGCCGGCGTGTGCGGCCGTACCACCGAAGGCGGAGAGCTCCAGGTAGACGGACCGGAAGGTGTCGATGGTCTGGCGGAGCGTGAACTGCTCGATCACCCGGAGCCGGGCGGCCTCGCCCATGGCCCGGCGGCGCTCCGCGTCCCGCAGCAGCTCCAGCGCGGCGGCGGCCATGGCGGCCGGATCGCGCGGCGGCACGACGAGACCGCTGTCGCCGACGGCCTCCCGGACCCCGCCGACGTCCGTGGACACGGTCGCCCGGCCGCACGACATGGCCTCGATCAGGGTGAAGGGGAAGCCCTCGCTGATGCTGGAGAGCATCACGACGTTCCCGGCGGCGTACGCGTCCTTGATGTCGTCGACCCGTCCCTCGAAGGTCACCGCGTCGCGGTGGCCGAGCTGGTCCGCCAGCGCCTCGCAGCGTTCCCGGTAGGCCTCGCCGCCGCGCGGGGTGCCGCCGAACAACCGCAGGCGGGCGGCGGGCAGTTCGTCCCGCACCAGGGCGAAGGCGCGGATCAGGGTCTCCAGGTCCTTGATCGGGTCGACGCGTCCGGCCCAGCTGAGCACGGGCTCGGCCGGTTCGGGCCCCGCGGGCGGGAAGGCGGCCGGGTCGACGCCGTTGTACACCGTGCGTATGGACTCCGGGGCGGCGCCGCCCTGCTCCTCCCACAGCCGGTTGTAGCGGTTGCCCGGGGTGATCAGGGCGGCCCGGCGGTAGGTCTCCTCGGCCAGCAGGCGGAAGAAGCCGAGCAGCAGTGCCTTCACCGGCCACCGGTAGGGGGCGGTGCGGTAGCCGAGGTAGCGCTCGCGCAGGTAGACGCCGTGCTCCGTCAGCAGCAGCGGCACGCCGTCGCGCTCCAGTCCCGCGAGTCCGGGCAGCACCGCCACACCGCCGCTGACCGCGTGCGCCACGCCCTGTTCCGGGTACGGCGCGGCCAGCGGACGCAGGGCGTGCTCCAGCAGCGCGGTCGCGGTCACCGCGTCGTGCAGGGTGGGCCGGGCCTCGCGCACGGGCAGTCCCGGCCGGTTCCAGACCGCGGTCAGGATGGCGATCGCCCGGTCGCCGCGCAGGAAGGGGCTGAGCCGGCCGTCGGCCGCGGCCCGCGCCAACCGGTACAGGGCGGGGGCGAAGCCGTCCTCCGCGCGCGGGTCGAGCAGCGCGGTCACGAAGCGCTCGTAGGCGGCGGCGAGCCGGTTGCCGGCCCGTCCCCGGGGCGGGTGCCCCGGAGGGGCCGGACCCCACATGGGGACGGAGACGACCCGGCCGACGTGTCCGGGGATGTCCCACACGAGTGGTTCGCGCCCCGTGCCGGTGACGGCCGTGACGTCGAAGTCGAGGTCGGGCATGCCGGTGACGAGCTGGTCGCACCAGACGCTCACGCCGCCGTGACTGTGCGGGTAGGTGCCTTCGGTGAGCAGGGTGACGCGCGACGCGCCGGAGCGTCGCGCGCCGTGGGGAACGTGCATGGATGTGCTCCACGGCCGAGGTGTGGGTGATCGTGCGGGCTGGGCGGACCTGCGGGGCGAGGCGGCGCTCAGCGCTCGGCGCCGTACGGCACCGGATCGCTCACCCCGGCCGGCACCCGGGTGCGGGGCGCGGTGGAGGGAGTGGTGACCGGAGCGTCGGGCTCGGTGGCCGGGACGGGCGCGGTGGCCGTGGACGGCAGGGTGAGGGCGAACGCACCGCCGGCGGTGGCGGTCCAGCCGGAGAGCGCCCCGGCGTAGGCCTCGCCGAAGTCCGCGTTCCCGCGCTGGGTGCCCGTGGGCATCGTCGCCGTCACGGCCACGCCGTCCGGGGCCTCGACGGTCACGGCGTCACCGACGCGGTACGCGGTGACCTGGCCGGCGTCGACCGCGGCGTCCCAGGCGGCGCGGCGCCGCATCTCGACGCCGATGTCCTCCATGCGGAGGTTCACCACGGGCGTGTTCCCGGCGAATAGGTCGTCGTAGCCGCCCAGGACGCCGTCGAGGACCGGGTAGGCGATGCGGTCCTCGGCCAGGTTCGACTGGTGGATGAAGTGCGGCTTGGGGTCGTTGGAGAGCACGTGCCCGAGCGCAATGCGCGTCTCCAGCGGCACGATGTGCCCCGCGTAGCCGGTGGCGGTGTCCAGCGGTGCGGGCAGGCAGGTGGAGGTGGCGGGGTTGTCCTCGCAGATGCCGCTGCCGCCCTGGGCGCGGCTGGTGTAGATCCAGTTGTACTCGTCGACCTGCTCGGCGGCCCGGCCGGCGTTGTAGAAGACGTTCATCGGGTAGCGGGAGACGGTGGTGGCGCTGCCGACCTGCCGCTGCACGGGGTCGCGGGAGTTGTCCGAGGCGAGCCAGGCGATGCCGTTGTCCGCGAGGGCCGGGCCCAGGTTCGGGTTGTCCACGGGCTGCTGCGGGGTGACCTTCAGGCCGGAGTGCTCGCCGGTCACCAACTCGTCGTCCTCCAGCGGCAGTCCGGCGCTCTCGCCCCAGACGCGGTTGGTGGCGATCTCGTCGGCGATCTCGTTGCGGCTCACCCACCGGGTGCTGCCGTCGGGGTCGGTCGCGCACTTCCACGGGACCACGCTGACGTCCTGCCGGCAGCCCAGGAAGGCGTGCGTGTAGGTGTGGTTGATCCAGCGGAAGTCGTCGCGCTCGGCGATCAGCCGGTCGGCGAGCGGGTCGGCGCCGCCGTTGTCCTGGCGGTGGTCGACGCTTCCGGAGCCGTTGTAGGCCATGTCGAGCGTGAAGCCCCGGCTGTCCTGCCAGGCGGTGGCGTGGTCGACGTCGGCGGGGACCATGCGGATCGGGTTGGGGGTGCCCTCGCCCGGCGCGCAGTCCACGTCACCGGGGGTGCAGTTGAGCCGGGTGTCCCAGCGGTCGTCGGCGGCGAAGACGTCGTCGACGTGCACGGCGAAGTAGTTGCGGTCGGCGCCGAGATGGACCCCGCCGGTCATCCACTCCACGATGCCCCGGGCGAGCAGGCGGAACTGCTGCTGGTGCTGGTTGTAGACGAAGGTGACGACGAGTTCCCGCCGGCCGTCGTGCCGGTACTCGCCCACCAGGGAGCCCTTGGTCGCGCGCCCGGGTATCGCGGCCTGGACGTAGGGCACGAAGTCGGCCCCCGGCGCGGGTGTCGACAGGTAGGCGTAGGACTCGCCGACGGTGGGGGAGTTGTCCTCGAACGGAACGGCGCCTTCGAGGTATCCGAAGGGTCCGGCCAGCCCCGCCGGGGTCACCTCCGCGTCGACCCCGTCGACGCTTCCGGCGTACCCCGCGCCCACCGCGTACTGGAGCCCGACCTCGGGACGCGCGTAGGTGTAGGCGTCGACCTGGGGGATGGCGTACGTCTGCTCGTAGGAGACGAGCGCGGTCATCTCGGCGGAGTTCGCCGGGAAGGGGTTGTCGTTGGGCAGGACGACTGCCTGGAACTTGGCACGCGGGCGTCCGTCCACCGTGTCCGCCAGGAACCCGGCGTCGATGACGGGGCGGTCGGCGTCCTGGAGGTCGACCTCCGTGTACGGCGTGCCCGCGGTCTCCAGTTCGGCGGCGATGGCGTCGGTGGCCGGCCCTCCGTCGCTCACGACCAGGACGCGCAGGTCGATGCGCGGGGCCGGGGCGTCGGCCCGTGCCGGACCGGCCGACAGGCCGAGCGAGGCGGTGAGCGCGCTCAGGGCGAGCGCCGTGGTGCGAATGGTCCGCTTCATGCGGTGAGATTCCCTCCCCCGGGCAGGGGCGGACGGGCTCCTGTCGGAACCAGCCCCACCCCGTGACCACGCCGTCGCCCCCCTGAGACGCCGGTCGTCGACGTTTCCGTCGCGTCACATAGTGAGGCGCGTGTGGAGCTTTTGTGTGCCTGCTGCGGAACTTGACGGAAAAGCGCATGTGTCCATTTGCCCGGAACGGACGGCGCTGCGGGCCCGCGGCAAGCGCCGCGTTCTGCCCGGTGGACGGCGTCGGCAGGCCTGTGTGCTGCTGCGAGTCGGCCGGAGGCGGACCGGAACTCCGGCCTCCGCGGCGCGCGGGTGTCAATGGTCTCGACCAGGGCGCTGACCGGCGCCGGAGCGAGATCAGGTCAACCGGCGCACCCGAGCGCCACGTCGTCCGACCCGCCACGGGTCGGACGACGTCGGCGCTCAGCGCTGCGGGAGATGTGCGGTCAGGCGCACAGGACGCGGGTCTCGGGCGTGTAGACCGGGCCCCCGTTGACGCTCGTGCTGTCGCTGAACTCGGCGTAGTAGTACGAGTAGAAACCGATGTTGCCGTTGCAGCCGGAGTCGGCGCCGACCTGCAGGGTCAGGGTGACGGTGCGGCTCTGGCCGGGCGGGATGGTGGCGCCGTAGTTGGTGCCGAGGTTGGCGGGGCCGGTGCCGGAGCACGGGACGGCGCCGGCCTCCGAGGCCAGGCTGCACCCGGTGAAGCTGTACTTGAGGTCGGGCCGCTGGGTGGTGAGCCAGGTCGGGTCGATCGTCTGGTAGACGAACCAGATGTCGTACGTCCGGTTGTTCTTGATCGTCATCGACAGGTTCACCGTGCCGCCGGGCTGGGTGGTCGCCGCGTCGGTGGTGAACGTCAGCTCCGCCGGGGCGGGGTCGGCGGCGCTCGCGGAGGGCGCCAGGCCGAACAGGGCGAGGGCGAGGGCGATGATCGTGGCGAGGCCGAAGCGCCTCGTTCGTGTGGATCGCATGGCCCGGGAGACTAGGCACGGCCATGACGCACCGTCTGCACCGTGCGGAACGCCGGGAACACGGCTCGGCCGGAAGTGTGCGTACGGTGAAGGATGCGTGATGGCGCCGTCACAAAGGGTGGTGGTCGGCGTTCCCGCATGACAGCGCCCGGGTGCGCCCGGGGCGTCGCCCGATGGTCACGGGTCCCGCGTGCGACCGGGGCCTGGACGGCAATGGCGGATTCCGGGTGCCCGCGGAGGGGGCGGCGCGGGCCGGGTCGCCATGGCCTCTCGTCAGCTCGCGCCGGACCGGAAGGCTCCGGCGCGGGCCGCCGCTGCCGCCGCTTCGGCGGCCCGGTCCGCTGCCGCCTCGTCGAGGGGCTCCCCGGTGGTCAGCAGGCGGTAGTAGAGGGGGGCCGAGACCGCGCGGACCACCTCGCGCGGGTCGGTGTCCGCGGGCAGTTCGCCGCGTTCGACGGCCTGGCGGGCGCAGGGCTCCCACTCCGAGACGCGGAGGTCGTAGAAGTGGTGGAGGGCGGTGGCCGTCTGGGTGTCGCAGGTGGCGGCGGCGATCACCGCCTTGAAGAGCGCCCCCTGGCGCGGGTCGGCCAGCGTGCGCGCGACCAGCCGGGCGTTCGCGCGCAGATCGCCGAGCAGGGTGCCGGTCTCGGTGCGGGGCAGCGACTGCTCTGCCATGTCCGCGAGCAGGTCCGCGACCAGGGCGGCCGGGGTCCCCCAGCGCCGGTAGACCGTGGTCCTCCCGACCTCGGCGCGGCGGGCCACGTCGGCGAGGTCGAGGCCGACCAGGCCGTGCTCGGCCAGGGCGTCACCGGCGGCCCGCAGGACCGCGGACCGCACGCGCGCGGTTCGGCCCCCCGGGCGGGCGGTGCCCGGACCGCTCTCTTCGGATGCCATAACGGTACTCCGGTTCCATTAACGATCGGATTGCTGTTAGTGTGTGGACATCTTAACGGAACGATAGTCCCGTTAACCGACGCCGTCCCCTGCGCGCCGCACCCCCGCGACGCGACGGACGGCCGGACGAGGAGACGCGGTCATGGAGTACAGGAGACTGGGAGCGTCCGGACTCATGGTCCCGGCACTCAGCTTCGGCGCGGGCACCTTCGGCGGGCGCGGAGAACTGTTCGGCGCCTGGGGCACCACCGACGCATCGGAGGCGCGCCGACTGGTCGACATCTGCCTGGAGGCGGGCGTGACCATGTTCGACACCGCCGACGTCTACTCCGGCGGCGCGTCGGAGGAGGTCCTCGGAGCCGCCGTGAAGGGGCGCCGCGACCAGGTGATCATCTCGACCAAGGCCGGCCTGCCGACCGGCGACGGGCCCGGGGAGGCGGGAACCTCGCGGGCCCGCCTGATCACCGTCGTCGACCGGGCCCTGCGCCGGCTGGGCACGGACCACATCGACCTCTTCCAGCTGCACGCCTTCGACGTCGGGACCCCCGTCCAGGAGGCCCTGTCCACGCTCGACGACCTCGTACGGGCGGGCAAGCTGCGCTACACCGGCGTGTCCAACTTCAGCGGGTGGCAGCTGATGAAGTCGCTGGCCGACGCGGACACCCGGGGACACCAGCGCTACGCCGCGCACCAGGTCTACTACTCCCTGGTCGGCCGGGACTACGAGTGGGAACTGATGCCGCTCGCCCAGGACCAGGGCGTCGGAGCCGTGGTCTGGAGCCCGCTGGGGTGGGGCCGGCTCACCGGCCGGATCCGCCGCGGCAGCCCGCTCCCGGCCGGCAGCCGGCTGCACGCCACGGCCGACTACGGCCCGCCCGTCGCCGACGAGCTCCTGTACCGGGTGGTCGACGCCCTGGACGCCGTCGCCGAGGAGACGGGCCGGACCGTCCCCCAGATCGCCATCAACTGGCTGCTGCGGCGCCCCACCGTCTCCTCGGTGATCATCGGCGCCCGCAACGAGGAGCAGCTGCGGCAGAACCTCGGGGCCGTCGGGTGGTCCCTCACCGAGGACCAGGTGGCCAGGCTCGACGCGGCGAGCGCCACCACGGCCCCGTACCCGTACTTCCCCTACGAACGGCAGGAGGGTTTCGCCCGCCTCAACCCCCACCCCCTGCGCCCCGCGGCTGTACCCCTGGGCTGAACACGGCGCTGCCCGGCGGAGCGGGGGCGGGATTGTCAGTGCCGTGGACAAGAATGCGGCCAAGCGAGATCAACACCGGCCGGAGCGGGTAGGCGGTCTCGAGTCCCTGTTCCGGAAAGGCCACAGCCGATGCCGCTTACCGTCGTCCACGCGCAGACCGCCCCCTCCCGTGCGACCGGTCGACGCGGGCCCCGCCCGGGTGGCCCGCTCAGCCCCGCCGAGGCCGACGTCCTGCGGATCGTCGCCGACCCGCGCACCCCCGTGTTCGTCACGGTGCGCGAGGGCGGCCGGCGCAGATACAGCTACTGGCGGCCACTGGACTCCGCCACGGGCCGGGGCGGCTGCTACGCGGCGCTGCCCACCGCGGAGTGCGACAAGCTGCACGCGGCGGGCCGGATAAGCCTGGGCGAGCCGCTGACCGACCCCGCCCGCACCATCTACCGGGTCAAGGCGATCCGCACCCCCGCCGGGTCGGTGCGCGCGGTGCGGGACCGGGCATACGCGGCATGAGGCCGGCGAGACGAGGGGAGAGGCGCAGTGGATTCCGAGCGTGAGGACGAGGGGACGCCGCAGTCGCGCGACGCAGGTGGCGAACCGGCCGAGGAGAACCTCCTCGAGGGCCTGCGCGTCGACGAGCGGCGGCCGGAGAAGCCGATCCTGCTGAGCGCGGAGGGTACGCCCGTCGACACCTGGCGGGAGAACCACCCCTACGACCGCAAGGTCCGCAGGACCGACTACGAGCGGCAGAAGCGGGTCCTGCAGATCGAGCTGCTGAAGATGCAGCGCTGGGTCAAGGAGACCGGGCAGCGGGTCGTCGTCCTGTGCGAGGGCCGCGACGCGGCCGGCAAGGGCGGCACCATCCAGCGCTTCACCGAGCGGCTGAACCCCCGCGGCGCGCGCGTGGTCGCGCTGGACAAGCCGACCGAGAGGGAGGCGGGGCAGTGGTACTTCCAGCGCTACGTGGCGCACCTCCCCGCCCGCGGCGAGATCGTCTTCTTCGACCGCTCCTGGTACAACCGGGCGGGCGTCGAGCGGGTCATGGGCTTCTGCACGGAGACCGAGTACCGCCAGTTCCTGGAGCAGGCTCCGCTGTTCGAGCGTCTGCTGACCGACGACGGCGTCATGCTGGTGAAGTTCTGGTTCTCCGTCTCCCGGGCGGAGCAGCGGACCCGTTTCGCCATCCGCCAGGTCGACCCGGTGCGCCGCTGGAAGCTGTCGCCGACCGACCTCGCCTCGCTGGACCGGTGGGACGACTACACCGCGGCCAAGGTCGACATGTTCCGTGCCACCGACACACCGCACGCACCGTGGACGGTGGTGAAGAACAACGACAAGCGCCGGGGCCGGCTGGAGGCCATGCGCAGCCTGCTGGACCGCTGCGACTACCCCGCCAAGAACCTGGAGGCGGTGGGGCGGCCCGACCCGCTGATCGTGGGCGCCGCGGACACCCTGCTCGAAGCCGGTGAGGAAGCGGTCGACCTCTCGCCGACCCCGCTGGCCGGACACGGGGACGGCCCCGGGATCCACCCCGACCGCACGGACTGACACCGCGGGAGCCCGCACCGCACGGAGCGCCCCGGGCGCCGGCCACCCGGCCCGGCGCCCGGCGGACGTGGTGCGGATCAGTGCGTGAGCGGCGCCCGGAGCGCGGGGTCCGACGCCGCCCGCCACGCCGACGGGACCTCCGCCTGGCGTGCCTCGGCCCGCGCACCCTCCCGGCCGTGCAGCAGCCCCCATGTGAACGCGGACTCGCCCGCGGCGTGCGCCGCCACCGCAAGCCCCCGCAGGGTCTCCTGCGCGACGACGGCGTCCTGGTGGTCACCGAGCACCTTCTGCACCGCCTTGGCACGCTTGCCCAGCCGGGCGACGGGCTTGCCCAGTGCCGGTCGCGCCACCTCCGCGGCGTAGCGGACCTTCTTGGCCGCCTTGCGCGCCTGGTGCAGGGCCGCGTCGCGCGACGGCCCGGGCGGCAGCTCCAGCGCCCGGGCCGTGCGTGCCGCGAAGCGGTCGTACTCCTTGAGGACGGCCTTGGCCATGACCGGGCCGGGCTTCCCCGCGGCCTTCGCGCGCAGGGGCGGCCGCCGGACCAGGTCGTCCAGCGCGTCCAGCAGGCGCAGATAGCGGGACGAGGCCAGGGCCTCCCGGGTGCGCGTGCGCGTCTCGTCGTCCCCGGAGACGTCCCACACCCGCAGCCGGGCGGCGACGGGGCCGAGCACGAGATCGCCGGGCAGCAGGTCCAGGGCCGCGCCGATGCGTTCGCGCAGCACCTCCTGGTCCCGCGCCACCCCCAGTTCCCCCGCCAGCCAGCGCAGCTCCGCGCGGAGCGGATCGGTGGCCCGCCGGTCGAGCACGGACCGGTACGAGCGCAGACAGCTCCGCAGACGGCGGCAGGTGACCCGCATCTGGTGCACCCCGTCGGGCAGGTCGCGGCGGACCGCGGGATCCAGCGCCACCAGCCCGTCGACCTGTTCGCGCAGGTACGCGAGCACGTAGGAGCCCGGAGAGCCCGGGGTCGCCGCGGGGGACGGGGGCTTCACCGGGCCGGGCTCCAGACCGGTCTCCCGCAGCGCCCGCACCAGCTTGGAAGGGCTGTCGGACCGCCTGATGCCCTTCTTGCGCAGCTTCTTCTCCACGGTGTCGAGCAGTGCGGTACGGGCGCCGTCGGCCAGCTCGACCTCCAGCTCGCTCCACTCGGCGTGCCCGCCGCCGGCCCGCAGGGACTCGGCGCGCACCTCGTCGAGGCTCAGCTCGGCGAGCACCGTGCCCTCGGCGTCGCGCAGCTGCCGCAGGGAGCGGGTCGACCGGATCCGCACGGCCGGAAGCAGCCGGGCACCCCGCGTACGGGAGAGCACCAGGTCGCGCAGCTCCTCGGGCACGTCGTCCGACAGCGGCGCCCGGACCTCCTCCCGGCTGTCACCGCCGAGCGGCAGCTTGAGGTGCCAGCCGGCGTCCGTTCCGCCCGTCCGGCGGCGCAACGTCACCGACGCCCCGGCCAGCCGCAGATCCGCGGTGTCGTGGTAGACCGCGTCCAGCTCCTCTGGCCCGGCGGCCGTGACCGAGGCGACGGGGCCGGCACCGGTGAGGTCCGGCAGCCCGCCGGCGCCGGAGGCGGCCGGCTCGTACTTTCGCTCTGTCTCGCGCTTCGACTGGCTCATGTGGTGAGCGTCGACACGATCCGCCGGATCAAACCCCGTGGGCGGAGCCGACCGGAGCGATCCGGACGGGGCGTCCTACCCGCCGTTCGCCAGCCAGGGCCGCGGATCCGTGTAGTACCCGTCGAGCACGACCTCGAAGTGCAGGTGGGGGCCGGTGGACAGGCCGGTGGACCCGACCCGGCCGATCAGGGTCCCGGCCTCCACCGTCCGGCCCACGGCGGTGTCCAGGGACGACAGGTGACTGTAGGTGGTCTCCAGCCGCTTGCCCTCGATGGTCCCGTGGTCGACCACGACACGGTTGCCGTACGCCTTCGTGTACGCGGCGAAGACGACGTGGCCCCGCCGGGCGGCGACGACCCGGGCTCCCTGGGGCGCCGCGAAGTCCACCCCCGTGTGCAGCCTGGTCACCCCGGTCAGCGGGTGCTCCCTCGAGCCGTACGGCGAGGTGACGGTCAACGGGGTCACCGGGGCGGCCGGCAGCACGCCCGTCGCCGTGCCGGCACCGCCGCCGGAGCCGGCCCGGTCGAGCGCCTCGTACCGCGGGAGCAGGGCCCGGACCTCGGCGAGGTAGGTCCTGGCGGTGGGCGGCACCCGTCCCGCCTTGGACACGGCGTCCGGTCCGGTCGCGTACGCGGCGAGGGTGAGGTCCACCAGGTCGCCGTTGACCTCGCCCGCGGTGCGCAGTGCGGTGACCTCGGCCGCCAGGGAGCAGTCCCGGCGGCCGAGGGCCATGATGGCGTCCGCCGGATCACGCGGTGACGCCTTGCCGCTGCCGTCGTCGTCCCTGCCCCAGGTCCGCCACTCGGTGTCCGTGAAGGCGGCGATGCCCTTCTGGCCGGAGAGGTCGTCCGTGCCGTCGCTCCAGCCCGACAGCTGGTCGATCTGGGCGGCCAGCAGGGACGGCGTGAGCAGCGTGCAGGTGGTGGCCGCCTGGCGCAGCCACGGGACGTAGGAGGGGTCGATGCCGACCTCGGCCGCCTGGTCCGCGTCGGGGTCCTCGGCCCCCGACGAGGGCGGACCGCCGGTGAGCGCGAGGAAGGCGGCCACACCGATGACGGTGACCAGTCCCGGGAGCAGGAGCAGGGTGAGGAGGACCGGTCCGCGGCGCCTTCGCCTCGCGGCCCGCTCCGGCCGCTCCTCCTGGCCCGGCCCCGGCTGTCGCGGCTGCTCCGGTCCTTCCGGGGGCCGTTCGACCGCGGCACCGGCGGCTTCCGCCACGGTCAGCCGTTCGTCGTTCACCGGGACGCTCGCCGGAACCTGGTACTCACGGAGGGACGCTAACGCCCCGTTCCGGGAACGTCAGGAGCCCCCGAGGCAGAGGCGGCTGCCCGATCGGGCAGGGCCGGCGCCGTGTCCGTCCGTCCGGGCCGCCCCCGCGTGACCGGTTCCCGGTCGGTTCGGGCCGGGCCGGGGCTGGCAGACACCGGGCCGGTCCGCTAGCTTGCTGGTGCGGCCCCGCGTTCTCCCCCGTACGCGGGGCCGCACCAGTGCCCGGCGCCGGCCACCGGCCCGACCGGGGTCGGCCACGGGCGCCGCCCGGGGCCACCGCGCCGGTACGGCGGGCCCGTTGGGGAGCCCCGGCGCACGGCGCCCTCATGAACTCCCGCCCCGTGGGCACCTGATCATCGATGGAGGACGCGCGTGCGGCGCGGACCGGTCAGGGCGAGTCCGTGGCGGGATGCCGGGAAGGACGGGTGAACCCGACGGGAGGCGTGATCACCTCCGGTCGCGGGGCTGGTAGCGTCGCGTGGTCGCGGCGGGCGGCGCGAGAGAGGTGTCGGTGCGTGGGTGAGCGGCAGGACCGTGAGTGGGTGGCGATGACCCCGGGCGATTTCGACCTGGAGGCGCCGCTGGTCCTCAACGTGGGCACCGGCCCCGCCACCGTCCCGGCCGAGCCCGACGAGTACGGCACGGCCCCGCTGTTCGGGGACGCGGACCCGGCCCCGGCCCCGAGCGCTCCGCGCCGCAAGCGGCGGGGACGGTCCTGCGCCGCGCAGGAGCGGCTGTTCTGACCGTCCCCGCCGGGGATCAGGACGAGGGGACCTCGTCGACGAACGCCGTGCCGGCGCCGCGGTAGGCGGAGACCTTGGCGGCCACCTGGGCCGGGGTGAGCACCTGGTCCTTGACGTGCAGGACGTAGTCGACCTGCTGGTCGTAGGCGCGCGGGGTCGTCGACGTCTGGCCGTTCAGGTCGATCAGCCACTGGTTGAAGTTGATCGACATCGGCCGTTCGGGCAGGTACTGCGCGTCATGGGTGCCGAAGTGCTGCCCGTCCACGTAGTACGTGATGGCACTGTTGTCGATGGTGACGACGAGGTCGTGCCAGCCCGCGTAGCTGACGCGCTGCTCCGAGTGCTGGTTGACGGCCTGCCAGGGATCGGGGTTGTAGGTCTCCCAGGAGGTCGTGTACAGGATGTTCGACGGCTCGCCCCACCCGCCGTTCGGCAGGTACTCGAAGTCGTACTCGGCGTAGTCGTCGGCCATCGGGGCCTTGAGGTCGTTGATGGTGAAGAACGTCTGGACCAGGTGGTCCCCGTCGGGTCCGTACTTGGGGGCGTCGGAGAACCTCACCCGCGCCGCGTAGGTGCCGTTGCGGAACTTCGTGGCCTTGGTGAGCACCTCCGTGTGGGTGGTGGAGGCGCCGGTACCCGCCGTGGACGTCTCCAGGTTCATCACGGAGTTGCCGCCGGCGGAGGCGAAGGTGACCTTCGACGGGTCCCAGGTGGCGCCCGGGACGCCGGGGCCGCCGGAGTTCGACCGGACGCTCCAGCCGTGCGCGGAGATCGCGGGGTCGGTGTGCGAGGTGTAGGTGAAGTCGTCGAACAGGGTCTGCCCGCCACCGGGCGGGTCCGTCGGGTCCGGTGGGTCCGTCGGGTCCGTGGGGTCGTTGCCCTCGGGCGCCGTACCCCACACGGTGGCGCCGGCGAGTTGGGCCGTGACCTTGTTCCAGTTCGCGTACGAGGTCTGGGCGCCGTTGAAGGAGTAGTCGTCGCTCTGCCGGACCGTCTGCCAACTGGTCTGGTGGAAGCGCAGCTGCATGTCGCCGGTGTCCGCGCCCGGCGCCAGCGTCCCGGCCGCCGCCGTGAAGCCGATCTCCAGGTAACGGTCGGCCGTCGCGGTGGGGTTGGCCAGGGTGCCGAACGTGCCGGTGATGGCGGAGCACCCCCGCACCGCCCAGGAGCAGGCGAAGCGGTACGACGCGTTCGGTGCGTCCGCCTTGAAGTAGTAGCGGACCTTCACCTGGCTGAGCTGCACGGCCGAGGAGCCGGTGTTGCGGATCTTCAGCCAGGGCTCCGTCTGGTCGGCGGTGGCTCCGCCCGCGCTGGTGCGGTACTGGACGGTGACACCGGCGGCGGAGGGAGCCGCCTGGGCGGCGGGGAGGGCGGTCAGGGCGCCGCCGCCCATGAGTGCCGCCAGGGCGAGCGCCAGCCGGGCGCGGCCGACGGTGGGTCGGGTTCTCATCCGGAATCCTTTCGGTGGGGCCCCCGCGGCTGCGGGAGCTTCGGTGCGGTGCGTGAGTGGGGGAACGTCACAGGGGCGGCAGGGGGCGCCGGGGGCCTCGGTGCGCGTCGACGGGCCGCCGCCGGTGCTCAGCGGACGCCGCCCACGCTCGGCGGCGCCGGGACACCGGCCGGCGGGTCGGCGTGCGGGACGTCCAGGGCGTCCAGGCGGGCCCGGTGGCCCGCCAGCCGGGCGGTGAAGTCGAGCCAGCCGGAGGTGCCGTCCCAGACCTGCTCGGCGAGGGCGCACAAGCGCGGGTAGGTGAGGTACTCGATGTGCTCGGGCGTCCGGACGAACTCGGTCCACAACTGCCCCTGGGCGCCGAGCACCCGCGCCGCGACCTGCGGGTCGGGGACCGGCGGGACGATGCCGACGTCGTACACGGCGCGCAGGTCGACGACCGGGCCGGGCTGGGCGGGCGGCTCCTGCGGGCCGTGGGTGCGTGCGTAGTCGAAGTAGGTGGCCCGGTGGTCGGCGCGGACGACCTGGTGTCCGCGCTCGGCCGCCGCGCGGGCGTGGTCCGGCTCCCGCCAGCTCATCACCGTGCAGTCCAGGGGCAGCGCGACACCGTTCTCCGCCCACACGACCGGCCTGCGGCCCGCGCGCAGGAGGTGCTCGGCCATCCTGGCGATGAACCACGGGTGCAGCGCGCGGGGCCCCGGCAGCCCCTCGCGGGCGGCGCGGTCCCGGGCCGCCGGGCTGCGCTCCCACTCCGTCGTGGGGCATTCGTCGCCGCCGAGGTGGACGTACGGGGACGGGAAGACGTCCATCACCTCGTCCAGGACGGTGCGGAAGAAGTCGAGGACGTGGTCGTCGGTGCCGAGGACGTTCTCGCACACCCCCCACCGCGTCCACACGTCCAGCCGGCGCGAGGGGTCGGTGCCCAGCTCGGGGTGGGCCGCCAGGGCGGCGCGCACATGCCCGGGCACGCCGGTCTCCGGAAGCACGGTCACCCCCCGCTCGGCGGCGTACGCGACCAGCCCCGTCAGCTCCGCCCGGGTGTACGCGCCGCCGTGCGGCACACCGTCGAAACGGTCGCTGCCGGCGGGGCCCACCATGGACTCCGTCCGTCGCCCGCCGACCTCGGTGAGCCGGGGATGGGCGGCCACGGGCATCCGCCAGCCCTGGTCGTCCGTGAGGTGCAGGTGGAAGACGTTCAGCTTGTGCAGCGCCAGCAGGTCGACGTAGCGCCGCAGGTAGGACACCGGCTGGAAGTGCCGGGCCACGTCGAGCATGGAGCCGCGCCAGGGGTGGCGGGGCACGTCGGTGATCTCCACGGCCGGCAGGTCCCACGGCACACCGCGCACCGGACGTCCGGACAGGGCGGCGTAGGGCAGGAGTTGCCGCACCGTCTGCACGCCGCGCAGGAGCCCGGCGGGGCGGGCGGCGCGCAGCAGGGCGCCCTGGGTGCTCACGGTGAGTCCGTAGCCCTCGTCGCCCAGACCCGTCAGGGCGGGATCGAGGGCGAGCACGAAGGCGCCGTCGGCGGCCGTCTCCAGGCGCAGTCCGGTGGCCGGGGCGAGGAGCGTGCGCAGCAGGGCCGCCGCGGGTTCGGCTCCGGGGGTGACCCGCAGGCGGGTCGTGGCGTCCAGCCGGAAGCGGCCGGAGCGGGTGGAGATGCGGCGGGGGCGGGGGACGAGGGCCAGTTCGGGGCGTGGCAGGTCCACGGGACGGCTCCGTTGCTCGGCGGTGCGCGGGGGGACGGGGACGGAGTGCGCGGTCAGCCCTTGACGCCTCCGGAGGCCAGTCCGGCGGTCACATGCCGCTGGAGGGCGAGGAAGACGACCAGCGCGGGCAGCGCGAAGAGCGTGGACGCCGCCATGGTGGCCCCCCAGTCGGTGCCGAAGGTCGACTGGAAGGAGGAGAGCCAGACCGGGAGGGTGCGGCTGTCCTGCTGCTTGATGATGAGGAAGTTGGCGTAGGTGAACTCGTTCCAGGCGGTGATGAAGCCGAACAGCGAGGTGGCCATCAGGCCGGGCGCCAGCAGCGGGAAGGCGACCTTGCGGAAGGCGCCGGCCCTCGTGCAGCCGTCGACCTGCGCGGCCTCCTCCAGTTCGGGAGGGATGCCGGCGATGAAGCCGCGCAGCACGACCACCGTGAACGGCAGCGTGATCATGAAGTAGATGAGGGTCAGCGTCGGGAGCCGGTCCAGCATGCCGGTGTCGCGGGAGATGATGTAGATCGGGATGATCAGCGACTCCCAGGGCGCCATCTGCGCGATGAACACCGCGAGCACGAACTGCCGGCGGCCCCGCCAGCGCATGCGGGCCACGGCGTAGGCGGCGCCCAGGGCGACGAGCAGGGCGAGCAGTACGGCGCTCAGGGTGACCAGGATGCTGTTGCGCCAGAAGAGCGCGAAGCCGTCGGCGCCGACCGCCTGCCGGAAGTGGTCGAGGGTCCAGGCGCGGGGGAGCAGCCGGGGGTCGTAGGACTGGATGTCCGGGGACGGCTTGAACGCGGTCGTGACCATCCAGTACACGGGGAAGAGGCAGACCACCACGGTGAGCGCGGCGGCGGCGTTGAGCGGCAGGCGTCGTACCGCCCGGCGCACCGAGGGGCGCGTGGTGCTCACAGCTCACCCTCCTGACGGAACAGTTGGCGGAAGTAGACGACGAGGACGCCGCTCATCAGCAGGACCGTGAGCATCGAGGCCGCGGACCCCAGGTCGTAGCGCTGCCCGGCCAGCGCGGTCTGGACGGCGTACACGGGCAGGATGGTGGTGGCCTCGCCCGGCCCGCCGCGGGTCATCACCCAGATCTGCACGAACGCCTTGAACGTCCAGATCACCTCGAGGGACAGGACCAGCATGAAGATCGGCCGGATGAGCGGGAACGTCACGGAGCGGAAGACGCGCGGGCCGCTCGCGCCGTCCATCCGGGCCGACTCGTGGAGTTCGGCCGGAACGGTGATCAGGGCCGAGTAGAGGGTGATCGCGGCGAACGGCACGGACTGCCAGACGATCAGCAGGACGACGATGGCGAACGCGGTACCACCGTGGGCGAACCAGGTGTACCCCTCGTACGAGCCGAGCCCGAGGCCGGTCAGGGTCTCGTTGACGATGCCGAACTCGGAGTGGAACAGCCACTGGAAGACGGTGGTGGCGGCCACCACGGGCACCGCCCACACCAGGACCAGTGAGCTGAGGAGCACGGTCCTGGCCACCCTGCCCAGCCGCTCGGCCATCAGCGCGACCAGCGTCGACAGGACCATGATCGCGACCACGTTGACGGCCATGAACACGAAGGTCCGGCGCACCACCTCCCAGAACTGCGGATCGCTCAGCAGGGTCCGGTAGTTGCGCAGCCCCACGAAGTCGGCGTCCCCGAGGATCAGTTGGCGCAGCCGGAAGTCCTGGAAGGAGATGAGCACGGCGCGGGCCAGTGGGTAGACCAGCAGGTAGAGCATGCCGAGCACGGCGGGCGCGATCAGCAGGTACGGCCAGAGCGATCCCCGGCCGGCCCCGCCCGCCCGTCCGGTGGCGCGCGGCGGTGGGCGGCGGCTGACGTCGCGCGGCACGCTGCGCTCACGGACGGTCGACACGGTGCCTCCTGGTCCTCGGAGTGTCGGGGGGCGGTCGCGGTCAGGAGCCGCTGTTGAGCGTGTCGGTGATCGTCCGGGACGCCTTCGCGGCCTCGGACCGGGCGTCACGTCCGGTGAGGACGGCCGTCATGTACTCCTTGACCGGGTTCTTGGCCTCGACCGCCGCCCACTGGGGCGTGTTGGGGGTGGCGTGTCCGTTCGCGGCGCCGGCGGCCATCGCCGCGGTGCCGGGGTCGGCGGAGACGGCGTCCGCGAGGGTGGTCTTGTTCGGCACGTAGCTCATGGCGACCGCGAGCTTCTTCTGCCAGGCGTCGCCCGTCAGTTCCCGGAGGAAGGTGAAGGCCTCCTCCTGGTGTGCGGCGACCGCCGGGACGACGAGGTCGGAACCGCCGGTGAAGACGGCGCCCGGACGGTCGGCGCTCTTGCCGGGGATCGGGAAGAAGCCCAGCTTGCCCTTGAGTTCGGGGTTCTTCTCCTCGATGACCTTCGCACCGCCCGGGACGGCGATGATCTGGGCGACCTGCCCCTTGGCCATCACCTCCGCCTGCGGCGGCTGTGCCTCGTCGGAGTCCTTGGGACCCTTGCCGAGTGCCTGGAGGCGCCGGTAGAAGTCCATGGCCCGCAGCGCCTCGGGACTGTCGAGGCCTCCCTTCCACCGGCCGTCCGACTCGGCGGCGAGGTCGCCGCCCTCGTCCCAGACGAAGCCGGACAGGACGTACCAGTTCTGCCCGGGCAGGTAGATGCCCTGCGTACCGCCCCGGTCGAGCTTGCGGGTGGCGGCGACCCACTGTTCCCGGGTCCTGATCCCGGCGGCGTCCACGCCGGCCTGCTCGAAGAGGTCGGTACGGTGGATCACGACCCGGTTGGCGGCGTAGTACGGGATGCCGTACTGCTTGCCCTCGTACGATCCCGGCTCCGCGAGGCCCTTGAGCCAGTCGCCCCCGCCCAGCTCGTCCACCCGGTCCGTGAAGTCGGTGAGGCCGCCGCTCTGCGCGTACTGGGCGACCTGCGTGTTGCCGACCTCGATCACGTCGGGAGCGTCGTTGCTGGCCAGGGCGGCGGTGACCTTCTCGCCGATGCCCTCCCACTCCTGGATCTGGATCTTCAGGTCGATGTCGGGGTGGGACTTCTCGAAGCCCGTCTCGAAGTCCTTCTGGAACTCGGCCGAGACGCTGTCGCGCATCAGCCACACGTCCAGGGCGGTCGGGCCGCCGCCGGCGCCGTCCGAGGCGTCACCGGACGAGGAGCAGGCGGCGAGCCCGGCGCTGAGCACCAGCGTGGAGAACAGGGCGAGCGAGCGGTACTTCACGGTTCACCTCTGGGAGAGCTGGGAGGGACGACGAGTCGGCGGGCGACGAGCGGAAAGGACGGCACACCCGCACCTGACCAGTAGAGGCCCAGAGGCTTACCAGTCAGCGTTGGACGAAGGTGGCATGGACCAATGAGGCCGTCAACCCCTCGCGTAAGCACGTGACTTCGGCCGAAGATCGCGTTGTGTGGCTGGTTTGCCACCGACCTGGACAGGTAAGCTCTGCTGACCAGCAGACCAGTTACGGGAGTACTGCATGGAGATCGACGCCGCCGCCTCCGGAGCGGTGCTCAAGCGCGAGCGTGTCCGCGACGCCGTCCTGGAACTCATCGAGGAACGGCGCCCGGGGGACGCGATCCCCTCCGAGCGCACCCTCTGCGCCGAACTGGGGGTCTCCCGGCCGACGTTGCGGGCCGCGGTCGACGAACTGGTGGTCGCCGGCCTGCTGGTGCGCGAGCACGGCCGGGGCATGTTCGTCGCCGCCGAGAAGATCACCCAGGAACTGGTGTCGGACCGGACGGCCTTCAGCCTTCCGCAGGCGGCGGGCGCCTGGACCAGCAGGCTCCTGGAGATCCGCACCCTCCCCGCGGGGGCCCGGGTGGGTCGCAAGCTGCGCATGTCGCCGGCCGCGCGGATCCACTACGTGGCGCGGCTGCGGCTGGTCGACGGCTCGCCCATGGCCATCGAGTACCTGCACGTTCCGGCCGACCTCGTGGCGGACCTGACCAGTGAGGAACTGGAGCAGGGCGACCTCTACGAGCACCTGAGCGAGCGGCACGCCGTCCGGGTCAGTGAGGCCGTGCAGTCGATCGAGCCCACCGTGGTGACCCGCGCGGAGGGCGACCTGCTCGACGTGCCGGAACTGTCCCCGGCGCTGCTCTTCGAGCGCCTGACCACCGACACGCGCGGACGTCCCGTGGAGTACGTGCACTCCCTCTACCGCGGCGACCGCTACCGCATCGTCTCCCGGCTCACCCTGGGCCCGAGCGACCAGGCCCCGCCCGCGCGCGAGGGCCACCACCCGGGCATTCCCCCGGGCGACTTCACCAACAAGGACCCCGTGACGCTCTCGACGCGCGGAGTGGTGCAGGACGGTATGTGACGCCACCGGTGCGCGGAAGTGCTCGGAACTGCTGCGCATCAAGCACGTATTGACATGGACGGGCGGAGACCGCAGAGTCATGCCCCGAACGTGCTCGACCGCGCCCGACAACGCCCGACACTGCCCCGCCCGTGATGCCGACCGCCCACGAGGAGTGTTGCCGTCATGTCCGAAACACCCGCTGTCTCACGCCGACTGCTCCTGGGCGGAGCCGTCGCCACCGGCGCCCTCGCGGCCGGGATGACCGCCTCGGCCCCCACCGCGTCGGCGGCCGAGCGGGCTCCCGGCCGCAGGCCCGGCCAGAGGTCGATGATCGGGGTGCCGTTCGAGGCGCACCGGACCGTCCGCGTCGGTGTCATAGGCCTCGGCAACCGGGGCGGCGGCATGATCACCGGCTGGGCGGCCGTGCCCGGCTGCACCGTGACCGCCGTCTGCGACATCCGCGCCGACCGCGCGAAGCGCGCCGCCGACCGGCTGGAGAGCAAGGGCAGCCCGCGCCCCGCCGAGTACGGCGGCTCCGCCGACTCCTACGCCCGGATGCTCCGGCGCGACGACATCGACCTGGTGTACATCGCCACACCCTGGGAGTTCCACTACGAACAGGGCAGGGCCGCACTGCTCAGTGGCAAGCACGCCATGGTGGAGCTGCCCGTGGCGACGGAACTGCGCCAGCTGTGGGACCTCGTCGACACCTCCGAGCGCACCCGCAGGCACCTGTTCCTCTCCGAGAACTGCAGCTACGGCCGCAACGAACTGGCCATGCTCAGGGCGGCGCACGACGGCCTGTTCGGGGACATCACCAACGGTCACGGCGGCTACCTCCACGACCTGCGCGAACTCCTCTTCTCCGACACCTACTACACCGACTCCTGGCGCCGGCTCTGGCACACGCGCAGCACGGCATCCTTCTACGCCATGCACGGCCTCGCCCCCATCGCGGCCGCCATGGACGTCAACCGCGGCGACCGCATGACCACCCTGCGCGCCACCGCCACCGCCCCCAGGGGCCTGGCCGACTACCGCGCGCGTTTCGTACCCCGCGACCACCCCTCCTGGAAGGAGACCTACGTCAACGGCGACCTGGTCACCTGCCTGATCGAGACGGCGAAGGGCAGGACGATCCGCGCGGAGCACGACGTCAGCTCGCCCCGCCCCTACAGCCGGATCAACACGCTCGCAGGCAGCCGGGGGATCGTCGAAGACTACGCCGGACCCGCCCCGACCGGCGCCCGGATCTACGCCGAACCGGACCACAGCGGCCACACCTGGCGCGATTTCGAGGGCTACCGCAAGGAGTACGACCACTGGCTGTGGCAGAAGGTCGGTGACGACGCCGCCAACAACGGCGGGCACGGCGGCATGGACTACGTACTCCAATGGCGCACCGTCCAGTCCATGCGGGCGGGGCTGGTCCCGGACATCGACGTCTACGACTCGGCCGCCTGGTGCTCGCCCGTCCCCCTGAGCGTCATGTCGCTGGCCAGGGACGGACGCCCGGTCGACGTCCCCGACTTCACCCGGGGCGCCTGGCGCGAGCGCCGGCCCGGCCTGGACTCGACGCCCACCGAGATGCCGCCCACCGGCTGAGCGCACGAGCCCCGGACCACGGCACACGGCGAACGGCCGTGTGCCGGGCCGGCCCGCACCACGGTCCCCGGGCCCGCACCACGGTTGCTCCGGCCCGCAGCACGGTCCTCCCGGCCGGGCCGCCGTCAACGGGCGCGCAGGCGGCCCAGCGCTTCCAGCGTCCGGGCGGCGCCCTGGGCGAGGCCCGGACGCTCGCGGACGAAGCGGCGGGCGGCGCGCGCCGGCTCCCGCCCCAGCCGGTGGACGGCGGCGCCCATCCCGGCGCGGACCACCGTACCCTCGTACACCGTCAGGTCGCGGGTCTTGAACGACTCCTTGTAACGGGCCGGCCCGCTGCCCAGGTCGACCAGGCGGATCCCGTCGGCGGCCGCCGCCTCCAGCATCCGCAACTGCAGCAGCAGGCCGGGGGAGTACTTGCCGTAGGCCCGGTCGTACGCGGGGAACCACCAGGACAGCACCGTGGGCGACCGCAGCCCGAAGTGGGCCGCCACCGGGCGGCCGGCGGCGTAGAGCACGGACAGCACCCCGCGGCACCCGGGGTCCTCGCCGCGGGCGAGGATGTCCACCAGCCGGGTGATCCAGGCCTGGGCGAACCGGTCCCGCCGGCCGGTGCGCCGGTACTGGGCGGATTTCCACCCCATGAGCGCCCGTAACGCCGCCGGATCCCGATCGTCGAACACGAAGCGAACCTCGCCGACCTGACGGGCGAGTCTGCGTTCCTTGGCGAGGGTCTGCCGGAAGAAACCGGGCGAGCCGTGGCGCAGGCCCTCGGCATACCGTTCGAATCCGTCACCGAGGTCGACGACCGGCGAGGCCAGCTCCTCGACCGCGTGGGGCAGGAACAGGGCCTGGCCGGCTTCCAGGTTGTCGAACTCCCAGGACGACAGATCGCAGCTCCGCAGCAGGGCGCGGGCGTCGAGACGGATGCCGGGCCGCAGGACCGCGCCCTGACTGTCCGACACCCCGAGCCCGAGGGCCCGTCCCCGGCCGGCGAAGGCCCGTTCGTACGGGAAGTACCCCACCGGGCAGCCCCCCTCCCGCAGCACCGCCACCCGTGTCCGCGGTCTGACCCGTCCGACCGCCACGGTGAACGCGGGGTCCATGAACGGGTTGGCCGGGGCTGCGGAGGCGGCTCTGATCTCCCGCCAGATCTTGTGGTCGTCCGTACCGAGTTCTCCCGGCACGATCACGTCTATGCGCTTCTCGGACATTCGTCCGCCTCCTGCGTCGTCGGAACTCTCCGGACACACGAAGGCCTGCTGGACACCGCGTCTCGGCGGGCAGTACACGGGCCGCGCGGCGCAGGCCTCGTCGGTACCGCCGGGGTTCAGCAGCGGAACGTCTGCAGTTCGGGTGCGCTCCGCGCGGGCCCGTCCGCGCCCCGCCCGGGGACGGGCGGCCGGCGAAGGCCGCCGTCGTCCCGTCCCCGGGTGCGCGTCGGTACCGGGGCGGGGGCGGCGACGCCGTGGTCGCAGGCCGCCCTCCCGGCGGTCCTCGGTGAGCGGACGGCGACCTGGCGGAGCGAGGGGTCCTCCTCGCCCGGGTCCGGCTCCCCGGCCGTCTCGACCACCGCCACCACGGCCACGTGGGCGGAGCCCGGCGCGGGCTCCGCCTCCGGGAACCCCGCTCGCTGCGCGGCGAGGAGATGCAGCAGCGCCCAGGCCAGCAGGACTGCCGCCGCTGCCCATCGACGCCGCACTGTCGCACCCCTGACCTGCCGCCCCGGCGGGGACCGACACCGGCCGGACACCGGACCGGTCCCCCGAACACGTCCGGCTCGCCTCCAGTAGGCCGAGCGCGGTCCGCCCCGTCAAGACCGCGTGGACGAACCGGTACGCCCGCCCCGTACGGGCCACGGCATACGGTCAAGGGCTCCGTCGGTGTCTCGCGCGGGGCGTCCACGGCACGGCGACGCCGGTGCGCGCACTACCGCTCCAGGACCGACTCCGGACCCATCACGACGACCGGCTCCTTCTCCGGGTCCAGGGCGCCGAGCAACGTGCGCATGTGCTCCTCGCTCAGAGAGACACAGGCGTTCGTCGGTCCCTCGTGATCCACGTGGATCCAGACGCCGCCGCCCTTGTCCTCGCCCAGCGGTCGCGTCTTGTCCAGCGGGGTGGTGCCGGGCACCCGGTTGTAGTCGATGGCAATCACGTAGTCGAACGAACCCTCCAGCGGCTCCCCGAGATGCCCGGTGCCCGACACGGCGAACTCCGGGTCCTGGTCGTAGGGAAGCCGGGTACCGGGGTCCGGGAGCCTGCCACCGGCGTCGCTCAGACGGAAGACGCCGACGGGCGAGCGGAGGTCGCCCGCCTCGTGCTCCTCGGTCCAGCCGCGCAGGCCGTTGTGGGCCGCCCAGGGACCGGCGACGGCACGCCAGCCCCGCGCAAGGTCCTGCTCGTAGAGCACCACCCGTGCCCGGTTCGAGGTCCTGGTCGCGCCCGTGACCACCAGGGCCTGCCGGGAGGCGTCGGGGATGCGGGCCCGCAGGGACGGACCGAGTCCCGGCAGGGGGCTCGGGAACGAACGCGGGGGAGCGGGGCGGGGCGAGGTCGGCTGGGAGGCGGATCCGCCGGGCGCCTGCGCGTCCCGTGGGGCCGCGCCCGGCTGATGCCGGGCGCACCCCGTTCCCAGCAGGCCGGTGCAGACGACCGCGCCGATCACCTTGGCCAGCGCATTCCTGACGGTCATATCGATCTCCGACTCCGTGTGTGGACTACTCATTGCTTGACCACTAACGGAACCGGGGTGTGCGGCCGCCCCGCCGTCTCCCCCGTATGGCCCAGGGCTCAGGCTCCTCGGCGGGGCGGAACTGATCCCACGGGCGGGCCGGACCCCGGAGGACGGCTCCTGCGTCGACATCCTCTCCGGCGCCGCCACCGCGGAGCAGGTCGAAAAGCGCCTCCTGTGCCATGCCCGGCTGATGACCGGGGCGCGACACCGCCCCCGAGCACCTTCCGGGCCTCGGTTCGGCAACATCGTTGCCGCTCACACCCCTTACTCACTGGTGAGGCTCGGACATGCCGTGTAGCGTCAGCAGCAGATGTCGTGGTTCGCCCAGACCGCCCGCCCCGGAGTGCGGGCGGTTTGCTGTGCAATGCCGGAGGACCAGGACGACCACCTCCGGGTTCGCGCGGTGCGAATCCGATAACGGCTGAAAGGCAAAAGGCATGGCCAGCGGAACTGTCAAGTGGTTCAACTCTGAAAAGGGCTTCGGCTTCATCGCGCAGGACGGCGGCGGTCCCGACGTCTTCGCGCACTACTCCAACATCAACGCCCAGGGCTACCGCGAGCTGCAGGAAGGCCAGGCCGTCACCTTCGACATCACCCAGGGCCAGAAGGGCCCGCAGGCGGAGAACATCACCCCCGCCTGACCGGGAGACCGCCGAACGGGGCACGGTGCCCGGGAACCACTGGTTCCCGGGCACCGTGCCCCGAGGCATGTCCGGGCCCCTCGCGGCCTCCCCAGTGCCGCGCGGCCGTCAGGGAAGGCGCCCGAGGAAGGCGAGCAGCGCGGCCGTGAGCTCGGCCGGCGCGTCCTCCTGGACGAGATGACCGGCGTGGGCGATCGGCTCCCATCGGGCACCGGGCACGGCAGCGGCGAGTTCACGCCCCTTCGCCACCGGAATCCACGCGTCGTCCTCGCCCCAGCAGACCAGCGTCGGGACGGTGATGTCCGCGTACCGCTCCTGGATCTCGTCGGTGTGGCGCTGGTCGGCCTGGGCGATCTGCCGGTAGAACGCCGGCTGCCCCGCCTCGCCGAGCCAGGGCCGCACCAGCCGGTCCAGGACCGCCGGGTGCAGCCCCGGGCTGCTGGCGGAACCGACGTACTCGCGGACCAGCGCCCGGTGGAGCGGCGGCGGCAGCGCCTCGAAGACCTCGGCGTGGTCGCGGACCAGCCGGAAGAACGGCGAACCCCACGGGGCCAGCGCGACCGGATCGACCAGGGCCAGCGCCCGGTAGCCGGCGCCGTGCAGCAGATGGGCCCGCAGCGCGACGGCACCCCCGAAGTCGTGGGCGACCACATGCGGCCGCTCCAGACCCCAGTGGGCCAGCAGCTCCGTGAAGACCCGGCCCTGGGCGGCCAGGGACACGTCCTGGCCCGCGGACTTCTCCGACGCCCCGTAGCCCGGCATGTCCCAGACGAACACCTGATGCTCACGCGCCAGCGAGCGGGCCACCGCGCGCCAGACGTACGAGGAGAACGGCGTGCCGTGCAGCAGGACCAGCGCGGGCCGGCCGGCTTCGCCCAGCCGGTTCCACCGGACCGCGCCGGAGCTGCTGGTGAACGTCTCGGGCAACGACCATGCGGGCATACGCGCACTCCTCGGGATCGGGTGCCGGGACCGGCGGTCGGGCCCGTCGCCCGGCGCGTACCCGCCGCCGGTGACGGACTCCGTCAGGGCGGTGTCACACCTTGCGGGCGAGGCCGCCGTGCTCGCCGATGGGCTCCGGGGCGGGGGAGCCGGCGTCCGGACGCCACTGGGTGACCGGGACGACCCCGGGCTCCACGAGCTCCAGGCCGTCGAAGTACGCGGTGATCTGCTCGACGGTGCGCAGGACGTACGGGGCGGCGCCGCTCTCGTTGTAGGCGTCCTGCGCCTGCTCGAATTCCGGGTCGATGCCCCGGGAACCGTCGTTGACGGAGAGGTAGCTGCCGGACGGCAGCGCTTCCATCAGCCTGGTGACGACGGACCGCGCCCGGTCGTGGTCGGCGATGTGCCCGAGGATGTTGCTGAGGATGAGGGCCACGGGCTGCGTGAAGTCCAGCGTCTTCGCGGCGTCCGCGAGGACACTCTCGGGGTCGAGCACGTCGGCGTCGATGTAGGCGGTCGCACCCTCGGGGGTGGAGTAGAGCAGCGCGCGGGCGTGGGCGAGGACCATCGGGTCGTTGTCCACGTACACGATCCGGGACTCGGGGGCGATGCGCTGGGCGACCTCGTGGGTGTTGTCGGCGGTCGGCAGACCCGTCCCGATGTCGAGGAACTGCCGCACACCCGCCTCGGCGACCAGGTACGTGATGTTGCGGCGCAGGAAGGCACGGCTGCTGCGGGCGATGGTGACGATGCCGGGGAAGACCGCGGTGTACGCGTCGCCGGCCTGCTCGTCGACCGGGTAGTTGTCCTTCCCGCCCAGCCAGTAGTTCCAGATCCGGGCCGAGTGCGGCACCGAGGTGTCGATCCTCTGGTGCGCGGCGGAGCCGGGTGTCGTCACGGGGTCGCTCATGGGTACGGTCCGTCTTTCAGCCGAGGCGTGGTTACGTCGTCACAACCTACGCCGCAACGGCCCCTGCCCGCACAGCGGTTCATCCCTTCCCGGCGGGCGGATAACGGGGCGCGGGTCGTGCGGCCCTTGTGTCAGGCTGACGGCTCGGCAGGGCCGTCCTCCTCCGGGGCGTGAGCCCTTCGTCGCGACGCAGGAGTGTTTGATGACGCCGTCTCGTCTGGTTCCGCTGCTGGAGCAGTTCGACTTCGCCTGCCGACGCCTCACCGACCGCATGGTCGGACCGGTCATGGACAGCGGGGACGGGACGGAGACGTCCGTCAGCCCCCTGACGGACGAGGAGTACCTCTGGGAGCCCGTGCCGGGCGCCTGCTGGTCGGTCAGACGCCGGGCGGAGGGGCCGGGGCCCCGCGCGACCCGGCTGGACGGCACCGGTGAGTGGGGCAGGGACGCCGCGCCGTACCCGCATCCGTCGCCGCCGCCCCTGACGACCCTCGCCTGGCGGCTGAGCCACCTGGCCGAGATGCTCTTCCTGCGGGCCGACCACACGGCCGACACCCACTCGCTCACCCGCGACGACTACGCGGTCGCCGGCGGCGCGACCGAAGCGGTCGCGGCATTCGCCACGGGCGCCGCCGCCTGGCACGACGCGCTGCTGGGCACCGACGAGGCCGCGCTGGACGAGGTCGGCCGGTGCACGTACCCCCATGGCAGTGACGCGGAGGAGCCTTTCGTCGACGTCGTCTGGTGGGTCAACCAGGAGGTGCTCCACCACGGGGCGGAGATCGCCCTGCTGCGCGACCTGTACCGCGTACGGCAGCGGTGACCGGCTGTGTCCGCGGGCGGCCGGGGCCACGGCCGGCGGGGGTGCCGAGGGCCTACAGGCGGGGCGCGCCGGTCACCGACATCACGAGTGAGTACAGGGACGTGGTGGCGGTGATGAACAGGCGGTTGTTCTTCTGGCCGCCGAAGGCGATGTTGGAGACGGGCTCGGGCACACGCAGCCGGCCGATGAGGGTGCCGTCGGGGTCGTAGCAGTGGACGCCGTCGTGCAGCGCGGCGGCCCAGAGCCGGCCCTCGTCGTCGAAGCGGATGTTGTCGAAGTGCACGTCACCCCGGGCCTCGGCGAAGACCTTCCCGTCGGACAGCGTGCCGTCCTCGCCGATGTCGAAGACGTGGATCCGCGCGGCCCGGGAGTCCGAGACGTACAGCCGCCTCTCGTCGGGGGACAGCACGACACCGTTGGGCCCCTCGAAACCGTCGGCCGCCAGCCGGACGTCCCCCGAGACCGGGTCGATCCGGTACACGTGGCACGCCCCGATCTCGGACTCGGCCCGGTGGCCCTCGTAGTCGGTGATGATGCCGAAGTCCGGATCGGAGAACCAGATCGTGCCGTCGGATCGGACGACGGAGTCGTTCGGGCTGTTGAGCCGCTTGCCGTCGAAGCGGTCGGCGAGCACGGTCACGGTGCCGTCGGGCTCCGTGCGGGTGACACGGCGGTTGCCCTGTTCGCAGGTGACCAGCCGGCCCCGCCGGTCGAGGGTGTTGCCGTTGCTGTGTCCGGCCGGCGTACGGAAGACGCCGACCGTGCCGGTGGCCTCGTCCCAGCGCAGGATGCGGTCGTTGGGGATGTCGCTCCAGATCAACTGCCGCCAGGCGGGCAGGTACAGAGGCCCCTCGGCCCACCGGCAGTCGTCGTACAGGACCTCCAGCCTGTTGTCACCGTTCGTACAGCGTCCGGTGCGGAAGCGGTCGTCAAGAATCTCGTACGGGCCGTCGTCGGCGGGCATGGTGTCCTCTCGGCGCGAGTGATCAGGGCCGTGGCCAACGTAGCGGCGACCGCTCACTTCGATCCAGCGACGAGCGCGGCATCATCGCGCCGTGGCAAGTAGGACCGGAACCGGCCTACTTCCCGGTTAGCGTCGTCGCACCGCATCGCACCGAGAGAAGGGACGTGTCCGATGAAGCACCCCGCACCCGAGGGGTACACCAGCGTCGCGCCGTGGGTGGTCACCGATGACACCGGCGCGCTGCTCGACTTCGTCACCGCCGCGTTCGGTGGTGAGGAGCTGGCCCGGGTGGAGGTCGAGGACGGCACCGTCGGGCATGGTGAGATCCGGGTCGGTGACACGGTGGTGCTGGCCTTCGACCGGCGGTCCGACTGGCCGGTGATGCCCGCGCTGCTGCGGGTCTACGTGCCGGACGCGGACGCCGCGATGGCCGCCGCGGTCGAGCACGGCGCGCAGGTGGTCACCGAGGTGGTCGACAGCGCGTGGGGGGACCGCGGGGGCAGGGTCCGGGACCCGTTCGGCAACATCTGGTGGGTGGTGAGCCACGTCGAACAGGTCGATCCCGAGGTGGCCTGGCAGCGCATGGGGCAGCCTCGGTACGCGCAGGCGATGCGGGTCGCCCAGGAGACCCTGGACGCCGAGCTGAGCGGCCGGGAACGGGGAACGGCCAGCGCCCCGGTGCGCCCGTCCCGCTGAGCGGCGCCACCGGAGGCGGTCGGGCCCGAGGCAGGGTGCGGCCGTCTCACAGGAGCGCGATGCCCAGGGGCCGTTCGCCGACCGGCAGGCGCTTCACCCGGCCCGTGCCGGTGTCGACGACGCTCAGACCGTTCCAGTAGCCGTCCCGGGTGAAGCCGCCGGAGACGTAGGCGGTGCGGCCGTCCGCCGAGGGGACGACGGTCTCGTGCGCGCCGTCCAGGGGGATGACCCGCTCGTGCCCGTCGGGCCGGCGCACGGTCAGGGACGGGCCGTCGTCCTCGGACGGGTCGATCGGGCCGGTGCCCACGGCGTAGAGGGTGCCGTCGTCACCGACCGCCACCCCGTGCTGGTGGGTGTCGGCGGTCATGTCCTCGATCCGGACGGACCCGGTGCGGGGATCGACCACGGCGAGACGCTCGCCCTCGAAGGGCAGCAGCAGGGCGCCGTCCGAGGGGCGTACGGCGGTGTAGTGCGGCTTGAGCCAGGAGCCGAGGCCGCCCTCCGTGCCGTACGGCGCGACCTCGACGCGGCGCGCCGTCCAGTCGCCGGTGTCGACGACGGTGACGTCGAAGGAGTCGTGGTTGGTGGCGTAAACGTGCCGGCCGTCGCGCGACACGTCCACGTCGAAGGGCCGGCGGCCGACCGGAACGGTCTCCGTCACCTTCCGCCGCCCGGTGTCGACGACCTCCAGCGTGCCGTCGCCGCCGGGGACGTTGACGCCGACGTAGACCCGGCCGCCGTCCGGGGACACGGCGATGCCCATGCCGCCGCCCCGGTACTCGCCGGTCGCCACGGGGCCCGTGTCGGTCGTGTAGGGGATCAGCGCGGTGCGCTCGCGGGCGCGGGTGTCCACCGCGGCCACCCCCTCCGCCGTCGCCACCCACGCCGTACCCTCGTCGTCGAGGGCGACCCCGTACGGGGCGGTCCCCACCCGCACCGAGCCCAGGTCCGCCGCCGCGCCCGACCGGGCCGGATCGACGAAGGTGACGGTGTCCGCGCCGAAGTCGGTGACCAGCAGGGTGCCTTCGGGGGTGCGGGACGGGCCTGTGCCGGTGTCCGGCATCCGCGGGCCGGTCGCCGCGGGCGGCGCGGACACCGGCGGCACCGCCTCGGTGCCGTCGTTTGTCGTGCATGCGGCCAGGGCCGCCGTGACGGCGGTCAGCGCGGCGAACAGACCTGCGAGGCGCCGCTTCACCGTTGCCCCCCCGTCACCCGTGCGGGACGTGAGGCCGGCACCGGACCGCCGGGCGAGGCGGTCGGGCGGGAGGTTCGTCGATGCATGTGCGACAACTCCGCGGTGTGGAGGGCCAAGTGCCTCGAGCTTCCCCCGGCGGAACGGTGCCGCCGGTCGGTGTTGTGGTCGCTCTCGGCGGACGGAACGGTTGACGGGAGCATCGTCCGATCGGATGACGGGCTCCGCCGCGAGCTGTTGGCTCTGCACGGAATCCCCACGTAGGGGCATGCAACCTTCGCATCAGGTGACGAACCTCACCGTGCATCTGCAAGTTCTGCCTTCTTTGTCACCTTTGAGGCAGTGGACAAGATCAGCTTGTGGCGATGACATGTACGGGCTCGGTGAAGCCGGGACGTCGGAGGTCGGAATTCCAGACGACTCCAATGACGTGGGGGTGCTGGGAACCGATGGCCGCCGGGCCGGGGCTGTCGAAGTACGGGGGAATGTACAGGTGCTCGTTTTACGCAGACGGCTACGAGCCGTGCGTCGTGTCCTCGGCGCCGTCCCGGCGTGGACGAACCCGTCGATGAAGTCCCGCCCGTCTCCGGTCATGTCGCCGAGCCCGCGGCCGGCCGCGTGAGCGCCCGTGCGAGTGGCCACGGAAGGCACCCCGCGAACCTGGCTGTCTCCTGCTGAGCGTCCGGCAGGAGCAGCGTGCTCAATCGGCCGGTGCCGGACACGCGTTCCCGACGCAGCCCCCTATGGATCGACGAAGGAAAGTGATGAAGGAACACGTCGTGACTGCGGCCAAGCCGCACCGTAAGAAGTTCGTCGCGCGCACCCTGCTCCTGGCCACGGCCGTCGGCGCCTTGGCGTGGGGCCTGCTCCCGACGGGGGCACAGGGCGGAGGCGACAGCGGCCGGGCGGTGGCGGTGGCCGACGAGGCGCCCGGCTACGCCGTGGAGGACTTCGCCTATCCGGAGGCCGACCGGATCCTGCGGGAGCGGGGCATCGTCCTCAAGCGCGGTGACGGTCACATCACCCTCGCCGACTGCGCCTCGGGACCCGGCCTCCTCCAGGTCATGGCCAGACGTGAGGACGACGTCATCTGCTTCCGGACGGTCGGCACGTCCGGATGGCTCACCTTGGAGATTCCCGCCGTCTACGTGGTCAGGGGCAACGACTACACCACCCGGGTGGACATGAGCGTCGGGGACGAGGAGAAGTCCTTCGACATCGAGAAGAACACCTGGACCTCCGTGGGTGAGAGTGCGGATGAGCAGGGACGCGAGTTCATGCTCATGGAGATCAGAACCTCCAAGTAGCTCGTCTGCCGGAGCCCGCGGTGCCCTGCCACGAGCCGCCGGGCACGAACGCGCACTCCCTACGGAACTCTCAAGAAGGAATCCGATGTCCCGCCCTCTTTCTCGCTCACTCCTGCTGGCCGGTTCCATCGTGGCCTGCTCTCTGACGGGCCTCTCCGCTCCGCCGGCCGTCGCCCTCAACGGCGCCGAGACCGCCGACGCCTCGCTCTCGTTCGTCGCAAAGATCAACGTCGGTGACCAACGGGCGTGCACCGGGACCCTGGTGGACCCCCAGTGGGTGCTCACGGCCGCCAGCTGCTTCGCCTCGGACGCCAAGCCCGCCGCCGGGAAGCCCGCCGTGGCCACCACCGTCACGGTCGGTCGCACCGACCTGACGCAGACGGGTGGCAGCGTCCAGCCCGCACTCGCCCTCGTGCCGCACGCCGACCGCGACCTCGTCCTGGTCCGGCTCAGCAAGAGGATCGCCGACCCGGCGATCACGCCCGTGCCGATAGCCTCCGCCCCCGCCGCGAGCGGTGAGGAACTGACGAAGGCCGGGTTCGGTCGGACCAGGACGGAGTGGGTGCCCAACAAACTGCACACCGGCACCTTCACCGTGGCCTCGACCACGGACACGGCGGTGAACCTCAACGGCTCCGACACGGCGACGGTGTGTCAGGGCGACGCCGGAGGGCCCGCCCTGCGCTCCGTGAACGGCAGTCCCCAGCTCGTGAGCGTCAGCTCTCGCTCCTGGCAGGGCGGCTGCCTCGGAATCGACCCCGCGGAAACCCGCACCGGCGCCGTCGACACCCGAGTCGACGATCTGGCCGGCTGGGTGAAGGCGGTCGTGTCCCGCGAGAAGGTGACCCCCGCCGACATCGACGGCGACGGCAAGGACGACCTCGTCCTGCAGCGCATCGACGGTTCTGTGGTCGTGCACCGCAATCTCGGCACCAGCTTCGGACCGGGAACCGTCATGTCCTCGGGCTGGGGCCGCTTCGTCACCGGGACCGACCTCGGTCGCCTGTACTTCGCCGACATCACGGGTGACGGCAAGGACGACATGGTGGTTCATACTGCGGACGGCAATGTCGCGGTCCGTAAGAACATGGGTACCTACTTCGACGGTGGTACCCACTGGAGCGCCGGCTGGGGTCGCTTCGTCACCGGGACCGATCTCGGTCGCCTGTACTTCGCCGACATCACGGGTGACGGCAAGGACGACATGGTGGTTCATACTGCGGACGGCAATGTCGCGGTCCGTAAGAACATG
>NZ_JBIDCI010000004.1:0-229602 GCF_043204535.1 Streptomyces sp. NPDC047853 | reverse complement strand
TGGGTACCTACTTCGACGGTGGTACCCACTGGAGCGCCGGCTGGGGCCGCTTCCTGACCGGCGCCGACCTGGGTCGCCTCCGCTTCGGTGATGTCACCGGCGACGGCAAGGCCGACCTGTACGTCCACGTCTTCCGCAACGGCGAAGTCTCGGTGCGCACCAACAAGGGCACCTACTTCGACGGCGGCACAGTGATGGCCACCCTCCAGTAGGACCCGCGTCCTGGCCCTGTCCGACCGGGCACTCGACACGGCACCCTGCCGGCGGTTCCCCCGCCGGCAGGGTGCGGAGTGCTTTCACCGGGCTTCGCGTTCGCCGTCGTCGGTACCCTCCCGGGCGATTCATCGACGGGTCACCGAACGAGACCGCCGATACCTCAGGCGTCGGCTGTCGCGGGTTCCTCCGGGGGGTCGGTGAGTTGGTCGCGCACGTAGTTCCAGACGACCGCGATCAACGCGGCGACCGGTACGGCGAGCAGGGTGCCCACCACTCCGGCCAGGCTGCCGCCCAGCGTCACCGCCAGCAGGATCACCGCCGCGTGCAGACCCAGCCCCCGGCTCTGGATCATGGGCTGGAACACGTTGCCCTCCAACTGCTGCACCACCACGATGATCGCCAGCACGATCAGGGCGTCCGTCAGACCGTTCGACACCAGGGCGATGAGGACCGCGACGAAGCCCGCGAACAGGGCACCCACGATGGGCACGAACGCGGACACGAAGGTCAGCACGGCCAGGGGCAGCACCAGCGGCACGCCCAGTATCCACAACCCGAGGCCGATGAAGACCGCGTCGAGCAGACCCACGAGCGCCTGCGAACGGACGAAGGAGCCCAGGGTCTCCCAACCGCGCGCGGCCACGGCCGGTACGTCGGTGGAGAGCCGGCCGGGCAACTGGCGGGTGAGCCACGGCAGGAACCGCGGCCCGTCCTTGAGGAAGAAGAACATCAGGAAGACCGCCAGGATCGCGGTGATCAGACCGTTGACCACGGCGCTCACCCCCGTGGCCACCGTGCTGACCATGCTGCCGACGCTGTCCTGGACACGGTCCATCGCCGTGTCGACCGCGCTGGTGATCTGGGCGTCGCCGATGTTCAGCGGCGGTCCCGCGGCCCACTCGCGGAGCCGCTCGATGCCCTCCACCACGCCGTCGGTCAACTCTTCGGTCTGGGAGGACATCGGCACCGCGATCAGTGCCACGACACCGACGGCGGCCAGCAGGAACGCCACGGTCACCACCGACGCGGCCAGCGCGGGCGCCCATCCGTGCCGCCGGAGGAACCGGGCCGACGGCCAGGTCAGCGTGGTCAGCAGCAGGGCGATCGCCACCGGCCACACGACGGACCACATACGGCCGAGGAGCCACAGGGCCACGGCGAGCAGGACGAATATCAGCAGCAACTCGGTGGAGACACGCGCGGACGTGCGCAGCGCGGCACGGGTCCTCGCGGAACTCAATCTGGCAGACATGGGGATCACCTTAGAGGGACGGCGCACGCCCTCTGCCGCGGGTGAACCGACACAGGCGGCCGAGGTCCCGCGGCCGTCAGTCCGGGGCGCCCAGCCGCACGGCCAGCAGGGCGACGTCGTCGTCGTTCTCGGCGGGCCGCACCCTCCTGAGCAGCTCGTCGGTGAACGACTCCATGGGGCGGCGGGCCAGCACCGCGGCGTGGCGCCGCAGTTGCTCCAGTCCCTCGTCGAGGGAGTGCCCCGGGGACTCGATGAGTCCGTCCGTGTACAGCACGAGCGTCGAGCCGGACGGCAGGAGCGCCGACGCGTCCGGGCGGGCTTGCTCGGTACCGGTGCCGAGCAGCAGGCCGTGACCGCCCGTCAGGTAGCTGGCCACTCCTTCCCCGGTGATCAGCAGCGGTGGCGGATGTCCGGCGTTCGACCAGGCCAGTGCCCACTGTCCGTCATCGCGGACCGTCATCCGCGCGAACGTCATCGTCGCCATGGGCACATCGGTGATCCGGAGGATCGCCTGGTCCACGCGTTGGACGATCTCGCTGGGCGGCCCCTGGTGGGCCCAGGCGTAGGCACGGAGGATGTTGCGGACCTGCGCCATGCCGGCCGCGGCCTCCAGGTCGTGTCCCACGACGTCTCCGACGGCCAGCGCCGTGCCGCCGTCACTCAGCGGAAAGACGTCGTACCAGTCACCGCCGACATGGGAGGCGTCGGGCGCGGGCAGGTACCTGGCCGTCATCTGCAATCCCGGTACGCGCGGCAGTTGGGGCAGCAGATAGCGCTGCATGGTCTCGGCCACCTTGCGCTGCCGCTCGTAGAGGCGGGCGTTGTCCAGCGCCAGGCCCGCACGACGCGTGATGTCCTCCAGCAGCGTGAGGTCGGCCGCCGTGAACTCCCGCGCGCCCGCCTCGCGCCCCAGGGTCAGCGCGCCCAGCACCTGGCGCAGGCCCCGGATCGGTGCGATGGCGGCGGACTGGATCCCCGTGGACTCGAACAGGCGGCGCTGCTCCACGGCGATACCGGAATCCGGGGACCGCTCGTACGTCCGCGCGTCGGTCACCGTCGAGGCGACACCCCGCAGAGCCCGGGACAGCGGCATGGTGGACGCCTCGGGCACCGGGGCCATGGGGCCCTCCAGGTCCGGTCGGTGCACCAGGGCCCCGCCCTCCGCGTGCACCACGGCGGTGCGCCACACCTCGTCGCGTTCGGTGATCTGGTCGATCACCGCCCAGTCGGCCAGCCGGGGCAGCACCAGGGCCACGAGTCGGCGCATGGCCTCGTCGACGGAGAGGGTGGAGGTCAGCTGGGTGGTCGTCTCGGCCAGCAGGGCCAGCCGATCCAGTTCCGTGAGTTGCCCCGAGCCGTGTGCGACGCCCGGGACGTCGTGGAGAGTCGGCGAGTGGAAGACGACGAGCGTCCCGTTCTCGTCGTCGCCGATCCGGCAGGGAGTGATCAGCCACGCGACGGGCATCAGGGTCTCGTCCCCCCGCAGGAACCAGTCCAGCTCGCCCTGGGCCGTGTGTCCGGAGAGGAACGCCTGCCGCATGCCGCACCGGGCCCTGGGCAACGGTTCGCCGTGAGCGCTGCGGTGCAGCAGGTCGTGCGCGTCGCAGCCGACGAGTTCACCGGCGGGGCGGGCCAGTGACCGCTCGGCGGCGGCGTTCACCGCGATGATGCGTCCCCGCTCGTCCACGACGTAGGCGGCGCCCCCCAGGGCAGCCAGCACCCTGTCCACTTCGCGGGGCGTCTCCGCGGCCTGCTCTCCGGCGCAGCCGTTCTCGTCCGGACCGAACACTGCGTCTCCTCACCGTCTGCCGGAAGGAGGGGCCACCGAGGAACGAACCACTGAGGGTCCTCCGCGCCCCGCCTTCGTCTCGCGCTCCCACAGGCGAGCGCCGACGCTCAGATCATCGCACCTCCGGTGGCGCGAGAGGAGGGGGAACAGGACGACCGGCGCCGGTCGCCGCCGGGCCGGGCGTCACGGCACCTCGACCCAGTCGAGGGTGCGCTGTACCGCCCGCTTCCACCCGTCGTAGCCTGCCGCCCGCCGGTCCTCGGCCCACTGGGGCACCCAGCGCCTGGACTCCTGCCAGTGGCCGCGCAGCTCGTCGGTGTCCCGCCAGAAGCCCGTGGCCAGCCCCGCGGCGTACGCCGCCCCCAGCGCGGTGGTCTCCGCGACGACGGGCCGGCTGACGGGGACACCGAGGACGTCGGCCTGGATCTGCATGCAGAGGTCGTTGGAGGTCACGCCCCCGTCGACCCGGAGCACGTCGAGGTGGACCCCCGAGTCCTGCTCCATGGCCTCGACGACGTCGCGGCTCTGGTAGCAGATCGACTCCAGGGTCGCCCGGGCCAGGTGCGCGTTGTCGTTGTAGCGGGCGAGGCCGACGATCGCTCCCCGGGCGTCGGAGCGCCAGTAGGGGGCGAACAGGCCCGAGAAGGCCGGGACGAAGTACATGCCGCCGTTGTCGTCGACGGTACGGGCGAGTTCCTCGCTCTCGGCCGCGGTCTTGATGATCTTCATCTGGTCGCGCAGCCACTGCACGGCGGACCCGGTCACCGCGATGGAACCCTCCAGGGCGTAGACCGCCGGGCCGTCGCCGAACTGGTAGGCGACGGTGGTGAGGAGGCCGTGCTGGGAGCGGACCGGTTCCGTGCCGGTGTTGAGCAGCAGGAAGTTGCCGGTGCCGTAGGTGTTCTTGGCCTCGCCGGGCGCGAAGCAGACCTGGCCGACGGTGGCGGCGTGCTGGTCGCCGAGCACGCCGCAGACGGGGACGGCGGCGCGCAGCGGCCGGGAGGTCCGGGCCACGCCGTACGCCTCCCGGTGGGAGGACGGGTGGATGGCGGGCAGCATGGCCCGGGGGATGTCGAAGAAGCCGAGCAGTTCGTCGTCCCAGTCGAGCGTCTCCAGGTTCATCAGCATGGTGCGGCTGGCGTTGGTCACGTCGGTGGCGTGGATGCCGCCTTCGGGACCGCCGGTCAGGTTCCACAGGACCCAGGCGTCCGTGTTGCCGAAGACGGCGTGGCCCCGCTCCGCCGCCTCGCGCACGCCGTCGACGTTCTCGAGGATCCACTGGATCTTGCCGGCCGAGAAGTAGGTCGCCGGCGGCAGTCCGGCCTTACGGCGGATGACGTCTCCCCGCCCGGAGCGTTCCAGGTGCGCCGCGATGGCGTCGGTGCGGGTGTCCTGCCACACGATGGCGTTGTAGTAGGGACGCCCGGTGCGCGGGTCCCAGACCACCGTGGTCTCCCGCTGGTTGGTGATGCCGATGGCCTCCAGGTCGGTACCCGACAGCCCGCTGTGGCGCAGCGCGTTCTGCATGACCGAGTTGGTGCGCTCCCAGATCTCCACGGGGTCGTGCTCCACCCAGCCGGAGCGGGGGAGGATCTGGGCGTGCTCCAGCTGGTGCTTCGCCACCTCGTTGCCGCCGTGGTCGAAGATCATGAATCGGGTGCTGGTGGTTCCCTGGTCCACCGCGCCGATGAAGTCCGCCATGATGTGTCGCCTCTCCGGCCGGTGTCAGTCCTCGGGCGCCGGTACGCGCCCCGTCGGTTCCGGCTCCGCGGCCGGCAGGAACCGGCCGACGAAGACCTTGTACAGCCCCGCCCCCAGAACGCCGCCGATCAGCGGCGCGACGATCGGCACCCAGAAGTAGAGATTCCCGTACTGGTCCCGCCAGGCCCCGCCGTATCCGGTCAGGAAACTGGCCAGCCGGGGGCCGAAGTCGCGCGCCGGGTTGATGGCGTAGCCCGCGTTGGTGCCCCACGCCATGCCGATGGCGACCACCACCAGGCCGATGACGAAGGGGGCCAGGTTCGCGCCCGGGGGTGTGTTGAGCAGATCGGTGATGGCCAGGATCAGCAGCAGCAGGAGGGCGGTGCCGATGATCTGGTCGCGGAAGGCGCCCCACTCGTGGACCGGGAGCGCGGTGTTCCCGTTGGCGGGGAGCGTGGAGAACACGGTCTGCGTCTTGACCGTGTGGCCGGGGTCGGCCTTCGCCAGCGCCTCCGAGTAGTTCCAGCGGACGAGCAGAGCGGCCACGAAGGCGCCGGCCGTCTGGGCCAGGGCGTACGGGGCCACCTTGCGCCAGGGGAACCCCTTGAACGTGGCGAGGGCGACGGTCACCGCGGGGTTGAGGTGGGCGCCGCTGAGCCGTGCGGCCACGTAGACGCCGAGCGTCACACCGAGCCCCCAGGCCCAGGCGATGCTGTCGTGGTCGCCGAGTCCGCCCTGGGGGTCGGTGAGGGCACCGCCCGCGGCCACTTGGGCGACCACGCCGCAGCCGAAGAGGATGAGGATGAGCGTGCCGGCGAACTCGGCCGACAGTTCGCCGATCAAGCCGGACCGCTTGAGCCGTTCAGCCATGGAAGCGCACCTTCCGCCGGCTGAACCGGCCGTCGACTGTCCGAGCCTTCCAGTCGACAGATTAGGGCGGTAAGTGACATATCGCACCAATTGTGCGACCACCTGCCCCTACCGTGCCCGCCCCTGCCCGGGTGGTCCGGGCACACGTACGGGGAGAACGGCGGAGCATCGTCCGCCGTTCTCCCCGCAGGTCACGTCCTCGGCCCGCCGGGCCGGGGCCTCACGGCCCGATGGGCAGCTTGCGCTTGTGGTCGGTCAGCCGGTAGCGGCTGACGATCTTCTCGAAGGCCTCCTCGCCGACCGGCTTGCCCTCGAGGAAGTCGTCGATCTCGTCGTAGGTCACGCCGAGCGCGTCCTCGTCGGCCTTGCCGGGGTCGAGGGTCTCCAGGTCGGCCGTCGGCACCTTGCGCACCAGTTCGGCGGGCGCGCCCAGCGCGTCGCCGACGGCGCGCACCCGGCGCTTGGTGAGACCGGTCAGCGGGACGACGTCGGCGGCGCCGTCGCCGAACTTGGTGAAGAAGCCGGAGACCGCCTCGGCGGCGTGATCGGTGCCGACGACGAGGCCGTTGTGCGCGCCGGCCACGGCGTACTGGGCGATCATGCGCTGCCTGGCCTTGACGTTGCCGTGCACGAAGTCCTGGTGGTGGGCGTCGCGGAAGGCGACGTCGGCGGCGAGCAGGGCCTCCAGGGTGGCGTCGCTCGCGGGCTTGATGTCCACCGTCAGCACCTGGTCGGCCTTGATGAAGGAGAGCGCGAGCTGGGCGTCGTGCTCGTCGGCCTGGACGCCGTTGGGCAGCCGCATCGCGTAGAAGCGAGCCTCGTGGCCCTCGGCCCGGGCCCGCTCGACGGCCAGCTGGCACAGACGGCCCGCGACGGTCGAGTCGACCCCGCCGCTGATGCCCAGCACGAGGGCGCGCAGACCGGTGGAGGTCAGGCGCTCGGTCAGGAAGGCCACCCGGCGCTCGATCTCCCGTTCGGCGTCGAAGGTCTCGGCGACCTCCAGTTCCCGGGCGATCTCCAGTTGCAGGGCGACGGACGCCGGCTCGCTCAATTCCGCTCCTTGTTCGACTCACGGCAGGACTTCCACTCACCCTACCCAGAGGCGCCCGGAGGACACGGGCCGGCCGGTGACCAGGAGCGGTGCGTGCGGGGTGGCCGTCCGGAGCCACCCCGCACGGCCGCGGTCAGTCCAGCGGCTCGATCCGGAGGTTGCGGAACCGGACCTTGTTCCCGTGGTCCTGAAGCCGGATCGCCCCGGCGGCCGGCGTCTCGGCCCGGCCCGCCGCGGTGGGGCCGTCGAGGGCGACGTCGTCGTGGACCTTCTTGCCGTTCCAGACCACCGTCACCCGGGCGTCGGCGGTCTTGCGACCGGTGTCGTCGTAGCGGGCGGCGCGGAAGACGATGTCGTACGTCTGCCACGTCTCCGGGGCCGTGGCCGCGTTGATGTCAGGCGCCTTCTTCTGGTAGAAGGCGCCCGCCTCGTTGGTGGCCGGCGAGGTGTCCCCGAAGGAGTCGAGGATCTGCAGCTCGTAGCGGTCCTGCAGGTAGATGCCGCTGTTGCCGCGGTCCTGCCCGGTCACGTCCGGGGGCAGCAGGGGGACGCGGAACTCCACGTGGAGGGCGAAGTCCTGGTAGGCGTCCTTGGTGCGGAGGTCGCCGCAGCACACCTCCATCGACCGTTCCTCGGACAGGGGCCACGCCGTGCGCCGTCCGTCCGTGTGCTGCCACTGGTCCTGCGAGGCGGCCGTGCCGTCGAAGAGGGCGACGCGGGCACCCTGCGGGTGGACGGTGATCAGGTCGAGGTTGACGTGGCCGGTGTCGCCCGCGTCGTACCGGTAGGAGACCGTGTTGTGGCCCGCGCGCAGGCGCAGGCGCTCGGTCCGCGTGGACCAGGTGTCCCAGTCCCCGGTGGAGGCGAGGTGGGTCTGCCGCACCTTCTTCCCGTTGGCGTACAGGGACAGCGACTTGGTTCCCTCGAAGGGGTTCGGTCCGTTGGAGTAGCGCAGGTTGACGTCGTACGTGCCCGACTTCGGGACCGTCACGTCGAACGTGGTGGCGGCCCTGCCCTCGGTGGCGTACTGGTCGACGAAGCCGCTGCCGGAGTAGCCGACGTGGTCGGTGCCGATCCCGGCCGTGCCCGTCAGGCTCGCCTCCTCGGCCTCGTAGAGGGTGGCGGCGGGCGGCTGCTTGCCGGGCATCGCGTTCAGCGTGTACCAGGCCTCGGTGCTCCAGAGCGCTTCACCGGACGCGGAGGTGAAGGGGCGCGGGGAGCGCACGTGCACCACGCGGTCCGGCTTGAGGCCGTCCAGCCGCAGCCGGACGGTCCGGGCGTCCCGGGAGAGCGTCGCGGAGCGCACGGACAGTCGCTCCTCGGCGATCTTAGGGCCGCCGTAGTCGGCGGTGGGGGTGTAGTGCCACTGCTGGGCCTCGTAGCGGGCGGCCAGCTCCGCGGCGGTCTCGGCGGACACCGGCTGGGTGTACGTCAGGTCGAAGCCGCCGGGTACGGCGCGCATCTTCTGGATGTCGAAGGTGTTGCCGCCGTTGGGCGTGAGCTTCTGCAGGCCGAACTTGAGCTTGCCCTCCTGTCCCCAGTTGCCGTCGGCGCCGAGGCCGCCGGCGTAGATCGCCCCGTCGGGGCCGACGCTGATCCGGTTGACGCCGGCCTCCAGGCCCTGGGTGTAGCGGAAGACGGCGCCCTGGTACTGGCCCTTGACCTTCTCCAGGTAGGCGCGTTGCAGGCCGCCGTAGGTGACGTCACCGATCAGCATCTGGCCCTTGAAGGTCCCCTTCTTCACGAGCAGCGGGGTGGAGGGCGAGTTGCCGATCTCGTTCTGCGGCAGCCACAGCACCGGCTTCGTGACGGGGGAGTCCTCGAAGGGCCCGGCGGGCTCGGTGTAGTGGTTGAAGAAGCGGTCCTGCTCGACCTGGACGAGCTTGGAGGAGGGCAGCCAGCCGCCCTGGTTGTCGGTGGCGAAGAGGCCGTTGTCCGGGCCCCAGCCGATGCCGTTGGGCGTCCGCAGTCCGCCGGCGACCGGGCTGATCTTCCCGGTCCTCTTGCTGATCTTGTACGTCGTCCCGCGGCCGGGCGCGGGCTGCGGGGTGGTGGTGGCGCCGCCGAGGTCGATGGCGACGGAGAGGTTCACGTAGAAGTAGCCGTCGCGGTAGAGCAGGCCGAACGCGAACTCGTGGAAGTTGCCGCCGTACGGCCAGGTGGCGACCGTGCGCAGGTCGTCGGCCACGTCGTCGCCGTTGTCGTCCACCAACCGGGTCAGTTCGTGCTTCTGCGAGACGTACAGCGAACCGTCGACGTACTTGATGCCCATGGGCTCGCGCAGCCCGCTCGCGATCTTCTTGACGGTGACCTTGTCCCGGCTGGTCGCGCCGGTGACGTTGTCGAGCAGGTACACCTCACCGGCAACGTTGTCGGTGCCGCCCCAGGTGCTGATCGCGAGGCGTCCGTCGGGCAGCCAGTCCATGCCGCTGACCTGCGGTTCGAATCCGTCGGGGCGCAGGTCGGTGAGGGTGAGGTCGGGGCGTACGGAGGTCAGCGGCAGGCCGTCGCCCGGGGTGTCCCGACCGGCCTCGCACTCCTTGCGGCCGGGTGCCGTCACCCGGACGACCCCGGCGTCGGTGCTCAGCGCCTCGCGGGGTACGACGGTGAACCCGCTCTCGCCCGGCGGCTTCCAGGACAGCTGGAGCTGCTGCCCGCCGCCGCGGTCGAAGTGGTCGATGCGCAGCGGGTGCGCTCCCGCGGTGAGGTCGACCGCGCCGTCCTTGGGTTCCGCGCCGTGCAGTCCGTCGTGGTCGATCACCGTGGCCTGGTCGAGGGTCAGCCGTGAGCCGTCGTCGCTGGTGAGACGGAACACGTAGGTGCCGTCGCGGGGCGCGACCAGGTAACCGGAGGCCTGCGAGACGAAGTTGTCCGCGATGCCGCCGAAGTCGTCGGTGGTGGACCAGTCGACCGTCGGCATCAGTTCGTCGTGGTTGGGGGTCTGGCCCGTCTTGAGGGTGCACAGCTCGTTCAGGGGTGTCTGGACGTCGAACACGCGCAGGGTGACCCCGGGTTCCTGCGGCGGGATGTCGGCCGGGGCGGCGGACGCCGGGGCGGCCAGGACGCCGCCGGTCGCGACGGCCGACGTCAGCAGGAGGATGAGGCTTCTTCGAGCACGCGAGAACAGGCGTTGGGGCATTGGTCCTCCGTGGCATGGGGACCGGACCGTGCCGGAAATCGCTCCGGTCTTGAGCGGAGTGGCTTCAGTTCCGCCGCAAAGGTAGGAGACTTCCGCTTGGCATGTCCATACTTTGTCATCGATGTGTTCAAAGTTCTCGGCGCCCCGGGAGCGCCGGCGGGCTTCCGGACACGCCGAAGCCCGCCCCCCACGTGGTGCGCGGGCGGCGGGCGGTGTCGGGTGGCGGTCAGCGGCCCTTGCGTACCCGGGCCGCGGCCCTGGCCTCGGCGGCCTTGCGGGCCTCGGAGGTCTTGCGCGACTCCTTGGCGGGGCGTCCCGGCCGGTTGCCGAGGCCGCGGAAGGGGGCGTTGCCGCCGCTGGACCGCGGTGCGCTCGGAGGGCGCTTCGCGCCGGTGATGTCGGTCAGTTTCTGTTCGCCGGAGCGCACCGGGGTGACCGTCGGGCGGATTCCCGCCTCCGACATCATCCGGCTCACGTCGCGTCGCTGGTCGGGGGTGACCAGGGTGACCACGCGTCCGGACTGTCCGGCGCGCGCGGTGCGCCCGCCGCGGTGCAGGTAGTCCTTGGCGTCGGCGGGCGGGTCCACGTTGACGACGAGGTCGAGCGCGTCGACGTGGATGCCCCGCGCCGCGACGTTGGTCGCCACCAGCACGGTGACGTCGCCGTCCATGAACTGGCCGAGCGTGTGGGTGCGCTGGGGCTGCGACTTGCCGCTGTGCAGGGCGGCGGCCCGCACGCCGGCGGCCCGGAGCTGACGGAGGAACCGGTCGACCCCGGCCTTGGTGTCCAGGAACATCAGCACCCGGCCGTCGCGGGCGGCGATCTCGGTCGCGAGGGCGTACTTGTCCGCCGGATGGACGGTCAGCACGTGGTGCTCCGACCCGGCGACGGAGCCCGACGCCGGGTCGACCGACACGAGGACCGGGTCGTGCAGGTGACTGCGCACCAACCCGTCGACGTCGCCGTCGAGAGTGGCCGAGAAGAGCAGCCGCTGCCCGTCGCCCGGCACCTGGTCGAGGATGCCCGTGACCTGGGGCAGGAACCCCATGTCGCACATCTGGTCGGCCTCGTCCAGCACGGTGATCCGCACGCGGTCCAGGTGGCAGTCCCGGCGGGACACCAGGTCGGCGAGGCGCCCCGGTGTCGCGACGACCACTTCCGCGCCGCCGCGCAGCACCTCCGCCTGGCGGTTGATCGACAGCCCGCCGACCACCGTGGCGAGGCGCACGTCCAGCGCCCGCGCGTACGGCGCCAGCGCGTCGCTCACCTGCTGGGCGAGTTCCCGCGTCGACACCAGAACCAGGGCCAGGGGCCGCTTGGAGTCGGCCCGCCGCCCCGCGGTCCTGGTGAGCAGGGCCAGCCCGAAGGCCAGGGTCTTGCCGGAACCGGTCCGCGCGCGGCCGAGGACGTCGCGGCCCGCGAGCGCGTCGGGCAGGGTGGCCGCCTGGATCGGGAAGGGGTGCGTCACGCCGAGGCCGGTCAGCGTCTCCAGCAGGGCCGACGGCAGTCCCAGGGAGTCGAACGACGCGGCCGGCGGAGCGTCCGCCGGGGCGGGCCGGGGCGGCCGGCCCCGGTCCTGGGGGGCTGTCGCCCGCGAGGGCGTGCCGCTCCCGGAGGAGGCTTCTCGGGCGGACGGCTGCGCGTGCATGGGGGACGACCTTCCTGATCAGGCGCCCGGAACGCGCCCGGGTCCGTACCCCTCGGTACGGACCCGGGCGCCTCGAAGCGTGGACCCGAGTTTACCAGCGGGCCTTCCGGGGCCGGCGGCCCGCGCGGGCCGCCGGCCGTCGGCGGCCTACTTGGACTGGATCCGCCCGAACGGGTCGGCTCCCGCCGTCAGCTCGTCGCACGCCTCCTTCCAGGCCGGGTCCCCGGGGTGGAACGCGCTGCGCAGATAGGCCCAGGTGAGGCGCTGCACCGCGGCCACCCGCCCGGGGCTCTCGTCGGTGGTCTCGGCGACGTCGTACCCGGCGATCCCGCCCAGGCCGTGCTCCGCGTCGAACAGGGTGAGCAGGGTCTTGGGGCCGGGGGAGAGGACGTACGGATCGGTGTGCCACTCCGGTCCGCGGACCGTCAGGTGCGCGGACGCGTCCTTCTCGCCGGCGACCACGAGGGCGGGGGTCGTCATCCGGGAGAAGTCGGTGCTCCGCAGGAAGGGGAGGTCCCGCGCGGCGTACTCGGTCAGGGAGTCGCCGCCCCGGCCGGGAGCGGCGAGCAGGACACCCGCCGTGATGCGGGGGTCGCTCAGGTCCACCTCCGTCGCGTCGCCCGGGTCGGTGAGGCGGGCACCCAGCAGCAGGCTCGCGGTGTGCCCGCCCATCGAGTGGCCGGCCACGGCGACCCGGCTGCCGTCCAGTCGTCCACGGAGTTGCGGGACGGCGGCCTCCAGCGCGTCCAGTCGGTCGAGGACGCGGGTCATGTCCTCCGCCCGCGACCGCCAGTGGAGCGGCGCGCCGGGGGTGTCGGGGGTCAGGCGCAGGCTCCGGGAGCTGAGGTGGGTGGGCTGGATCACGACGAAGCCGTGGGCCGCCCAGTAGTGGGCGAGGGGCGCGTAGCCGTTCAGGGAGGACAGGTGGTGCGAGGGGCCCTGGCCGTGCGAGAGCAGGATGACGGGCAGCTCGCCGCCGGTCAGGGGCGCTGAGACCCGTACCTCGAGGTCCACCGCCCGGCCGGGGGACGGCAGCACGACCGGGCTGACCGAGAGGACGGGGGCGGGCGGGACGCGGTGGGCGGCCGCGGTGGTCGGTGTACTCATGGCGTACGTCCGTTCGGTGGACGCCGCGGCCGGTCCGGGCCGGCCGACGACTCGTGGAGGGGCTCGTGAAGGATCGCGCCGGCTGCGAGCAGTAACCGGAACGTCGTCCCGTTTAATATACGGAACGCTGTTCCGTTTGGTCAACGGTGCTCGGCGCGGACCGCCTCCTCGCTGAGCCCCCGTGTCGGCGTCACTCGGCCGTCGGCGGGTCGTCGCGGCGGGCCGCCCGTACGCGGCGGTGGCTCCACAGGAGCAGCGCGAACAGGACGAAGCCGGAAAGGAGCAGACTCGCGCCGGTGCCCCATCCGGAGAACGGCAACCAGGGCAGGAGGCCCCACGCCAGGCCCGCGCCCACGAGGCACAGTCCCGCCAGCACGGAGCCGGCCACCCGCCAGCGCGAGGAGACGCTCTCCTCGGCCGCACGCATCGCCTGACGGCGCACGGGGGTGACGAACCGGTCCAGGGCGGGGACGGCGCGCGACAGCAGCACCACCCCGGCGAACACCAGCAGCAGGCCCGGTCCGGGCAGGACCAGCAGGGCGATGCCGACCACCACCAGCACGGCACCCAGGGAGCCCAGGGCGGCCCGCCGGATCGAGTCGACGCTGCGTCCCATGAAGCCACCTTCCTGCGGTCCGCTGGAACCACGGTTCCGTCGGGCCCGTCCCACCTTAGGCAGGCATCGGAGGGCGGGCGATCCAGCGGGGTCCCGCGGTGTCGGAGGCCTCCGCGCGGGACGACCGTGTTCAGGTGCCCAGGGCCGCCGACGGCGGGAACGCCGGGGCCTGCGCGGACGGCGACTGCGAGATCTTCGCGAGATGCACCGCGTTCCGCATCGGGGCCCGCATCCGGGTCGGCACATGCCGGCACCCGTCAGCGCACAGGCGAAATCCCGGCATCTCCGGATGCGTTCACGGTGCCCCGCCGCGACCGCCGCCGACCGGCGGCAGGCAGGCGCCGTCGGCGGCGCGGCCACCCGCGGTCGGCCCCTCGCCGTGCGCGGGAAGGCGGCCGGGCGTCCGGTATTCGTTCCTCGGACGGTCGTCGGCATGACAAGCTGTGATCCTGTTGTCCCAACCCAGGAGGTCACCATGGCTGCAGACGACTCATCGCAAGCGGGTTCGGAGTCGGCCGAGGCCGAGAACCCCGCCCTGGCGCCCGACGAGGAGGGTCAGTACGACCTGAAGGGCAAGTTCCGGGAAGCCCTGGAACGCAAGCGCAAGCAGGCGGACGAAGCGGGACGTGCCGCGAACGTGGACTCCTCGAAGATCCGCGGCGCACACGGTCCGGCTTCCAGCCAGCGCTCCTTCCGGCGGAAGAGCGGCGGCTGAGTCCGACACGGGCTGTCCGGCGGTCGGTGTGACGCGTCCGATCCGCCGGACCCCACCCGCCGCGCGCCGTGCCGGTCCGCGGTGGGACGAGGACGACGCGGTCCCGGCCGCGGCCGGTGCGGGAGCCCGGCCGTCCGGTCCGGTCAGGGGCGGCTGGTCAGGTAGCCGCCCATGGAGGTGAAGTACTCCGCCGCGGACAACTCCCGTCCGTCCTCGGTCCGTACGCGCGTGATGGCCAGGCCGTGGTTGCGGCCGGTACGGGCGTCGGCTCCGGCCACGATCACCACGCCGTCGCCCTCGCGGTAGAAGACGCGACCGGGCGTACCGCCGTAGCGGCCCTGGGAGACGACGGCGGCGAGCACCTCCAGTCGCCTGCCCCGGTGGAACGTGAAAGCGCTCGGGTACGGCTCGGACTGGGCGCGGACCAGTCGCTCCAGGTCCTCGGCCGGCCAGCTCCAGTCGATGCGGATGTCCTCGGTGGAGCGCTTGTGGAAGAAGCTCGCCCGCGACCGGTCCTGCCGGGTGAACTCGGTCTGCCCGGCGGCGATGAGGCCGAGGGCGCCGACGGTGACCGGGGCGATGAGGTCGACGGTCTTGTGGAAGAGGTCGGTGGCGGTGTCCGTCGGTCCGACCGGCACGGCCTCCTGCCGGACGATGTCGCCGGCGTCCAGCTCGTCGTTCATCATGTGCGCGGTGACGCCCACCTCGGTCTCGCCGTTGATCAGGGCCCAGATCAGCGGGGAGAAGCCGGCGTACTTCGGCAGCAACGAGTCGTGCACGTTGAGCGTGCCGTGCCGGGGGAGGCCGAAGATGCGCGGGGGAATCCACGTCCGCCAGTTGTTGGCCACGATGATGTCCGGCTCGGCCGCCTCGAGGCGCTCGAACAGCTCCTCGTCGTCCGGGCGGTTGCGGATCAGCACCGGGACACCGTGCTCCTCGGCGAGGTCGGCGACGGAGTCGCTCCAGATCTTCTCGTAGGCGTGCTCGCTCTTGGGATGCGTCACGACCAGCACCACGTCGTGCTCGGAGTCCAGGAGGGCTTGGAGGGTGCGGTGGCCCCAGGTCTGGTAACCGAACATGACGACCCGCATGGGGTTCCTCCTCAGGGCAGGAAACGGCTCCGCAAGTAAAGCAAGGCTTGCCTTAGCCCACAACACCACGCCAGGAGAACCGAGTTGAGGTAGTCGACCGCGTCTCGCCCTATCGACAGTCTCGCGGCATTAGCTTAGGCTCACCTAAGTTTCCGGCGGGAGTGTTCCGTCGGCACATCCCGTTCCGTCCCCCACGCCCGACAGGCGACTGTCCCGCACGATGGGAGTGACATGTCACAGGTTCTTCCTGATGACGCACCACCGGTCCACGACCTCATTGGCATCGGCTTCGGCCCGTCCAACGTGGCCATGGCCATCGCGCTCAGCGAGCACAACGCGGGCGTCGGCGGGCAGGAGGCGGTCACCGCCCGCTTCTTCGAGCAGCAGCCGCGCTTCGGCTGGCACCGCGGCATGCTCATCGACGACGCGACCATGCAGGTGTCCTTCCTCAAGGACCTGGTGACACTCCGGAACCCGGCCAGCGAGTTCAGCTTCCTCTGCTACCTGCAGAGCAAGGGGCGGCTGATCGACTTCATCAACCACAAGAACCTCTTCCCGCTCCGGGTGGAGTTCCACGACTACCTCGAGTGGGCGGCGGCCAAGGTCGACGACCTGGTCTCCTACGGCCACGAGGTGGTCGGTGTCGCACCCGTCGTGCGCGACGGAGCCGTGGAGCACCTGGAGGTGACGGTCCGCTCGGGGGAGGGGCTGGAGGTCCACCGGGCCCGCAACCTCGTCCTCGGCACCGGGCTGCGCCCCCTCCTGCCGGAGGGCGTCGAGCGCGGCGACCGCGTCTGGCACAACTCCGAACTGCTCGCGCGGGTCGACGGATTGGAGGGCACCTCCCCCTCGCGGTTCGTCGTCGTCGGAGCCGGACAGAGCGCCGCCGAGAACGTCGCCTACCTGCACCGCCGCTTCCCCGACGCGGAGGTCTGCGCGGTCTTCACCCGTTACGGCTACAGCCCCGCCGACGACAGCGGCTTCGCCAACCGGATCTTCGACCCCGCCGCGGTCGACGAGTACTTCGCCGCACCCGGGAGCGTCAAACGCCGGCTGATGGACTACCACGGCAACACCAACTACTCCGTGGTGGACATCGACCTGATCGACGACCTGTACCGGCAGATGTACCGGGAGAAGGTGCTCGGGACCGAACGGCTGCGGTTCCTCAACGTGTCCCGGCTCACCGAGGTCGAGGAGACGCCGGACCGGGTCCGTACCACCGTGAAGTCCCTCGTCACCGGCGAGGAGACCCTCCTGGACGCGGACGTCGTGGTCTTCGCCACCGGCTACCGCCCGGCCGACCCCCTCGGCCTCCTCGGCGAGGTCGCGGAGCGCTGCCTGCGCGACGACGACGGACTGGTCCGCGTCGAGCGCGACTACCGCATCGCGACCGACCCGGACCTGCGCTGCGGCATCTACCTCCAGGGCGGCACGGAGCACACCCACGGCATCACGTCGTCGCTGCTGTCCAACACCGCCATCAGGGTCGGCGAGATCCTGGAGTCGCTCCTCGCCCGGGGCGTCAAGGCCGCCTCCGACGAGGTCCGTACGGTCGCCGACGGAACCGGCAGCACGGCGCGTTAGTGTACGTCGCCATGACCACGACTGCGGTTGCCCGCCCCGCGCCCGGGGGGACGGCGAAGGCCCGCCGGAAGCGGCTGGCGGGGCTGGGCGTGCTCGCGTTCCTCCTCGTGGTCGCGGGCGCCGCGTCGCTGGCCGTCGGCGCCCGCGCCCTGAGCCCCGCCGAGGTGTGGCACGGCTTGTTCTCCGCGCCCGACGCCGATCAACGACTCACCGAGATCAGGCTCATCGTGCGCACCGTGCGGGTACCCCGCACGGTGCTCGCCGTGGTGGCGGGCGTCGCCCTGGGGATCGGCGGGGCGTTGATCCAGGGCTACACGCGCAACCCCATCGCCGACACGGGTCTGCTGGGGGTGAACTCCGGTGCCTCCTTCGCCGTGGTGTCGGGGATCGCCCTGTTCGGGCTGACCGACCCGTTGCAGTACGTCTGGCTGGCCTTCGTCGGTGCGGCGGTCGCGGGTGCCGTCGTGTTCGGCCTGGCCAGCATCGGCCGCGGGGCCGGCAACCCCCTGACGCTCGCTCTGGCCGGGCAGGGCGTCACGGTGTTCCTCGCGGCGATGACGACGGCCGTCGCGCTGACGGACAAGGCCTCGCTGAACGCGCTGCGGTTCTGGAACGCGGGCTCGGTGGCCGGCGTCGGCTTCGACGTCATCTGGCCGGTGACCGCCTTCATAGCGGCCGGACTGGTCCTCGCCCTCACCACCCTGCCCGCGGTCAACCTGCTCAACCTGGGCGACGACGTGGCGCGGGGCCTCGGGGTGAACGTCGCCCTGACCCGGACCGTCGGCATCCTCGCCATCACCCTGCTCGCCGGCGCGGCCACCGCGGCGTGCGGCCCCATCGCGTTCATCGGCCTCATGGTGGCCCACGTGGCCCGGTACCTGACCGGACCGGACTACCGCTGGCTGGTGCCCTACGCGGGTCTGCTCGGCGCGGTGATCCTGCTGGTCTGCGACATCGTGGGGCGACTGGTGGTACGGCCGTCGGAGCTGGACGCGGGGGTCCTCGTCGCGCTCCTCGGCGCGCCGTTCTTCGCGGCCCTGGTGTGGCTCGGGAAGTTCAAGAACGCGTGAACGGGGCGGAAGTGAAGTCGAGCGGAGCGGACGTGCGGCGGGACGCGGCGCACACCGGGCCGGTGCTGACACCGGGAGTGCGGTTCGGCCGGGTGTCCTTCGTGTGGCGGCCCTGGATCGCCGGCGTCACCCTGCTGCTGGCGGCGGCGGCCTTCCTGGTGTTCTGCCTGTCCATCGGCGTCGGGGACTTCCCGATCAGCCTGTCCCGGGTGATCGCGACCCTCTTCGGCCGGGGCGAGCAGGTGGACGAGTTCGTGATCATGGACCTGCGGATGCCCCGGGCCCTGGCCGGGCTCGTCGTGGGGATCGCGCTCGGGGTGTCCGGGGCGCTCACCCAGGCCATCGCCCGCAATCCGCTGGCCAGTCCGGACATCCTGGGCATCACCAGCGGCGCGAGCGCGGTCGCCGTGTTCCTCGTGACCGTCTCCGGCGGCACCGCCGCGGTGATCGCCGACGCCGTGGGCCTGTCCGCGGCGGCCCTCGCGGGAGGCCTCGGTACCGGCCTGCTCGTGTACTTCCTGGCCTGGCGCCGGGGGATCGACGGCTTCCGGCTGATCCTGATCGGCATCTCGGTGAGCGCCGCGATGCAGGCGATCACCACCTGGCTGCTGGTCACGGCCGACATCAGGGACGTGGCCCGGGCGCAGGCGTGGCTGGTCGGCTCCCTCGACAACCGGTCGTGGGACGAGGTCCGGGTGGCCGTCTGGGGCACGCTGGCTCTGCTCGTCGTCGTCGCGTGCGTCTCCTTCCAGTTCAAGCCCCTGCATTTCGGCGACGAGATCGCCGCGGGCCTCGGCGTGCGGTACTCGGCGGTGCGGGCGGTGCTGCTGCTGTGCGCCGTGCTGCTCGCCGGCGTGGCGGTGAGCGCGGCGGGCCCGGTCCCGTTCGTCGCGCTGGTGGCGCCGCAGGTGGCGATGCGTCTGGCGCGGTGCCCGACACCGCCGATGGCGGCCTCCGGCATGGTCGGGGCGCTGCTGCTCATCGGCTCCGACCTGGTCGCGCGCACGGCGCTGCCGGTCTCGCTCCCGGTCGGCGTGGTGACCGCCGCGATCGGCGGCCCCTTCCTCGTCCATCTGCTGGTACGGGCGAACCGCAGATAGCTGGTACAAAGTAAGGCAAGCCTAAAGAGGGGGCCTTGTGGTCGTACAGTCCATCGCCGGCGTGAAGTCCGGGGTCGACGACGTCTCACGGCTGACAGCCAGGGGCGTCACGGTCGGGTACGGCAGCCGGACCGTCATCGACGAACTCGACGTCGAGATCCCGCCCGGGGTGATCACCACGATCATCGGCCCCAACGGCTGCGGGAAGTCGACGCTCCTGCGCACCCTGTCGCGGCTGCTGAAGCCGACCAGGGGGGCGGTCGTGCTCGACGGCGAGGACATCGGCACCCTCCGGACCAGGGACGTGGCGAAGAAGCTCGGCCTGCTGCCGCAGGCACCCGTCGCGCCGGACGGGCTGACGGTGTCCGACCTCGTCGCCCGGGGCCGGCACCCCCACCAGAGCTGGCTGCGGCAGTGGTCGTCGGACGACGCCGCCGTGGTCGAGAGCGCGCTGGCGATGACCGGGGTGTCCGACCTCGCCGACCGGCCCGTGGACTCGCTGTCGGGCGGCCAACGCCAGCGCGTGTGGATCTCGATGACCCTGGCGCAGGGCACCGACCTGCTCCTCCTGGACGAGCCGACCACCTACCTGGACCTGGCGCACGCCATCGACGTGCTCGACCTGGTGGACGACCTGCACGAGTCGGGGCGCACCGTGGTCATGGTGCTGCACGACCTCAACCTCGCCACGCGCTACAGCGACCACCTCGTCGTGATGCGCGAGGGCGCGATCCTGGCGCAGGGACACCCGCGGGACGTCGTCACCGCCGAGTTGCTGAACGAGGCCTTCGGGCTGCGTGCCCGGGTGATCGACGATCCCGTGGGCGACCGGCCGCTGATCGTGCCGATCGGACGCACCCACAGTGAACTCGGCGGAGAAGCAACGGAGTTGTAGAAGTGAGGGTAGGCTAACCTCACTCCGGCGCGATAAGGTTTGCTGCCCTTAGACGGGGGCGCAGTGGACAGCGCGACAGCAAGGGATCTGCGGATGCTCCTCCTTAGAACGACGCGTACGAAGCCCCGGCGGCGATGGGCGGCCGCACTGTCCGCCACCGCCCTCGGTGTCGGGCTCCTCGCGGGCTGCGGTTCCGGCTCGGACGACTCGAACGACCCGGCCGACAACGCGGGCAGCGACACCTCGGCCGCCGCCGGCGCCTTCCCGGTCTCCGTGGAGCACGCGTTCGGCACGACGAAGGTCACCGAGGCCCCCGAGCGGGTCGTCACCGTGGGCTACACGGACGACCAGACCGTCCTGGCCTTCGGCATCAAGCCGGTCGGCATGGTCGACCAGTACCCGAACCCGGCGGGCCAGAGCCCCGACATCAACACCCAGTGGCCGTGGGTGAAGGAGCAGTGGGGCGACACGCAGCCCGAGGTCGTCATGAAGAACGGCGATTCCGGACCCAACTTCGAGAAGATCGCCGCCCTGCGCCCCGACCTGATCATCGCGGTCTACTCCGAGATCGACCAGGCCGCCTACGACAAGCTCTCGAAGATCGCCCCCACGGTGGGCCGCACCAAGGCCGAGAAGGAGCCCTTCAGCGCTCCGTGGCAGGACAACGCGCTGCACATCGCCAAGGCGCTCGGCAAGGCCGAGGAGGGCGAGAAGAAGGTGGCCGACATCCAGGGCAAGCTCGACACGGCCAAGAAGGACCACCCCGACTTCGCCGGACAGACCGCCGTGGTGCTCTCCTGGTACGAGGACTCGGTGGCCCCCTTCACCTCCACCGACGTCCGCGGACGGCTCGTCTCGGGCATCGGCTACGGGTACCAGACGGAGATCGACAAGGTCGCGGACGGCAACTTCTACACGAAGCTCTCCCCGGAGCGCGTCGACCTGGTCGACGTCGACCGCGTCTTCGTCATCAACGACAAGGCCGACCAGGACGCGCTGAAGAAGTTCAAGCTCTTCACCAACCTGGACGCCGTCAAGAACGGCAAGGTGTCGTACCTGCTCGACAGCGAGGGCCCGGCCGTCGGCGCGGCCATCTCCCAGGGGACGCTGCTGTCGATGCCGTACGCCATCGACGAACTCGTCAAGTCGGCCGGGTAGGTGTGACCGGCACGGACACGCGCGTCGCTCCGGCGGCCCTGCGTACGGCGAGCGGACGCGAGGCCGGCCGATGGGTCGCGGCCCACTGCCGGGAGGTGCCCTGGCTGACCCTCACCACCGTTCTGACGACGGTGGCCGGAGCGGCGCTCCAGGTCCTGCCGGTGCTGCTGCTCGGCCGGGTGGTCGACGCGGTGGTCGAGGGCGGGTCGCAGTCGGTCCTGGTCACGATCGGGGCCCTGATGGTGGCCGCGGCGCTGCTCGGCGCGGCGGCCACCGCGGTGTCGACCTACCTGATCGGACGGCTGGGCGCCGACCTGCTCGCCCGGCTGAGGGAGGGCGCCGTCCGGGCGGTGCTCGGGATGCCCAGTACCCGGGTCGAGCAGGTCGGCCGCGGGGACGTGCTGTCCCGGGTCGGTGACGACGTCGCCGTGATCTCCAAGGGCATCAGGACGGCGGTCCCCACCGTCTTCTCGGCGGGGGTCCTGGTGGTCATCGCCACGGCCGGCATGTTCGGGCTGGACTGGCGCCTGGGCCTGGCGGGCGCCGGCGCGCTGCCCGCGTACGCGCTGGCCCTGCGCTGGTACCTGCCCCGGTCCGCCCCGCTCTACCGCAGGCAGCGGGTGGCCCAGGCCGACCGGGCGCAGGCCCTGATCAGCGGACTGAACGGCATCGAGACGGTGCGGGCGTACCGGCTCGAAGACGCCTTCCGCGAGAAGGTCACCGCGGAGTCGTGGCGGGTGCGCAACCTCGGCATCGAGGTGTTCCGGTTCTTCGGCCGCTTCGTCGGCCGGGAGAACCGCGCCGAGTTCATCGGCCTGACCCTGATCCTCGTGGTGGGGTACGCCCTCCTGGAGGCCGATGCCGCGACCCTGGGCGAGGTCTCGGCCGCCCCGCTGCTCTTCCACCGGCTCTTCACCCCGCTGGGCGCCATCATGTTCACCTTCGACGAGGCGCAGAAGTCGGGCGCGAGCCTGACCCGGCTGGTGGGCGTGCTCGGGGAGGACGGCGAGGGCCGGCTGGTGGGCGACGCGTCCGTCGCGCGGGCCGGCGTCGCCCCCCGCCCCGTGACGGTCACCGGACTGACCTTCTGCTACCCCGGCAGCGAGGAGCCGGTGCTCAGGGACGTCGACCTGACCATCCCGGCAGGGGGCTCGCTCGCCCTCGTGGGGGCGACGGGCGCCGGCAAGTCGACCCTGGCCGCGCTGATCGCGGGCGTCGGGACCCCCCGGTCCGGGTCGGTACGCATCGGGCCGACCGACCTCGCGGATCTGGACGAGGCCGGGGCGCGGGCCCTGGTGAGCATCCTGACCCAGGAGACGCACGTGTTCTCCGGTCCGCTCGCCGACGACCTGCGGCTGGCCGCGCCCGAGGCGACCGACGCCGAACTCATGGACGCCTTGCGCACGGTCGGCGCGGACGGATGGGTCGGCGCGCTGCCCGGGGGAGTGGACACCCCGGTCGGTGAGGGCGGCGAGCGCCTCGACGTCACCAAGGTCGCCCAGATCGCCCTGGCCCGGCTGGTGCTGAGCCGGTCGCCGGTGGTGGTGCTGGACGAGTCGACCGCGGAGGCGGGCAGCGAGGGCGCCGCCGAGCTGGAACGGGCCGTGCTGGCGGCCTGTGCCGGCCGGACCACGCTGTTCGTGGCGCACCGGCTGACCCAGGCGATGGCGGCGGACCGGATCGCCGTGCTCGACGCGGGGCGCGTCGTGGAACAGGGAACGCACCAGGAGCTGGTCGCGCTGGGCGGCCGCTACGCACGGCTGTGGCGAGCCTGGCGAGAAGGAAGTTAGCAAGCGAAGCCTGATCTCCGTTGGTCTGCTGGTCTGCCGTCATTCCTTTGAAGGGGCGTTGAGTCTTCGATGATGGAACCGAGCGCTCGTCTCGTACGGCTTTCTCCCACGCACCTGCACGACATACGCCGGCGCACCGGCGACTTCCCCGACCGGACCATCGCGCGGGCGTGTGCCATCGGGCTCTCGTACTGGGCGACGGGCCGCAGCCCCGAAGGCCTCGACCTCACCCCCTCCACCCTGTTCGCCGACGTGCTCGGCTGGGCCGACAACGGCGGCGGACAGGACGGCCCGCACGTCGGGGAGGACGACCGGAGCGTGCCGCTGCCGCCCGGCGTCGCACCGGACGACGCGCGGCTCGCACTGGACGACCTCGCCGACTTCCCGGACCGGCCCCTCGGGACCATCGGCCCGTCCACCCCGGCGGAGCGGCGCCGGCGACTGGCCGAGTGGAACGACACCCGGGCCGACCGGGTCCGCCCGACCCTCGTGGAGATGTTCCTGGAGCAGGCACGGGCCAGGCCGAAGGCCGTCGCCGTGGTCGACGAGCACCGGACGCTGACCTACCGCGAGGTCGCCGAGAGGTCCGGCCAACTGGCCCACCACCTGGTCGAACGCGGGCTCACCGCCGAACAGGTCGTCGGCATCTCGCTGGAACGCTCCGCCGACATGGTGATCGGGCTCCTCGGCGTGCTCCGGGCCGGCTGCGCCTTCGTGCCCCTCGACCCGCACTGGCCCGCCGCCCGCCGCGCCGTCGTCATCGAGGACGCCCGGGTCGTGCTCCAGCTCAACGGCTCCGGCGAGCACGCGGCGGGGGAGCCGGAGGCCGTGGCCGTCGACCTCGGTGCCTGGCGGTTCGGTTCCCGTCCGGCCGACGGGGTCGACGTCGCCGTCCCCGGCGACGCCCTGGCCTACGTGATCTTCACCTCGGGCTCGACCGGGCGCCCCAAGGGCGCGATGATCCGGCACGAGGCGATCAGCGAGCGGCTGCTGTGGCAGGTCCACGAGATCCTCGGGTTCGGCCACGACGACGCCTCGCTGTTCAAGGCGCCGCTGTCCTTCGACATCTCCGTCAACGAGATCTTCCTGCCGCTGGTGTCCGGCGCCCGGCTGGTGGTCCTGCGCCCCGGGGGCGAACGCGACCCGCACCACCTGCTGAGCGTGATCGCCGAGCAGCGCGTCACCTTCACGTACCTGGTGTCGTCCATGCTGGACGTGCTCCTGGAGATCGCCGGCGACTCCGGGCGCCTCGACAGCCTGCGGCACGTGTGGTGCGGCGGCGAGGTGCTGACACCCGAGCTGTACGAACGCTTCCGGACCCGGCTCGACATCCCCATGTACCACGGTTACGGCCCCGCGGAGACGACCATCGGCGTCTCGCACGTGATCTACCGGGGCGCCGCGGAACGCCTGTCCACGTCCATCGGCAAGGCCAACCCCAACACCCAGTTGTACGTCCTGGACGACGAACTGCGCCCGGTCCCGGTCGGCGTCGGCGGCGAACTCTACGTCGGCGGCTTCCTCCTGGGACGCGGGTACGTGAACGCGCCCGGCCTGACGGCGTCCCGGTTCGTGGCGAACCCCTTCGCCGACGACGGGTCCCGGCTGTACCGGACCGGCGACCTCGCCCGCTTCGCCCCCGACGGTTCGCTGGACTTCCTCGGCCGGGCCGACAACCAGGTCAAGATCCGCGGCATGCGGCTGGAGATCGAGGACGTCGAGGTGGGCCTCGCCGAGCACCCCGGGGTGCGGCACACCTGCGTCGTCGCGAAGAAGAACAGCGCCGGCGGCACCTACCTGGTGGGGTACGTCATCCCCGCCGCCGGGCACGAGAACCTGCGGGCGGCCGACGTCAAGGCGTGGGCCGGCGCGCACCTGGTGGAGTACATGGTGCCCGCCCACATCGTCGTGCTGACGGAGTTCCCGCTCACCGCGAACGGCAAGCTGGACCGCCACGCGCTGCCCGAGCCCGCGCTCGCGACGGCCTCGATCGTCCCGCCCGCCACCGACGAGGAGCGCGCGGTGTGCACGGCGGTCGCGACCCTGCTCCGGCTGGAGCAGGTCGGTGTCGACCAGGACTTCTTCCAGCTCGGCGGAGACAGCATCCTCGCGATCTCGCTGCTGAGCGCCCTGCGCGACGCGGGGCTGCACGTCACGGCAGGGCAGATCTTCACCCACAGCACGGTGGGCGCGCTGGCGGCGGTGGCGACCCGCGAGGACACGGCCGTCGTGGACCACCACGACGTCGCCACCGGCTCCGTCACCGGATCACCCATCGTGCAGTGGCTCGGCGAGACCACCGACGCGATCGACGGCTTCGTGCAGTCGCTGGTGCTGAACACCCCCACCACGCTGACCCCCGCCGCTCTCGAGGAGATCCTCGCCGCGCTGGTCGGCCACCACGCCATGCTCCGCGCCGAGCTGGTGCGCGGTGAGCGCTGGAGCTTCGTGGTCCCGGAGGCGGCCCGGCCGGTCGTACGGTGGCAGGAGAGCGACCTGCCCCTCGACGCGTGCGTCGCGCTCGCCACCGGCGGACTGGACCCGGAGCGCGGCGTGATGCTCCGGGCCGTCTGGCGGCGGGCGGCACGGCAGCTGGTCGTGGCCGTCCACCACGTGGTGATCGACGGCGTCTCCTGGCGGGTCCTGATGGAGGACCTGGCCACCGCGTGGCGGCAGCTCTCCTCGGGCGCGCCGATCGAACTGCCCGCCGTGGGCACGTCGTTCAGGCGCTGGACCCGGCTGCTGGAGCGTGCGGCCTTCGACGCGGACAGCGCCTGCTACCGGCGCCCCCTGCCGGCTCCGGACCTGCCCTTGGGCAGGCGGCCCCTCGGCGAGGCGGACACCGTGGCGCGGGAGCGGACCCGGACCGTGTCGGTCGGCCCCGAGGTCACGGCCGCCCTGCTGGGCGAGACACCCGCGAAGTTCCACGCCGGCGTCAACGACGTGCTGTTGACCGCGCTGGCCGTCGCCCTCGCCCGTCGACGCCGGGACCTCGGCCAGGACCAGACGTTCGCGCACGTCGAACTCGAAGGACACGGCCGTGAAGGGCGGTTCGTGGCACCCTCCGCAGGGTTCGAGCCGGAGCTGTCCCGGACGGTCGGCTGGTTCACCACCCTGTTCCCGGTCACCGTGGACCCCGGCGCGGCTCCCGACCCCACGGCGCCCGCCTACCTGGCCACCGCGCTCAAGGCGGTCAAGGAGGACCTCGCCCGGGTGCCGTACAACGGCGTCTCCTACGGCGCCCTGCGGTACCTCGCCCACGCCGAGTTCCAGGCGCCCGCGCCCCAGATCCTCTTCAACTACCTGGGCCGCTTCGACGCGGGTGGCTCCGGGGACTGGGAACTCGCCACCACCACGAACCAGTTGGGCGAGAGGCGCGACCCGCGGATGCGCCTGCCGCGGGCCCTGGAGTTCAACGCGATCGCCGAACCCACCGCCGACGGCGCCTACGAGCTGGTGACCACCGTCTCCTGGCCCGAGGGCATGTTCACCGACGAGGACATCGCGGTGCTCACCGCCCACTACGCGGAGGCCCTCACCGGGCTGGCCGCGCTCGAACAAGGCGGTCACTCACCCAGCGACTTCCGCCCGCTGTCCCTCACCCAGGCCGACGTCGACGCCCTGGACGGGCCGGCGCTGCGGGACGTCCTCCCGCTGACCCCGCTGCAGGAGGGCCTCTACTTCCACTCGGTCTACGACGACGACTCGGCCGGCAGCTACGTCGAGCAGCAGCTGCTGACCCTGGACGGCGAGATCGACGCCGACCGGCTCGCCGCCGCGGCCGACCGGCTGCTCACCCTCCACCCGAACCTGGCCGCACGCTTCGTACCCCTCGCCGACGGCCGGGTGGTCTCCGTACTGGAAGGCGGTGTCGAAGCGCCCTTCACCGTCCTGGACCGCCCCGGCATCACCGACGACGAGATCCGCGCGCACGCCGAACGGGACCGCCGCGCCGGTTTCGACCTGGCCACCGGCCCGCTGATGCGCTACACCCTCGTCCGCGGGGGGCGCGGCCGCAACGTCCTGGTGCAGACCGTGCACCACATCATCGCCGACGGCTGGTCGGTGCCGCCGATGCTCCGCACGCTGCTCGCCGAGTACCACGCACCGGGGTCCGTGTACCCGCTCGGCGGCTTTCCCGCCTACGTCCGCCTGCTCGCCGGACGCGACGACGCCGCGAGTGAGCGCGTGTGGCGCACCCAGCTGGCCGGCCTCCCGGGCCCGTCGCTGGTCGCGGAGGGGCACACGCCGTCCGACCGGTTCGCCGACGTCGCCGTGGAACCGGCGGACGACCTCGACGCGGCCGTCCGGTCGGCCGGCGTGCCGCTGAGCGTGGCCGTGCACAGCGCGTGGGCGCTGACCCTGGGCACCATCCTGCACGGCACGGACGTCGTGTTCGGGTCCACGGTGTCCGGACGGGACGCGGACGTGCCCGGCATCGAGGACATGGTGGGCCTGCTCATCAACACGATCCCCCTGCGCGCCCGGTGGACCGGCGACGCCACGGCACGCGAGCTGCTCGCCTCGGTCAGGGAGCACCAGAGCGCGGTCCTGCCGCATCAGCACGTCTCGCTGGCCGACCTCACCCGCCGGGCCGGCGCCGGCCCCCTCTTCGACACGCTGGTGGTCTTCGACGTCGCGGCCGACCTGGGCGACCTGCGACGGCCGGGCGACACACTGGTCGTCACCGGCATCACGAACGAGGGCGCCCCGCACTACCCGTTGACCCTGGTGGCGGAACGCACCCCCGACGGCCGGCCGCGCTTCAACCTGATCCACGACGGCGCGCTGCTGCCGCGCAAGGGCGCCGAGACGATCCTGCGCACCTTCACCCGCGCCCTCACCGGCCTGCTCACCCGGCCCGACGCCCCGGTCGGCGAACTGGCGCCCCGGCAGCCCCGCATGCCCGAGCGGATCGCCCCCACGACCCTGGACGCCCTCTTCGACACCGCCGCCCGGCGCGACCCCGCCGCCACCGCCGTCACCCACTGCGCCCTGGACGGCGGCACACGGTCCCTCACCTACGGCGACCTGGCACGGGAGAAGAGCGCACTCGCCTCGGTCCTGCGCGCGGCGGGGGTCGGGCCGGGCACCCGGGTCGCCGTGGCCGTCCCACGCTCCGTCGAGCAGGTCGTCGCCCTGGTCGCCGTCGTCAGCGCGGGCGGCGCCTACGTACCGCTGGACCTCGCGTACCCCGACGAACGGCTGCGGTACATCCTCACCGACGCCGCTCCGCAGGTCGTGCTCGTGGCCCCGGAACACCGCGACCGCTTCACCGGCCTGCTGTCCCGGGCCGGCCTGCCGACGGCCCGCCTCCTGGTGCAGGGCGAGGAGTCTCCACCGGCCGACGCGGCACCGCAGTCGGGGCCCGCCGGCCACGACCCCGCCTACGTGATCTACACCTCCGGATCGACCGGCAGGCCCAAGGGCGTCGTCGTCCCCCACTCCAGCGTGGTGGCACTGCTCGCCCACACCCGCGCGGACATGGGGTTCGGACCGCACGACGTGTGGGTCCAGTTCCACTCCTTCTCCTTCGACTTCGCGGTCTGGGAGCTGTGGGGTGCCCTGGCGCACGGCGGTGAACTGCTGGTCCCGGAGTACGGGCTCACGCGCTCCCCGGTCGACTTCCACCGTCTGGTCCGGGAACGCGGCGTGACCGTGCTCAACCAGACGCCGTCCGCGTTCCACCGGTTCGCCGAGGCCGACCGGCGCTCCGGCGAGCCGCTGCCCGCACTGCGCCTGGTCGTCTTCGGCGGCGAGGCGCTGGAGACCGCACGGCTGCGGGACTGGGTCCGGCGGCACGGCGTCCGCGCTCCCGAACTGGTCAACATGTACGGCATCACCGAGACCACCGTCCACGTCACCCACCGGGTGCTCACGGAGGAGGACTTCGCCCCCGGCGCCGACGCCAGCCCGATCGGCGGTCCGCTGCCGGGACTGGTCACCTACCTGCTCGACGACCGGCTCCGGCCGGTACCGCCCGGGCGGGAGGGCGCCCTCTATGTCGCCGGTGACCAGGTGTCACTCGGCTACCTCGGCCGGCCGGCGCTCACGGCGGGCCGGTTCGTGGCGAACCCCTTCACGGGCGACGGCACCCGCATGTACCACACGGGCGACCTCGCGCGCCGCACCCTCGACGGCGAGCTGCTCTTCACGGGCCGGGCCGACGACCAGGTCCAGCTCAAGGGCTTCCGCATCGAACTCGGCGAGGTCGAGGCCGCGATCAGGGAACTCGACGGCGTGGTCGACGTGGCGGTGACCGTCGCGGACAGCGGCGACCACCTGATCGCGCACCTCGTGGGCCAGGTGCCCGCCGACCTCGCCGCCCTGCTGTCCGAGAAGCTCCCCGCGCACATGGTCCCGAGCCGGACGCTGCCCCTCGAGGCGCTGCCGCTCACGGTCAACGGAAAACTGGACCGCAAGGCCCTCGCCGAGCGCGCCGCCCGGGCGGTCGGGGACGCGTCGACACCCGGGCCGGGAGCGGTGACGCGCCCCGCCGGGGCGGCGCTCGCCGGCCTGGTGGACATCTACGCCGACACCCTGCCCGGCGCCGCCGTGGACGCCGACACCGACTTCTTCCGCGCCGGCGGCGACAGCATCGTCGCCATCACGGTCATCAACCGGGCCAGGGCGCTCGGCCTGCCGATCACGCCACGGGACGTGTTCCTGCTCAGGACACCGCGCGCCCTCGCCGCACACGTGTCCGCCGCCACCCCGCCCGCCGCCCCCGCCCCGCCCACCGGCCACCAGGACGGCCCGCTGCCCCCCACCCCGATCATCCTGCGCCAACGGGACCTGGGCGGCTCACTCGCCCGCTTCGCACAGGCCAGGACGGTGCGGGCCCCCGAGGGCACCGGCTTCGGCGACGCCGAGCGTGCCGCGCGCGCCGTCGTGGCCGCACACCCTGCCCTGCGCCTGCGGCTGCGCGTCGCCCACGGGGTGTGGTCGCTGTGCACGGAGCCCGCCCGCGAGGTCACCGTCGCCCGCAGCGACGCCACCGACGCGACCGCGGTGGCCGACGACGCCGCCGGCCGGCTCGACGCCGAGGCGGGGCACGTCGTCGCGTTCTCGTGGCTGGACGCCACCCGGACCCTGGTCGTCACCGCACACCACCTCGCCGTCGACGCCGTGTCCTGGCTCATCCTGCTGGACGACCTGGCCACCGCCCTGCGCGGGGCGCCCCTGCCACCGCCGACGACGTCCTACACCGAGTACGCGCGGGCCCTCACCCACCGGGCCACCCACGCCACCGACGACCTGGACCACTGGCTCACCACACTCCGGGCCCCCGCGCTGCTCCCCGCCCTCGGTGGAACGCGACGCGATATCAGGGTCGTGCTCGCCTCCGAAACGAGCGACCGGGTGACGCGCACCGCGCCCGCCGCGCTCGGCGTCGGCCTCACCGAGCTGCTGTGCGGTGCCCTGCGCACCGCGCTGACACACGTCCAGGCGACGCCCACCGACCTCGTGGTCGACCTGGAACGGCACGGCCGGGTGCCGGCCCTCGACCACCACGACTACACCCGCACGGTCGGCTGGTTCACCTCCGTCGCACCGGTGCGGCTCACCGCGCACACCGACCCCGTCGCGGCCGCGCGCGAGCTGGCCGAGCGCCAGCCGGACGAACCCGCGCACGTCGCCTACGGCCTGCTCAGGTACCTCAACCCGCAGACCGCCCCCCTCCTGGACACCCGCCCGCAGGTGCTGTTCAACTACCTCGGGCGAGGCGGCGAGTCCCAGACACCGCGCCTCACCGGTGGCGACCAGGGCAGCCCGTACGCCGTCGAGGTCAACGCCTGGACCGACGACGCCACCGGCAGCCTGCACGCGGTCTTCACCCTCGCCGACGGCGTACCCGACGAGATCACCGCGCACTGGCGCCACGCGCTCGAACGCGTCGCGGACGCCTCCGCGACGGCCGAGCGCACGGCGCCGGTCACCGCGCTCCAGCGGGGCCTGTTCTTCCAGGCGCAGCTGGCGGGGCCGGCCGGACACTACGTCGCGCAGAGCTGGTTCACCTTCGACCGGCGCCTGGACACCGGCGCGCTGTCCGAGGCGATGGCCCGCGTGATCGCACGGCACCCGGCCGTGGGCGCCGGTTTCACCACGGGCGCGGACGGAAACCCCGTGCAGGTCCTCGCGGCGGGCCGGCGGGTCGACGTCCGCACGGTCGCGGTGGCGACGGACGAGGAGGCCGAAGCCCTGCGGGCCCGGGACCGGGCCACCGGGTTCGACCCGGGCGAGCCGCCACTGATCCGGCTGACCGTGGTGCGCCTGCCCGGCGACCGCGACGCGCTGCTGCTCAGCTACCACCTGCTGCTGTGGGACGGCTGGTCGCGCGAGATCGTCCTGCGGGACCTGTTCGACGCCTACGAGGCCGTCCTCGCCGGGGAGCCGCCGGCCCCCCTCGCGGCCGCGCCGGGCTTCGAGGAGCACGCCCGGGCGCTCGACGCCAAGGACACCGCGGCATCGGAACGCTTCTGGGCGGAACACCTCACCGGCCTGTCCGGTCCGACGCTGCTCGCCGGACCGGCGCCGGCCCTCTCCGACGACCTGCCGCGGGCGCTGGTGCACACCCTCTCCGCCGAAGCCTCCGCACGGCTGCGGGAGGCGGCCAGGACGCACGGGGTCACCCTGAACTCGGTGCTGACCGGCGCGTTCGGCCTCCTCCTGGGCGCCCGCACCGGCCGCGAGGACGCCGTGTTCGGCGTGACCGTCTCCGGCCGGGAGGGCGCGGGACTCTCCGACATCGTCGGCGTGCTGCTCAACACCGTGCCCCAGTGGACGCGGGCACGGCCCCGGGACACCGTCCGGGAGTACCTGACGGCCGTACAGGCGGCCCGGGTCGAGGCGATGGAGCACGAGCACCTGGGCCTCGGCGAGATCCAGCGGGCCGCCGGGCACGACACCCTGTTCGACAACCTGTTCGTCCTGCAGAACTTCCTGGACCTGGACGCCTTCGCCGAGATGAACGCCAGGCACGGCATCACCTCCGTGCGGGCCGACGACTCGACCCACTATCCGTTCACCTGGGTCGTCACGCCCGGCGAACGGCTCACCGTGAAGCTGGAGTACCGCGACGACGACACCCCGCAGGCCCGCCGCCTCCTCGACGACTACCTGCGCGTGCTCGACGACCTGGCCGGCGCGACCGGACCGCTCGGCGCACTGCGCGGCCTCGGACCGGTGCCCGAACCCGCCGAGCGCACCGACGTCGGCACGGACACCGTCGTCGACCGGTTCGACCGGGCGGCGGACCGCGCCCCGGAGCGGGTGGCACTCGTCGCGCACGGCGCGAGCATGACCTTCGCCGAGCTGCGGGACCGCAGCCGCACGGTGGCGGGCGTGCTCGCCCGGCGCGGCATCGGCCCGGAGACGACCGTGGGCCTCGCGATCCCGCGCTCCCTCGACTCGATCGTGGCGCTGTTCGCCGTGCTGCGCACCGGTGCCGCGTACGTGCCGCTGGAGCTGGACCACCCGGACGAGCGGATCGCCGCCATCGTCGCCGACGCCCGCCCCGCCGTGACCCTCACCGTGAGCGCGGTGGCGCCCCGGCTGGCCGGCGACCTGATCGAGCTGGACCGTCCGCTGCCGCCGGCCGAGCCGCTCGTGACGTTCGCGCCCGACGACCCGCACCGGCTCCGGCACCCCGCGTACACGATCTACACCTCCGGATCGACCGGGAAGCCCAAGGGCGTCGTGACCGAGTACGCCGGACTCACCAACATGCTGATCAACCACCGGCGCCGCATCTTCGAACCGGTACTGGCCGAACACGGCCACCGGGTCTTCCGGGTCGCGCACACCGTGTCGTTCGCCTTCGACATGTCGTGGGAGGAACTGCTGTGGCTCGCCGACGGGCACGAGGTGCACATCTGCGACGAGGAACTCCGCCGGGACGCACCCGCGCTGGTCGCGTACTGCCTCGCGCACGGCATCGACGTCGTCAACGTGACCCCGACCTACGCGCAGCAACTCCTGGGCGAGGGGCTGCTCGACGACCCGGGCAGGCGGCCCGCGCTCGTGCTGCTGGGCGGCGAGGCCGTCACCCCGACGCTGTGGCGGCGACTCGCCGAGACCGAGGGAACGGTCGGCTACAACCTGTACGGACCCACCGAGTACACCATCAACACCCTCGGCGTCGGCACCTTCGAGTGCCAGGACCCGGTGGTGGGGGTGGCGATCGACAACACGGACGTGTACGTGCTGGATCCCTGGCTGCGGCCGTTGCCGGACGGCGTCCCCGGTGAGCTGTACGTGTCGGGCATCGGCATCGCGCGGGGCTATCTCGGACAGCCGGCGCAGACCGCGCACCGCTTCGTCGCCTGCCCGTTCGGCGCGCCGGGCGACCGCATGTACCGCACCGGAGACCTGGTGGTCCGCCGCCGTGACGGCAACCTGACGTACCTCGGCCGCACCGACCAGCAGGTCAAGATCCGCGGGCACCGGGTGGAACTCGGAGAGGTGGAGGCCGTGTTCTCGGCGCACCCCGCAGTGCGGTTCGCCGCGGCGGTCGCCCAGCCCGACCCGCAGGTCGACGGCGCCCACCGGCTGGCCGCCTACCTGGTGCTGGACGGCGCCGACCTGGCCGAGGTGGCCGCCGAAGTGGGCGCAGCGCTGCCGGACTTCCTGCGCCCGACGCACTACGCCCGGGTCGACGCCGTCCCGTTGACGGTGAACGGCAAGGCGGACGTCAAGGCGCTGCCCGAGGCCAAGCCGCTGGGAGCGCTGACCACGGCGGGGGAGCGCGGCCCGGCGACCGGGACGGAGAGCGCGGTGTGCGCGTTCTTCGCCGAGGCACTGGACCTGGACGACGACGAGGTGAGCGCGGTGAGCGACTTCGTGTCCCTCGGGGGCCATTCCATGCTGGCGGTGCGGCTGGCCGGGCTGCTCCGCCGCGAGTACGGTCCAGTGATCACGATCCGCGATCTGTTCACCCTGCGAACCCCGGAAGCGATTGCCCGTCACCTCGATGAGAACTCCTGACACGCAGCGGACCCGCCCCGGGTCCGACATCCTGCGGACCGCGCTGCGCCGCAACATCGGCGCCATGACCTCCGGCACCGTCCTGATGGGGCTCTACCAGGCCGGTGAGACCGCCTTCCCCATCGCGCTCGGCCTCATCGTCGAACACACCATGCGGGACCGGAGCCCCGGCTCGCTCGGCCTGTCGATCGCCGCCCTGGCGGTGATCATCACGACCGTCTCGCTGTCGTGGCGGTTCGGCATGCGCATCCTGCAGAAGGCCAACACCACCGAGGCGCACCGCTGGCGGGTCCGCGTCGCGGAGTGCGGGCTCCAGCCGGTGGCCAGGGACGTGGACCTCAAGTCCGGCGAGGTGTTGACCATCGCCACCGAGGACGCCGACCAGACGGCCGACATCATCGAGGTGGTGCCGCTGCTGATCAGTTCGCTGGTCGCGGTGCTGATCGCGGCGCTGGCACTGGGCCTGGCCGACCTCCGGCTCGGGGTGCTCGTGATCGTGGGGACCGTCGCGATCCTGTCCGTCCTGAGCGTGATGTCCAAGCGGATCGGCTCCAGCACCCGCGAACAGCAGGCGCGGGTGGCACGGGCGGGTGCCAAGGTCGCCGACCTCATCATCGGGCTGCGGCCCCTGCACGGGTTCGGCGGCAACCACGCGGCGTTCCGGTCCTACCGGAAGGTCAGCACGGAGGCGAAGCGGCAGGCGGTCACCGTCGCCAGGGCGAACGGAGCGTACGCGGGTACCGCGCTGGCCCTCAACGCGGTGCTCGCCGCCGCCGTGACCCTGACGGCCGGCGTGCTGGCCTTCGAGGGGCGCATCACCATCGGGGAACTCGTCATGGCCGTGGGGCTCGCGCAGTTCATCATGGAACCGCTCCGGCTCTTCTCCGAGATGCCGAAGTACGTGATGATCGCGCGCGCCTCCGCCGAGCGGATGGCGCTCGTCCTGGCCGCGCCCCCGGTGACGAACCCGGGGTCGGGGCAGCCGGACGCAGGTGGCGACCTGGAGGTCGACTGCGTACGCCACGGGGCCCTGCGGAAGGTGAGGTTCAGGGTGTCCGCCGGCGAGTTCGTCGCGATCGCCGCCTACCAGCCGCGGGCGGCGGCCGACCTCGCCGCGGTCCTCGCCCTGAACGTCCCGCCCGAGGCGTACGAGGGCGCGGTACGGGTCGGCGGCCGGGACCTGGCGGACCTGTCGGTCGAGGCGGCCCGCGCGCTCATGCTGGTGAACCCGTACGACGGGGAGATCTTCGCGGGCACCCTGCGCTCGAACATCGACCCGTCGAACACCAGCCGGACGGTCCCGGAGGCCGTCGAGGCGTCCATGCTGACCGACGTCGTGGCCCTGCACCCGGAAGGGCTGGACTACGCCGTCCGCGACCGCGGCGCCAACCTCTCCGGCGGACAGCGCCAACGGCTGTCCCTGGCCCGTGCCCTCGCCGCCGACGCCGACGTCCTGGTCCTGCGCGACCCGACCACGGCCGTCGACGCGGTGACCGAGCAGCTCGTCGCGCGCAAGGTCGCCAAGCTGCGCCGGGGCCGCACCACCCTCGTGCTCACCAGCAGTCCGGCCCTCCTGGACGCCGCAGACCGGGTCCTCGTGCTGGACGACGGCGTCATCACCGCCGAGGACACGCACCGCAACCTGCTCGCCACCGACGAGGACTACTGCCTGGCGGTGGCACGGTGAGCGCACGCATGCCCCGCGCCCGTGACGTGCGCCACCCTATTGCAGTCGTTTGGGGTGTTTGCGCCGACGGCCCTGGGAAAGGGGCTCTGTGATCACCGGTGGCGACATACCGGGGCACAGCGTAGGTAAATACGAGAAACAAAGGAGGTTTCGATGTCCTCGAAGCGACGTCGCAAGAAGAAGGCCCGCCGCAAGAACGGCGCGAACCACGGCCGCCGTCCGCAGAGCTGAGACGGCCCGGACTCGGGTGGGCGGCCGACGTCGCCCACCCGAGCGCGTTCGCGTTCGCGGACGCGCCCGACGAGCCCTACGCCTCCTGGCCGGCCCCCGCCCGACGGGCGCCCGCGTCGGGTAGCGCGCAGGCCGGAGTTCCGCCGGGCAGCCGCCGGCGGTTGGCCGCCACGAGCCGGTAGACACCGGCGGCCGCCCAGCGGGCCGGCGCCAGGGCGAGCACCGCTCCGACCACGCTCCAGCCGCCGCCGGCGCTCAGCAGCAGCTTCGACACGGCCTGCGCTCCGCCGTGGACGGACCCGGTCGGCGTCACCCAGAGGACCTCCCGCCGCGCACGCTCCTCGCTCACGCCGTACTCCGCCAGGTCGGACCGCTGCCAGGGGACGGTCTCGCAGCGGGGCCGCACCCTCCGCTCGATGACACGCACCGCGGTGGTGCAGAAGCCGCAGTCTCCGTCGAAGACGAGTACAGGCCGGGTCCGCATACGTCCCATGGTGCGCCTTCCTCCCTCTCGGTTCACTTCCGGGCCGAGCGCCGACGCAACCAGAGGGGCAGGGCGTACCAGGACAGGACGAACCACAACATCACCAGCCCGGTGAGGACTTCGGCCAGCACGCCGGGCACGACGACGTGCAGGATGAGCAGGAGCGTGCAGCCGATCGTCAACGCCATCAGCACCATGCCGCACATCATGAGGCGGTGCGCGATCTCCACCATCTCGTCCTTCATGCGCTGCCCGGACAGGAAGCGGTGGAGGGAGACCGGCGCTATCAGCGAGGCCGTGGCCGACGCCCCGAGGACGACCGTGATGACGTAGACCACGTGGTCGAAGGTGTCGAGGGACCGGAAGTGGGGTGTGAAGGCGACGCTCAGCAGGAAGCCGAAGAGGATCTGCACGCCTGTCTGCGCGACGCGCGTCTCCTGCATGATCTCGTTCCATCTTCGGTTGACGCGCTCGCGCGGCGTCTCGGGTGGTTCGAGTTCGTCGGTGGAGGCACGGCCGTCACATGCGTCGCATCGACCGGTCCGTGCCCCGTCGGTCGGTTCGGCGGTAGTGGTCATGTTCACCCTCCTGTGTCGGACCGTTCATCTGCCCGTTCGCGGCGGGGGCATGCACCGGAACCGGGCAGGTCGGGGCGGGTGCCCGAGGGCCGTCGACGCTAGGCGAGCGCCCAGCCGACGTCCCGGAGCAGGGCGTGGCGCCAGCCCGCCCGGTCGTGGTCCGACGCCGACCGCGAGACCCGTACGGTCGCGCCGGCCCGCTCGGTGAGGGACTCCACCAGGGCGCAGTGGGGGAGCATCCGGCGCTCGTGCTCTCCAACGTCGAAGGCGATCCGCAGCGCGGACAGGTCGGGACGCGCCCGCAGACGCGCGGCGAGGGTGCCGCCGACCGGGCCGGCCAGAGGGTCGGTCCGGTCCGGGGCCTCGGGCGTCCACCAGAACGACGCCGACTGGCAGGCGACGCGGGACACCAGGCCGGGGAACTCCAGGGCCGCGTACAACGCGCTCAGTCCGCCGAGGCTCTGTCCCGCGACCACCATCCGGTCCGGGTCGGCGTGCACGCCGCTCTCCGCCACCAGGGGCAGCAGTTCCTCCCCGACCGCCTCCCACAGCTCCGGCCGGCACCCGAACTCGGCCGCCCGGTCCCCGGCCGGCAGGAAGACGAGGGTGACCGGAGGCAGGTCGCCCGCTGCCACGGCCGACTCGAACGCCGTCATCGCCGGGTGCAGGTACAGCCAGTCGTCCCCGTCCAGCAACAGGACCAGCGGGCCGCCACCGCCCACCGGATGGACGCGCACGGTACGGCGCCCACCGAGCCGTCGACCGGACCAGCGGATCCGGGTGCGGGGGAGGGGGAGCACCCCGGCGGCGTCGACGAGGGGCCAGTGCGGCTGGGCCGGAGCGTCCGGGGTGGCGGCGATGGACCGTTCGCCACCCGCACCGGCCGGGTTCAGCGGATCGGCATACGCCGAGCCGTCGACGAGGAACTGGTACGTCACCCGCAGCCGTGCGGGCATGCGCACGTGCGCGTACCAGCAGTCCGTGTCGCCCCACCGCCGCAGGGGGACCGGCGCCGACCAGCTCTCGAAGCCGACGGTCGCCGCCTCGTGCCCGCGCCGAAGGAACAGGGTCACCCAGCCCTCGCCGTCGGGCCGTGAGACCGGTGCCCGCGCCGCCGCCCAGAACGCGTCGGTGCCGGGCACACCGGACAGTCCGAACACCGCGAAGTCGTCCCCCACCGGGCTCATGAACGTCTCCTTGTGGAGCGGAAAGAGAGAAGGCTAAGCTCAACTCCGCTTAGGCGAGCCTAACTTAACGTGTCGGGAGGTACCGCGGAATGAGCACCAACCCCTTCGATGACACCGAGGGCCGTTTCCTCGTCCTGGTGAACGACGAGGGCCAGCACTCGCTCTGGCCCTCCTTCGCGGAGGTGCCCGGCGGGTGGACGGTCGCCTTCGAGGAGAACACCCGCGACGCCTGCCTGGAGTTCGTCGAGGCCAACTGGACCGATCTGCGCCCCCGTTCCCTCGCCGAGGCCATGGACGCCTGAGGCCCGATGCTCTGCGCCAGACTCACCAACGCCCGCTTCCTCACCATGGACCCGGACCATCCCGTCGCCCACGACCTGGGTGTCTGGCGGGGCCGGATCGTGGGGCTCGACGCCGCCGTCACCTCGCTTCCGGCGCGGGAGGTGATCGACCTCCAGGGCGCGACCGTCCTGCCCGGCTTCATCGACGCCCACGTCCACCTGGCGTGGACGGGGTTCAAGCAGCGCACGCCGAGCATCGCGGGACACACCCGGATCGACGACGCGCTCGCCGCCATCGACGAGGCCGTCACGCGCGAGGGCACTCCGGGCGCCTGGGTGAGCATCGCCGGCTACGACCAGCGGGCCCTCGGCCGGCACCTGACCGCCGCCGAACTGGACCGGGTCAGCCACGGCCGCAAGCTGTACGTGACGCACGACTCCGGGCACGGGTGCCTGGTCAACTCCGCCGTTCTCGACCTGCTCCCGGCCGATCTCCCGCACGAGGACGGCTTCCTCGCCGAGGGCGCCATGGGCGCCGCCCGCGCGCTGCGCCTGCCGTACTCCCAGGAGGAGCTGGCCGAGGCGATCGGACGGGCCGCCCGCGCCTGCCTGACCGAGGGGGTCACCGCCTGCGCCGAGGCCGGTATCGGCGGCACCCTCCTCGGTCACGGGCCCCTGGAACTGGGGGCCTACCAACTCGCCCGCGATCGTGACCTGTTGCCGCTCAGGGTGCAGCTCATGGTGTCCGCGGACCGCCTTCGCCCGGTCGCCGCCCACCGGGACGACGGCATCCCGCGCGCCCTCGACCTGGGCCTGCGCACCGGCCTCGGCGACGGGCGGCTGTCCGTGGGGGCGCTGAAGGTCTTCACCGACGGCGGCATGATGGCCCGGACCGCCGCGCTCACCCGCCCGTACGAAGGACTCGACCACGCGGGCCAGTTGCAGGACGACCCCGACGTGCTCGCCGGCACCATCGTGGACGGTCACCTCGCCGGGTGGCAGCTCGCCGTCCACGCCATCGGCGACCGCGCGGCCGACGTCGCCCTGGACGCCCTGGAACGGGCCCAGCGCCTGCGACCGCGGCCCGACGCCCGGCACCGCGTCGAGCACGCCGGCCTGATCCGCCCCGACCAGCTCCCGCGCCTCGCGCGACTCGGCGTCAGCGTGGTCGTACAGCCCTCCTTCCTGCGTCACTTCGGCGACGACTACGCGGCGATCATGGGCGAGGAGCGGGCTCCCTGGCTCTACCGCGGCCGGGCGTTCCTGGACCACGGCATCCCGCTGGTGGGCAGCTCGGACCGCCCCGTCGCCGACGGGTCGCCGCTGCGCGCCGTCCAGTTCATGGTCGAGCGCGCCTCCGGGTCGGGCCGCACCATCGGCCCCGACGAGGGCATCACCGTCGACGAGGCCCTGCGCGCCTACACGGTCGCCGGCGCCTTCGCCTGCCACTGGGAGGACGACCTGGGCAGTCTCACCCCGGGCAAACGGGCCGACCTGGTCGTCCTCGGCGACGACCCGACGCGCGTCGACCCGTCGCGCATCGGCGCCATCGAGGTGGTGGCGACCTACGTCGACGGACGCGTCGCCGGGAACCCGACGCGCTAGGACCCGCCGACGAGGGTCCGTTGCCGTGAGCCGGTGCCGTGAGCGGCAGCGCGGGGACGCGGGCCACAGGGACATCCGGTCGACAGGTCGACGCGCGGTTCCCCCGGTGGGCGGGTCTGCCGCGGCGGCCGTTCGAGCCGGCCGGGTCGGACCACGCGATCCACCGGCTGACACATGGCGGCCGATGACACGTGGCGCGGGTGACGCGGCGGACCGGGCGGCCTTCGTCGCCGGCGCCGGACGCGGCCGTAAATGCGTTGGCGCTCGCGCGTGCCTGTGGTGGGATGAGGGCAACGGGGGCGGCTCCCCGGCGTGCATCCTTCTCATCCTCTCGAAAAGACCCGCGCGCCCACTCTCCGTCCCCGTTTCCGTTTCCCCTTCCCCCGGACGTCGTGGAGGATCTCCCCGTTGCTCGCTGCCGAGTCCGTACTGCTGCGCCGTGTCCAGAACGCGTACGTCGACGGGGCGTCCCCGGCCGCCGGCGGAACGGGACCGGCGATGCGCCGACTCGAGGCCGAGCTGCTCGGCCGCGGTCACGTTCTCTCCGCTCCCCTGCACGCGGCGCTCGGCGCCCTGGCCACCGACGAACTGGCGGCCGCGCACGTCCGCCTGGTCGGGCTGGCCGACGAACTGCTCGGCTCCGACCGCACCCACACCCCGCTCTTCCGCCGTTTCCCGCGCACCGTGCCGCGCGACACCGAGGCGCTGTACGTGGACCGGGTCTTCGCCTTCCTGCTGCAACAGCCGCAGCACCCCTGCGTGCTGTGCGGCGAGGCGCGCACGGTGCACCCCGTCTCGCCGTGCGCGCACCTGGTGTGCCGGCTGTGCTGGGACGGCGCCGACTACGCGGGGTGCCCGGTGTGCCACCGCCGGATCGACGCCGACGACCCCTTCCTGCGGCCGGTCCGGGCCGTCGGGGCCGCGAAGGCACCGGTGCCCGGCCCGCTGCGTCTGCTGCGGCTGGGCACCGACCGGGCCGCCGACGCCACCGACGTGGTGGACGCCCTGCTGGCCCGTCGTACGCCCCTGTCCCCGCAGGACCGGGACGACCTGCTGACCCTGCTGCCCCTCACACCGGCGGGCCGCGGCGAGCTGCCCCGGGACATCCCGGTCCGGGAGACGAAGGCACTCGTGCTGGGAACGCTCGTACGCGACGCCGCGGACGGCGTGCCGGTACGGGAGCTGCTCGCCGAGCGGCTCACCACCGCCACCGACGTGCTGCGGCTGCTCGCCGTGGTCTGCGACGGCGACCCCGGGCTGGTGACCCCGACACGGTTCACGAACCTGCCGCGCCCGCTGCGCCGACTGCTGCTCACACTCCTCGACGGCCTGCCGACGCCGTTCCTCGTGGAGGACGTGCTGCGGCACCCCACGGCGTGGAAGCGGGCCGCGGAGGCCCTGCACCCCTTCGAGCGGCACACCCGGCATCCGCGTGCCGCCCTCGCCTTCGCGGTGCTCCGCGCCACCCCCGTGGACCCCGGCACCGCCTTCGGTGCCGCCCTGCTCGACACGGCCGCCGCGCACCCCGGCGCCGTCCGGGTGGACGGGAGCCGGATCCGCCCGGCGACCTGGGCCGGACGTCTGGAGCAGGCGGTGGCCGAGGGCGACGTCGGCCGCGCCGCGAGCCTCGCGGGCGAGCGCCCCGGCGAACTCGTGCGCCGCCTGGACCAGTTGCTGTGCCTGCACACCGACGACGTCCTCGACGCGGACCTGGAGAAGGCCCTCCTGCGCGGGCTCCCGAAGGTGGGCCCCGGGCCGCTGCTGTCGGCCCTCGGGGCGCTGCGGGTGCGTACCGAGGACCGCATCGGCCGCCGACGCGTGTTCTTCCCGCGCGGGGACGTGACCCGGGCCCTGACCGTCGCGGAGCGGCGGGCCCCGTTGCCGGCCGGGCTGGTGTCGGCGGCGGTCGCGTCGCTGGAGGGGGAGGTGCTGCGCCGGTTCGCCGCCGGGCCGTCGTACGAACTGGCGGTCCTGGACGCGGGTCTGGCCGACCTCACCGTGCCGTTCACCGAGCGGACCGCCGCGAAGGCGCTGGTCGCCCTGGGCCGGGGCAGCGCGCAGGTGCTCCCCGACGGCGCGCTGCTCCGGCTGTTCCTGCACTGGACCGAGCCACGGGGCGACCGGACGGACCTCGACCTCTCCGTCGCGTTCTTCGACGCGGCCTGGGAGTTCACCGGGCTGTGCGACTACACGCACCTGGTCCACGGGGTGGACGCCGCGGTCCACTCCGGCGACCTCACCTCGGCTCCGGCGCCGCTGGGCGCCACCGAGTACGTGGACCTCGATCTGGAACGACTGACCCGACGAGGGGACGTCTACGCCGTCCCGCTCGTCTTCAGCTTCAACAACGTGCCGTTCGAGGAGCTGCCGGACGCCTTCGCGGGCTTCATGGCCCTGCCCGCCCACGGGCCGCGGGACGCGTCGTACGATCCGCGGACGGTGCGTCAGCGGTTCGACCTGGCGGGCGACTCGCGGGTGTGCCTGCCGATGATCGTGGACCTGGGCCGCCGCCGGACGCTGTGGACCGACACCCACCTGCCGTCCGCGAGCGGTTTCCAGTCCATCGGCTCGCACGGCGGCGACGGGCTGGCGACGGTGGCCCGGAACGTGTGGGAGCAGTTCGCCTCCGGCAGCCGGGTCACCCTGTGGGATCTGGCGGTGTGGCGGGCGGCGGCACGCTCCCCCGAGGTGGTCGTGACGCTCCGGGGGCCGGAACCCGCGCTGCTGAGGTACCGGCGGGGGCCGGGGGAGACCACGCGGGAGTTCGCCACCAGAGTGGCGTCCACGGAGGACAGCGACGCGTGCCTCACGCGCTCCGACCCCGACGGTGCGGCGGCCCGGCTGGCCGCCGGCAATCGGGTGTTCCTCGCGACGGTCCACGGAGACATCGACGCGGAACGGGCCACGGGCACGACGTACCGCGTCTTCCCGGGACCGGGGGACGCCTCGCGGACCCTGACCCGCGTGACCGCCGGCGACCTGGTCGCCGAGTTGGGGTGAACCGGTCCCGGACCGTCCACCGGGCGACCACCGACCGCGTCACACGGCCGTCGCCCGGACGGCCGCCAGGTCCTCCCCGGTGAGCTGCGCGACCCGGTGCGCCGGCACACCGGCGGCCAACGCGCGGGCGAGCAGCGCCTCGCGACCGTCCGCGCAGGTGCGGTAGGCGAGCAGCTCCTCCTCCAGCCGGGCGACGCTCTCCGGAGCGGCCTGGTGGCGCACCCGGCTCAGCTCCTCCTCGCTCAGCGGGACGGGCAGTCGCTCCGCGTCCTCGGGAACGGCCGCCGTGTCCTCCGGCGGCACCAGGCGGAGCCCGGCGGACGACGCGCCGACGCCCTGCGCGTCGAGCCACGCCCGCACGGCGGGGGTCTCCATGCAGGCCAGGTCGCCGACCGCCGCGGGAGGCACCCCGAGCGTCGTGGCGGTGCCGTCCAGCAGAACGAGGTAGGCGTCGTCGGTCATCCTCGGTTCCTCCCGGGAGAAGGTCATGTCCTGAGTGCCTCCCCTCTACCCGCCTTCGGCCGCCTCATCGGTGGGCCGACCGGCGACTTTCCCCGGCACGTCGCCCCGGCGTGAAGCGCACCGGCGTCCCGGCCGCCGCCTGGGCCGCCGCCGCCAGGGCGGGCTCCGCGACGACCGCGACCACCGGGTAGCCACCGGTCGTCGGATGGTCGTTCAGGAAGATCACCGGGCGTCCGTCGGGCGGGACCTGCACGGCGCCCAGGACCATGCCCTCACTGGGCAGTTCCCCCGTGGACACGCGCTCCAGGGCCGGCCCCTCGGTGCGCAGCCCGATGCGGTTGCTCTGCGGGGAGACGCGGTACGTGGCCGAGGTGAGGGTGCGCAGGGCGGCGGGGGCGAACCAGTCGGCGCGCGGGCCCGGGTGCACCGGAAGGACGAGTTCGGTCGGCGGTGCCGGCCAGGGGACGGCGGGGGGCAGCGCCACCGGCCGGGCGGGGGTGCCCACCGGGACGACGTCCCCGTCCCGCAGGGGGAGCGGGCCCAGCCCCGAGAGCAGGTCCGTGGACCGGCTGCCGAGCACCGGCTCGACGACGACGCCCCCGGCCACCGCCACGTAGGAGCGCACGCCCGCGCTCGCCGCTCCCACGTCCAGGACCGCGCCGGCCGGTACCCGCACCGGAGCACCCCAGGCCGCGGGCCGCCCGTCCACGGTGACCGGGCAGGGCGCACCGCCGACCACGGCGGTGACGGCACGGTCGGGACGCAGGGCGCAGCCGGTGAGGGTGGTCTCCAGGACGGCGGCGTCGGGATGATTGCCGAGCAGCCGGTTGGCGAGCCGCATCGCCGGTGCGTCGAGGGCGCCGGAGCGGGGCACGCCCAGGTGGGCGTGGCCGCGTCGGCCCGCGTCCTGCACCGTGGTCAGCGCGCCCGAGCGCACGGCCGTGAGCGCGGTCATCCGGTGGCCCCGGCGGGAACGTCGGGTGCCGCGACGAAGCGCACCCGCGTCCCCGGGGTGAGCAGCGCCGCCCGGTCCCGCGCGGTGTCCCACAGCCGCCCCGGGTCGGGCATGGCGCCGATCAGCTGCCAGCCGCCCGGAGTGGAGCGCGGGTAGACCGCGCTGTAGGGCCCGGCGAGTGCGACCGCGCCGGCCGGCACCCGGGTCCGGGGAGTCGCCCGGCGGGGCACGTGCAACTCCTCGGGCAGACCGGTGAGGTAGCCGAAGCCGGGTGCGAAACCGCAGAACGCGACGCGGTACGTGGGCGCCGTGTGCAGTGCGGCGACCTCGTCGGGGGCGACTCCCCACCGGTCCGCCACGTCCGCCAGGTCCGGACCGTCGTAGCGGACGGCGATCTCCACGACGTCGCCCTCGTCGTCGCCCCCCGGCCGCACCTCCCAGCCGGCGACCTCGCGGGCCAACGCCTCCGGGTCCGCCACCCCGTCCAGCAGCACCGTCCGCGCCCCCGGCACGATCTCCGCCACGGGCGGCAGGGACCCGGCGGCGCGCCGGCGGAGCAACTCGGTGTGGAAGGCCGCGGTGTGCTCGGCGTCGGGCAGTTCGACCAGGAGCGCGCGGCGGCCGGCGGGACGCGTCGTGACCGTCCGGCTCCCCGTCACGCGAAGGCCCCGATTCCGGCCCCGGACGCCTCCAGCGCCTCGCGCACCCGGGCCGCGATCCTGGCCGCGTTCGGGGTGTCGCCGTGCACGCACAGCGAGCGGGCGGCGACCGCGACCGTCGTGCCGTCGACGGCCTCGACCGTGCCGTCCACCGCGATCGTGAGCGCGCGCCACACCACCGCGTCCTCGTCGGTCACCACGGAGCCGGCCTCGCGTCGGGGGACGAGGGTGCCCCGGGCCGTGTAGGCGCGGTCCGCGAAGGCCTCGGGCACCCCGGTGAGGCCGGCGTCCCGGGCGGCGGCGAGCAGGTGGGATCCGGGCAGCCCGAGCACCGGCAGCGCACCGCCGGCGAGCCGCACACCGGCCACCACGGCCCCGGCCTGCTCGGCGTCGTGGACGGTGCGGTTGTAGAGCGCACCGTGCGGTTTCACGTAGGCGACCTCGGCGCCGGCGGCCTCGGCGAACACCCTGAGCGCCCCGATCTGGTACGCCACCTCGGCCGTCAGCTCGTCGGCGGGCACGTCCATCGCGCGCCGCCCGAAGCCCGCCAGGTCGCGGTAGGACACCTGTGCCCCGATCCGCACCCCGCGCTCGGCGGCGAGCCCGCAGACGCGGCGCATCACCGACGGGTCGCCCGCGTGGAATCCGCAGGCGACGTTGGCGCTGGTGACGACGGAGAGCAGGGCGTCGTCGTCGGTGAGGGTCCAGCGGCCGAAGCCCTCACCGAGATCTGCGTTGAGGTCGATCACCCTCTGAACGTAGACGATTGTTGAACGATCCGACAAGAGGTGACCGACCGCCCGTGGGGTTGCCATGAAATCGACCCCTTGTTAGATCGTTGAACGATCGCTAGTGTCCGTGCATCTGCCACGTATCCGGGGTCAGGGTCCCGGGGCCATGAAGCTCCGGCTCCGCGACTCCCGGATCCGTGCTCTGCCCCCTCATGCCTGAAGAAGGCCACCGAATGATCGTTCTTCTCGGTGTGGTCGTGGTGATCCTCGGATTCGTCACGCGCCGCAACCCCGTCCTCGTGGTGGGCGTCGCCGGTGTCGTCACCGGACTGCTCGGCAGGATGGACCCGCTGGAGGTCCTCGCGGCCTTCGGCCGGTCCTTCGCCGACAGCCGCTCGGTCACCGTCTACGCCATCGTGCTCCCGGTGATCGGCCTGCTGGAGCGCTACGGCCTGCGCGAGCAGGCGCGCACCCTCATTGGCCGGCTGGGCAAGCTCAGCGCGGGCCGGTTCCTCACGGTCTACCTGCTCGTCCGCCAGGTCACCGCGGCCTTCGGTCTCAACAGCATCGGCGGCCCCGCGCAGACGGTCCGGCCCCTGGTCGCCCCCATGGCGGAGGCCGCCGCGGAACGCTCCACGGGGGCGAAGCTGCCCGACCGGCTGCGCGAGAAGGTGCGGTCGTACTCCGCGTCGGCCGACACCGTGGGCGTCTTCTTCGGCGAGGACTGCTTCATCGCCATCGGCTCCATCCTGCTGATCACCGGCTTCGTGAACTCCACCTACCACCAGGAGATCGAACCGACCCAACTGGCCCTGTGGGCGATCCCGCTCGCGGTCTGCGCCTTCGTCATCCACGGCGCCCGGCTGCTGGTCATGGACCGGCAGCTGGAGCGCGAGATGGCCCTCGCCGCCGCCGAGCACGACCTGCCGCTTCCCGAGGGGGCCGACAAGTGATCAAAGTCGAATGGCTGTACTGGGTGATAGGCCTGGTCTTCGTCGTCATGGCCGTCCAGATGGCCGCCGACCACAGCAACCCCAAGCGCTGGACCTCCGCCGCGTTCTGGGGACTGCTCGGCCTCACCTTCCCCTACGGCACCGGCGTGGCCAACGCCACCGCCGGCAACGGGGGCTGGACCCTGCCCGCCGAACCGCTCGGCGTCGGTGTCCTCGCCCTGATCGTGCTCGCCGGGTTCAACTTCCTCGGCAAGGGCGTCCCGGTGACCACCACCGACGAGCAGCGTGAGGCCTCCGCCGCCCGGCTCGGCAGCAAGATCTTCATCCCCGCGCTGACCATCCCCCTCGTCGCGATCGTCTGCGCCTCCGTCCTGGACGAGTCCGGACTGTTCGAGACGGGCAAGGCCACCCTGCTCGGCCTCGGCCTCGGCTGCGTCGCCGCGCTGGTCGTCGGCATGCTGGTCACCGGCGAGAGGAAGGTGTCCGTACCGATCCGGTCCGGCCGCTCCATGCTGGAGGCGATGGGCTCCGCCCTGCTGCTGCCCCAGCTGCTGGCCGTCCTCGGGTCGATCTTCGCCGCCGCCGGGGTCGGCACCCAGGTGGGGGACATCATGAACAGGGTCCTGCCCGACGACTCCCGGTACCTGGCCGTCATCGCCTACTGCGTGGGCATGTTCCTGTTCACCGTCATCATGGGCAACGCCTTCGCCGCGTTCCCCGTCATGACCGCGGCGATCGGCTGGCCCGTCCTCATCCAGCAGATGCACGGCAACGAGCCCGCCGTCCTCGCGATCGGCATGCTCGCCGGTTTCGCCGGCACCCTCTGCACGCCGATGGCCGCCAACTTCAACATCGTCCCGGCCACCCTGCTCGAGCTGAAGGACCAGTACGGGCCGATCAAGGCACAGCTGCCCACGGGCATCGCGCTCCTCGGGTGCTGCACCGTCATCATGGCGCTCTTCGCCTTCTGAGGGACGGCTCCGACCGGCCCCCGCGACCCCGCACAGCCGCCCCGCCCCACGGCCGCCCGACCCCGCAAGGAATGCCCATGCCCCGTGTCCTCGTCACCGGCTTCGCCCCCTTCGGCGGCGAGAGCGTGAACCCGTCCTGGCAGGCGGCGACCCTGGTGGCCGCCGAGCCCCCCGCCGGCCTCACCGTCCGCGCCGTCGAACTGCCCTGCGCGTTCGGCGCGTCCCTCGACGCCCTGCGCGACGCCGTCCGCACCGAAACCCCCGACCTGGTGCTCTGCCTGGGCCAGGCGGGCGGGCGCCCCGGCGTCACCGTCGAACGCGTCGGCATCAACGTCGACGACGCACGCATCCCGGACAACGCCGGCCGGCAGCCCGTCGACGAACCGGTGGTCGCGGGCGGCCCCGCCGCCTACTTCTCCACGTTGCCCGTCAAGGCCTGCGTCGCCGCGATGCGCGAGGCCGGGGTGCCGGCCGCCGTCTCCCACACGGCCGGCACCTTCGTCTGCAACCACGTCGCCTACGGCCTCGGCCACCTCATCGCCACCGAGTTCCCGCGGGTACGGGGCGGTTTCGTGCACGTGCCCTGGGCGCCGGAACAGGTTCCCGACGGGACCGCTCCGTCCCTGCCGCCCGCCACCGTCGCCCACGGCCTGCGCGCGCTGCTGGCCACCGCCGCCCGCACGCCGGCGGGACAGGACCTGAAGGTCACCGAAGGAGCCACCCACTGATGCCGCTCAGCGCCCACGCGTCCCGGTTCGCCGGGATCGCCCTCGCCAACATCACCCGCGAGTACCCCCACTTCCCCGCCCACCTGATCACCGCCCCCGACGAACACCCGGAGCCCAGGTCCCTGCACCCCGTCTTCTACGGGGCCTACGACTGGCACTCCTCGGTGCACATGCACTGGCTGCTCGTCCGGCTGCTGCGCCGGCACGGCGATACCCCCGCCCTGCCCGACACCGGACCGGCCGTCGACGTACTCGACCGGCACCTCACCCCCGAGAACCTCGCCGTCGAGGCGGCCTACCTCCGGGCCCGCCCCTCCTTCGAGCGGCCCTACGGCTGGTCCTGGCTGCTCGCCCTCGCCGCCGAGTGCCGCGCCCTCCCCGGCGAGGCGGGCACCCGCTGGGCCGGGGCGCTCCGGCCGGCCGTCGCCGCCGTGGACGATCTGCTGGCCGACTGGCTGCCCAAGGCCACCTATCCGGTGCGCCACGGCAACCACCCCAACAGCGCCTTCGCGCTGGGCCTCGCGCTCGACTCGGGCGAGCTCTCGGCCGCCACCGACCGGGCCGTACGGGAACGCCTGCTGGCCTGGTTCGCCGACGACCACGACGCGCCCGCGCACTGGGAGCCCTCGGGACAGGACTTCCTCTCCCCGGCGCTGACCGAGGCCGACACGATGCGCAGGGTGCTCACCGAGGCGGAGTTCCCGGCCTGGCTCGACCGCTTCCTGCCCGCGCTGGGCACCGGCGCCCCCTGCCCACCGCTCGACGTGCCGGTCGTCTCCGACCACGCGGACCCGCAGATCGGCCATCTGCTCGGGCTGACGCTCAGCAGGGCCGCCGCTCTGCGCGCCCTCGCGGACGCCCTGCCGGACGGCGCGGTGCGCGGCCGTCTGGACGCAGCGGCCGAGGAGCACCTCGCGGCGGGCCTGCCGGCGGTGGAACGCGGCGACTTCACCACCGACCACTGGCTGGCCACGTTCGCCGCGCTGGCCCTGGACCCGGTCGCCGCCGACCGGTGATCCGGGCGCGTCCCTCCCGGGGCCCCTGAAGCCGTACGGTCAGGCCGTCCGGTCAGGCCGTCCGGTCAGGCCGTCCGGGCGGGCGCCGACGCGCGGCGGACCGGCATCAGGGTCTCGACCGCGTCCTGCGCCAGGTGGTCGAGGACCAGCCGCTTCACCGCGTCCGGCTTCTCCAGCGGCACCACGTGGGACGCACCGGGGACGACGGCCAGCTGGGAGCCCGGAACCGCCCGGTAGAGCGCCACCGTGTGCTCCAGCGTGACCAGGTCGTCGTCCCCGACCACGACGAGGGTCGGCGCCTCGATCCGGGCCAGGTCCTCGGGGGAGAGCGTCGGCTGGGTGCGCCACATGTCGACGACCTTGGCCGCCACCATCGGCCAGTGGTCCGCGCCGTCCGGCGTCACGGCCTCGTACAGCTCGCGGAAGAACGCGAGGTCCTCGCCGTCCGGCGTCATCGCGTCGAGCATCGCGGGCTCGGCGAAGCACTCGGGGGCGGGGCGGAAGTTGGCCCCGATCACCACGGCCTTCCGCACGAGGTCGGGACGCGCGAGCGCGACGAGCAGCGCGACGACACCGCCGTCGCTCCAGCCGACCAGGTGCGCCGGCTCCCCGACGACCGTCTCCAGGAAGACCACCGTGTCGTCGGCCATCGCCCCGTACGACAGGGGCCCCGCGACGTCGGGGGTGTGTCCGTGCGCGCGCCGCTCGGGCAGGAAGAGGCGGTGGGCGGCGGCCAGGTCGGGGCGCAGCGCACCCCATGTGTCGTTGGTGCAGAAGCCGCCGTGCAGCAGGACCAGGGGATCACCGGCCCCCTCGGTCTCGTACCAGGTCCTGACACCAGGAAGGTCGGCGTAGTCGCCCATCGCTCCAGGCCCTCTCCGGCCGCGGTCGTCTCCCGGCCAGTCTCCGCCGCGCCCCCCGGGCCCGCAACGCGGCACGGTCGCGCCGCTCAGCGGGCCGCACCTCCTTCCGGAGCGCCCCGCTCGTCCGTCCCGGCGCGGCGGAGCCGGTCCGCGCTGCGGGCGACGGTGTCCAGGCGTGCCGCCAGCTCCGCGTGATCGTCCCGCAGGTGCTCCCGGGCGCCGGTCAGCGGGCCGAGGAGACCGGCGGCGTCGTCGTGCCCGAGGGCCCGTACGAGGGGTGCGCGGGCCTCGGCCGGCAGCTCGGCGAGGGCGGCGACCTGGCCGGCGAGCTGGCGGAGGCCGGCCGCGTTGCCCCGCGCCCAGGCGGTGACGGCGCGGTCGGCGGCCCGGCTGTCCCGGGTGGCCCGCACGCGCTCCTCGCCGGTGGTGCCGGGGGCTCCGGGCCGCAGCCGAAGGTACCGGCGTTCGGCGGCCTGCCGGCTGGCGACACCGAGGGGACGGGCGAGATCGGCCCAGCTCGCGCCCGCGTCCCGGGCGGTCTCGATCAGTCCCGTCTCCCAGCCCGCGAGCTGGTCGCGCACCTCGCGCAGCAGCAGCAGCGCGGCGAGCGCCTGGTCGGAGCCGACCTCGGTGCCGCCGCTCCGCTCGGGGCGACGCGGACGCTGCGCGGTCCGTACGGCCTCTTCGATCGCCGCCAGTGCCGCCTGGGCGGCGAGGAAGGACGCGGGCCGTGCACCGGCCTCCCGCGGGTCAGCGGTCATGGCCACCTCCGTTGCCGTCACCCGTTGGATGACGTCGTCAGTTGTCATCGTTTCGATGACATGCTACAACAGATGTCAGAAACAGCGCATGAGCGAATCCGCTCGATGTAGGAGGTGTTCCGATGCTGATGCGCACCGACCCCTTCCGTGAGTTCGACCGCGTCGCCCAGCAGTTGCTCGGCGGTCCGTCCGGCACCTGGTCCCGTCCCTCGGCGATGCCCATGGACGCCTACCGGGAGGGCGACTCGTACGTGATCGCCCTCGATCTGCCCGGTGTCGACCCCGAAGCGATCGACATCGACGTCGAACGCAACATGCTGACCGTCCGGGCCGAACGCCGCCCCGGCCCCAGTGCCGAAGGCGTGCAGATGGAGCTGTCGGAACGCCCGCTGGGCGTCTTCTCCCGGCAGGTGATGCTGGCGGACACCCTCGACACCGAGCACATCACCGCCGACTACGAGGCGGGCGTGCTCACCCTGCGTGTTCCGATCGCCGAGCGGGCCAAGCCCCGCAAGATCTCCATCACCGGCGCGTCGGACCGCAAGGAGATCTCCGGCTGAGCGGCGGCCGCACCGGCAGCGGCGGAGGACCGCACGCCCCGCGTCCCGCCTCCGCCGCCGCGCCCGCGGCAGCCTGCGCACCGGCGCTGCCCAAGCTCCGTCGCTCACCGCCGCGGGCCGTCCGGCGCCCCCGGCTCCCACGACGAGAAGCCTCCACCACGAACGAGGAAGGATGCCTCACCGATGCAGTCCCTGACGGCCCGGGTCCCGGCGGCGGCCACGGCCACAGCCACGGTCACGGTCACGGCCGAACCGGACACGCCGTACGTCCGGATGCTGGAGCAGGTCCGCTACCACGGCGCCTACGCCACGCGCGAGCGGGCCGAGGAGGTCGTGACCGCCGTGCTGGCCGCCCTCGGCCGCCGGGTCACCGGCGAGGAGCGCGTCGAGCTGGCGGCCCGGCTGCCCCGGGAGGCCGCGCGGATCTTCGCGGCGGAGGCGCCCGTGGCCGAACCGATGACCGGCTGGGGTTTCGTCCGGGACCTCGCCGACCGTACCGGCGGTTCCCTCGCCACGACGCGCTGGGACGTCGGCTCCGTCCTCGGCGTGGTCGCCCGCCTCGCTGGTCCCGACCTGCTCGACCGCGTCATCGCCCAGCTCCCGTCCGGCTACGGCATCCTCTTCGGCCGCGCCGAACTCATCCAGGCGGCGTGACCGGACGCCGGTCCGCGGCGGGGGCGGCGTGCGGCCCCGCCGCCGTGAGCCGGCGCAGCGCGCGCACCAGGGCCTCGACGCCCGCCCGCGCCTTGGACCGGGGGCAGCCGACGTTGAGCCGCACCCGTCCCGGAGCGCCGTAGGCGGCGCCGGGCATGACGGCCACCTTCTCCACCTCCACGAGGTCACGCTGCAGCGCGTCGTCGTCGACGCCGAGGGGCCGCAGGTCGATCCAGGCCAGGTAACCGGCCTGCGGCGGCTCCCAGCCGAGCTGCCCGAACTCCTCGCGCAGCCGGTCGGCGACCATCGCGAGGTTGCCCGCGAGGTAGGCGCGCAGGGCGTCCAGCCAGGCCGCACCCTCCCGGTACGCGGCGATGTGTCCGACCAGCGAGAGCACGGCGGGGGAGGACAGGCCGTCCGCCTCCTTGAGCTGCCGGAGGAAGGCGTCGCGCGACGTGGGATCGCCGATGATGCCGTAACTACCGGTCAGAGCGGGCACGTTGAACGACTTCGAGGCCGAGGTGAGCACGGCCCACCGCCCCTCGCCGCCGTGCCGTACCCAGGGACGGTGGACGTGCGGGGCGTACGCCAGGTCGGAGTGGATCTCGTCGCTGATGACGGCCACGTCGTACCGTGCGCACCACCGGGCCATCCGGTCCAGGTCGTCGGCGGACCACACCCTGCCCGTCGGGTTGTGCGGTGAGCACAGCAGCAGTACGGCCGTGTCGGGGAGCGCCAGGAGCCGCTCCAACTCCGCCCAGTCGTCGAGCGGACACTCCCGGAGCCGCCGTCCCGCCGCCGCCACCGTCCTGGGGAACGCGTCGTACATGGGGGTGTGGACGACCACGCCGTCACCGGGCCGCGACCACAGCCGCAGGAGTTGCGCGACCTGGTAGACGACGGAGGGCGCGTAGACGATCGACTCGGGATCGACCTCCGTGGCGTGCCGCGTCGCGTACCAGTGGACGACGGCGGAGAGGAAGTCGTCCTGGCGCCACCGCGAGTAGCCGAGGACCCCGTGCTCCAGACGGCCGCGGAGCGCCGCCAGGATCTCCGGGGCGGTCTCGAAGTCCATGTCGGAGATCGTGAACGGCAGCAGGTCCGGCACGCCGAAGCGGTCCTGGACGTAGTCCCACTGGGTGCACCAGGTGCCGTGCCGGTCGACCGGGGTGTCGAAGTCGTAGGGCGTCGGCGAGGGGTCGCGGGCCGGACCGGCGGAGGGGACGCGGGAGGAGGCCATGGTCATCCCACCGGGATCATCGAGGCGATGGCGTCCTTCACCGACTGGACCTGCGGGCCGATGACGACCTGGACGTTGTGGTCGTCGAGCTTGACGACCCCCACCACCCCCAGTCGCTTCAGCCGCGCCTCGTCCACCCGTCCGGCGTCCCCGACCGTCATCCGCAGGCGCGTGATGCAGTTGTCCAGGGAGCGGATGTTGTCGGCGCCCCCGATCGCGTCGAGGATGGCGACGGCGTCGTACTTCCCCGCGACCAGGACGCGTTCCGGTTCCGCCGCCGCGTCCGACGCGGCGCCCCCGGTCGTGCCGGGCGCACCCGCGGCGTCGACCGCGCCGGCGGGCCCGCCGCCCTCCTCGTCCTGCTCCCGGCCGTCCTGGGCCGGAGCCTCGTCGCGGCCCGGGGTCCTCAGGTCGAAGCGGGTGATGGCCCAGCGGAAGAGGAAGTAGTACACGGCGAACCACACCGCCGCGATCACGGGGATCAGGTACCACTTGGTCGAGGAGCCCTGGAGGACGCCGAAGACGAGCCAGTCGATGACATTGCCGTCGGTGTTCCCGATGAACACGCCGAGCACGGCCGCGGTGAGGAAGCCGAGGCCCACGAGGACCGCGTGGAGGGCGTACAGCCACGGCGCGACGAAGAGGAAGAGGAACTCCAGCGGCTCCGTGATACCGCCCACCACGCAAGCCACGACACCGGACACGAGCAGGGCCTTGATCTCCGGGCGCATCCGCCGGTTCGCGCAGTGGTACATCGCCAGGGCCGCGCCCGGCAGGCCGCCCAGATAGGCGGCCATCTTGCCCTGGGAGAGGAAGTGCGTCGCGTCGGTGACGGCGGCGTTCGGCGCGGCCGAGCATTCCAGGTGGGCGTAGAACATGTTCAGTGCGCCGGAGACCTGGTCCCCGCACACGGCTCCCGAACCGCCGACGTCCGTGAAGCGGAACATGGCCACGAGGATGTGGTGCAGGCCGATCGGCCGCAGCAGCACCTCGCCCATGCCGAAGAAGAACGGACCGAACACCCCGGTGTGGCCGATGCCCCGCCCGACGGCGGTGATCCAGCCGTTGAAGGTCGGCCAGACCAGCGGGATCAGCAGGCCGAGCACGCTCAGGACCAGCGCCGACACGATCGGGACGAAGCGCAGCCCGCCGAAGAAGGCCAGTGCGTCCGGCATCCGCTGGGTGCGGAACCGCCGGTGCAGCAGGCTGACAACGATGCCAACGGCCACGGCGCCCAGCAGGCCCGTGTCGATGGACTGCACGCCCAGCACGTCGGCGATGCCGTAGTGCTCGATCGCCTTCTCGTCCTCGAAGTCGACGCCCTCGGCGGTGAGGTAGAAGTTCACCGCGAGGTTCATGGCGGCGAAGCCGACGAAACCGGAGAAGGCGGCGACCCCCTTGTCCTCGCGGGCCAGACCGAGCGGAATGGCCATCGCGAAGAGCACGGGCAGGAACGTGAAGGCGACCAGACCGGTGTTGGCCATCCAGGTGAAGACGAGGTGCCAGCCCTCGCCCTTGAGGAAGGCAACGTTGTCAGTGACGGCCTCGCTGGAGAGTGAGGAGCCGATGCCCAGCATGATGCCGCAGAACGCGAGCAGGGCCACGGGGAGCATGAACGTCTTGCCGAGCCCCTGGAGGAATTCCCAGAGGGCGGCCTTGGTCTTCTGCATGTGAACGGGACTTTCGGGCCTGGGGGGACGGGAGGACGGAGGGGACCGTTCCACCGGACGGATCACATCACAGCGGGTCGGCGACTGTCCATGGCTCCGACCAGGGGCGGGACCCGTCCCACCGCACCGTTAGCATGTTCGAAACCGCATGTCCGTCTCCGTGATGTGTGATCTTGTGTCCGGTATCGAGCAAATGGCCCAGACAATTGAAGAAGACACCCACGCGCATAGCCGCGCCGCGCCGCGGCCTCTCCCACGCCGTCCCGCGTGAGCCGCGGACGAGGCTGCTGGCCTCGGCGGGGGTCGCGGTCCTCACGTCCCTCCTGGCGCTGGAATGCGCCGCCCGACACCTGGGGCACCCGGGGCCGCTCACCGCTCAGTCGCGCGAGGTGATCCTCGCCCCGCACTCGGGGCCGCTGCTGTACGCCGGTCTGGCGTTGACGATGGTGGTGCTCACCTGGCGGCAACGGGCCATCGCGGCCGGCACCGCGATCGGCATCGACCTCGCCTTCTGGCTGGTGCGGTGGGCCGTCGGCGCCGAGATGAACTTCGGCAACGGCGCGCTCTGGGTGGTCCTGGGCTGCGCGGTCGTCGCCGTCACCCGCCGGGTCGGCCGGGAACGGGTGCTGCTCCTCAAGGGCGCCGGCCTGGGCCTGCTGCTGGTCGCGGGCCACAAGACGGGGGACACCTGGCTGCTCATCACGTCGAGGACCCGCCCGCTGGTGCTCGACCCGTACCTGGCCACCGCCGATCACGCGCTGGGCGACCCCTCCTGGGTGGTCGGCCGCCTCCTCGACGCCACCGGACCGGTCGGCGAACACACCCTGGGACTCGTCTACGGCCAGCTCCCGCTGGCGGCGGCCCTCGTCGGGCTGTACCAACTGCGCCACGTGGCCGCCGAGCGCCGCTTCCCGGCCCACCACCTGGTGCGGACCTTCCTGGTCATCGGCCTCCTCGGCCCGGCCGTCTACATGATCTTCCCGGTCGTCGGACCGGTCTACGCCTTCGGCGCCGACGGCGGCCAGTGGGCGCTGGCCGACGTGTGGCCGAACACGCCGCCGCCCCTCGGCGTCCCGCACGCGATGCCCTTCGACGCCGTCACCCCGCGCAACTGCATGCCCAGCCTGCACACGGCCTGGGCCACCACGCTCTTCATCCACTCCCGCGGCGGCTCACGGCCGATGCGGTACGCGGGCACGTTCTGGCTGGTCGCCACCCTCGCCGCGACGCTGGGCTTCGGCTACCACTACGGTGTGGACCTCCTCGCCGGAGTGGTCTTCGCCCTCACCGTCGAGGCGGCGATGCGCTCGCTCGCGCGGGGCTGGGACCGCTCGGGCACCCGGCTCGTCACCTACGGCGCGGCGGTCTTCACCGCGCTCCTGGTGTCGTACCGCCTCCTGCCAGGAGAGATGGCCGCCCGCCCCTGGCTGGCCGGACCGCTGCTCCTCCTGGTGACGGTCTCCGTGATCCTCGGCCATGTGCGGACCACCGGGCGGTGGGACGCGCGGGCCGTGCTGGCGCCCCGCCCCGGGGCCACGCCCGCGACACCGCAGCCCGAACTCGTCTGAGCCGAGCGACGCCGCGGCCGAATGCGCACCGGGCCCCTGGCCACCCGGTGCCGGCCGCTCATGCCCTGGCGCTCTCCGCCGCCTCCCTGCGCCGCCGTTGCGCGGCGACGTCCGCCACGGGGGCGGCCAGCATCAGCGCCCGGGTGTAGGCATGCCGTGGCGTCCCGGTGACATCGGCGGCGTCGCCGGTCTCCACGATCTCGCCACGGTGGATCACCGCCACCCGGTGGCTCATGAACCGCACCACCGACAGGTCGTGCGTCACGAAGAGGTACGCCGTCCCTGTCTCCTCCTGGATGTCCAGCAGCAGGTCCAGCACCGCCCGCTGGGTGGTCAGGTCGAGTGCGGAGACCGGCTCGTCGCAGATGACGAGGCGGGGGCGCAGCGCCAGCGCCCGGGCGATGGCGATCCGCTGCCGCTGGCCCCCGGAGAACTCCCGGGGCAGCCGGTGGACGGCGTCACCGGGCAGCTGGACGCGGTCGAGCAGACGGCGGACCCTCTCCCGGGCCTCCTGGGGCCTCGCCCCGTGCGCCACCAGGGGCTCGGCGAGGATGGCCCCGACGGTGAGCGAGGGGTTCAGGGAGCTGTAGGGGTCCTGGAAGACGACCTGGAGGTCCCGGCTCAGTGCGCGGCGGCGGGCTCGGCCCGCCCGGTGGATGGGCTCTCCGGCGAAGGCGATCGTGCCGGAACCCACCGCCACCAGGCCGAGCACGGCCCGGCCGATGGTGGTCTTGCCCGACCCGGACTCCCCGACGAGGCCGAGGGTCTCGCCCGGCCGTACATCCAGGGACACGCCCCTGAGCACCTCGGCGCGCGCGGCGCGCCGGTTCCGCCCGGGGAAGGAGACCCGCAGGTCCCGCACCTGGAGGAGGGCCTCCGGGCCGACGGAGGGGTCGGTCTCGGTGACGTCGACGGCGGTCATACGGTGGTGCTCCTCGCCTCGCGCGGCTGCCAGGGGTCCCGCGCCGGAGCCTCGTCGAGGACGGCGTCGAGCAGGGTCCGGGTGTAGGGGTCCTCGGGGGAGTGCAGGACCTGTTCGGCGGTGCCGGTCTCCACGATCCGGCCGCCGTTCATGACGGCGACGCGGTCGCACAGGTCCGCGACCACTCCGAGGTCGTGGGTGACCAGCAGGACGCCGAGGCCCCGGTCCCGCTGGAGTCTGCGCAGCAGGGCGAGGATCTCCGCCTGGACCCGCACGTCGAGCGCGGTGGTCGGTTCGTCGGCGATGAGAAGCTCGGGGTCGCACGACATGGCGCCCGCGATGAGGACCCGCTGGGCCATGCCTCCCGAGATCTCGTGCGGGTGGAGGCGCAGGGTGCGTTCCGGGTGCGCGATCTCCACCAGGCGCAGCAGCTCGACGGCGCGCCGGGTCGCCTCCCGGCGGGAGAGTCCGAGGATGTGACGCATGGGCTCCGTGAGCTGGCTGCCGATGGTGAAGGCGGGGTCGAGGTTGCTCATCGGCTCCTGCGGGACGTAGGCCACGGTGCGGCCCCGCAGTGCGCGGTGCTCGCGTTCGGGCAGCCCGACCACCTCACGTCCCCCGACCAGGACGCTGCCGGCGCCGATCCGTCCGCCGTCGGGCAGGATGCCCAGCATGGCGAAGGCCGTCTGGGTCTTGCCGGAGCCGGACTCGCCGACGAGCCCGACGATCTCCCCGGCGCGGACATCGAGGTCGACCCTGTGGACGACCTCCTTGTCGGTGCCGTCCGCCTGTGTGTAGGCGACGCTGAGTCCGCGTACCGACAGCAGCCCGGCCCGCTCGCCCGCCTCGTCAGCGGTGCCGGAGTCGTCCGCGTCGCCCGCGGCTCGGTGACGTCGTGCGTCCACCGGCACGGCGCGGCCGCGTCGCGCGGTGCGTGGAGGGGCTGCCTGTGACCGGCCGGTGCGATCCTCCAGCCCGTCGCGCAGGGCCGACGCGAGCAGGACGAGGGCACCGTTGGTCAGCCCGAGGGCGAGGCCCGGCCACAGCATGAGCCAAGGCGCGCGCTGGATGTTCTGGAAGGCCTCGTTGAGCATCGCGCCCCAGGTGGCCGCGGAACCGCTGCCCACGCCGAGGAACTCCAGACCCGCCTGGAGTCCGATCGCGACGCCGGCGACGAGCGCGACCTGGATGATGACCGGGCCGCGCACCACGATCAGGACGTGCCGGGCCACGATGCGGGCGTCGGAGAGCCCGGAGACCTTGGCCGCGTCGATGTACAACTCCTTGCGCACACCCGCGACGATGCCCCGTACGAGGCGGTAGAAGCTCGGGGCCGCGAGCACGCCCAGCACGACCATCAGGGCCCACACCTGGGGGCCGAGGATGGCACGGGAGGCGAGCAGCACCACCATCGCCGGCAGTGCCATGACGAGGTCCACCGTCCAGTTGGCGGCGGAGTCGAACCGGCCGCCGCGGTAGCCCGCGTAGAGGCCGGCGGGCACGCCGAGGGCCAGGGCGATGCCGAGGGCGATCAGCGCACCGCCCAGGGTGTTGCGCCCGCCGTACAGGATGCGCGAGAGGATGTCGCGGCCCGCCGAGTCCATTCCCAGCGGATGCGCGCCGCCGGGGTCGGCGAAGGCCTGGCCGAGCGAGGCGGCCGTGGGGTCCTGCGGGGCCAGCCAGGGCGCCAGGAGCACCGCGAGGACGAGGAGGACGAGCACGGCCGCCGACCCGGCGCCGAGCGGGTTGCGCAACAGCCGCCGCAGTACGCGCGACGAGGACGCCGCGGGACCGTCGGCGGCGGGAGCCCCGGTGCCGGGGCGGTTCGCGCGGGCCGGGACGGGCGGGTCGGCCGGAAGGTTCTCGCTCATGCGGCCCTCGCCTTGGGGTTGAGCCAGCCGACCATGATGTCGACCAGGAGGTTGACCAGGACGACGCCGACCACGGTGAGCATGACCAGTGCCATGATCACGGGGATGTCGCCGCGGGTGGTGTAGGTGACGGTCATGCTGCCGATGCCGGGCAGCCCGAAGATCTGTTCCACTACGACCGCGCCGCCGAGCAGCCCCACGAACTGCATGCCGAGTACGGACAGCGCGGGCGCGCCGGCGTTGCGCAGCACGTGCCGGAAGACGATCCGGGAGGGGGGCAGACCACGGGCGCGCAGGGTGCGCACGTAGTCCTGGCGCAGGACGTCGATCACCGCCCCGCGCACCTGTTGGGAGACGCCGGCCACGGAGGCCACCGACAGGGCCAGCACCGGGAGCGTGATCGTGGAGAGCCAGCCGCCGGGCGAGTCGGTGAACGGGATGTAGCCGATGGCCGGGAACCAGTTCAGCTCGACCGCGAAGACCAGCACTAGGACGAGGGTGACGAGGAAGCCGGGGAGCGCGTAGCCCACGACGCCCAGCACCTGCACCACACGGTCGACCACCCCGCGCCGGACGCCCGCCCAGACGCCGAGCAGGAACGACACCACCGTGGTGACCAGGGTGACGCCGATCATCAGGCTGGCGGTGACCGGCAGCCTGCCGAGCACCGCCTGTGTGACGTCCTCGCTGGTGAACCAGGAGGTCCCGAGGTCGCCGCGGACGGCGTGGGCCAGCCAGTCGGCGTACTGCTCCCACACCGGCCGGTCCAGGCCGAGGGAGGCGTTCTTGGCGTCGACGGCGGCCTGGTCGGCGCCCTGGCCGAGGAGTTGCCTGCCGACGTCGGTGTCGGGGATCGACAGCAATACGTAGGTGAGGAGGGAGATGACGGCCAGGAGCAGGGCGCCGGACGCGATCCGGCGGGCGACGAAGGTCAGCATGGCACTCGGTATCCGTGACGGACCGCCGGGGCCGGCGCGGGCGGCGGCCGCCCGGTCCGGCCCCGGCACGGGTCACTTGGCGGGGGAGTAGTTGTAGATCGACGGGACGGCCATGCCGGACTGCGGGCGGACGGTCACCGAGCCGTCCGAGACGTGCAGGTACGTCATCCGGTAGAAGGGCACGAACCACGCCTCCTTCACCAGGTGCTCGCCCAGCGCCCGTACCGCCGCCCCGGCCTGCTCGGCCGTGCCCGACTGGACGCGGGGGACCAGCTCGCGCACGGTGGCGTCGGAGGTGCCGAACATGTTGAAGGCCCCAGGGTTGACCAGTTCGTCGACCACGACCCAGTCCGACGAGGACTGTCCCATGTTCATGACCATCCCGGAGTAGGCGCGGTCGGTGAACACCTTCTGGACCGCCGAGGCTCCGTCGAGGTCGTCCCAGACCAGTTTCACCCCGACGGCCTCGAGGTCGGCGGCCAGCGAAGCGGCGAGCGCGTCGTTGACGATGGCGGGGATGCGGGGGAGCTTCAGCGTGAAGCCGTCGGCGTGGCCCGCGGCCCGCAACAGGTTCCTGGCCCTGTCAGGGTCATGGGGGTAGTACGTGTCCAGCTTCCGGTCGTACCCGTGCGTGTCAGGGCCGAAGACCTGGGAGGTGGTCTCGCCGCGGTTCTGGCGGATCGCCTCGAGCATCGTCTCCCGGTCGATGGCGAGGTTGAGGGCCTGGCGGACGCGGGCGTCCTTCAGCGCGGGGGTCAGCTTCCCGCCCCGGTCGAAGAGCAGCAGGCCCTGGAAGTCGAACTCCTGCTCGGTCGTCTTCATCCGGGGGTCGGACTCGATGCTGATCTGCTGGTCGGCGCTCTGCAGGAGGGCCGCGTTCACCTGACCGGTCTTCAGGCCGTTGACGATGGCCGTCTCGTTGTCGAAGAAACTCATCGTCAGCGTCTCGTAGGGAAGCGGCTCGCCCCAGTAGTCGGGGTTGCGCTGGTACACCCACTTGGTGCCGACCGTGGTCTTCGCCTTGTCCAGGCGGTAGGGACCGGTCCCGTCCGGAGTCGTCTTGAGACCGTCGCCCCGGTCGAAGGCCGACGGGTTGGCCATGAGGCCGGCCGCGTCGCTCAGGTAGAAGAGCATGGCGGGGTTGGGCTGCTTCAGTCTGAGCGTCACGTGCGTGGCGTCCTCGACCGCGACCGACTCCAGGTCCTTCAGCCACTTGGCGTCCGCGCCGCCGCCCTCCTTGAAGCGCTCCATGTTGGCCTTGACCGCGGTCGCGTCGAAGGCGGTGCCGTCCGCGAACTTCGCGTCCTTGCGCAGGGTGAGACCGAGTTCGGTGCGGTCCGCGTTGTACTCCCACGCGGTGGCGAGCATGGGGCGGAACTCGCCGTCGGGCTCACGCTTGACGAGGGTGTCGTAGGTCGCCTGGAAGAACGGCAGGGCGCTGCCGACCGCCTGGGCCGGATCGAGGCTCTGCGGAAACGTCATAGTCGCGATGTTCAGCGTTGACGTGCCGGCGCCCGTGGTGCCGGCGTCGGTGCAGCCCGCGAGGCCGAGAGAGGCCGCCAGGCAGGCGGCGAGGGCCCCGGTTCGGGTGGTTCTGGACATGGTTTTCGCTCCGTGTGGAGAGCCGGGAAAGGCGTCCCGGACGAGATGGGCGGTGAGCTTAGCCGCAGAACTGACCACTTGGTAGGTTTTCTCGCGGTGCGGTCGGCCTGCTGGTAACTTCCGGGGACCGTCACGCGGCGCCGAGAGCGCGGCCCCGCGGTCCGACGGCGTCGACGGCAGGAGACCGCAGAAGTGAGCGCACGACCCCCGGGCGCCCCGCGTCGCCTCTCCAAGGGAGAGCGGACGCGGGCGCGCATTTTGGACTCCGCGGCCGAGTTGTTCTCCCGTTCCGGCTTCAACGCCGTCTCGCTGCGGGACATCGCCGCGCACGCGGGGCTGACCCATGCCGGCGTGCTGCACCACTTCTCCGGCAAGGAGTCCCTGCTGACCGCGGTGCTGAGCCACCGGGACCGGCTGGACGCGCAGTCGGTCTTCCCTGGAATCACCCACCCGGGCGCCCCCGAGCCGTCGCCGGCGGAGCGGCTGCGCATGCTGCTCGGGGTGGTCGCCCGCAACAGTTCGACTCCGGGTCTGGTCGCGCTGTACACGAAGCTCTCCGCCGAGGCCACGGACCCCGGGCACCCCGCCCACCACTACTTCAGGGAGCGGTACCGCGTCCTGCGGGAGGAGCTGACCGTCCTCGTCGAGGCACTGTGGACGGCGTCCGGCCCGCCGACCGCCGTCGATCCAGCCGTCGTCGCCCGGCAGTTGCTGGCGCTGATGGACGGGCTGCAGACACAGTGGCTGCTGGAGCCCGAGGCGGTGGCGATGGAGGACCTGGTGCGTGACTACCTGGTCCGGCTCGGTCTCGACCCGGACGGCGGCGCGCCCGCGGCCGGCGTCAGCGCGTGAGGGCGGCGAGCACCGCATCGGCCGTACTCCGGTGCCCGTCGGCGTTGGGGTGGAATCCGGCCGCGGCCGCGGTGTCCTCGGGCTCGATCCAGCGGACGCCGACCGGCCGGCACACGTCGTGCCCGACGGAGGGGCCGTAGGCGTCGACGTAGGTGGCGCCGTCGAGCCCGGCCTGCGCGGCGAGCATGGCGTCGAGGTGCTTCGTCATGTCGCGCAGCCAGGGGAAGTCGCCTTCGGCGAGCGCGACCGTCGCCCGGCAGGCCGTGCCGTCGTCGGGGAAGATCGTCGGGTATCCGACCACGAGGATGCGGGCGTGCGGGGAGCGGACGCGGATCTCGTCGAGGACGGCTCCCACACGCGGTGCCGTGGCGTCGATGCGGGCGGCGATCTCGTCGGTGCCGAACAGCGTGTAGCTCCGCTTGCACGGCGCGCCCTGTGGTGCGAGGTACCCGAGGAGCACGCAGCGGGTGATGACGCCGGGCAGGTCGAGGTCGTTGCCGCCGATGCCGAGCGTCACCAGGGTGGTGTCAGGGCGCAGGGCGTCGAGCTGTGGTGGCACGGTGTCCTGAGGGCCCGTCATGTGACTGGTGTCGGCGCCCGCGCAGGTCACGTCGGTGAAGGTCGCGGCCTGCACCGCCCCGGCGACCAGGGTGGCGTAGTTGGCCGACGAACGTCCGCAGCCCGGGTCGGTCTGTTCGGGAATGCCCGGCCCGGAGCTGAAGGAGTCGCCGAGGGCGACGTAGTGCACCTCCGCGGCGTTCGGCGCGGGCCCGGGGTCAGGGGTCGCGGAGGCGGCCGTGGTGGCGCTGATCAGGGAGGCGAGGGCCGCGGCGACGGTGACCGCGCGCCGCCGCGCGCGTCTTCCGGGTGGCGCGGCGGCGGGCCGGCTTGAGGGAGGCATGGCGGTTCCTCGTTTCGGCGATGGGTGAGAGTGCGAAAACCGTACGGTGATCGGTTTCTGGTAGTCAATAGGGTGCACCGAGATGGGGTGGCAGGGTCCACGGGGGCGTCTACCGCCGGGCGGAGGGTTCTTGACAGTAAAAACCGATCATCGTACGGTTTTTGAAGGTTCAGCTATCCGGCCAGGTCTTTCACCCCGCCGTACTCACCAGCCCCACCAGAGCCGAACAGGTGCGCGTATGACCCAGCAGACCCCGTCGACGCCGTCCCTTCCGCTGCCCGGCAAGGCCTCGCTGACCAGCGGTGCGGGCGACTTCGTCACGACCGGCCTCGCTGCTGCCGGTGTCCCCGCCGTCACGCTGTCCGACGGCCCGCACGGCCTGCGGTTGCCGAAGGAGAGCGGCGACGGCGGCCAGCTCGACCTGCACAGCGCCGCACCCGCCACCTGCTTCCCGCCGGCCGTGGCCCTGGGCAGTGGCTGGGACCCCGGACTGACGCGGCGTGTCGCCGGCGCGATCGCCGCCGAGGCCTCCGCCCACGGAGTGCACGTCGTGCTCGGCCCAGGGATCAACATCAAGCGGTCGCCGCTGTGCGGGCGCAACTTCGAGTACTTCTCGGAGGACCCCCTGCTGACCGCCGAACTCGGCGGCGCCATGGTCCGCGGCCTGCAGGAGGCGGGCGTCGGCGCCGCCCTCAAGCACTACGCGGCCAACAACCAGGAGACGGACCGCATGCGGGTCAGCGCCGACGTCGACGAGCGCCCGCTGCGCGAGATCTACCTGCGCGCGTTCGAACGCATCGTCCGCCGCGACCGACCGTGGTCCGTCATGGCCTCCTACAACGCGCTCAACGGCGTCCCGCTGTCGGAGAACACACGGTTGCTCACCGACATCCTGCGCACGGAATGGGGCTTCGACGGCATCGTCATGTCCGACTGGGGTGCGGTGCGCGACCGGGTCGCCGCGCTGCGCGCCGGCCTCGACCTCCAGATGCCGGGCACTGGTGGGCGCACCGACCGGGAGGTCGTCGCCGCGGTGACCGACGGGCACCTCGACGAGGCGGTGCTCGACACCGCGGTCGAGCGTCTTGCCCGCTTCGCCCGGCGCGCGACGGGCGGCGCCCGCAACGGGGACCGGTTCTCCGTGGAGGAACACCACCGCCTGGCCGGTGAGGCCGCGGACCGGTGCGTGGTCCTCCTCAAGAACGACACGGGACTGCTGCCCCTCGATCCGGCCGCCGGCAGCGTGGCCGTCATCGGTGAACTGGCCCGCACCCCCCGTTACCAGGGCGCGGGCAGCTCCCAGGTGACACCCACCCGCCTCGACACACCGCTCGACTGTCTGCGGCGGCTCGCCGACGGCGCTCAGGTGGAGTTCGCCGCGGGCTACGCCCTCGCCGGTGCCGACGTCGCCGGACCTGCTCCGGCCGCGGAGGACGAGGCGGTGCGGCTCGCCGCCGGGAGCGACTCGGTGGTGGTCTTCCTCGGCCTCTCGGCACAGGACGAGTCCGAGGGGTTCGACCGCACCCACATCGACCTCCCCGCCGACCAGGTACGCCTGCTGGAACGAGTCCGCGCGGTCAACGACCGGGTGTGCGTGGTGCTGTCCAACGGCGGAGCGGTGCGCACCGCGCCCTGGCACGACACGGTTCCCGCCGTCGTCGAGGGCTGGTTGCTCGGCCAGGCCGGCGGAGGCGCCCTCGCCCGGGTGCTGTTCGGCGCGGTCAACCCCTCCGGCAAGCTGGCCGAGACGCTGCCGCTGCGCCTGGAGGACTGCCCGAGCCACCTGTCCTTCCCCGGCGAGGAGGGCCGGGTCCGGTACGGCGAGGGCGTGTTCGTCGGATATCGCGGCTACGACGCCGCCCGCCGCGAGGTCGCCTTCCCGTTCGGCCACGGGCTGTCCTACACCAGCTTCGCCTACTCCGGCCTGCGCGTGGATTCGCGGGAGGACGGCACGGCGTTCGACGTCGCGGTGACCGTCACCAACACCGGGGAGCGGGCGGGCCGAGAGGTGGTCCAGTTCTACAGCGCGGCGCCGGTCGACTCCGAGGTAGCCCGGGCGCCGAGGGAACTGCGGGCCTTCGCCTCGGTGTCGCTCGACCCCGGTGAGAGCCGCGAGGTGGTGGTGGAGCTGGCACGGGCCGACCTGGCCCACTACAGCGAACGCGAGGGCGGCTGGCGGGTCGAGGGCGGCGTGCACCGCATCGAGGCGGCAGCATCCTCGAGGGACGTGCGGCTGTCGGTGGGGATCACCCTCGACGGGGACCCCTCGCGGCTGCGGCTGACCGGGCGCAATACGCTCGCGGAATGGCTGCGGCACCCGGTGGGGGGGCCGCTGCTCGCGGAGCGGTTCGCCCGTGCCCGCGCGGCCGCGCCCGGGTCCGGGGCCCTGGAGGACCCGGTGTTGCGGCGGTTCCTCGCCGGCATGCCGCTCGAGGTGATCTCGGAGTTCCCGCAGAGTCCGGTTTCGCCCGACGCGGTGGGGGAGTTGACCGCCGAAGTCGCCGACGCGAGAGCCACCCGGACCACCGCGTCCGTGCGGGAGGGCTCCGCGGAGGGCTCCGCACCGGAGGGCGTGTCGGACGACGGCACGTCCGGGGGCGATGCCGCTGCCTCCGAGTCCTGGGCCGCGACGGCTGCCGCCGCGCCCGAGGGGTCGTGACGGCCACCTCGGGGTACGTGGCCGGCGCCTGCGCGCCCGAGGCCGGGAGCGTGGTGGCGAATTCCGTGCTCGTGGCCGTCGCCTGCGTGCCCGAGGCCGCGACGGACGCCGATGGGCCCGGGGACGTGACAACCTTCTCCATGTCCATGGCCGTTCCCTGCGCGCCAGGAGCCATGACCGAAGCCTCCGTGTCCGGGTCCGCGTCTCCCGCATCCTCGATCGCCGCCGCCCCGGCACCCGCGGCCGCACCCTGCGCCGCGCCGTCCCGCGCAGCCACCGGCGGCGCGCTCCGCCGCACGCCACGGTGACCGCGGGCGTGGTGGTGCGCGGTCGAGTGCGGCCGGGCTGGGAGGCCGTATGCGAGGCCTTCGCTCAGGGACAGGCGGACGATCCGGGCGCCGCGCAACTGGCCGTGCACCACCGGGGCCGACCGGTCGTCGACCTGTGGACCGAGGGCGCGGCGACCGTCCCGCCCACCGGGCCGGACTGGGTCACCGTGCTGATGTCCGCCACCAAGGGCATGACGGCCGTCTGTGTCCATCTGCTCGCCGAACGCGGCCTGCTGGACCTGGAGGCACCCGTCGCCTGCCACTGGCCGGAGTTCGCCGCGGCCGGCAAGGCGGAGACGACGGTGGCCGACCTGCTCGCCCACCGCTCGGGGCTGCCTGCCTTCACCGACGACCCGGCCGGCGTCGGCCTGCCCGGCCTCCTGGACCACGTCGGCCGCGTCCGCGCCCTTGCGTCCATGCGGCCGCTCTGGGAGCCCGGCACGGCGTTCCTCTACCACGCCCTCACCTACGGCCACCTGCTGGGAGAGGTGGTCCGCCGCGTGACGGGCACGAGCGTCGGGGCGTTCTTCGCCCGGGAAGTGGCCGGGCCGCTGCGGCTGGACCTGTGGATGGACCTGCCCCGGTCGGCGGAGCACCGGTTCGTGCCGCAGACCGCCGTACGGCCTGCGCCCGGCGCCGAACAGATCGCCGCGGCGGTCGGCCGCCTCGGCCTCGCACCCGGCGACCGGCTGGCCGCCGTGCTGCGCGCCTCGGCCGGTGAACTGGCCTCATTCGTCGAGGCCTTCGACTCGTCCCGGGGCCGCGCGCACGAGTTTCCCGCCGCCGGCGGCATCGGCGACGCGCGGTCGCTGTCCCGCCTGTACGCCGCGCTCCTCGGCGAGGTCAGCGGCGTGCGGCTGCTGTCCGCCGCAGCGGTGGAGCGAGCCCGCGCCCCGCAGACCGACCACCTGCCGCCACCGGGACCGCTGCGCCGGTTCGACGGACCGGACCGGTCCCGCTTCGGCCTCGGTTTCGAGCTGCCCCGACCTGGCTCCCCCCTGCTCGGCGAGGGCTCCTTCGGCCATGCCGGAGCGGGTGGCCGGCTGGGCATGGCGGACCCGGAGAGCGGCTTGGCGGTCGGCTACGTCTGCACCGCCATGGCCTGGGACCCGTCCGCGGGTCCCGATCCGCGCTGGACGCCGTGGACCGCGGCGGTCCGGGAAGCGGCCGGGACCGGCCCGCCCTGAGGCGTGCCGCACGGATCTCAGGCCGAGGCCTCCCCGGCTTCGGCCTGGTCGTGCCTCGCGGCCCGGTCATCCGGCCCCGGTCCGCCTGCCCGGACCCACCCGCACCACCGGCCGTGTGGCCGGGGGCGAGGAGGGGGTCCCGGTGTCGTAGCGTCGAACGGCGGCCGGGGCGGCCCGCGACCGCCGGAAGGGGGCTGAGAGTGCCCCTCCCGGTCAGGCCTCCCGGTCCGGGGCCAGCAGTCGCATGATGTCGTCGATGGGCTGTTCCATGTCCGTGGACCGGTCGATGAGCCACTGCAACTGGATGCCGTCGGCCACCGCCAGCAGCAGTACCGCCAGCCGCTCGGGCGGGACGACGGTGCTCATGCGCCCCTCGTCCATGCGCTCGCGCACGTACGTCGCCACCCGTTCCCGCAGCACCGGGTAGCGCTCGGCGAAGTGCGCGTGCGCGGGATGCCCGGTGTCACTGGCGGCCGCCGCCATGGACACGAACAGCTCCACCAGACCAGGGGTCCTGGCACCCTCCCTGATGATCTCCCGGTAACTCTCGGGGTTGGTGCGCTCGTCCTGCCGTACCCGGGCGGTCTCGTCGCGCATGCGCAGGACCTGTGTGAGGAGGTCCTCCTTGGAGTCGAAGTAGTGCATCAGCCCGGGCAGGCTGAGATTGCACTGGGCGGCCACCTTCCGCAGCGAGGTCCCCCGGTACCCCTCGGCAGCGAAGATCTCCAGAGCCGCGTGCAGGATCTCGCCGCGCTTCGCCTCGCCCTTCTCGTACGGGCCGCGTTTCGCCATGCCGGCCAGCCTAACCCGCGTGCGCGACGCCGGCCGCCGAGGCGGCGGGCGCCTCCGGCAGGCGCCCGGAACGGGCCACGGAGCCCAGCCAGCGGGCCGACTCCTTGGGACGGCGGGCGAAGGAGTGCGGATCGACCGCGATGAGGCCGAACGTCGGCCGGTAGGAGCCCCATTCGTAGTTGTCCAGGGCGCTCCAGTGCAGGTAGCCACGTACGTCCACGCCGTCGCGCAGCGCGGCGGCCAGGCCGGCCAGGGCCCTGCCGGTGTACGAGATGCGCAGAGCGTCGTCGTCGGTGGCGATGCCGTTCTCGGTGACCAGGATGGGCACGTCCGGTCCGACCACGGCGGCGGTGTGCCGTACGGCCTCTCCCAGCGCCTCCGGGTAGAACTCCCAGCCGGTCAGCGTGGTCTCGGCGCCCTGGGGCACGGGCAGCGGTCCGTCCGGACCGATCAGGTGCCGCGTGTACGCCTGTACGCCGACCCAGTCGTCCTCGCGGGCGGCCTCCAGGAACACGTCCTCGCGCGGCCCGGCGTAGGCGGCGGCGACCTCCTCGGCGCCCGGCTCGGCCTGGTAGACCTGGTTGGCGACGGTCCAGCCCACCCGCAGAGCGGGGTTGGCTTCCTTGAGCACGCCGAAGGCCGCCCGGTGGGCCCGGATCAGTGCCCGGGTCACGTCGGCGTCCGGTTCCACGGAGCCGGGGTCGAGGGCGGCCGCGCCCGTGCGGTTGCCGCCGCGGGCCCGGCTGCGGGCGGTCTCGCGCACCACCGTGTGCATAAACGCGACCATGTTGGGCTCGTTGATCGTGACCACGTGGCGGACGCCCGCCGAGAGGATGTCGGCGGCCACGCCCGCATAGGCCGCGAACAGCTCGGCCGACTCGGGCGCGGACCAGCCGCCGAGTTCGCTGAACCACCGCGGCGAGGTGAAGTGGTGCAGCGTCACCACCGGCGTCAGCCCGCGCGCCAGGGCTCCGCGCACCATGTCCCGGTAGTGGGCGACGGCGGCACGCGAGATCCGGCCGCGCTCGGGCTCCACACGTGCCCATTCGATCCCGAAACGGTAGGCGTTGAAACCGAGTTCGCTCAGCAGGTCCATGTCCTGCGGCCAGCGGTGGAAGCTGTCGGCCGCGTCACCGCTCGGCTCGGCGACGAAGCTGTCCGGCCGGTTCTCCCATGCCCACCAGTCACTGGAGACGTTGTTCCCCTCGACCTGGTGGGCGGAGGTGGAGGCTCCCATGAGGAAACCGTGCGGCAGCACGAGACCGGGCCCGGTCGGGGGTGTCATGCGGGGCTCCTTTCGCCTCGGATCCCGGCCCGGACGAGGTCGGGGCGGGGCTCCGTGAAAAGCGTTCATTGATCGGTTTTCGTGTTAGCGTACAGGCGGAGCCGCTCCAGCAGGAAGGCGCGCCGGCCGCCCCCCTTCCGGAACGGCCCGCCGCCCGGGGCCCGCGCCCACCTGACGAGGCCGCGGCCCCCGGAGCCGGCGCCCACGGCGTCCCGGCCCGGACACCGCGCCTGGCCGAGCACGGCGCCGCCAACCGTACGACCCGCGTGGAGGAGAACCATGGACGTCGTCATTCCGGCCCTCGCGAACCGGACGGAGGCCGCCACCGGAGGGACACTGGACCCCGCCGGACCGTGGCGCGTCACCACCACCGACCATCGCCTCGTACCGGTCGCCGGGACCGTCCGTGCGCTCCTCGCCCCTCACCTCGGCGACCGCCTGCTGCCACCGGACGCACTCGGGACCGCCGCCACCCTCGAACTCGTCCTCGACGCCGCCGCGTCGGTTCCGCACCGGGCACCCGTCGGCATCTCGCCGCCCGGCGCCGCGGAACCGGGTGACGAGTCGTACCGCGTCACGGTCACCGCACACGGCATCAGCTGCCGGGCCGCCACACCCGAAGGTGCGTTCCGCGCGGCCACCACGGCGCTCCAGGCGATCGTCGCGACCACCGGCCCCCTTCTCTGCGGGGAGCTGACGGACGCACCGCACTACGCGTGGCGCGGCCTGATGGTCGACCCGGCGCGCGGCTATCTCACGCCCGCCGAACTGCGCCGGGTCGTCGACCTGGCGGCCCTGTACAAGCTGAACGTCCTGCACCTGCATCTGACCGACAACGAGGGCTGGCGCCTGCCGCTGCCCGCCGCGGCCACCACGCGCGGACCGGACGCCCTCCCGCGCCAGTACTACACCGCCGACGACTACCGCGACCTGCAGGCCTACGCGGCCGAGCGCTTCGTCACGGTCGTCCCCGAGATCGACCTGCCCGGCCACTGCGCCGCCCTGCGCGAGGCGGTGCCCGGCCTGCCCGCCGCGCCCGCGCCGCAGGGGCTGAAGGGCCGCTTCCGGTACGTGCCGCCACTCGACCTCGCCGACCCCGCGACCCGGGACCTGGTGGCCTCCGTCCTCACCGAGGTGTGCGAGCTGACCGACGGCCCCTTCGTGCACATCGGCGGAGACGAGGCGGTCGGCATGACCGCGGACAGCTTCGTCCTGGCCGTACGCGAACTGCGCGCCGTGGTACGGGCGGCCGGTAAGCGTCCGCTGTCCTGGCAGGAGGGCGCACGCGCCGGGGTGACCACGGACGACATCGCACAGTTCTGGGTGGACGTGCCGATGATGGACCTGCCCGACGCACAGGAGGAACTCGACCGTCGTCCCGAACTGCTGGCGGCCGGCTACACCCCGGCCCTCGTCCGGGCCCTCAAGGGGTTCTTCGCGCCGACCGACGCGGATCTCGCACGGATCCTGGACGGCGGCGGCCGCGTCCTGCTCTCCCCGCAGTCCCACCTCTACCTGGACCGCCGCTACCCGCCGGACGTCGCCCCGCCGGCCCAGGCCGAGGACGCCGCCCGCCTGGGCTTCCCGACCTACCGGCCCCGCGGAGTGCGGCACACCGCCGCCTGGGACCCCGCCGAGTACGGGATTCCCGAGGAGCGCGTCGCCGGGATCGAGGCGACGGTTTTCGGCGAGTCGATCCAGGGACTCGACGACCTGACCACCCTGCTGCTGCCGCGCCTGTCGTCCGTCGCCCACACCGCGTGGACCGGCCGGGCCCCGGACTGGGACGCCCACAGCGACCGCGTCGCCCGGCACGGCGGGCTCTGGAACGACCGCGGGCTCTCCTACCTGGCCTCCACGGAGATCCCCTGGACGTGACCTGCGCGCCACGGACGACGGGCGGGCGTCCGCACACGGTGTCACGCTGGAGCGGACAGGAACTGCGAAAGGGCACCGCCGTGATCACCACTGACTTCGTCCCCGGCTCCCCCTGCTGGCTCGACCTCGGCACTCCCGACGTCCGCGGCGCCGCGGCCTTCTACGGCGCCGTGTTCGGCTGGGACTTCGAGTCCATGGGGGAGGACGCCGAGGGCGGCATGTTCCGCAAGGACGGCAAGATCGTCGCCGGTATCGGCCGGCTCACCGAGGAGGGCGCGCGCTCCGCCTGGATGGTCTACTACCGCGTCGCCGACGCCGACACCACGACGCAGGCCGTGCGGCAGGCGGGCGGTACGGTCCGGGTGGCGCCGATGGATCTGGACCCCTGGGGCCGGATGGCCCAGTACAGCGATCCGGCGGGCGGCCAGTTCGCCGTGTGGCAGCCGGGCAGCACGCAGGGCGTCGAGCTGGTGGACCAGCCCGGTTCGCTGTGCTGGACGGAGCTGTACACGAGCGACGCGGCGGCGGCCAAGGAGTTCTACGGCGGTGTCCTCGGCTGGCAGTTCGGGGACATGGAGCTGCCGGGCGGCGGGGGCACGTACTCGCTCATCACGCCCGCGGGTCTCCCCGAGGAGCGCATGCACGGCGGTCTCATGGAGCTTCGCGAGCAGGACCTCGCCCTGGCGGACGGTCGCCCGTACTGGCACCCGGTCTTCGCCGTCACCGACTGCGACGCCTCCGTCGCCGCGGTCGTCGAGAGCGGCGGCAGCGTACAGATGGGTCCGGAGGACGCGGAGGGCGTCGGCCGGCTGGCCCTGTGCCTCGATCCGTCGAACGCGGACTTCGTGGTGCTCGCACCGGCCCGGGCGTGAGAGGACCCGCGACGGGTCACCGCTCCGGGCGCAGCCGCATGACCAGCTTGTTCACACCCCACAGCGCGACGCCGATGGCCACCAGAACGCCGGCGCGGATGTAGACGTCCGCCGCCCGCTCCGCGAGGGGACTCGCCAGGACCAGCGCCGTGATCGCTCCGAGGACCGGCAGGATCGTCGGTGTACGGAAGTGCCGGTGTTCCACCGGGTCCTTGCGGAGCACCAGGACGGTCACGTTGACCACGGCGAACACGCAGAGCAGGAGGAACGACGTGGTGTCGCCGAGGCCCTCGATCTCGCCGGTCGACACCAGGCCGATGGCGAGCAGGGTGACGAAGACGATGCCGGTGATCGGCGTGCGCCGCCGGGGGAGCACCTTGCCCATGACACGCGGCAGGACCCGCTCGTTGGCCAGGCCGTAGCAGAGCCGTGAGGCCATCATGATGTTGATCAGCGCGGAGTTGGTGACCGCGAAGAGTGCGATCAGGGCGAACAGCCTGGGCGGGAAGTCGACGCCGCCCGCCTTGACGACCTCCAGCAGCGGGCCGCTGGACGCCTCCAGGGTGCGGTAGTCCACGAGCAGCGACGACACCAGTGCCACGAGGACGTAGATGACGCCCGTCACGGCGACGCCGATGAAGATCGCCCGGGGGAAGGTGCGGACCGGGTCCTGCGTCTCCTCGGCCATGTTGACGGAGTCCTCGAAGCCGACGAAGGCGAAGAAGCCGAGCGCCGTCGCCCCGAGCACCCCGGTGATCAGCGCGTATCCGGTACCCGAGCCCTCGAACTCGCCCAGCCGGGAGGGTTCCCCGTCACCGCTGAACACCGCCCACGCACCGATCCCGAGGATCACCAGGAGCCCGGTCAGCTCCACGATCGTCAGCACCACGTTGGTCTTCACGGACTCCGACACGCCCCGCAACGCCAGGGAGGAGAGCGCGAGGAGGAACACGATCGCGATCAGGGTCGGCGGGATCGCGTCGGTGAACTCCTGGAAGTAGTCGCCGCTGAAGGCACGGGCCGCCGCGCTGGCGGACGACAGGCCCGAGCACATGACCATGAAGGCCACGATGAAGGTCAGGAACGGCACCTTGAACGCCTTCTGCGTGTACAGCGCGGCGCCGGCCGCCTTCGGGTACTTGCCGACCAGCTCCACGTACGAGGCGGCGGTGAGGAGCGCGACCACGAACCCGATCAGGAACGGCAGCCACAGCGCGCCGCCGACCTTGCCCGCCACCTTGCCCGTGGTGGCGTAGATACCGGTGCCGAGGATGTCGCCGATGACGAAGAGGATCAGCAACTTGGGGCCGATGGCACGCTTGAGCGACGGTGACCCGCCGTCCGGTGCGTCGGTGGTCCGCGGCTCGGCTGTGCTCATGCGACACCTCTCCCGTTCTGTGTGCAGAACGTTCTGCCCTGCGGGCCGGATGTGATGCATGTAACCGACCGTCACGGCGGAACGGGTCCCGACACGTCGGGAGAGGGGGAATCCGGCCTCAGGGGCCGTGTCGGTTCACGCCTGGTACCAGCCGAAAGCCCCCGCGCCCTCGGAGGGGTCGAACGACTGGTGGAGCCCCACCAGCGCGGTGACCAGACGAGGGTCCCACCCGGGCGTCAGCACCCGGTAGTCGTCGGCCACACCGCGGAAGACGATGTGGGCCCGCCCGGTGCCGTCCCGCCAGATCACACGGCGGGGCGGCCCGAACCCGCCGTCGCCCTCACCGAGGAGGGACGTGATCGCCCACAGCAGGCTGACAGTCAGCCCGACCGGCCACCACAGGGCCCACCACACCAGGCGGCCCCGGTAGCCCCGCAGGGCGGGCCCGGTGGCCGGCTCCACGGTCCACCGCGTCCGGCCGGGCCGGAAGGGGCGGCGGCGCCGCATCGTGATCCGCCCCAGCGGCGCGCCGGACGGATCCTCGACCCGGTAGACGGCGGCGTGCCCGCTCACGCGCGGGCCGAGGGGCCGCTCGGTGACCACGCGCGCCCACGGGCCCTGCGTGTCGGGAAGGACGTGGAAGGCCCGGACGGAGCGGTACCGGTCCGGTGCGGGGGCGGGTTCGTCGGGGCAGAGCCGAAGGGCTCCTCCTCCGGCGTCCGGTCCACCGCCGCTGACGACGGCCGGCGGAGAGACCCCGTACCTCACCTCGTAGGTCAGTCGCCCTGGTGTCATGCTCCGCGTCTCCCTCTCCCCGTTCGACGGCCCGGTGGGATGCTCTCATCCGGGGTCGCGGGGGCGGCGGGCAGGTCGTCCGGGCGCGAGCAGGGGCGGCGGTCGGGGAGGACCGGACGGGATGCGGCGGGCTTCTCGGGCTCTCGCGGAGGACCGGACGGGATGCGGCGGGCTTCTCGGGCTCCCGGCCGGGCGTCAGCGACGCCGGCGTTCCGGACGCGTCCGGTGGGCGGTGCGTGCCCGGTCCCGAAAGCGCCGGCCGGAGTCGCGGACCGGCCCGCGGCCGGCCCGTGCCGACCGATGCCGTACGACGAGGACCACCGCGACGACAGCGGCACCGGCGGCCAGGACACGTGCGGTGAGGCTCCCGCGTCCGACGACGCCGGCCGGCCGCGTGAGCCGGTCGCCGCCGGTCGCGCCGCCGGCGGGCCGGCCGGCCGGGCGTCGTCGTGGGTGCGGGGGCGTTTGGGCCTCGCGCGACACCTCTTCCGCGATCCGGTGCCAGACGTGCGCGGGGGCCGCCGCGGGAAGGTCCGTCACCTCGGCGTCCCGCGCGGCGCTCACCAGGCGGGTCAGCGCCTTCAGTTCCTCCCGGCAGAACGGGCACCCGGCGATGTGCCGCAGGGCGCGGGCATCCTCGTCGCCGGACGCGTTGCCGAGTGCCAGTTCCACCAGGTGCGCCGACTCTACGTGGGCCACGGCGCCCTCCCGGTCCCTCCGGCGGACCGGCGCTCGGTGTCAGCCACGTCGGCCCGCGGTGCGGCGGGCCACCAGGGCGCCGGTCACCGTGATCGCGCCGACCGCGGCGGCATAGGCCGGCCACTGGGCGAGCGAGTCCGGGGCACCGGAGGCGGCGCCCGCGTGGTTGGTGTTCGACATCGCCTCCGAGCCGCTGAACGTCTGGGTGGCCAGCGCCAGGTTCTTGTCCTCGGCGCTGCCCCAGGCGTAGACGATGTTGCTCGTTCCCTCCTTCAGGTTCACGTCGGCGGGGCCGATGGCCACGGTGTCGGTCCCGGCGAGGACGACGTCGGCGTTGACGGTGCCCGCGTCGACCGTCGCGGAGTCCTCGCCGGGGTTGGTCAGGCCGGTGAAGAGAGGCTGACCGCCGGCGCGCACGTCCACGGCGGGCGCGGCCGCGACGTGGCGGACCGTGAGGCGGGCCTTCCCGTCGTCCGGCCGCGAGACGTCGTTGGTGTACGCCGTCAGCTGCGGTTCACCGTTCGCGGAGAGGTGTGCGGCGACCGTGGCGTTGCCGCCTTCGGGCACCTTCACCTCCTTCTCCAGGGCCGGTGCGCCGTCGGGTCCCTGGCCCGCTTCGAAGATCTGGAGGTCGTAGGTCCCGGCCTCCAGGGACAGCGGGTCGGTCACGGTGCCGGGCTCGAAGTCGCTGAGCAGCTCGTCACCGTTGGCGTACACGTCGACCGTCATCCCGGGGATGCCGTGGAAGACGGAGACCATGGCCTTGTCCTGCGCCTGCGCGGGCTCTGCCATGGCGGGTGCGGCCACACCGAAGGCCAGCGCGCAGGCGCCGGCCGAGGCGGCGACGGCCAGGGGGGTCCGGGAAGTCATGGGGATCATCCCTTCGGAATGCTGTCTCCGCTGCCGCGGAGTCTCGGTGGTGTTTCCTGGACGGGCGGCGCCGCGGATGCGTCCGCGACCCCGCTTCCCCCCCTTGTCGACCTATCTGTCCGCGCTCTGCTCGCGGCCTTGGTCGACGGCCAGGCGCAGCCGGTGCAGGCCGCGGCGGGCGTGACTCTTCACCGTCCCGAGCGGCACGCCCGTGCGCTCCGCGATCTGGACCTGGGTCAGGTCCTCATAGAAGGCCATGCACAGCACCTCCCGCTGGGCGCGCGGCAGCCGGGACAGGGCGTCGACGAGGAGCACGCGATCCAGTACGGCCTCCGGTGCCGCCTCCACCGGCTGGTCGGGGGCGGTGTCGCGGGCTACCGATTCGGCCAGGGTCAGACGCCTGGTCCGGGCGGCCAGCGCGTCGACGATCTTGCGGCGCGTGATGCCGACCAGCCAGGCACCGAGCGCGCCGCGCTCCGGCCGGAAGCCCTGCCGTCCGCGCCAGGCGCCGATGAACACCTGCTGGGTCACGTCCTCGGCCTCGTGCGGATCACCGAGGGACCGGGCGGCCATGGTGTGGACGAGTGATCCCCAGTGCCGGTAGATGGCCGCGAACGCCTCGTCGTCGGCCGCGACGAGACCACGGGCCAGATCCTCCTCGTACCGGGTCTCCTCCGAGGGCGGGACGAGCGCGGTGGCGGGTCGCACGTGGGTGCTCATGGCCTGATTCCTCCTGCCGTGCCTCGTACGGGGACACAACGTGGTCCGCCGGACGGCGAGTTCACCGTCCTGTCCTGTCGGGGCTGCCGTACGTGCCTCCAGTGTTGGACGCACAACCGACGCAGGCAACATGCGTCGGTTGTGCGTCGTACAGTGGAGGCATGAGGGTGTCCGCGGACGGTGACGACGAACGGGAAGGCCAGCGCGTCGCGGAGGGCGGTGGCCTGACCACGGGCGAGGTGGCCAGGCGACTCGGGGTGGCACCGACCACGGTCCGTACCTGGGACCGCCGCTACGGACTCGGACCCGCGGCGCACACCGGGGGGCGGCACCGACGCTGGACCCCCGGGGACGTGGCGCGGCTGGAGCGTATGTGCGCGCTCACGGCGACCGGGCTGGCACCCGCCGAGGCCGCCCGGCTGGCGCGCCGCGACGAGAAGGGGGCCGCGGCCCCCGGCCCCCCTGCGGGGCCCGGCGAGGCGAGCGCCCCGGCCCGCGGCCGCAGCCGGGCGGGCAGCGGGCTGCGGCTGGGTGATGTCCGCCAGGAGTGCAAGGGCATCGCCCGTGCCGCCCTGCGGCTCGACGCCGCCGCACTGGACGAACTGCTGCTCACCTCGATAGCGGAGCACGGTCTGATCGCCGCCTGGACCGAGGTGATCGTGCCGACGCTCCAGGCCGTCGGCCGCAAGTGGGAGACATCGGGCGAGAAGTACGTCGAGGTGGAACACTTCCTGTCCTGGCACGTCTCCGGCGCGCTGCGGCGCAGCACCTCCGCCACGATCGCCGACCGCCCCGGCGCCACCACCCTGCTCGCCTGCGTGCCGGGGGAGAACCACACCCTGCCGCTGGAAGTGCTGTCGGCCGCCCTCACCGAGCGGGGCCTGCCGGTGCGCATGTTCGGCGGGGCCCTGCCCGTCGAGTCCCTGGTCGCGGCGGTGCGCAGGACCGGGCCTGCCGCGGTGGGGCTGTGGGCGCAGTCGCGCACCACCGCCAGCAGACCGCTGGCCCTGCACGTGGCCGCCATGGAGTGGGGGGTGCGCGGCGCCCGTCGCAGGCCGGTCGTCCTCACCCTCGGCCCCGGCTGGACGGGGCAGCGGGCGGCCGGTCTGGCGCGCCCGGCGGGACTCGCCGAGGCCGTCGCCGCGGTGGAGTCGGCACTGGCACACTGACGTGCCCCCCGGCCCGGCCGCGGCGGGCGGGCACCCGGCATCCCGCGACCCCGGCCGGCGCCCGCGGTGACCGGGTGCCGCGGCCGGTGCCCCTCGGCCGGCCCCGGCACGGTCGAGCCGCGCGACCCGGATCGGACCGGGCCGCCAGGCGCGCCGCGCGGGAAGTCCCCGCCGTCCTGGGGTACTGGTGGCGTCGGTACGTCAGTGGAGGTCGCCGCATCCGTGGACGGTCGGCGGCCCGAAGCAGGGGTCGACGGCAAGTGGATCGTCGACCCCGGGGCCGGGAGCGAAGCGTGGAACTGAGCGGCGCGCGTGTGCGGACGACCGGTGCCGGAGCACCGGAGACCCGGCCCCGGCACCTGGACACCGAACACCCCGACACCGGGCACCGCGGCACGGGACGTACCGGCCGACCCGCGAGGGGCGCCCCGCCACCGCGCGGGGGCGGCGACCCGTGCCGGGTGGCGCGCCGCGCCGTCGGGGGCGTACCGGCAGCCGGGGCCGCACCCGCGCGACGCTCCGGCCCGGACGGCACGCCCGGCGAGGGGCGGACCCGGTGACCTCCCCGCCCGACCACACGTCCGACGTGGTCGTCCTCGGCGGCGGCGCGGCCGGTCTCAGCCTCGCGCACCGGCTGACCGGGACCGGCACCGCCACGGTGACCGTGGTCGAGCCGCCGGACGGCCCACCGCGTCCGGCGGAGCGCACGTGGTGCTACTGGGACCAGGGCACCGGCGACCTCGACGACGCCGTCACCGCCTCCTGGCCGGTGCTGCGCGTGCACGGCGCCGACGGCCGGGAGGTCACCGTCGACCCGGCCCCCCTGACGTACCGCATGGTGCGCTCCACGGCGTTCGAGCGACTCGTCCACGCCCGGCTGGCCCGTTCACCCGGCGGGCGCCTCCTGCGGGCGACCGCGGACACGGTGCGCGACGTTCCCGGAGGCGCCGAGATCCGCTGCACCCTCCCCGGAGGACACCCCCTGATCCTCCGCGCCCGCCGCGTCTTCGACTCGCGGCCGCTGCGCACCCTGCCACCGGCCCGGACCCAGCTGCTGCAGCACTTCCGTGGCTGGTTCGTCCGCACTCCCACCGAACGCTTCGATCCCGCGGTCGCCGACCTGATGGACTTCCGGGTGCCCCAGCCGGCGCACGGGCTCGCCTTCGGCTACGTCCTGCCGCTGGCCCCGGACCGGGCGCTCGTGGAGTACACCGAGTTCTCCCGCACCGCGCTCACCACCGAGGCGTACGAGACGGCGCTCGGCCACTACTGCACCGACGTCCTGGGGCTCGGCCCGCTCACCGTGGAACGCACGGAGCAGGGTGGCATCCCGATGACCGACGCCCGCTTCCCCCGGCGGACCGGCAAGGCCGTCTTCCGCATCGGCACCGCCGGGGGCGCCACCCGCCCGGCCACCGGCTACACCTTCGCCGCGGTGCAACGGCAGAGCAGGGCCATCGCCGCCGCGCTGCGCGACGGGCACGGGACCGTCCCCGCACCCCACGGGCGGCGGGCGCTGGCCATGGACGCGATACTGCTGCGCGCTCTGGACACCGGGCGGATCGACGGCCCGGACTTCTTCACCGACCTGTTCCGCCGCGTCCCGGCGGAGCGCCTGCTGCGTTTCCTCGACGGCGCCACCTCGCTCGGCGAGGAATGGCGCATCGGGCTGCGCACCCCGGTCCGTCCGATGCTCCGCACGGCGGTCGAACTGCCCTTCCTTCCCCGCCGCTCCCGAACCGCCGCCGCCAGAAACGGAGAGAACCACCGATGAGCCTGCTGCGCGACCACGACCTGGCCCGCGCCTTCGACCGCGCCTCCCACTCCTACGACCGCCTCACCTCGCTCAACCCCGGCTACCGCACCGACCTCCTGCGCTCGGCCCGCCGTCTGAGGCTCCCCGGCGACGGAGCCGGGCTGCGCGTCCTCGACCTCGGCTGCGGCACCGGCGCCTCCACCCTCGCCCTGCTCCGGGCAGCGCCGCGCGCCCGGATCACCGCGGTGGACGCGTCGGCGGGCATGCTGCGCCGCGCGCTGGCCAAGCCGTGGCCCGCCCGCGTGCGCTTCCTGCACCTGACCGCGGAGGAGGTCGCGACGTCCGGTGAGGGCCCCTTCGACGCGGTCTTCGCCGCCTACCTGTTCCGCAACGTCACCGATCCCGACGCGGTCCTCGGGAGCGTACGGACCCTGCTGCGGCCGGGCGGCCGGCTCGCCGTCCACGAGTACAGCCTCAGCGGCTCACCGGCCCACCGCGCCCTGTGGTCGGCGGTGTGCCGCGGCATCGTCATCCCGGCGGGCACGCTCACCGGCGACGGTGCCCTCTACCGCCACCTCCGGCACAGTGTCACCGCCTTCGACACCGCCCCCGCCTTCGCCGGCCGGCTGCGGCGAGCCGGCTTCACCGCAGTCCGTGTCGCGCCGGTCGCCGGCTGGCAGACGGGCATCGTGCACACCTTCCTGGCCCGCAACGGCGCGGCCACCGCGACGGAGGACACCCGGTGACCGCCCACCGCACCGGCGCCGCCCGCCGGGGCCGTGACCGCAAGGCCGAGATCCTGACGCCCCCGCCCGGCAGGGACCGCTTCCCGCGCGGGGACGAGCCGTCCGTCGCGGTGATCGGCGGCGGCATCGCCGGTCTCGCCGCGGCCACCCTGCTGTCCGAGCGCGGGGCCCGCGTGACCGTGTACGAGCGGGAGGACGCCCTCGGCGGCCGGCTCTCCGGCCGGCCCACCAGACTGGCGGACGGCTCCGCGGCGACCATGACCCGGGGGTTCCACGCCTTCTTCCGCCAGTACTACAACCTCCGCGGCCTGCTCCGGCGCACCGACCCGTCCCTCGCACGGCTCACCCCGCTCCCCGACTACCCCCTGCGGCACAGTGGCGGCCTGACGGACAGTTTCGCCCGAGTCCCGAGGACACCGCCGTTCAGCGCGCTCGGCTTCGTCGCCCTGAGCCCCACCTTCGGCTGGCGGGACCTGGCCGCCATGGACGCCCGGGCGGCGCTGCCGCTGCTCGACGTGCGCGTGCCGGAGGTCTACGAGCGTTTCGACGAGGTCACCGCCACCGGGTTCCTGGACGGCGTGCGCTTCCCGGAGGCGGCCCACCACCTGGCGTTCGAGGTGTTCTCGCGCAGCTTCTTCGCCGACCCGCGGGAACTCTCCGCCGCCGAACTGCTGCTGATGTTCCACATCTACTTCCTCGGATCGTCCGAGGGGCTGCTCTTCGACGTACCGGGCGAGCCCTTCCCCCAGGCGCTCTGGGATCCGCTGGGCGACTACCTCCAGCGCCTCGGGGCGGACATCCGCACCGGCACCCCCGTCGTCGACGTGGACCCCCTCGACGACGGAGGCGCGCGGGTGCGCACCGACGCGGGCACCCGGCACCACCAGGCCGTGGTGCTCGCCCTCGACCCCGGGGGACTGCGCCGGCTCGTCACCGCGTCACCCCGTCTGGGCACGCCCGGCTGGCGCGCCGACGTCGACGCCCTGCGCACCGCGCCGCCGTTCCTCGTCTCCCGGCTCTGGCTCGACCGACCGGTCCGCGCCGACCGTCCCGGTTTCCTCGGCACCAGCGGCTACGACGGGCTGGACAACATCAGCGTCCTGGAACGGTACGAGGGCGAGGCCGGCCGCTGGGCCGAGCGGAACAAGGGCTCGGTCGTCGAGTTGCACGCCTATGCCGTGGACACCGGCGCGGAACCGGAGAAGGTGCAGGACATGCTCGTCGACCGGCTGCACCGGGTGTACCCGGAGACCCGCGAGGCGCGCGTCGTGGACGCCCGGCACGAATGGCGCTCCGACTGCCCGCTCTTCGCCGTCGGCTCACACCGGCGGCGCCCCACCGTCCGGACCCCCCACCCCTGGCTGACCCTGGCCGGCGACGCGATCCGCTGCGACCTGCCGGTCGCCCTCATGGAACGCGCCGCCACCACCGGCTTCCTGGCGGCGAACACCCTGCTCGCCGAACGGGGCGTCCGGGGCCAGGTGCTGTGGACGGTCCCCCGGGCGGGACGCTCCGCCGCGCTGCGGGCCCTCGGCGCCCTCGCGGGGCGGCCCGGCAGCCGCTCACCGGACCGGCCCCGGGTCCCGCCGGGGACGGCGGCCTGACCCGGGGCCGGGTCAGGACACGTCCTCCGCGCGGTGCGGTGCCATGCCCGTCGCGCGTTCGACCAGCGCCGCGAACTCGTGCCGCACCGCCCGGGAGGCGCCGGTGCGGGCGAAGTGCCGGAGGCCGGCCGCCGCCAGCTCACCGATCTTCGCCTCCACCGCCTCCCGGGCGCCGGTGCGCTCCAGCACCGCCCGTACCCGCTCGACCGCGCGGTCCGACCCGGTGTCCGCGTCCGGCGCGAGCACGGCGGCGGCCTCGTGGTCCGCGGTCGCGTCGGCGAGCCGGTGGGCGACGGCCAGGAGGTAGGTGAGCTTGCGCGCGCGCAGGTCGTCCCCGGCCGGCTTCCCGGTCAGCGCCGGGTCGCCGAAGGCGCCGAGGAGGTCGTCGCGCAACTGGAACGCCAGCCCGGCGCACCGGCCGGCGGCCCGCAGCGCCTCCACCGTGTGCTCGTCGGCCCCGGCCAGCGACGCGCCCAGGGCGAGCGGCCGAGCGACCGTGTACAGCGCGCTCTTGAGGGTGGCGACGGCCAGGGCCTCGTCGACGCCGGACGAACGGGCGGCCTGGGCGCGCAGGTCGAGGTACTGCCCGGCGACCATCTCGGTGCGCATCGCCCGCCACTCCTCGTGCAGGCGCGGGCCGTACGGGGTACCGAGCGCCGTCTCCGTCAGCAGGTCGTCCGCCCACACCAGCGCCAGGTCACCGGCGAGCACCGCGGCGGAGGTCCCGAACGTCTCCGCCGACCCGTGCATGCCCGCGGCCCAGTGCCCGCGGGCCAGCTCGACGTGCAGGGCCGGGGCGCCCCTGCGCTGCAACGACCCGTCCATCACGTCGTCGTGCACGAGGGCGCACGCCTGGAGCAGTTCGAGCGCGGCCGCGGTGCGCAGGACCGCCGTGGGGTCGCCCGAGCCGCCCGCCGCCCGCCAGCCGCAGCAGGCGAAGGCCGTGCGCAGCCGCTTCCCTCCCCGTGCTACCAGCGCGGCCACCCGGTCGGCCACGTCCCGCGCGAAGACGGGATCGACCGCACGGGAGTGACGCAGACGCGCGTCGAGGACCTGCTGGAGGACGCCGCCCACGGCGTCCGTCGCGGCGAGCGCGGTGAGTGGGTCCTCGACGGTCCCGGCCGGTGCGGGCGCCGTCGTCGGCGGTCCGAGCATGCACAACCCCTTCTCAGGTCCGGTCGTCGTCCGGTCATCCGTACGACGATGCTTCCGCCGAGTGCCCTCCCGCGGATGCGCCGATCCCCGCCCGGTCCCGCGCGGGCCCCGCGCCTCCACGACACCGGGCACGTGCCTCACGGCGGCCCGTCACCGCGCGAGCGGTCCCACGCGCGGACCGCGGCGAGGTCGGTGAGCCGGTCGAGCTGCCGTACGGGCCGGGCGACACGGTGGTTGCCGGCCAGCAGGTCCCGGTGGCGGTCCAGGAACGCCCAGTAGCCCGCCGTGTAGGGGCACGCGTGATCGCCGGTGCGGTCCCCGGGCCGGTAGGCGCAGCCCCCGCACAGGTCGCTCATGCGGTGCACGTAGGCGCCGCCCGAGGTGTAGGGCTTGGTCGTCATCCGGCCGCCGTCGGCGTACTGGGACATCCCGACCACGTTGGGGACCATGACCCAGTCGTACCCGTCCACGAAGCAGCGGTGGAACCAGTCCGTGACCGCTGCCGGGTCCCAGCCCCGCTGGAGGGCGTGACTACCGAGGATCATGAGCCGGGGGATGTGGTGCGTCCATCCGGTGTCGCGCACCTGGGCCAGGACGGTACGCAGGCAGTTGGCCCGTACGGCGTCCGCGTCCAGGTCGTTCCACCAGCCGGGCAGGGGAGCGGTGTGCCGGAGCTCGTTGGAGCGCCGGTAGTCCTCGCCGAAGTACCAGTACAGCTGCCAGACGTACTCGCGCCAGCCGGCGACCTGCCGGACGAATCCCTCCACGCTGTTCAGCGGGGCCCGGCCCGCGCGCCACGCCGCCTCCGCCCGCTCGACGCACTCGGCGGGATCGAGCAGGCCCAGGTTGAGGGACGAGGACAGCAGGCTGTGGCTCATGACCGGGTCGGCGGCGAGCATGGCGTCCTCGTAGGGACCGAAGGTGGCGAGGCGCTGCTCGACGAAGCGTTGCAGGGCCCGCAGTGCCTCCCCCCGGGTCGCCGGGAACAGGCGGGGCCCGTCCCGCCCGACGAACGAGACGTCGCCGTCCCGCTCCCAGCGGTCGAGGTCGTGGCGGACCTCCTCGTCGATCTCGTCCTCGCGCGGCCGGTACGGACGCCCGACCGGGAGCGAGGCGGTGTCGCGGGGTGGCGGCTCGCGGTTGTCGTGGTCGAGGTTCCACCGGCCTCCCGCGGGCTGACCGCCGTCCATGAGCAGCTCGTGTCCGCGGCGGACCCAGTGGTAGAAGTCCTCCTGGCGCAGGCGTCGTCCGCCGTGGCCGTCGGCCCACGAGGCGAAGTCCGCCATCGGCACCAGGAAGCCCCGCGCGGGGCCCACCGTGACCCCCGGGAGGGAACGCACGAGACGGAGGGCCGGGTACGACGTGGGGTGGTGCACCGTGACCGGACGCCCCCGTGCCGCCCGGTCCAGGCCCTCGCGGTAGGTGTCGGCGCGTACGTAGGTGACGCGTTCGCCCAGCTCCGCCGCCCGGTGGCGCATGGCGGACAGCACCAGGTGCGCCTTGGCCCGGTGGAAGCGGCGCCGCCGGAACACGGAGCGGGCCTCGATCATCAGGACGGGCGTGCCGCGGCCGGGACCCGTTCCGTCCGGGGCGAGGAAGTGCGGGCCGAGCTGGTCGCCGAAGAGCCAGTGCACCACCGTCGCCTCCTCAGTCGCGGCCGCGGGCGTGCCGGAAGCGGTCCAGCCCGTCGGCGAGGTCGATCAGCGGGGCGGGGTAGTCCAGCGCCGCGCGCCGGTCCTCCGGGAGCCGCCAGGGCTCGTGCACCCTCTTCCCGTCCACGTCCCTCAGCTCGGGCACCCAGCGGTGCACGTAGGCGCCGTCCGGGTCGAAGCGCCTGCCCTGGACCACGGGGTTGAGGACACGGTGGGGGCGGGTGTCGGTGCCGGTACCGGCGACCCACTGCCAGTTGAGCTGGTTGTTGACGATGTCGCCGTCCACGAGGAGGTCCAGGAAGTGCCGGGCGCCGATCCGCCAGTCCACGTAGAGGGTCTTGGTCAGGAAGCTGGCCGTCAGCAGGCGCGCCCGGTTGTGCATCCAGCCCTCGTGACGCAACTGGCGCATGGCCGCGTCGACCACGGGATATCCCGTACGCCCCTCCCGCCAGGCGGCGATGTCCTCGGCGGCGTCCCGCTCGTCCCGCCAGTGGTCGTGGCGCGTCCGGTAGTCCTCCGCGGACGCCTTCGGCCGCGCGGTCAGCACTTGGTGGTGGAAGTCCCGCCAGCACAGCTGCCGCACGAACGCCTCCGCGCCCGGGCCGCCCTGTCCGCGGGTCCGGTGGACCAGTTCCACCGGTGACAGGGCCCCGAAGTGGAGGTACGGCGAGAGCCTGGAGGTGGCGTCCCCCGCCAGGTCGTCGTGCCGGTCCCCGTAGCCGGGCATCCCGGCCCGCGACCACCGCGAGAACCGGTCACGCCCCGCCGTCTCCCCTCCGTCCGGCAGGCCCGGCGAGGTGTCCGGTACCTCCGCCCGGTCGGGCAGGGGGTCGCCGCGCACGCCGGCGGGGACGCGGACGGAACGCGGCGCGCCGAGGGACTCCCTGAGCGCCTCCTGGGACCAGCGGCGGAAGTAGGGCGTGAACACGGCGAAGTGATCGGAACCGGTCGGTGTCACCGCGCCGGGGGCGACGACGGTCGTCACGGTGTCGTGGGCGTGCAGGGCCACACCGCTGCCGCCGAGCCGCTCACGCAGCCGTTCCTCGCGGTGGTGCGCGTAGGCCGTGGCACCCGCGGCCAGGTGGACCTCGCCGGCCCCGGACTCGGCGGCGACCTCGCCGACCACGCGGGCGGCCGGTCCCCGGCGGACGACGAGCCGCCCGCCGCGACGGCGCAGCGAGGCGTCCAGGTCGTGGAGGCAGTCGGCGAGGAAGGCCCGGCGGTTGGGGGCGTCGAAGCCGGCCGCGTGGATGCCGGGATCCAGCACGAACAGCGGCACCACCTCGTCCGCCGCCCTGAGCGCGGCGCGCAGCGGCGGATGGTCGTACAGACGCAGGTCCGAGGTGAACAGGACGACCGCGACGGTCATGGCTGGCTCCAGGTGCAGTGGTGCAGTGGTGCAGTGGTGCAGTGGTGCGGGGCCTAGGGTCGGACGGGGCGTCGGCTGCGTGCGGCGGCGCGGGTGATGTTGCGGGCCATGCCGCCGAAGACGACGGCGTGGAAGGGGGAGACGGACCACCAGTAGGCGTGGCCGAAGAGACCCCGCGGGTGGAACAGCGCGCGCTGCCGGTAGCGGGTACGCCCCGCGTCGTCCGTCTCGACGTACATCTCCAGCCACGCCAGTCCCGGCAGCCGCATCTCCGCCCGCAGCCGCAGCAGGTGTCCCGGCTCGATCTCCTCGACGCGCCAGAAGTCCAGCGAGTCGCCGACCCGCAGGCGCTCCGCGTCGCGTCGCCCGCGGCGCAGTCCCACACCGCCGACGAACCGGTCCAGCCAGCCCCGGACCGCCCAGGCAAGCGGGAAGGAGTACCAGCCGTTGTCACCGCCGATCCCCTCCACCACCTTCCAGAGCGCCTCCCGGGACGCGTCCACGGACAGTTCCCTCTCGTCCTGGTAGAGGCTGCCGCCGGCCCAGTCGGGGTCGGTGGGCAGGGGGTCGCTGGGGGCGCCCGGGACGGAAGCGGACGACCAGCGGGTGGCGACCTGCGCCTCGCGCACTCTCCGCAGGGCCAGGGCCAGTGCTTCGTCGAAGGGCAGCGGTCGGTCCGGGGGATCGGGGACGTAGCGGGCGATGTCGTGTTCGTGGCAGACGACCTCGTGCCGCAGGGACTCCGTCAGGGGCCGGGCGAGGGAGGCCGGCACGGGAGTTACCAGGCCGACCCAGTGGCTGGACAGCCGCGGGGTGAGCACGGGGACCGGCACGATGACCCGGCGCCGGAGCCCGGCGACGACGGCGTAGCGGCGCATCATCTCGCGGTAGGTGAGCACGTCCGGTCCGCCGATGTCGAAGGACCGGTCGACGTCGTCCGGCATGGTGGCGGAACCGACCAGGTAGCGCAACACGTCGCGGACCCCGATGGGCTGGGTGCGGGTGTGCACCCAACTGGGTGTCACCATGACCGGCAGCCGTTCGGTCAGGTAGCGCAGCATCTCGAACGAGGCGGATCCCGAACCGATGACGACGGCGGCCCGGAGCACGGTGGCGGGCACCTCGGACTCCAGGAAGATGCGCCCGACCTCGGCGCGGGAGCGCAGATGGGGCGAGAGCGACCCTTCCGGAACGTTCCGCGGGGTGAGACCGCCCAGGTAGACGATCCTGCGGACGCCGGCCGCACGCGCCTGCCGGGCGAAGATCCGCGCCGCCCGGCGGTCGGTGTCCTCGAACTCGGCACCGGAACCGAGGGCGTGCACCAGGTAGTAGGCGACGTCGATGCCGCGCATGGCCTCGGCGACCGAATGCGCGTCGGTGACGTCCCCCCGCACCTTCTCCGCGTCCGGCGCCCACGGGTGGTCGCGCAGCTTGCCGGGGGAGCGGACCAGGCACCGGACCCGGTGACCGGCTGCCAGCAGCTCGGGCACCAGGCGTCCGCCGATGTATCCGGACGCGCCGGTCACCAGACAGTGCAGCCGCTCCTCGTCCCGCTGTCCCCGTCCGTTCGTCTCCACGGCCCTTCCTCCGGCTCGTCCCGGTCCACCCGGCGCCTCTGTGTGTGTTCAGCACCTGTTCGCGCTCCGCGCCCGCGACGGATGCACGACGCGCGCGCCGCCGTCCCGTCAGCCGGGCGGGGCCTCGTCGTCCGTCCTCCGTCCGCCGGGGCCGCCGGCGCCGAGCATCCCCGTCGCCGAGAACGGCTCGTCGGCGGCGAGGCGGGGCAGCTCACGCCGCGACAGCCAGGTGACGACCGGCGGCATCGCGGCGCGTACGAGCTGGGTCGAGCGCAGCCATCCCGGTACGTAGACCGACGGCCGGCGTCGCTCGACGGCGTCGACCAGCCGTCCCGCCACATAAGCCGCGGGATACACCTTGCGCGCCGGCGGCGGCATGTGCCCGCGCAGCTCCCGCAGCACGGCGTGCTCGTCGGCGTCGCGCACCATGTCGGTGTCCGTCCAGTTGATGTAGGCGATCCCCACCCCCACGTGCCGATGGGCGACCTCGGCGCGCAGCGCGTGCGCGAACGACTCGACTCCCGCCTTCGACGCGCAGTACGCGCTCATCATCGGAGCCGCCCCGATGGACGCGAGCGAGGCCACCTGCAGGAAGTAGCCCCGCGTGTCGAACAGGTCGGGCAGGAACGACCGTGCGGTGGCGGCGCTGCCGATGAGGTTGACCTCCACGACGCGGCGCCACACCTCGGGGTCCGACTCGGCGAAGGGACCGCCCTCGGCCACACCGGCGTTGGCGACCACCACCGACGGCGGGCCGAGCCGCGCCCGGATGTCGGCGCCCGCCAGCCGCATGCCCCGGTCGTCGGTGACGTCGACCTGCCAGACGGCGGAGGTGCCCGGCAGCGAGTCGCGGACCGGGGCCAGGGTCCGCTCCTCACGGCCCAGCAGCGCCACCTTCGCACCCCGTTCCGCCAGGACCCGTGCCAGGGCGGCTCCCAGACCGCGCGCGGCACCGGTCACGACGGCGACGCGTCCGTGCAAGGGCTTCCGGGCGAGGGGCATGGAAGGTTCCTTTCGCGGTGGCTCCTGCCCGGCCCACGCTAGACGCGTACCGGCACGGGGGCATGCCGGCCGCTGCCGCGCGGGCGGGCGAGGCCGGTACCGTGTCGCGCGGACACGGTTCCCGCCCCGGTGGACGCGTCACCGCTCCCCGGCCGCCGAGAGGCTCAGCGCCGCACCGCCGGGTCCGGCAGATCCGCCGCCGCGAGCCTGACCGGGTCCACCACCACCGTGATGTCCGTGATGCGGCCCTCCGCCACGGTGAACGCGACGACCGAGAGCGGGGTGCCGTCCGCATGCCAGGACATGACTCCGGGACGGCCGTTCACGAGCACCGCCCGCCCCCGTACCGCCGCGTCGGCCGACAGCCGTGCGCCGGCGGCGACCTCGGTGGCGCCGAGGGTGACGATCACGCCGTCGGAGGTCTGGACGGTCCTTCGCACGTCGGGGTCGAGCACCCGCAGCAGCCCCTCGAAATCACCGCGGCGGGCCGCGGCCAGGAAGGCCTCGACCACCTCCCGCTGCTCCCTGCCGACGGCCGCCGGACGCTCCGTCGCCCGCACCTTGCCGCGGGCGCGGCTGGCGAGCATCTTGGCGGCGTTGGTGGATCTGCCGAGGATCCGGCCGATCTCGTCGAACGGCACGGCGAACAGGTCGTGCAGCACGAACGCCAGCCGCTCGCTCGGGCCCAGCGAGTCCAGGACGACCAGGAGGGCGAGGCCGACCGAGTCGGCGAGCGCCACGTCGTCCTCCGGTGCCGGCCCGTCGTCGGCGATGACCACCAGCTCGGGCAGCCGGTCGTCGTAGGACGTATGCGGGTGGGCCCGGCGGGACCGCAGCACGTCGAGACTGAGCCGGCCGACCACCGTGGTCAGCCAGCCCGCCAGGTTCTCGATGGTCTCCGTGTCCTGGCGGGAGAGCCGCAGCCACGCCTCCTGGACGACGTCCTCGGCATCGGCGTGCGAGCCCAGCACGCGGTGGGCGACCGCGCGCAGCCGGCCGCGGTGGGCCTCGAACGCCTCGGCCAGCGGGTCCTTCGGGCTGCTCCCGGACATGTCGTTACCTTCCTCGAGTGCGCTCCGTCATGGGGATGACGTGCCCGGACGGGCACAGGTAACCGATGAAGGAGCGGGACCGATGGAAGCACGCATGAAGAGCCCGGCGAATCCGGACGTGGTCACGGCCATCCAGCACCTGATGAAGGCGATGCACGCCGGTGGCGTCGATCCGCGCCTGCTGGACCTGGTCCACCTGCGGGCCAGCCAGATCAACGGCTGCGGCCCGTGCGTCTTCGCCGGTGTGCAGGGGGCGAAGAAGCACGGGGAGACCGAGGAGCGGCTGCACAACGTGGTCGCGTGGCGCGAGACGCCCTTCTTCACCGAGCAGGAGCGGGCGGCGCTCGCGCTGACCGAGGCGGCCACCAGGCTCCAGGACGGCGCGGACGGCGTGACCGACGAGATCTGGGACGCCGCGGCCGACCATTTCAGTGAGGAGCAGCTCTCCGCGATCATCCTGGGCATCGCGGTGACCAACTTCTTCAACCGGATCAACCGCACGGTCCGGGAGCAGGCCGGCAGGACCTGGTGAGCTGAACCGGACGGCACCCGCCCGCCCGGCGCCGGCGTCCGCTGCACCGGACGCCGGCGTCCCGCCCCGCCGCGCGGGGCTAGCGGCGCAGCGCCTGCGCACCCGCGTAGCGCGCGCTGTCTCCCAACTCCTCCTCGATGCGCAGGAGCTGGTTGTACTTGGCGGTGCGGTCGGAGCGGGACAGCGAGCCGGTCTTGATCTGACCGCAGCCCGTGGCCACCGCCAGGTCGGCGATCGTCGTGTCCTCCGTCTCTCCCGAACGGTGCGACATCACGACGGTCCAGCCCGCCCGGTGGGCCGCGTCCACGGTGGCCAGGGCCTCCGTGAGCGTGCCGATCTGATTGACCTTCACCAGCACCGAGTTGGCGACGCCGGAGGCGATGCCCTCGCGAAGGAGGGTCTCGTTCGTGCAGAAGACGTCGTCGCCGGTGAGCTGGCAGCGGTCGCCGACCCGACCGGTCAGGTCCCGCCACCCCGTCAGGTCGTCCTCGGCCATCGGGTCCTCGATCGACACGACCGGGTAGGCGTCGATCAGCTTCACGAGGTAGTCCGCGTGCTCGGCGGGCGTGCGCCGCACCCCCTCCCCGGCGTAGTCGTAGACCCCGTCGCGGAAGAACTCGGACGACGCCGGGTCCATGACCAGGCCGATGTCCGTGCCGGGCCGGTACCCCGTGCGCTCGACGGCCGCCACCACGAAGTCGAGCGCCTCCTCGGCCGTGCGCAGCGCGGGCGCGAAGCCGCCCTCGTCGCCCACGCCCGTGGAGTGCCCGGCGGCCAGCAGGTCGCGGCGCAGGGTGTGGAAGATCTCGGAACCCATCCGCACGGCCTCGGCGAAGGTCTCCGCGCCGATCGGGGCGATCATGAACTCCTGGAAGTCCAGGGGATTGTCGGCGTGCGCGCCCCCGTTGACGATGTTCATCATCGGCACGGGCAGCAGCCGGGCGTCGGAGCCGCCGAGGTAGCGGTACAGCGGCAGCCGGTGAGCGGCGGCCGCGGCCTTGGCCGTGGCCAGGGAGACCCCGAGGAGCGCGTTGGCGCCGAGCCGCGACTTGGCGGCGGTGCCGTCCGTGGCGACGAGGACGGCGTCCAGACCGGCCTGGTCCTCGGCCTCGCGACCGCGGACGGCGGCTGCCAGCTCCGTGTTGACGTGGGCCACGGCGCGGTCGACCCCCTTGCCGTGCCAGCGGGCCGGGTCGCCGTCGCGGAGCTCGACGGCCTCGCGGGCGCCGGTCGACGCGCCGGAGGGGACCGCGGCCCGGCCGACGGAGCCGTCCGACAGCTGTACGTCCACCTCGACGGTGGGGTTGCCCCGGCTGTCGAGGACGCGGCGGCCGGTGACGGAGCTGATGGCGGTCATGGGAGTCCTCCCGTTGTCTGCGTGCCGGGCTCGGCTGCGACGACGGTGGCGCTGGACCCGGCGCCCGCCACTCTACAGCAATGCTGTTCAGTTGTGCTGTTTAGTCGTGCTGTTCAGTTGTGCTGTACAGGCTCGCTGTTCAGGGATGCTGTGCAGATCTGCTGTGCAGAGTGGCTGCGTTAAAGTTCGGTATGCCCCTTCCGGAATCCACCGCCGTCGCGGCCGAACTGCGCACCGCGATGGGAAAGCTCACGCGGCGCGTGAAACTCGAGGACCAGATGCCCCTCGGTCAGGTGGCCGTCCTCGGCGCGCTGGACCGCAGCGGGGCGATGACGACCAGCGAACTGGCGGCCGATCAGCGCGTACGCCCGCAGTCCATGGCGCGAGCCGTCGGACTTCTCATGGAACAGGGCCTGATCACGCGCCGGGCGCATCCGACCGACGGCCGCAAGAGCCTCGTCGAGCTCTCACCGCAGGGCCAGGCGCTGCTGGAGGAGGAGCGGGGGCGCAGGGCGGACTGGCTGGCGCGGGCCATCGAGGCGGAACTGACCGGCGAGGAGCGGGAGTTGCTGGCACGAGGTATCGGGCTGGTGGAGAGGCTCGCGGCGCACCGGGTCCCGCCGGCGGAACGGACCGACGCGCCCTAGGCCGGTCCCGCGGGGAGGTGACCCGCACCAGGAGCTGCCGCGTGCTCACGTCGGCACCGCTCCGACGGTGCTTGTCAGGACGTGCCGACGAGGAGAGGGGCCGGGTAAGGATGCGGGCGGAGGAGTCCTCGAGGGCGGTGGCGGCGGCCGTGGCGGTCGCCGCGTCGCTCGGCCTGGAAGTCGGCGACGCGGTCGTGCTCCACGACTCGAACAAGCTCACCGTGCGCCTGCTCCCCGGCGACGTACTGGCCCGGGTGGCGCCCGAGGCCCAGCAGGTCGCGCGGTTCGAGGTCGACCTCGCCCTGCGGCTGGCCGAAGCCGGGTGCCCGGTGGCGGCTCCCGACCCCCGGGTGGAGCCCCGCGTGCACGAGCGCGACGGTTTCGTGGTGACGCTGTGGACCCACCACGAGCCCGTGGCCCCCCGGGAGGTGCCGCCGGCCGACTACGCCGCCGCGCTCGAACGGTTGCACGCCGGCATGCGGAAGGTCGACGTCCCGACCCCGCACTACACGGACCGGGTGGAGCAGGCACGCCGGCTCCTGACGGACCGCGACCGCACCCCCGCGCTCGCCGACACGGACCGGGAACTGCTCGCCCGCACGCTGAGCGGCCTGAGCCGGGTGATCGGCGAGAGCGGCGGCCCCGAACAACTGCTGCACGGCGAGCCGCACCCGGGCAACCTCCTCGGCACGGAGAGAGGCCCGCTGTTCATCGACTTCGAGACGTGCTGCCGCGGGCCCGTCGAGTTCGACCTCGCCCACGCGCCCGAGGAGGTCGGTGCCCACTACCCGGGAGCGGACCAGGAGGTGCTGCGTAGGTGCCGCCTGCTCGTCCTGGCGATGGTCACGACGTGGCGCTGGGACCGGGACGACCGGTTCCCCGACGGGCACCGTCTCGGCACTCAGTGGCTCGGCCGGATCCGGGCGGCGGTCGGCGACACCGGTCCGGGCGTCCACGGCTGACCGTCGGCCGGCGGGCAGCGGTGCGGCACGTCCCGACGCACTCTGGCGTACGCGCGTAGACCTCGGGCACCATCGTCGTGCACCGCATGCTCAACCACCCCACAGGCAGCATGACGTACCGCATGGAGGTCCGATGAAGTCTCCGACCGTCCCCGGTGGCACCTCGACGGAACCGAAGCCAAGGCGGCACCGCTCGACCGGCACGCGCCTCAGGTCGGTGGTCACGGCCCTGGCCCTGGTGGCCGCACCGGGTGCCGTGGTCGTCGGCGGCGCCGGCGAAGCCTTCGCGGCCACGAAGATCAGCCACGCCACCGCGACGTCGATGTTCCGCGAGGTCGGCATCACCTGGTCGTCCTCCGGCAACTGCTCCAACCGGAACAACGCGACCTGCACCTCCTTCGACCAGCTCAACCTCGCCACCGCCCAGGGCGCCCAGACCCTCAAGCGGGCCAGCGGCTGCGCGCTGAACGTCACGGGCGGAACCGAGACGGGGCACGCCTCCGGCACCTACTCGCACTGGAACGGCTACAAGCTGGACTTCAGCAAGTACACGTGCGTCGGCAACTACATCAAGAACACCTTCACCTACATCGGCGTCCGCGGTGACGGCGCACCGCAGTGGCGATCCGGCTCCGGCAACGTGTACGCCGACGAGGGCAACCACTGGGACGTCACGTACTACAACTGCGGCGGCTGCTGAGGCGCCACCGAGGCCCGCGGCCCGCGACACGGGACCGGGGCACGCGCGACGCCCGGACGGGTCGGCGCGTGTCCCGAGGGCCCTTCGCGGCGCCCGGTGGCGTGCTCGCGGGGTCAGCAGGCGGGCACGCCCGGGAGCCAGGCGTCGGCGACGTCGATGAAGACGTTGGAGACGTAGCCGCCGTAGTCGGGCAGGTACGACCACGCGTCGTTGCTCCGACCGTCGCGGTCCACGAGTTGGCCGTGGACCTGGCACCTCACCCGCACGGTCGTGGGACCGGGCAGGTTCGCCACGCGGGTCGAGGTGGTCGTCGCCTGCTGCCGGACGCCGACGTCGGTGCCCGACGTCGGGAAGGACGTGGTGTCGCCCCCGCCGTCCGTCCACAGATAGGTGACGGTCACCCAGCCGTTGTCGTCGAGACCCACGTTGTAGAAGGTGCCGTCGGCCAGGTCGATGCCCGCCGGGTTGGCGACCTGCCGGCCGAACTCGTCGCGCCCGCCGTTGTAGTCGTCCTCGTAGGCCGCCTGCGCCTCGGGCAGGCCCCTCGGCAGGTCCTTCCACTGCTCGCGCTGCGCGGAGGGGTTCCAGTGGTCGTCGTGGGTGTTCCAGGGACCGACGTCCCACACGGGCGCCGTCTCGCAGCGGACCGGACCGCACACCTGCACCGAGTACTGGCCGCTGCCGGCCGGGGACAGCGCCCGGCGCGAGGGCAGTGCCACGAAGTGGTCGTCCTCGCGGATGACGTGACCGTTGGCGGTGGTGTGCCCGACCAGGCCCTCACGGGTGGCGTAGACCCTGGCCGAGAAGGCGGAGGCCGCCAGCTCGGGTCCGGCGGGGACGCTGCCCGCGTCGTCCGCCGTCAGGGTCAGTCCCCGCACGGCGGCGGTGGCTCCCCCCTCGGCGTTCCACAGGGTGAGCCGGGCCTGGACGTCGACGACACGACGCGGCAGGTGCGTCGCGGCGCCGGTCACCGCGCTCCGCCACTCGGTCCACGCTCCGTCGGCCGACCGTCCCCGGACGTCCACCTCGGCGCTCGCGGCCGCGGGCACCGTCGCGTCGAGGGTCACCGTGACCTGGTTCACCGGCCGGTCCACGTGGTGCGACTCCAGTACGGCGGAGGCGTAACCGCCGTCACGGCCCAGGGACGCGGGGCTGACGGAACCGTCACGCACCCTCAGGGCACCCTCCCGGTACTGGACGTTGACGTCGTCGGCGCCGGTCCGGGAGAGGTCCGACTGCCAGGACACCGGCGCGGACGACGAGGTTTCGGCGGCCGGTGCCGGCGCCGAGGCCAACGCGGTACCGGCCAGCGAGATCAGGCACACCGTGCCGGCCAGCAGGGGCGCGGAGCGTGTTCCGCTGCGCGGGACGGAGGTGCGGTAGGAGGTGCGAGGGGTCAGCATGCGGGCACTCCGGAAAGCCAGGCGTCATGGACGTCGCTGCGGATGGGGGAGACGCAGCCGCCGTGGTCGGGCGGGTACGACCCTGCGTCGTCGCTGTAGCCGTCGTACTCCACGGGTGCACCGTGCACCTGGCAGGCCACGCGGACGGAGGCCGCTCCGGGCGGCGTCGCCACCCGGGCGGAGTCCTGAGACGCTTGCTGACGGACGCTCACGTCCGTGCCTCACGTCGGGACGGAGTGCCCGTGGTGCCGTCGTCACCGGGCACCATGTGATGCTGTGATGCCCGACGGCGCGCGCGGCCCGCGGGATGCCGGTCCGTAGCCGTGAAGGTGGCGGGTCAGCGCCGCCGAGGAGCAGGTGCAGGTGGCGGTGAACCAGCCGGGCCGACCGCCGACCGCCGACCGCCGACCGCTGGCCCTCGACCGCGGACTGCCGACCGCGGACCGTCGGCTCCCGGCTCCCGGCTCCCGGCCCAGGTCGGCAGCCCATGCCTGCTGACCTGGCGCGGACCTGGTGCGGACCTGGTGCGGACCTGGTGCGGACCGGCGCGACGGGGGCCCGGCGTCGGGGCGCGGCGGCGGTCGGATGATCCGGGGCTTTTCGGACCGCCCGGCCAGGGAACACGGTCGCTGACTTCGCTCCACGAGACACAGGAGGCCGATGTGGCGGACGACCAGCGTCACCAGCAGGACCCGACGGACCAGTACCCGCGTCCCGACTTCGCCGCGCAGGACCAGCCGCATCCGGGCTGGACCGGCCCGATGGACCCGCCGCCCGACCACGGTGAGGAGTCGTACCGCGGGTCGGGGCGTCTGGTGGGCCGCAGGACCGTCATCACGGGCGGCGACTCGGGCATCGGCCGGGCCGTGGCGCTGGCCTTCGCCCGGGAGGGCGCCGACGTACTGTTCACCTACCTGGAGCAGGAGGAGGACGAGGCCCGGGAGACGTCCCGTCTGGTGGAGGAGGCCGGGCGGAAGGCCGTGGCCGTCTCCTGCGACATCCGCGCGGAGGAGAACTGCAGGGCGCTCATCGACCGGGCCGTCTCGGAGTTCGGCGGCATCGACGTCCTGGTGAACAACGCGGCCTACCAGATGTCCCAGCCGGACGGCATCGAGGCGATCCCGACGGAGCAGTTCGACCGGGTGATGCGGACCAACCTCTACGGCATGTTCTGGCTGACGAAGTTCGCCGTGCCGCACATTCCCGCGGGCGGCAGCGTCATCAACACCACCTCGGTCCAGGCGTACAAGCCCAGCCCGCACCTGCTGGACTACGCGATGACCAAGGGGGCGATCGTGACCTTCACCCAAGGTCTCGCCCAGATGCTCGCGGAACGCGGCATCAGGGTGAACGCGGTGGCGCCCGGCCCGGTGTGGACGCCGCTGATCCCGGCGACACTGCCGGACACGGCCGAGTTCGGCAAGCAGAGTCCGCTGGGACGTCCCGCGCAGCCGGCCGAGCTGGCACCCGCGTACGTCTACCTCGCCTCGCAGGAGGCCGGCTATGTCACGGCGGAGATCATGAACGTGACCGGTGGGACGCCCCTGCCCTAGCACCGCTCGCGGCGCGGCCGGGCGACAGGTGCAGCAGCGGCGACGGGCGCAGCACCGGCGACGGGAGCAGCACCGGCGACGAGTCCCGTCCGGTCGGGGAGTCTGTCCTGGTACGGACGCGCCCGCGCCCGCGCCCCGTAGCGAAAGGCCCTCATCATGCTCTTCACTCACGTCCTCGCGGTCGCCCCGGTGAGCGACATCGAGTCCGCGGTGGCCTGGTACGAGCGGTTCCTGGGGCGGCCGGCCGACGCGAGGCCGATGGCGGGGCTGGCCGACTGGCACATCGCCCCGTCCGGCTGGCTCCAGGTGTTCCAGGACCCCGAGCGCGCCGGGGCGTCGCTGGTCAACCTCGTGGTGGACGACCTGGACCAGGGGCTGTCGGACCTCGCCGGCCGTGGCATCACCGCCGGGGCGATCCAGCCGGGTGCGCGGAACGTGCGGTTCGCCGCCGTCCACGACCCGGACGGCAACCGTGTGACGCTGATCGAGAACCCGGTCACCTAGCCCGCGGGGGGCCGGGTCGGCCGGACCACCGGACTCCACAAGGGCGGAAGGAGGACCGGAGGGGCCGCCGACGGGCTCACCCGCCTCTCCGGTCGGCCGCCCCGCAAGGTGTACGCACGGACACAGCAACCGGCGCCGCCGCTCGTACTCGGAGGCCGGCTCCTCCGCGGGCTTACGGCCCGGTGGGCGAGTCGGTGGCGTCGACCGGGTCGATGCACGGCACGGCACCGCCGCGGCCGTCGACCGTCCGGGCGCAACGACATCCGCTCACGCTTCGTGCTCGACCTGTCCGGCCTCGACCGGACGGCGGGGCGCGATTCGGCGCGCGACCGGCACGCGGACGGCCGGCGCTCAGCCGGGCCGCGCGGGGTGACCAGTGCCTTGTCAGCGTGACGACAACGGATGTATAACGTTGTAAAATCAGCGCACGCGCTCGGCGCACGGCTCACGGTGACGGCACCGGTTCCGCACCGGCCACCCGAGTCGGGTCGCTCAGGAAGGGAATGCCGTGCGGGTCAGCCTCAAGGACGTCGCCGCGCACGCGGGGGTCTCCATCAAGACCGTCTCCAACGTGGTGAACAACTTCCGGCACGTCACCCCCGCCATGCGAGAGCGCGTCCAGCGTTCCATCGACGAGCTGGGCTACCGGCCCAACCTGACCGCCCGGCACCTGCGCGCGGGACGCACGGGCATCATCGCCCTCGCCCTGCCCGAGCTGGGCAACCCCTACTTCGCGGAGCTCGCGGCGGCCGTCATCGACACGGCGGCCGAGCACGACTACACCGTGCTCCTGGACCACACCGGCGGGCGACGCGAGCAGGAACTCCTGGTCAGCCAGGGGTTCCGGGCCCGGGTCATCGACGGACTGATCCTCAGTCCCATCGAGCTGGAGGCCGAGGACCTGCGCGACCGCGCGGGGAACGTGCCGCTGGTGCTGCTGGGCGAACGGGACTACGACCTGCCGTACGACCACATCGCCATCGACAACGTCGCCGCCGCGCGCGCGGCGGTGCGGCACCTGGTCGGACTGGGGCGCCGCGAGGTCGCGTTCATCGGCGCCCGGCGCGGGCGCAACGAACCCGCCCAACTCCGGGTACGGGGCTGGCGCGAGGAGCTGACGGCCGCGGGCCTCCCGGTGGACGACGCGCTCGTCGCCGCCACCGACGGCTGGGGGCACGCCGACGGCGCGGCGGCCATGACCCGCATCCTCGACGCGGGAAGGCGCCCCGACGCGGTCTTCGCCTACAACGACCCGATGGCCATCGGCGCGATGCGGGTGCTCCATGCGCGGGGGCTGCGGGTGCCCGAGGACATCGCGGTGGTCGGTTTCGACGACGTGGTCGAGGGGCGGTTCGGTGCGGTGACCCTCACCTCGGTCTCGCCGGACAAGGGGGCCATCGGCCGCCTCGCCGTGGAGTCGGTGCTCGCCCGGCTCGGCGGAGCCGCTCCCGAACCCCGGCGCGTGTGGGCCGAGTACCGCCTGGTCGAGCGCGAGAGCACACTGGGCCGCGGCGCGGTGTGACGAGACGACGGAACCCGGCGGCGGCGGAACCCGACGGCGGCGGGACCCGAACGACGAGACCGTCGCCGCCCGGGCCCCGCGGTCCGCGCCCCCTCAGTCGAGACAGAACTCGTTGCCCTCGACGTCCTGCATGTTGAGGCACGACTCGTTCTCGTCGTCGGCGAGCAGCAGCCGTCCGCGCACCGCGCCGAGCGGGACCAGCCGCGCGCACTCGGCCTCGAGGGCGGCCAGGCGCTCTTCCCCCACCAGCCCGGTGCCGACCCGTACGTCGAGATGCACCCGGTTCTTGACGACCTTGCCCTCGGGAACGCGCTGGAAGTACAGGCGCGGGCCCACGCCGGAGGGGTCGTGGCACACGAACCCGGCCCCCTGGCGCTCGGGCGGCAGTGAACGGTCGTAGTCACCCCACGTGGCGAACCCCTCCGGCGGCGGCGGTACGACGTACCCCAACACCTCGCACCAGAAGCGGGCCACCCGCTCGGGTTCCGCGCAGTCGAAGGTGACCTGGAACTGCTTGATCGACGTCATCGGGTCATCGTAGAGGCGCAGTTCATCGCTGTCTCCGTCGTTTCGCTCCCGGAGGTCACCCGGACGTCCGCGCACCCGTCCCGTTCCGCGCGGCCCGCCCGCATGTCGCGCACAGGGGGTTTACAGCCCCCTTTCAACGATGTAAAAACTCATTGCGGCGGACCTGACAACGTTGGCCGCCGGGGGAGCAGCGCCACCTCTGCTCGTCTGCCCGGCTCCCCAATTCCCTTACAGAGTCGCCCGGATCGGGGTCACCATGCAGCGCAGCACGCACCGTCCGCACCTCCTCGCCCGTCCCGTCCTCGTGGCCCTGGCCGCCGCTGTCGCCCTGACCGCGACCGCCTGCTCGAAGTCGGAGGACGACGCTTCGGGCGACCAGGAGTCCACCGCGGCCGCCGGTTCGGAACAGAAGGTCGTCACGCCCGCGCCGGGCAGCAAGACCTGTGCCATCGACGCCTACGGGGCGGAGAAGATCGACCTGGAGAACGCCACCGTCGGCTTCTCCCAGTCGGAGAAGGAAGCCAACCCCTTCCGTATCGCGGAGACCCGGTCCATCAAGGACGAGGCGGGGAAGCGGGGCGTCAAGCTGCTGACGGCCAACGCCCAGTCGCAGTTCTCCAAGCAGATCAGCGACGTGCAGAACCTGCTGGCCAAGGGAGCGGACCTGCTGGTCATCGCCCCGCTCAACTCCGACGGCTGGGACCCGGTGCTGCAGGCCGCCGCCGCCAAGAAGGTGCCGATCATCACGATCGACCGCAAGATCAACGCGGACCCCTGCAAGGACTACGTCTCCTTCATCGCCTCCGACTTCGTCGAGCAGGGCCGGCGCGCCGCCGACCAGATGATCGAGGCCACGGGCGGCAAGGGCGAGGTCGCGATCCTGCTCGGTTCCGCCGGCAACAACGTCACCACCGAGCGGACCAAGGGCTTCAAGGAGCGGCTCGCCGAGAAGGCCCCGGACCTGAAGGTCGTCTTCGAGCAGACCGGCGACTTCGCCCGCGAGAAGGGCCAGCAGGTCACCGAGCAACTCATCCAGTCCAAGCCGGACATCAAGGGGATCTACGCCGAGAACGACGAGATGGGCCTCGGCGCGGTGACCGCCCTCAAGGGCGCCGGCAGGAAGGCGGGCGACGTCAAGATCGTCACCGTGGACGGCACCCGCAACGCCGTGCAGGGCGTCGTGGACGGCTGGATCAGCGGCGTCGTCGAGTCCAACCCGCGGTTCGGGCCGCTGGCGTTCCAGACGCTCGACACCTTCACCAAGGGCGGGGAAGTCCCCCAGGACATCATCATCCAGGACGGCGCCTACACCGCGGACAACGCCAAGCAGGACATCGGCAAGGCCTACTGACCACCCGAGGGGCCCGGAGACGCCGGGCCCCTCCGCCGCTCCCGAACCCCTTCTCCTCCTGGAGGCACAGGTGGCACCCCCCGCCGAAGTCCTCGCCGTCCGCGGACTCAGCAAGACCTTCCCCGGCGTCCGGGCCCTGGACGACGTGGACCTGACCCTGCACCCCGGCGAGGTGCACGCGCTGATCGGCGAGAACGGCGCCGGCAAGTCGACCCTCATCAAGCTCCTCACCGGCGTCCACCGGCCCGACGCGGGCACCCTCACCTTCCAGGGCCGCGAAGTCTCCTTCGGTACCCCGCTGGAGGCGCAGCGGGCCGGGATCTCGACCATCTACCAAGAGGTCAACCTCATCCCGCTGCTGAGCGTGGCCCGCAACCTCTTCCTGGGCCGCGAACCGCGCAACCGCTTCGGCCTGTTGGACGTGGCCCGCATGAACCGGGAGGCCGAGGAGGCACTCGCCGCCCACGGCGTCCGGGTGGACGTACGGCAACCGCTGCGCACCCTCGGTGTCGGAGCCCAGCAGATGGTCGCCCTGGCCCGAGCCGTGGCGACGGACGCCCGTATCGTCATCATGGACGAACCGACCTCCTCGCTCGAACCCCGCGAAGTGGCGACCCTGTTCTCGGTGATCCGGCGCCTGCGCGACGCGGGGATCGCCGTCGTCTACGTCAGCCACCGCCTCGACGAGCTCTACGCCGTGTGCGACACCGTCACCGTGCTGCGCGACGGCCGCCGCGTGCACCACGGCCGGCTGGCCGACCTGGACCGCCTCTCCCTGGTGTCCACCATGCTCGGCCGGGACCTGGGCGAGGTCCGCGAGGAGGGAGCGACCAAGTTCTCCGGCGACCACGACGCCGTGGACACCCGGCCCGTCCTCCACGCGGAGGGGCTGACGGTCCCGCACAAGCTGCACGACGTCTCCGTCAGCATCCGCCCGGGTGAGGTCGTGGGCCTCGGCGGCCTGCTCGGTTCGGGACGCACCGAGACGGCGAAGGCCGTCTCCGGCGCCCTCGCCCGCAGCGCGGGCAGGGTCACGGTGGCCGGCGTACCGTTGCGCGGCGGCTCCACCCCGGCCGCGATCCGCGCCGGGATCAGCCTGCTGCCGGAGGACCGCAAGAGCGAGGGCATCGTCCCCGGGCTGTCGGTCCGCGAGAACATAGCGCTCGCGGCGCTGCCCCGGCTCTCCCGCTTCGGCCTGGTCTCCGAGGCCCGCGTGGACAGCGTCGTCGACACCTTCGTCAAGCGGCTGCGCATCAAGGCGTCCTCGCCGCACCAGAAGGTCGGCGAACTCTCCGGCGGCAACCAGCAGAAGGTGCTCCTCGCCCGCTGGCTGGCCATGAACCCCAAGGTGCTGCTGCTGGACGAGCCCACCCGCGGCATCGACGTCGGCGCCAAGGCCGAGGTGCAGAAACTCGTGGACGAACTGGCCGGGGACGGCCTGGGCGTGCTGCTCATCTCCTCCGACCTGGAGGAACTGATCGAAGGGTCCGACCGCGTGGTCGTACTGAAGGACGGTGCGGTCGTCGGTGAGCTGACCGGCGACGACGTCACCGAGGACAAGCTGATGCGCACGATCGCCGGCGGCGAACCGGCACCCGACGCGGCGAAGGAGGCCGGCACCGATGGCTGAAGCCACCCTCCGCACCGCCCCGCTCGACAGGGCCCGCCTCCTCCAGTGGCTGCAGACCTACGGCGTCTACGCGGGCGTGGCGCTGCTCCTGGTCGTCAACATCGTCATCACCCCGCACTTCCTGTCCGCGGAGAACTTCCGCACCCAGGCCGTGCAGGTCGCGCCCGTCATCATCGTCGCGCTGGGCATGGCCCTGGTCATCGGCACCGAGGGCGTCGACCTGTCGGTCGGCGCGGTGATGGCACTGGCGGCCTCGGTGACGGCCCTCTACCTCGGCTACGGACTACTGCCCGCCCTACTGGTGGTGGCCCTGTTCGCCGCCGGGGCGGGGCTGGCCAACGGAGCGCTGGTCGCGTTCGTCGGGGTCCAGCCCATCGTGGCCACGCTGGCCCTCATGGTCGGCGGCCGGGGCCTGGCCCTGGTGCTGCTCCCGCAGCTGAAGGACCTGCACAACCCGGCGCTGGCCTCCCTCGGCTCCGGTGACGTCCTCGGGGTCCCCTACCTCATCCTGATCGCCGCCGTGCTGGCGCTGCTGGTCGCCTTCGTGGTCCGCCGCACCACCTTCGGCCGGCAACTGCTGGCCATCGGCGACAGCCGCCCCGCCGCGCACCTCGCGGGCCTGCCGGTGCGTCGCGTACTGATCATCGTGTACGTCGCCTGCGCCCTGCTCGCCGCGGTGGCGGGGGTGCTGGCCACCGCCCGGCTCCAGGCCAGCGACCCGACCTCGCTGGGCAACCTGATGGAGCTGTCCGCCATCACCGCGGTGGTGGTCGGCGGCACCCCGCTGACCGGCGGCCGGGTCAACATCGCCGGCACCGTGGCCGGAGCGGTGCTCATCCAGCTGCTCACCGCCACCCTGATCAAGCACGATCTGCCCCCGTCGTGGACCCAGATCGCCCAGGCCATAGTGATCGTGTGCGCGGTCTACGCGGCACGGGGACGAGGGAAGCGATGACCGTCACGAACACGGACACGCCCGTGACCACCGCGAGCAACGCGGCCGCGGACACCGAGGGACCGGTCGGCTCCGCCCGCTCCGAACGGCTGAGCGCGCTGGTCCAGCAGCACGGCGCGCTGGCGGTGCTGGTGATCGTCTCGATCGTCGCCTCGTTCGGCTTCGACTCGTTCGCCACCGGCGACAACGTCTCCAACATGGCCACGAGTTCGGCGTTCCTCGCGATCGTCGCGCTCGGCATGACCTTCGTCATCGTCACCGGCGGCATCGACCTGTCCGTCGGCTCCCTGTTCGCGCTCGGCGGCGTCCTCGCGGCCTGGGGCTCCCGGCACGGGACCCTGGTGGCGTTGCTGCTGCCCCTCCTGGTCTGCGGCCTGATCGGCGTCGTCAACGGCCTGCTGGTGGCCCGCTCCCGCCTCGCCCCCTTCATCGTCACCCTGGCCGCCATGCTGGGGGCGCGGGGACTGATGCTGGCCCTCACCGACGAGGGCGCCGACACCTACCTGATCGGCAAGGGCTCCTTCCTCGCCGAACTCGGCCAGGGCAGCACCCTGGGCCTCGGCAACCCGGTCTGGATCACGCTGGCGCTGTTCGTCGCGGGCGCGGTGGTGCTGCGCCGCACCCGCTTCGGGCAGCACGTGTACGCGGTCGGCGGCAACGAGGACGCGGCGGCCCTGATGGGCGCCCCCGTGGCCCGTACCAAGATCCTCGTCTACACCCTGTCGGGGGTGCTGGCCGGTCTCGCCGGCGCGCTCAACGCCGCATGGCTCGCGTCCGGGGTGACCATCCTCGGCAACGGCATGGAACTCGACGCCATCTCGGCCGTCGTCATCGGCGGCACCCTGCTCACCGGCGGCCTCGGTTACGTCAGCGGATCGCTGGTGGGCGTCCTGCTCCTGAAGGTCATCCAGAACGTCATCAACCAGATCGGGTCCCTGGACTCCTCGCACCAACTGGTCGTGAGCGGCGCCTTCCTGGCGCTCGTCGTGATCGCCCAGACCTGGCTGGGCCGCAGACGGCAACTGATGTGACAAGCACCGGACGCGGTGGCCGTGCCCCGGGCACCCGGCTGCCGCGTCCGGCTCCGGTCGGGCGACCGTCCGGTGGCACGCGGCTCCAGCTCGTCCCCCCACCGTCCGCCCCAGTGCCCACTCCAACGGAGGTCCCAGCCATGACTGCCGGAACGACCGGGCTCCTCGCCAGATCCTGTGCCTCGCTGCTCGCCGGCGGGCTCCTCGCCCTGCTCTCCCCGACCCCCGCCGTCGCCGCCCCCGTGTATACGACGGCCGAGGCGGGCAATCCCTTCGTCGACGACTGGTACGCCGACCCCGACACCGTGATCTACGACGGCCGTTACTGGGTCTACCCGACGACCTCGAAGAGCTACGCCGAGCAGACCCGGCTCGACGCCTTCTCCTCGACCGACATGGTCCACTGGACCAGGCACCCCGACGTCCTGAGGACGGCGGACATCCCCTGGGCCGAGTACGCCCTGTGGGCGCCGGCGCCGGTGGAGCGCAACGGCAAGTACTACCTGTACTTCGCCGCCAACGACATCCAGAGCGACGCGGAGCTCGGCGGCATCGGAGTCGCCGTCGCCGACCGGCCGGAGGGCCCCTACAAGGACGCCCTGGGCAAACCGCTCGTCTCCCGGTTCCACAACGGCGCGCAACCCATCGACCAGGACGTCTTCATCGACGACGACGGCCAGGCGTACATGTACTACGGCGGCTGGCACCACGCCAACGTCGTCAAACTCAACCCCGACATGACGAGCCTCGGCACCTTCGCCGACGGCTCGACCTACAAGGAGATCACCCCGGAGAACTACACCGAGGGCTCCTTCATGTTCAAGCGCAACGGCACCTACTACCTGATGTGGTCCGAAGGCGGTTGGACCGGCCCGGACTACTCGGTGTCCTACGCCATGTCCGACTCGCCCACCGGCCCCTTCAGGAAGGTCGACCGGGTGCTCGCCCAGGACCCGGCCGTGGCCAAGGGGTCCGGCCACCACTCCGTCGTCAACGTGCCGGGCACCGACGTGTGGTACATCGTCTACCACCGCCGCCCCCTCAGCGAGACCGACGGCAACCACCGGCAACTCGCCTACGACCGCCTGTACTTCAACGAGGACGGAACCATCCGCCGGGTGCGGATGCAGGTGAAGGACAACTTCGCCGACCGCAACGCGCTGGGCTGGAAGACGTACGGCGGCTCCTGGTCGGCCGGTGACGGAAGCTACCGGGTGAACCGTTCCCAGGGCGGCAAGGCGCTCCTCGACACGAACTTCGCGGACTTCACCCAGGACGCCGACGTCACGGTCACCTCGGGCGGCGGCGACGCCGGCCTGGCCTTCCGGGTGACACGGCCGTCGATCGGCTGGGACAGCTACTCCGGCTACTACGCGGGTATCGGCCCCGACGGCAGGGTCGTCCTGGGCCGGGCGAACGACGGCTGGACCCCACTGGGCACCGCGCGGGTGCCGAGCGCGCCCGGCACGACCCACCGCCTGCGCGTCAGCGCCGTCGGCTCGTCCCTCAAGGTGTACGTCGACGACATGACGACGCCGAAGATCTCCGTCACCGACGGCACGTACCGCAGCGGAGCGAACGGCGTCCGGGTCTTCGACACGGCCGCCTCCTTCGACAACGTGGCGGTGCACCCGGCGCAGTGACCTTTGGTCCGGCCGCCCCCGGCCGCACGCACACGGTCCCGGCGAGTGGTCGCTCGCCGGGACCTCCGCGCGCCGGACGCCTACGGCTTGCGCTGGGCGTGCAGGGCGCTCACCTCCTCGGCGGTGAGGGCCCTGTCGTAGGCCCGGACCTCGTCGACGGCGCCGTTCCAGAAGTCGGTGTCGGCACCGTTCCACTGGGCGCGCCCCACCGCGAGGGGACCGGTGGACACGTAGTTGGGGCCGGCCGTCGCGGTCGAGGCGGGCTTACCGTCGACGTAGAGCCTGATCTGGTTGCTCGCGTCGTCGCGCACCCCGACGAGGTGGTACCAGCGCCCCGTCTCCGGTGTGACCGCCAGCCGGGCGCGCTGCTCGCCGGGCGTGCTGAAGGCGAAGGCGCCCTGTCCGTACTGGAGGTAGAAGGGGCTGGCCTGGTGGCGGCCGTCCTGGCTGACGGCGGTGGCGTAGTTGCCCGGGAGTTCGTCGAGGGTCACCCAGGCGGAGACCGAGTAGCTCCCGGTCGTGTCGAGCACCGGGCCGTCGGTCTCGGCGTGCGCTCCCGCACCGTCGAACCTCAGCGCGCTGCCGCTGACCCCGGAGGTCCAGGCGGTGCCCTCGGAAAGGGTCAGCGCCGAGCCGTTCGGGCCCTCGTCGGCGGCGGTGGACCCCGCGCCCTCGTCCAGGGCCCAGTGCCCGCCGCCCTTCGGTTCCTCCCGGTCACCCGCGGCGGCGCCGGCCGCGATGACCTTGCGGTTGACCTCGCGCACCCGGACGGGGTCGACCTTGATCTCCCGGCGGTCGTAGGTGTAGAGGCCGTTGAGCTCGTTCTCCAGGTCGGAGATCTGCGTGTACACGGAGCCGGACAACTCGGCACCGGCCTGGTCGAGGTAGAACCTCTCGGTGTTCTCGACGTACTTGCGGGTCAGCGCCTCCTTGTCCGCCACCCCGCTGTAGATCACGGTCGGGGCGCCCGGCCACATGTGCCCCGGGGTGCGCAGGGTGAAGCCGCCGTGCTCACCGTCCATCGCGGCCCGGTGGTCCGGGAACGGCGGGTCCTCGTTGTTGTAGTCGTGGTGGTCGATGATGTCGCCCTTGCCCGAGTCACCCTTGGAGTTGCAGCAGTTCACACCGCTGTGGGCGTTGACGATCCGGGACGGGTCGGCGGCCTTGACGGCCTCGGCGATGCGGCCGCTCTCCTCGCGGTCCCACTCGCCCCAGCCCTCGTTGAAGACGATGTTGCCGATGACCGAGGGCGCGTTGTGGTGCTGCCGCATCGCCTCCATGCCCTGGTCGACGAACGCCTTCTGGCCGGCCGTGTCGGTGACGTTCCCGGAGACGAAGTCCTGCCAGACCAGCAGACCGAGCCGGTCCGCGTGGTAGAACCACCGCGCCGGCTCCACCTTGATGTGCTTGCGGACGGCGTTGAAGCCCAGCTCCTTGTGGGCCTTCAGATCGAAGGCGAGGGCCTCGTCGCTGGGCGCCGTGTACAGGCCGTCGGGCCAGAAGCCCTGGTCGAGGGTGGCGAGGGAGAAGACGGGCTTCCCGTTGAGCACCAGCTTCGGATAGCCGCCGACCTCCTCGATGCCCACCTCGCGCATGCCGAAGTAGCTGTCGACCGAGTCCTTCGACCTGCCGTCGGTGAGCGACACGTCGAGGTCGTAGAGGTAGGGGTCGTCGGGGCTCCAGAGGTGCTGCTTCGCCACGGGAAGGCGCAGCTCCTCGTTGGCCGGCCCGCTGATCCGCCCGACGACCCTGCCGCGCTTGTCGCGGGCGACGGCCTCGACGCGGGCCCCGGCGGAGGCGCCCTCGGACTCCACCGTCACGGCGAGGGAGCCGCTGTCGATGTCGGGCGTCGTGACTACGTTGTCAATGGACGTCTCCGCGACCGGTTCCATCCACACCGTCTGCCAGATGCCCGACGACTGCGTGTAGAAGATGCCCCCGGGGTTGGTGGACTGCTTGCCCATCGGCTGGTTGGCGCCACCGGTGTCGGTGACGGCGACGACGACCTCCTGCGGGCCCTTGCTCTTGAGCGCGTCGGTGATGTCGGCGCTGAACGCGGTGTAGCCGCCGGTGTGTTCGGCAACCTCTTTCCCGTTGACCCACACGCGGGCCTGGTAGTCCACCGCTCCGAAGTTGAGCTTGAGCCGGTCGCCCTTGCCGCCCTTGCCGACCTTCCAGTTCTTCGGCACGTCGACGAGCTTGCGGTAGAACATGTGGTCCTCGTGCCGCTCCAGCCCGGAGAGCTGCGACTCGACCGGGAACGGCACGACGATCCGCTCGTCGAGGTCCTTGCCGAAGACCGGCTGCTCTCCCGCCTCGGCGGCGGCGAACTGCCAGGGGCCGTTGAGGTTCTTCCACGCGGAGCGCACCTGCTGGGGGCGCGGGTACTCCGGCAGCGGCCGCTTCTCGTCGAGCTGGTCGCCCCACTCGGTGGTGAGCCGGTGCACCGAGTCGTTCTGCGCGTAGCGGATGAACGCCGGTACGGTCTCGCCGCCGGAGGTGAGCCCACCCTGGCCGTCGTAGGTGAGCTTGACCTGCTGGTTCTTCTGGATGGGCGCCGCGAGCACGATCTCCAGAGCGGTGCGGTCGCGGCGGGACACCGTGACCGACTCGATCGGCATGGGCGTGGTGTCGGCCTCGATCTCCAGGCGTTCGGCCAACGCCGCGACGTCGCCGCCGACCTCGCCCTCGAAGCGCGCCATCACCCGCCGGCCGTCCTCGGCGACCGACGGCTCGACCGGATAGACCTCGAACCCGGCCGGGGGCGTGAACGCCGACATCGGAACGGCCTGCTTGGGCAGGGTCGGAGTGGACCAGCGCAGGAACATGTTGGCGCCGCCGGTGTCCTGGAACATCTCCAGGCGGAACTCGTGCTTCTCCCCGGCGGCCAGCCTGACCGCCGCGCTGGTCTGCTCGTTGTCCCAGTCCGGCTCCCAGTGGTCGATGACGGGTTCGTCGTCGATGAACAGCCGGAAGCCGTTGTCGCCGCTGGCGTGGAAGGTGTAGTCCCCGGTCGCCGGGGCTTCGATCTGCCCGGTCCAGCGGGCGGTCGTGTGCTCCGTCCTGCCGGTGAGTTCCTGGAACGTGCTGGTCAGGCCGGAGAAGTTGATCTGCGGGTCGAGGACGGTGCCGCCGAGCTCGGCGAAGTCCCTGGCGCCCGGCGCCGACATGGCGAAGTACTCGCCCTTCAGGCCGTGCACCGCGACGGCGGCCTGCTCGGCCGCGGGGGCCGAGACACCGGCGGGTGTCCCGGCGGCCGACGCGGTGGACATCAGACCGGTCGTCGGCAGCGCCAGGGCCGCGGCCGTCAGCAGGGCCCACGTTCTCGCTCGTGGGCGTGCGGTACGTCTTGTCATCGAACCTTCCTCGCAGTGGGGTCCCGGACCGGGACGAGTCGGTCGGACGGCACCGGCTGGGCGGCACCGTGGAGGTCGTGGGCGCGAGCGTTCGTCGGGTGCGTCTGCGTCGAGGCGTTCTTCCAACGTTGGAAATCGAACGACAGCGGAATGACAACACGTCGATCCGTCACTGTCCAGACCCCCGGATCCGGTTCGTGGAGCGCCAGTTGACCGCCCCGGCGGAACTCTCCACCCGCCGCGGGGCCGCCGCACTAAGGTGGGTGGACCATGCCGGATCTTCTCGGAATCAACCACCTGACCCTGTCCACGACCGACCTCGACCGGCTCCTGCCGTACTACACGGACCTGCTCGGGGGAGTGCTCGCCTTCGAGCGGGCCGCGACCGGCTCCGATCCGCGGATCGCGGTCGTCGACGTCGGCGGGAACGACCACTTGATGATCGTCGAGACCGCGACCGCCCCCGGCACGGAACCCGGCCCCCTCGGCGGTGCGGGATGGGGGCTGCGCGTGGCAACGCGCGCGCGGCTGGGCGAGGTGCGCGCACGCATCCTGCGCGCCGGGTTCCCGGTCGGACGGATCGACACCCTGCCCACGCAGTGGACCATGACGGCGCGCGACCCGGACGGGCGCCCCGTGGACGTCCGGGCCCATCGCCCCCGCACCGCACCGCACCGCCGCCTCCGACCGGCTGAGGACGCCCAGGGGGAGAGGGACCGACGGAACGTGAGCGACGCCGAGCACGACCTGGAGCGAGGCGAGGGCGAGGCGAGGGCGAGGAGACCCGACGCGTGCCACACGGGCCGCGCCGAGCCGCCGCCCGGCTTCCAGGCCAGGACCGGTGTGCCCGGTCTGGTGGCGCAGCGCGCCGGCGTCGCGCTGACCGAGGCCGCGTTCGACGTCTCCGACGGGCGCGTCACCCCGATCTGGGTGGTCCGCAACCCGGAGAAGCTGCGTGCGTGGGCGCGCGAGGGCGTCGAAGTGCGCGAATCTTCGGGGTAGTCGACCACGGACGTACGGGCCTGTGTGAAGCTTTCCCCATGACTCATCCGCGCGAAGAAGTCAGGGCCAGACTTCAGACCGATCGCCCGCACTCGGCCCGTGTCTGGAACTACCTGCTGGGTGGCAAGGACAACTATCCCGTCGACAGCGAGGCCGGCGAGGTCATCCTGACGACCTTCCCGGAGTTCGCCGCCGTCGCCCGGCTGCAACGACGCTTCCTCTCGCGCGCCGTGCGCTTCCTGGCGGGGGAGGCCGGGGTCCGCCAGTTCCTCGACATCGGCACCGGCCTGCCCACCGCGGACAACACGCACGAGCTGGCCCAGCGCATCGCGCCGGAGAGCCGCATCGTGTACGTGGACAACGACCCCCTCGTCCTGGTCCACGCGCAGGCACTGCTCACCAGCAGCGACGAGGGCGCGTGCGCCTACATCGACGCCGATGTCAGGGACCCGGAACGCATCCTGGCCGAAGCCGCGAAGACCCTGGACTTCAGCCGCCCGGTCGCCCTGACCATGCTGGGGATCATGGGCCAGATCTCCGACGCCGAACGCCCCGCGGAGCTGGTGAGTTCGCTGCTGTCGGGTCTGCCGGCGGGGAGTTACCTGGCCCTGAGCGACGGCACGAACACCAACGAGGCGCTCAACACGGCGGTCCGGGTCTACAACGGCCAGTCGGCCAACACCTACCACCTGCGGTCGCCGCAGGAGATCGCCACCTTCTTCACCGGGCTGGACCTGGTGGAGCCGGGGGTCGTGTCGACGGCCTCCTGGCGGCCGGACTCCGACGGGTCCGAGGAGTCCACGGCCGACGTCTCCGTCTGCGGCGTCGCGATCAAGCACTGAAGCGCCACCCACGAAGGCCGAGCAGAGGCCCGGGTCCGGGTGCCGCGGTCGGTACGGACCGCGGCACCCGGACCCCGCGCGATCGCCGCCAGCGCAACCCCGCCCTCGGTCGCTCGTCCGAAGGATCATTGTGCGTGTACCGGGTGGGAGGTACTCTCGGGCGCAGTTGCGCACGGTGGAGGTAAGTGCGCCTGGGGTGAGTGGGGCATGCAGTGGCGGTTGGGAAGATCATTCGGTTCGACGAGTTCCGGGGCTACGGATTCATCGCGCCCGACAACGGCGGCGAGGACGTGTTCATCCACGTCAACGACCTGGCCTTCGACAAGAGGCTCCTCGGTCCGGGCATGAAGGTGGAGTTCGACGTCGAGGAGGGCGACCGCGGCCTCAAGGCCAGCAGGGTGCGCATCCAGAACGGGAACGCCGAGCGTGAGCGCCCGGTGTCGCCGCCGGTGAGGACGTCCTCGGCTGCCGCCGGTCCCGCAGGCCTCTTCCCGGAGGACGGACTGTGCGACGTGCTCTCCGTGAAGGAGTACATCGAGGAGGTCACCGAGACCATCCTCCGGACCGCTCCGACCGTGACCTCCGAACAGATCCTCCAGGTCCGTCAGGGGCTCGTGCAGGTCGCCCTCTCGCACGGCTGGATCGACGCGGAACCCGGAGCGGACACCCGGGTCGGCGGACCGGTGTCCCCGCCCGGCGTGGGCAGGACGAGCTGACACCGGACGCGTTCCGAGTCCTGGCCCGATAGTCGGTACCCGTCTTCGCGGTAGAGGGCGGGACCGCCATGTCTTCGGCCGGGATGCCTCGAACCCGTCGGCCCTCGGTCCGAGGGCCGGCTGACGGCATGCCTTCTCCCTCGGTCCGTCCCCGCGCGCGCCGCCGGCGCACTCGCCTCCGGTCGGATCATCGGTCATGAGCGGGATGCTATTTCACATCTGCAAATCCTTTCACGCGGCGGCTGGTGCGCTTTTGTTTATGCCGGTGACTTGGCCGTGGCAGTAGACGGAATCACGCGGTGAGCGATACTCTCGATCCGACTCAGGCATGATCTCGGTTGAGTGGCGGCCCGCTCGATCCATCCCGAGTTCATCATCGGAAACGAGGGGTTAACGAGCATGAAAGGGATCGTTCTGGCCGGAGGGAGCGGGACGCGACTTTATCCGCTCACCCATGCCGTGTCCAAGCAGTTACTGCCCGTCTACAACAAGCCGATGATCTATTACCCGCTCTCCGTCCTCATGCTCGGCGGCATCAAGGACATCCTGCTGATATCGACTCCCTCGCACACGGGGCTCTTCCGGGAGCTGCTGGGCGACGGGAGTCGACTCGGTCTTTCCATCGAATACGCCGAGCAGCCACGGGCAGGCGGCATCGCGGAAGCCTTCGTCATCGGTGAGAAATTCATCGGGGACGACTCGGTGGCCCTCATTCTGGGCGACAACATCTTCCACGGCCCCGGACTTTCGGACCTGCTGAGCGATCACTGCAAGAACGTCGACGGTTGCGTGCTGTTCGGCTACGCGGTGAAGGACCCGGAACGCTACGGGGTCGGGGAGACCGATGACCGGGGCGAACTGATATCGCTGGAGGAGAAGCCGGTCAGGCCCAGGTCGAACCTGGCTGTCACGGGGCTCTACCTCTACGACAACGGAGTGGTGGACATCGCGCGGGACATCCGGCCGTCCGCCCGTGGGGAACTGGAGATCACCGACGTCAACCGGGTGTACCTCCAGCAGGGTCGGGCCAGAATGGTCGACCTGGGACGCGGATTCGCCTGGCTCGACACGGGCACACACGACTCGCTGCTCCAGGCCGGGCAGTACATACAGGTTCTGGAAGAGCGCCAGGGCGTACGGATCGCCTGCCTGGAGGAGATCGCCTTCCGTATGGGATTCATCGACTCCGCCGCCTGCTACGCACTGGGCGGACAGCTGGGCACGTCGGAGTACGGTGCCTACCTCATGGCCATCGCGAGTGCGGATCACTGAGGGAGCGGCATGCGCATCGTAGTGACCGGCGGCGCCGGGTTCATCGGCTCCCACTTCGTGCGACGGGCCGTGACCGGCGCGTACACCGGCGGCAGCGCGCCCGAGGTGGTGGTCCTGGACAAGCTCACCTACGCCGGCAACAGGGCCAACCTGGCGCGGATCGAGGACGATGCGCGCTTCACCTTCGTGCGCGGTGACATCTGTGACCACGCACTGGTCGCGGAGGTACTGGCCGACTGCGACCTGGTCGTCCACTTCGCCGCGGAATCGCATGTGGACCGCTCGATCAGCGGGTCCGAGGAATTCGTCCGGACCAATGTCCTCGGCACCCAGATACTGCTGGAAGCCTCCCTGCGTGCCGGGGTGCGGAAGTTCGTCCACGTCTCGACGGACGAGGTCTACGGTTCCATCGACGAGGGTTCGTGGAGCGAGGACCGGCCACTGGAGCCTAATTCCCCCTATTCGGCGTCCAAGGCGTCCTCCGATCTCCTGGCACGGGCTTACCACCGCACCCACGGACTGCCGGTGTGCATCACCCGGTGTTCCAACAACTACGGCCCGTACCAGAACCCCGAGAAAATGATCCCGCTCTTCGTGACCCGGTTGCTGGACGGGCGGAAGGTTCCGCTCTACGGGGACGGCGGAAATGTGCGGGACTGGTTGCACGTGGACGACCACTGCCGGGCCATCGCGCTGGTGGCGGAAAAGGGAGCGGCGGGCGAGGTCTACAACATCGGCGGTGGTACCGAACTGACGAACCGCGACCTCACCGGGCGGCTGCTGCGTATGGTCGGCGCGGACTGGTCCATGGTGGAGAACGTGGCCGACCGAAAAGGCCACGACCGCCGGTACTCGGTCGATATCACGAAGATTTCCGCGGAACTCGGATATCGCCCGCGGATCTCCTTCGACGAAGGACTGGCAGAAACCGTCGAATGGTACAAGAAGCGGCGGGACTGGTGGCAGCCGCTGAAGAACCGCGGCACATCAGTTCAGTAGATTGAATTCGAGAGGTCGAGAGGTCGAGAGTCCGCTGCATCGGACCGTTCTCTCATCGATTCGAATCGTGGATATGGGCGGTCATAGCACATGGCACGTTCGCGTAGGAAAACCGTCGGAGGAGTATCCGCGCGCTAGCGGCCGGCCGTGGCGGCGGGCACCAGCCATGCGGCGATCTCCTCGGTCACCGCCGGAGCGTGTGCGTTGAGATAGAAGTGACCACCCGGGTAGACGGTCATCTCGAACCGACCCGTGGTGTGGCCGGCCCATGCGCGGACCTCGTCGGTCGTGGCCTTGGGGTCGGCGTCCCCCGTCAGGGCGTAGACGGGCGTCGACAGCGGCGGACCGGGCTCGTAACGGTAGGTCTCGGCGGCCTTGTAGTCGGCGCGGATCGACGGCAGGACCATGCGCCGGATCTCGTCGTCCTCGAGCAGTTGGGACTGGGTGCCGTCCAGACGGCTGATCTCCGCCAACAGGCCCTCGTCGTCCCGCAGGTGAACCCGCTCGTCCCGGGGCGCGCTCGGTGCCCGCCGCCCGGACGCGATGAGCGCGACGGGCAGGCAACCACGTGCCTCCAGGCGCAGAGCCACCTCGAAGGCGACCGTGGCACCCAGAGAGTGCCCGAACAGCGCCAAGGGCTTGTCCTGCCACGGACCGAGGACCTCGACGATCTGGTCGGCCAGGTCCCGCACCGTCTCCAGACACCGCTCGTTCCTGCGGTCCTGCCGGCCCGGGTACTGCACGGCCAGGGTTTCGACACGCGGAGCGAGACGCTGCGAGACCGGGAAGTAGTAGCTCGCGGAGCCACCCGCGTGCGGCAGGCAGAGCAGACGGACCGGTGCCTGGGGTGCTGGATGGAAGCGGCGCACCCACAGGTCGCTCGCGTCGCTTGTCGCCATCGCGTTCGTCGTCCCTTCCGATCGGTGTCGTCCGCCTCCCCGGATGGGAGACGTCCTCGACGTTCGCCGCCCGCGTCCGCCCCCCGGCGCGCGGTCACACATCGGCCCAGGCCCAGACGATCGCAGTGCCGCCGGCCGCCGACAACCCCTAACGAACGCGGACGACCGTCTGGTAGGGGGTGTGTTCACGAGGCAGCGGCGGGAGCCCGGGGCGGGCCGGCTCGGCGAGCCCCCGGTCGGGACCGCGGTGCTCGGCCCCGACCGGGCGCCCTGTTCCGGCCGGCCTACGCCATCGGTTCGGCGAGGGCCATGAGCCGGTTCGGCAGGTCGGTCCGGCTCTTGACGTCCAGCTTCCGGTAGACCCGGGTGAGGTGCTGCTCCACCGTGCTCACCGTGATGTACAGCTCGTTGGAGATCTGCCGGTTGGTACGCCCACGGGCCGCCAGTACCGCGACCCGGCGCTCGGCCTCGCTCAGCAGACCGTCCTGGTCCCGGGTCTCGAAGCCGTCCGAGGACGCGTCCGAGGGCGAGCCCGCCGTCGGCGTCGCCCCGCCGGTGGCAGCCCGCCGCTGCATCATCTGCTGCGGCAGCGCCGCGGCCCTGCCCGAGCCCTGGGCCAGCTGGTTGGCACGAACGAACAGCCGGGCCCGTCTGGACTCACCGGCCTGCGGAAGCGTCTGACTCGTGTCGGACAGGGCCCGGGCCAGCTCGTGCTGGTCGCTGCACGCCTGCAACACGGTCACCGCCTTGGACAGCAGCTTGCGCCGGAGAACCGGCGTGGCCGTGGAAGCGAGCAGCCGCAGCGCCCGGCCCCGGGTGCGGTCGTCCAGTCCACGGGACACCTGGAGCTGCTCCCGGAGCAGTTGTGTGGCGCGCGTTGCGTTGCCGAGGCCGAGCTGCACCCGGGCCTGCTCCAGGCGCCACGGGAACAGACCGGCCACGTCGATGCCCCAGGAACGGACCAACTCACCACTCCGGTGCAGATCGGCCGCGGCCGCCTGGTGCTGCCCCGTGGCCAGATGGTGCCGGCCCCGGGCGATCAGGTAGTGCGCGCCCACCGGAGTGCGGAAGACACCGGCCGGTACCGGCTGCGACAGCCAGCGTTCGGCCTCGAACAGCCGGCCACTCTCGGTCGTGCACGTGATCAGGGTGCCCAGCGGACCACCGACGGCCACGCCCCAGGCGGGCGCCGGCAGGTCCTCCAGCGCCAACCGCGCGCCCCGCTCGGCCGCGTCCAGATCGCCCAGGCGCAGCGTCGCTTCCGCGTGGATCGCCCGGATGACCCCCCGCCAGGCCGGTATGTGCTGGACGCCCTGTCGGGCGAGCAGCCGTTCGCCCCAGGCCACGACCCGGTCGGAGGGGCCGGCGCAGAGCAGGGCCAGCAGGGGAGCGGTCAGCAGGCCCAGGGAGCCACTGTCCAGGTGATGCCGCTCCAGCAACTGCTCCGCGGCGGCCACGATGTCCACACCGCCGGTCGGCATCAGGGCGTTGCCGAGCACCGACACGGCCTGCAGCAGCGGACTGCCGGAGTTCGTCGCCGTCGCCGCCCGCATCCAGGAGCCGGGATCCTCCCGTACCGCCCCCAGGTAGTCCGGATGGGACAACGCGATCAGCAAGCGGATCAGCCGCAGCTCGTGCGACGCGGGGCCGTGGTCGTCCGCGCCACAGCCGCTGATCGCCTCGGCCGCCTCCTCCGCACGACCCTGCCACAACAGGTACGGCACCGCGGACACGGCCGTCGAGTGAGACGACTCGTCGGACCGCGCCGCCTCCACCAACTGGCTCACCTGACCGGTCACGGCCAGCGGATTGACCTGCCACCGGGCAGTGATCAGCATCGCCATCAGGGAGTTGCGCCGGTCCTTGTCGGTCTCGGCCCGGCCGCCCAGGCGCAGACACGCGGCGGCGTGGTCGGGGCGGCCGGTGGACAGCGCGTGCGCCGCGGCGTCCCGGAGGACGGGCACCACCCAGGCAGCGTCCGTCCACGCGGAGGCCACCAGATGCTCGGCGACCACGCTCGCTTCGGCACCGTTCTCGTGCAACACCTCGGCCGCCCGCTGGTGCAGCCGCCGCTGCTCCTCGGCCGGCATGTCGGAACGCACCGCGAGCAGGATCCGTGGATGGCGCAGCCGGCCCGCGTGGACGAGCCCCGCGCCCTCGAGGACGCGGACGGCGGGCACGGTGGAGTCGGGCAGCACGTCGAGCAGCTGACCGAGCAGCTCCGGTGAGGCCGGGCGGTCCAGCGCCGCGAGGGCCTGGGCCACCAGGCGAACGCCCGGCTCGTGGCGGTAGAGGCAGTCGAGCACGGCCCTCTCGAAGGTGTCACCGGCCCTCGCTCCGCCGTCGGGGGCGCTGTTCGTCCCGCGGTGGGCCCGTTCGTCGACCAGCGCCTGGGTCAGCAGCGGATTGCCGCCGGTCACCCGCAGAATGCGCCTGGCCTCCTCGTGCACGTCCGGTGCGGCGGCCTCGGTGCCGTGACCGCCGTGCGCCCCGGCCTCCTCGCCGAGCAGCCGGGAGACGGAGTCGACGGTGAGGAGCGGCAGGGTGACCCGGGTGAAGCGAGGCAGACTGCGCAGCTCCGCGTGGAACAGCGGATGCGCCGGGCGCAGCGTCGTCGCCTCCGAGAGCAGCACCATGATGCGTGCGTTTCTCAGTCTTCGGGTGACATAGAGCAGACAGTGCAGTGAGGCGGCGTCCGTGTGCTGGAGGTCGTCGACCGCCAGGACCAGAGGCCCTCGGTTGGCCAGGGTCAGGAACGTGTCGAAGGCGGTCCGCAACAGCGGTGCCCACAGTCCGTCCGCTGTCAAGGCCTCCGCTAAGATCTCGGGCGCCGCGCCGCTCCTCGCCTCCGCCGTGGGTACCGCGAGCGCGACCTCGCGTATCAGCTCCTCGACCTCCCGGACACCGTCGGATTTCAGCCGAGCGCTGTGCAGGAGTTGACCGAGCACCCCGAAGTGGAGTCCTTGCTCGGCGCGTGACCCGGCGGCGCTCAGAACCTGCCCACCGGCGGTGGTGGCCCACTCCCCGAAGGTCTCCAGTACCTGCGTCTTACCGCTTCCCACGGCGCCGGTGACCAGCGCCACCTGTCCGTGTCCGTGCTTCTCACAGGCGTGGAACGCCCAGCGTAGATGGGCCAGTTGTTCGTCTCGATGGACCAGCATGACTGGCGTCTGCCTCCCCGTTAGCAGTTCCGAACGGGGATTGCCAGGCGCCGGCCGGCACAGCATCCGCAGCTCCCCCGTTCACACGTGTCCGAGCGCGTGCAAGGGTGACCCCTGGGCCACGTCTGGGCGGCCCTTCTGAACTGTTTCGAACTCAACTCGTCCTCGACTTGGACAAGTTTTTTGAGAATCTTTCACAGTTACCGGCCATGCCACAACGGCATCGCCACTAACAACGTGACGGATGACATGACGAGTTGTCGACGAGACGGGGGAGCCGGCCGCGAAGCCCCTGGTAGACGTGCTGCTGTCGGCGAGCGACGTAGCCGTTTGCCGACTGAGGGTCATGTTCACCGGTCCGTCGCCCGCGCGGGACGGGACCCTGGCCGGGTGCGCGCCGTCCGAAACCGGCCGGCGCGTCTAGGGGCGCGGGCGGGCGATTAGGGGTGCTGCCGATGGCCTGATGCGAGGAGGATCGGAGGCAGGGTCGTCGTGTTGGAAGGTAGGGCTGGTATGTCGCTCCAGGAGCCTGTCTCGCCGGTCGGGGAGTCGCCCACGTCCACGGCGGACCGCATCGCCGATCTGGCCGCCCGGCACGAAGAGGCCGTCGTCCTGGCCGAGAAGAAGGCCGCGGACCGGCAGCACCTCAAGGGGAAGCTCACCGCCCGCGCGCGCATCGACCTGCTGCTCGACCCCGGCTCGTTCGTCGAACTCGACGAGTTCGTGCGCCACCGGACCGTCGAGGCAGGCATCCCGCGCCCTTACGGCGACGGGGTGGTGACCGGTCACGGCACCATCGACGGACGTCAAGTGTGCGTCTTCTCCCACGACTTCACCACCCTCGGCGGCAGTATGGGCGAGGCCTTCGGCAGCAAGGTCGTGAAGATCTACGACTTCGCCATGAGCGTCGGCTGCCCCGTCATCGGCATCAACGACTCCGGCGGCGCCCGCATCCAGGAAGGCGTGATGTCCATCGCCTACTACACCGAACTGGGCGTCCGCAACGTTCACTCCTCCGGCGTGATCCCGCAGATCTCCCTCATCATGGGCCCCTGCGCGGGCGGTTCGGTCTACTCGCCGGCCCTCACCGACTTCACGGTCATGGTCAAGGACATCTCCTACATGTTCGTCACCGGACCCGAGGTCGTCTCCGCCGTCATGGGCGAGCAGGTGACCGCCGCGCAACTCGGCGGCCCCGCCGTCCACGCCGAGGTCTCCGGCAACGCGCACTACGTCGGCGACGACGAGCAGGACGCCATCTCGTGGGTGCAGACCCTCCTCGGCTACCTGCCGCCCAACAACCTGGACCCGGCCCCGGTCTACGACCACGACTGCGCCCCCGGCATCACCGAAGCGGACCTGGCTCTCGACACCGTCATCCCCGACAGCGAGCAGCAGGTGTACGACATGGCCGACGTCATCACCGCGGTCCTCGACGACGGCGACTACCTCGAGATCCATCCGGACTTCGCCCGCAACATCATCTGCGCGCTCGGCCGGGTCGAGGGCCACTCGGTGGCCGTCGTCGCCAACCAGCCCGGACACCTCGCCGGCGTGCTGGACATCGACGCCTCCGAGAAGGCCGCCCGCTTCATCCGCTTCTGCGACTCCTTCAACATTCCCGTCCTCACCTTCATGGACGTGCCCGGCTACCTGCCCGGCGTCGGCCAGGAGCACCAGGGCATCATCCGGCGCGGCATCAAGCTCTTCTACGCGTACGCCGAGGCCACCGTCCCCAAGATCACCGTCATCACCCGCAAGGCCTACGGCGGCGGGTACGCGGTGATGGGTTCCCGGCAGATCGGCGCCGACCGCGTGATGGCCTGGCCCACCGCCGAGATCGCCGTGATGGGCGCCAACAGCGCCGTGCCCCTCCTGCACCGCCGCGAGCTGGCCGCCGCTGCGCCCGAGGAGCGCGCGGCGGTCAAGGAGAGCCTCGTCGACGACTACCGGCGCAGGTTCGGCAATCCCTACGAGGCCGCCGCGCACGGCTACGTCGACATGGTCATCTCGCCCTCCCGCACCCGGCACGAGGTCGCCAGGGCGCTGGCGAGCCTGCGGAACAAGCGGCAGGCGCGCCCGGCACGCAAACACGGGAACATTCCCTTGTGACGTCGTTCGTCGTGCCGGCCGCACCCGTACGCGGCCCCACCGGTGTGCGCGGGCCGCTCCGTCACCGGCCGGGTGACGGAGCGGCGAGGTCGATCAGGTCGCCGCCCTCGTACAGCGCGCGGCACGCACGGCGCTGCACCTTGCCGCTGGAGGTCTTGGGTATCGCGCCCCTGCGCACGAGGAGGACCGTGTCGACCGTCAGGTGATGGTGGTCGTGGACGGCGCGGACCACCCGTGCGCGCAGGCTCTCCGTGCCATGGGACCGCACCGTCCGGCCGTCGGCCTCGACGACGAGCACGAGGTGCTCCTTCTCGTCGCGTTCGACGGCGAACGCGACGGCGCAGTTGGGGTGCAGGCCGTCCACGGACTTCTCCGCCGACAGTTCCACGTCCTGCGGGTAGTAGTTGCGGCCCTGGTGGATGATCAGGTCCTTGAAGCGGCCGGCGACGTGCAGTTCACCGTCGTGCAGGAAGCCCAGGTCACCGGTGCGCAGGTAGGCCCGCCCGTCCTCCGGGCGCCCGTCGGCGTCCCTCATCCGTGCGCGGAAGGTCTCCGCGCTCGCCTCGGGCCGCCCCCGGTACTCCGCCGCCACGCACGGTCCGTGGACCCAGATCTCGCCGATGACGTCCGGCGGGCAGCCGCGCGAGGTGCCGGGATCGACGATCCGCACCTCGGTGCCCGGGACGGTGCGGCCGCTGCTGGTGACCGGGACGGCGCCGGGTGTCCGCGCGTCGACGATCTCGGCGCGGCCCTCCCGCAGCGCCGTCGCGGACAGCCACACGGCCGTCGGTTCGCGGTCCTGGTCGCTGCCGGTGACCTTGAGGGTGTTCTCGGCGAGTCCGTAGCCCGGGCACATGGCCTCGGGCCGGAAGCCGTGCGGGACGAAGGCCTCGGTGAAGTCCCGGATCGCACGCCAGCGCACGGGTTCGGCGCCGTTGGCCGCCACGCGCCACGAGGAGAGGTCACCGACCCCGCCGGCCTTCCCCTCCGCCGCCACCCGCGCGCACATCTCGTAGGCGAAGCTGGGCGCCGCGGAGTGGGTACCGCGGAACCGGGCGATCGCCTCCAGCCAGCGGGCGGGCCGGCGGATGAAGGCGGCGGGCGCCATCAGGTACGAGGGGATACCGGCCCACAGCGGCATGACGACGCCGAAGAGCATGCCCATGTCGTGGAAGAGAGGGAGCCAGTTGACCACGGTGCCCTCGGGTGCGCACGGCCACAGGGCGTCCGTCTCGGCGACGTTGGCGAGGAAGTTGGCGTGGGTGACGACCACGCCCTTGGGGTCGCCGGTGGAGCCCGACGTGTACTGGAGCAGGGCGACGTCGTCCAGACCGGGAGCGGGACCCCGTACGACCGGCCCCGGCACGTCGTCCCCCACCGAGGCGGCATCGGCGGTGTCGAGGACCGTGAGGCCGAGGAGGTCCTCCAGGTTCCCGAACCGGTCCTCCAACTCCAGCCTGGCGGAGGTCTCGGTCAGCACGGCCGTGGCGCCGGCGTCCTGCGCGATGCGGCGGATGCGCTCCACGTCCTTGAGGTGGCGCGGTGTCTGGACGGGCGCCGCGGTCACCTTGGACGCCATGCATCCCAGGAGCGTACGGACGAACTCCAGCCCCGACGGATACATGAGCACGGCGCTCTGTCCGCTCATGCCCCGGGCGGCGAACCACCGGGCCCGGACGTCCACCGCATCGGCGAGCTCGCGGTAGGTGAGCGACTCCCGGGGGTCCTCACCGTTGTACAGGAAGACGTAGGCGGTGTCGTCGGGTTGCCGCTCACCGCGTCGGCGCACCAGTTCGGGCAGCGTCGGTGTGCCGCCGTCCGGGCGGACGTCATCGAGAACAGTGGCCATGGGGCAGGTCTCCTTGTCCTGTGGTCCTTCTGCCGACAGCCGGTGCAGGTGGCCGCCGGACGTGCCGGAGCCGTTCGAGGCCGGCGTGCCGCCCGGGGCGCGACACGGCAGCACGCCGAGCACGGGCGGACGGAGTGCGGGGGACAACGACCGGCCTCGCGGTGGTGCACGGGGTCACGGCCGCGGCCGCACGCTCCGTGCACGGGCCGGCGAGGGCGTCGACGTGCGGGTGATGGCGGCGCGGTTCCTGTGCGGGGCGCGGAATCGGTCAGCCTGGGGAAGGGGCGGCGTGGGGGTCGGTCACTCGGGCCCACGCCGAGAACGGCCGGGACGCCGACACGGCAGCGTCCTGCGGCAGAAGGATGTCAGAAGCATACGTCGGCCGCCGCCCCGTGCCTTTCGTGATCACCCCTAAGTTGCCTGCGCAGCCCCTACCGGGAGCCGGAGGGCCGATGCGCCCGCTCGTCGACCGGGCGCGGTCGCCGCCCGGGACGCGCGTCGGGGTGGCCGAGGTCAGGTGCGGGGGAGGTAGGGGTTGTTCCCCGTTCGCAGCAGTCCATAGGTTCTGAGCGCGAACCGAGCATAAGGAACGAGTCCGAACTGTTTCCGTCGGCGGGCCCGCCTGGAGGACGACAATGCGCATACTCTTCGTCACGCACGCGGAGAAGACGCACTTTTTCAGCATGGTGCCGCTGGCCTGGGCACTGCGAACAGCGGGCCACGAGGTCCGGGTCGCCACCCAGCCGGACATGGCGGAGGGCGTCAGCGAGGCGGGGCTCACAGCGGTTCCGCTGGGCTGCGACCACCGGTGGAAGCAGGTCATGGAGGCCAACCAGGACGAGGAGTGGCCGGCCCGGGTCGCCGAGGCCGTCACCCACTCCGCGGACCTGGGGCACGACGAACTCCTGCGGTTCTTCGACGAGACGACCGAGCGGTACTTCCGCATCGTCAACAACGACGAGTTCCTCGACGCGCTGGTCGAGTACTCCCGGTGGTGGCAGCCCGACCTGATCGTGTGGGAGCAGTTCACCTGGGCCGGCGCCGTCGCCGCCCAGGTCACCGGCGCCGCGCACGCCCGCATGCTGTGGGGGGCGGACGTGGTCACCCGCTCCCGCGACGACTTCCTGGCCCGGCTCGCCGAGCGTCCCGAGAGCGAGCGGGTGGACCCGCTGCGGGACTGGCTCACCGAGGCCCTCGCCCGGCACGGTGCCGCCTTCGACGAGACCGTGGTCAACGGGCACTGGACGATCGACACCAACCCGCCCAGCCACCGGATCGACAACGGACTGACCGTGGTCGGTGTGCGGTACGTGCCCTACAACGGGCGGGCCGTGCTCCCCGAGTGGCTGGCCGCCGAGCCCGCGAAACCCCGCGTCGCCGTGACCGCCGGCATCTCGGTCCGCAGCTACTTCGGGTTCGACATCTTCGGCATCAGCGCCCTGCAGGCGTTCGCCGGGCTGGACATCGAACTGATCGCCACACTGCTGCCCGGCCCGGGAGAGTCGGTGGACGACGCACCGGAGAACACCACCGTCGTCGACTTCGTGCCCATGCACGGGCTGCTGCCCAGCTGCTCGGCCGTCATCCACATCGGCGGCGCGGGGGTGCAGTCCACCGCCGCCTACTACGGCGTCCCCCAGATGATCCTGCCGGGCCTCTGGGACACCAAGGTCCGCGGCGCCCTCCTGGACCAGTCCGGCGCGGGCATCTCTGTGCCGGCCGAGCAGTTCACCCCCGAACAGGTCCGTGAGAACCTGGTCCGCCTGCTGGAGGACCCGGCCTTCCGCGAGGGAGCCGCCGCACTCCGCAAGGACGTACTCGCCGCGCCCTCGCCCAACGAGGTCGTCCCGGTCCTCGAGGACCTCACCGCCCGCCACCGCGCGAACGGTTGAGGGGAGGGCCGCGGCCCGGAAGGAGGAGAACGGTCATGACCACGCGCGTATGGGACTACCTCGCCGAGTACGAGGCGGAGCGTGCGGACATCCTCGACGCCGTCGACCAGGTGTTCCGCTCCGGACAACTGATACTCGGACCCTCCGTCGCCAGCTTCGAGGCGGAGTTCGCCGCCTACCTCGGACTGGCGCACGGCATCGGTGTCGACAACGGCACCAACGCCCTCGTCCTCGCGCTGCGCGCCCTGGGCGTGGGACCGGGCGACGAGGTGATCACGGTGTCGAACACCGCCGCCGCCACCGTCGTCGCCGTCGACCAGGTCGGAGCCACCCCCGTCTTCGTCGACGTGCGCGAGAGCGACCACCTGCTGGACACCGCCCAGGTCGAGGCCGCGATCACCCCTCGCACCCGCTGCCTGCTGCCCGTCCACCTCTACGGCCAGTGCGTCGACCTCCCCTCGCTGGAGGCTGTCGCCACCCGGCACGACCTGACGATCATCGAGGACTGCGCCCAGGCGCACGGTGCCAGACGGCACGGCCGACTGGCCGGCACCACCGGCAGGGCCGCGGCGTTCTCCTTCTACCCGACGAAGGTCCTCGGTGCCTACGGCGACGCCGGAGCGGTGGTCACCGACGACGCGGAGACCGACGCCGCGCTGCGCAGGCTCCGGTACTACGGCATGGACGAGCAGCGCAGCGTCGCCCGGACTCCCGGTCACAACTCCCGACTCGACGAGATCCACGCCGAGATCCTGCGCCGCAAGCTGCGGCGGCTCGACGGGTACATCGAGGCCCGCCGCCGGATCGCGGCCCGCTACGACGAGGCGCTCGCCGACACCGACCTGGTCCTGCCCGCGGTGACACCCGGCAACGACCACGTCTACTACGCCTACGTGGTACGGCACCCCCGGCGCGACGCGATCATCGAGGCCCTTCGGCCGCGAGGCGTTCACCTCGGCGTGCACTACCGCCGGCCGGTGCACACCATGGACGGGTTCGCCCACCTGAAGCAGGCCGAGGGCTCGCTGCCGGTCACCGAGGCGCTGGCGGACGAGATCGTCTCCCTGCCGATGTACCCGTCGCTCCCCGAGGAACAGCAGGACGAGGTGATCGCGGCCCTGCGCGAGGTGCTGCGCACCGTCTGAACCGGGCGGGCCGTCGCGGCGGACCGCACGGCTCAGCGCGCCCGCGTCCCGGTGAGCGGCCGGGAGGCGGGCGCGCGGCGCGGTCGGCGCTCAGCGGGAGAGCCGCAGGGGGAGTTCCAGCAGCCCGTGCAGGTTGAAGTGACTGTTGATCGGCAGGTCCTCGCGGAGCAGCTCGATCTTCGTGTACCGCTCCAGCAGCTTCGAGAACACGGTGGCCGCCTCCAGGCGCCCCAGCACCGCGCCCAGGCAGAAGTGCGGACCGGCGCTGAACGCCAGCGTCTTCGGCTCGGTACGGGCCAGATCCAGGCGGTCGGGGTCGGGATAGCGCTCCGGGTCCCGGCCGGCGGCGTCCAGGAACCCGATCACATGGGAACCCGGCGGAATGACCTTGCCGCCGAACTCCATCTCCGCGGTGGCGATCCGGCTGGACAGGGTCACCGGCGGGTCGAACCGGGACAGCTCGTCCACGGCGGTCGCCATCAGCCCCGGATCCGCACGCAGCGCCTCCAGCGCCTCGGGCTGGCGCAGCAGGGCCAGCATGCCGTTGCCGATCAGGTTGACCGTCGTCTCGTGCCCCGCGTTGAAGATGAGCAGGATGTTGGCGACGACCTCCTCCTCGGTGAGCTGCTCGTTGTCCTCCGCCGTCATCAACACCGACAGCAGGTCGTGGTCCGGGTCGGCGTCGCGCCGGGAGGCCATCAGGTCCAGCAGGTAGGCGCGGAACTCCGGCTCCGCCTTGTTCATGGCGATGCGTCTGCGGGGCGTCACATCGGGGTCCAGGATGTAACCGACCTTGTCCGTCCAGTCACGGCACTTCGCGCGGTCCTCGACGGGTATCCCCAGCAGCTCCCCGACCACCGCGACGGGCATCGGCAGCGCCAGGTCCCGGATCAGGTCGACCTCGCCCTCGCCCATGCTGTCGAGCAGACCGTCGACGATCTCCCCGATGCGCGGCCGCAGACGGTCGATGTAGCGCGGCGTGAACACCCGCGCGATCAGCTTGCGCAGCCGCCGGTGCTCGGCTCCGTCCTGCAGCAGCAGCCACTTGCTGACGCTGCGCATGGCCGGGCAGGTCGGCCCGCCCCGGCTCATCGCCCACCCCGGGTCCTTCGGGAAGGCGCTGGAGGAGTGCGGTGAGCGCAGCAGCGCCTCGACGTCGTCGTACCGGGTGAGCAGCCAGTACCCTGCCGCGATCTCGTGCACCGGATCGGCCTCGCGCAGCCGCTTGTAGTAGGCGAACCTGTCGGCGGCGAGGGCGGGATCGTTCGGGTCGTAGAGAACGCTCATGCCGTCCATCCCCTTGTTCGCCGGCCGATGTCTGCCCCACAGGCTAAGTGGGCCGCCGAGACGCCGAGAACCCCTAAAGCCTGGTCACAGAGGTGCCGGGCCGGGCCCGGCGGGAACTCCCGCTGATCGGTTAGGGGTTGAGGCTAGGGGGGCGTCCTTCCGTAGGGTGACGGCCGGTGCAGACGGGCTGCTCGACGCGCGGGGAGTGACGGCATGTCGGAGCTTGAGGCGGAGCGCAGGGCGCAGTACCAGACGACCGTGGTGCAGGGGGCCCTGCGCACCGCGGCTGCGGGCGGTGACCCGTACGCCTCGATCCTGCTCGTCCCGGACGATCCCTACCCGTTCTACGAGCAGCTGCGCGAGCGGGGGACGCTGCACCGCAGCGCGGTCGGTGTCTGGACGACCACCAGTCACCGCGTCGCGAACCAGATCCTGCGGGACCGGCGCTTCGGTGTCCGTACGCCGGAAGGGGAGAAACCTCCCGAGTTCATGCCGTTCGACAACTCGATGCTCGGACTGGACCCGCCCGACCACACGCGGTTGCGCAGGCTCGCCACCCCCTCGCTCAACCCGCGCCGGCTCGCCCACTGGCAGCCGTACGTCGAGCGGTTCACCGACGAGCTGATCGACGAGATGCTCGCGGGTCGCGGTCAGGTCAACTTCATGCGGGCCTTCGCCCAGCGGCTCCCGCTGCGGGTGATCGGCGACCTGGTCGGCATCCCGCCCCACCACCGGCAGCTGTTCTTCCGGCTCAGCCGCCGCATGGCCTACCTGCTCGACGGCGTGGCCACCGTCCCGGCGGCGCGGGGCGTGGTGGCGGCCATCGGCGAGATGACGGTGATGTTCCGGGAGATCATCGCCGAGCGGCGGGCCGACCCGCGCGAGGACCTGATCAGCGATCTGCTCCCGGCGGTCGAGGACGGCCGGATGACGATGGACGAGATGGTCCCGCTCTGCATGTTCCTGCCGCTGGCCGGCACCGAGACCACCGTCAACCTCATCGGCAACGGCCTGCTGGCCCTCCTCGAACACCCCGAGCAGTGGGACATGCTGGTCGCCGACCCGTCGTGGGCGGCCGCCGTCGTACGCGAGACCCTGCGCTACGACCCGTCGGTGCAGCAGTACCGACGGATCGCGCACACCGACCTCCAGCTGGAGGGCGAGACGATCGCCGCGGGCGAGGAGGTGGCCATCTGCGCGGGCGGCGCCAACCGGGATCCGGAGGTCTATCCCGATCCCGGACGGTTCGACATCACACGGGACCCGGGACCGGAGAACCTGGCCTTCTCGGCGGGCATCCACTTCTGCCTCGGCGCCGCGCTGGCCCGTATGGAGGCGGAGACCGCCCTCGCCGCCCTCGCCGCCCGGGTACCCGAGATCCGCCGGGCCGGACCGGTGCGCAGGCGTGGGTCCTTCATCGTCCGCGGGATGCTCCAGTTCCCCGTCGACCTGCGCTGAGTACCGGCAGCGGAGGTGGCGCGACCCGCGCGTGGCGCGGTGACGCGAGATAAGGGGCGGCCTCACCCCATAGGGGTTGTCCGCCTTCGCGAGGCGTCCATAGCGTGCGGACGCGGATGTGTTGGACACGGCACCCGCGCCATGGCGGCTCCGGGTGGACCGTGGCCGAGCGGGAGCCTGGGAGGCACTGGCAGATGGCAGAGGACGAGACGCTCCGGGACTACCTCAAGCTGGTCACGATCGATCTGCGCAGGACGAAGCAGAAGCTGCGCGACCGTGAGGCCGCCGACCAGGAGCCGATCGCGATCATCGGCATGAGCTGCCGCTACCCGGGCGACGTCCACACGCCCGACGACCTGTGGCGGTTGGTGGCCGCGGAGCAGGACGCGATCTCCGGCTTCCCCGGGGACCGGGGCTGGGACCTGACCCGGCTCTTCGACGGCGACCCGGACGGCGAGGGGCACAGCTCCGCACGCCAGGGCGGCTTCGTCCACGACGCGACCGCCTTCGACGCCGACTTCTTCGGTGTCTCCCCCCGCGAGGCGCTGGCGATGGACCCCCAGCAGCGGCTGCTGCTCCGGGCGGCCTGGGAGGTGTTCGAGCACGCCGGCATCGACCCCCACTCGGTCCGCGGCACCCGCACCGGGGTGTTCGCGGGCGGCAACGACCAGGGCTATCTGCGGCTGCTGGCGAACGAACCCGGCTCCGTGGGACACCAGCTGACCGGGGGCGCGACCGCCGTGATCTCCGGCCGGGTCGCCTACACCCTCGGCCTGGAAGGGCCCGCGGTGACCCTGGACACGGCGTGTTCGTCGTCGCTGGTCGCCCTGCACCTGGCCTGTCGGTCACTGCGCAGCGGCGAGAGCACGCTCGCCCTGGCCGGTGGCGTCACGGTCATGGCCACACCCGGCGTGTTCACCGAGTTCACCCGACAGCGCGGACTGGCCGCCGACGGCCGCTGCAAGTCCTTCTCCGTGGACGCCGACGGCACCGGCTGGTCCGAGGGCGTCGGCCTCCTGCTGGTCGAGCGGCTCTCCGACGCCGTGCGCAACGGCCACGAGGTGCTGGCGGTGGTGCGCGGCAGCGCCGTCAACCAGGACGGCGCGTCCAACGGGCTCACCGCCCCCAACGGACCGTCCCAGCAACGCGTCATCCTCCAGGCGCTCGCCGACGCCCGCCTCTCCGCGTCCGACGTGGACGTGGTCGAGGCGCACGGTACGGGCACGAGGCTGGGGGACCCGATCGAGGCGCAGGCGCTGCTCGCCGCCTACGGCCAGGACCGGCCCGAGGGGCGCCCGCTGCTGCTCGGCTCGGTCAAGTCCAACATCGGGCACGCGCAGGCCGCGGCGGGGGTCGCCGGTGTCATCAAGATGGTGCAGGCGCTGCGCCACGAGCAGCTGCCCCGGACGCTGCACGTGGACGAGCCGTCCGCGCAGGTGGACTGGTCCGCGGGCGCGGTGGAGCTGCTGACCGAGGGACGGTCCTGGCCCCGGGGGGAGCGGCCGCGCCGGGCGGGTGTGTCGTCGTTCGGGGTGAGCGGTACCAACGGCCACGTCATCCTGGAGGAGGCGCCCGCCGCGAGCGCCGTGGAGGAGACGGCCGAGCCCGGGGCGGGCACGGAAGACGGACTGTTGGCGTGGCCGCTGTCCGGCCGCTCCGCCGACGCGCTGCGCCGCCAGGCCGGGCGGCTGCTGCCGGTGGCCGCCCAGGCGCACCCGGCCGATGTGAGTCACTCCCTGGCGACGGGGCGTGCGGCGCTGGAACACCGGGCCGTCGTGCTCGGTGCCGGCCGGGAGGAACTGCTGGCCGGGCTGCGGGCGTTGGCCGAGGGCCAGGACACACCGTCGGTGGTGTGCGACAGGGCCGTGCAGGACGGTCTGGCGCTGCTGTTCTCGGGTCAGGGCTCGCAGCGGCTGGGGATGGGCCGGGAGCTGTACGAGGCCTTCCCGGTGTTCGCGGAGGCTTTCGACGCGGTGGGTGCGGGTGTCGATCTCGAGCGTCCGTTGCGTGAGGTGGTGTTCGGCGAGGACGCGCGGTTGTTGGAGCGGACCGTCTACGCGCAGGCGGGACTGTTCGCGCTCGAAGTGGCGCTGTTCCGCTTGGTGGAGTCCTGGGGTGTGGCCCCGGATGTGCTGGTGGGGCACTCGATCGGTGAGCTGGCGGCGGCGCACGTGGCGGGGGTGCTGTCGCTGGAGGATGCCTGTGCGTTGGTCTCCGCGCGAGGACGGTTGATGGACGCGTTGCCCGAGGGCGGGGCGATGCTGGCCGTGGAGATGGCCGAGGAAGCTCTGGAGCTGCCGGACGGGGTGGACCTGGCGGCGGTCAACGGACCCACGTCGGTGACGGTCTCGGGCGAGGCGGAGGCGATCGCGGAGCTGGAGGAGCGGCTGCGGGCCCAGGAGACACGCGTCAAGCGGCTCGCGGTCTCGCACGCCTTCCACTCACGGCTGATGGAGCCGATGCTGGCCGACTTCGCGGCCGTCGCGCGGTCGTTGACCTACCACGCCCCGCGGATCCCGGTCCGCACCACGGCCCCCGGTGCGATCGACACCCCGGAGTACTGGGTGGGTCAGGTGCGGGAACCGGTCCGATTCGCGGACGCCGTGCGCCAGGCCCGTGACATCGGTGCCGGTGTGTTCCTCGAACTCGGTCCGGACGGTGTGCTCTCCGCCCTGGTCCCTCACCTCACCGAGGACGCGACCACCGCCCCCGCCCTGCGTCCCGGCCACGACGAGCACGCCACACTGCTGCGTGCCCTCGCGTGCGTCCACGCGCGCGGTGCGGATCTCGACCGGGCCGCCGTGTTCGCGTGCGCTGGTGGCCGCCGTATCGCGCTGCCCGTGTACGCCTTCGCCGCCGACCACTACTGGCCCTCCGGTGTCTCCTGGGCCGGTGATGTCGCGTCCGCCGGCCTCGGTGTCACCGATCACCCGCTGCTGGGCGCGGGGGTCGCGCTCGCGGAGGACGACGGGTACCTCTTCACCGCCCGGATCTCGACGGCCACCCAGCCCTGGCTGGCGGAGCACCGGGTGCACGGCCGGATCGTGGTGCCCGGCACGGCGTTCGTGGACCTCGCGGTGCGAGCCGGTGAACAGGCGGAGACCGAGCGGCTGGACGAGCTGGTGCTGGAGGCGCCGCTGGTCGTGCCCGAGGACGGCGCGGTGCAGGTGCAGCTGGCCGTGGGCGCCGCCGACGACGAGGGCAGACGGACCCTCACCCTGCACTCCCGGCGCGAGGACGGGGGCGCGTTCGGCGGCTGGCCGGACCGTCCTTGGACCCGGCACGCCACCGGCGTCCTCGCCCCACGGCCCCCGGCCGTCGCCGAGGACCCCGAACTCGTCGGGGTATGGCCGCCCCAGGGCGCCACACCCGCCGACCCGGTCGCGCTCTACGAGCGGCTCGGCGCCGCCGGGCTGGAGTACGGCGGACTGTTCCGCGGCGTGTCCGCCGTGTGGACGCGTGGTCGGGACGTCTTCGCCGAGCTCGCCCTGCCGGAGAGCGCCGCCACCGGCTTCGGGCTGCACCCGGCCCTGCTCGATGCCGCGCTCCAGTCGGCCGCCGTGCAGGGGGACGGCGGCGGAACCGGCCTGCCCTTCTCCTGGTCCGGGGTGACGCTCTGGGCCTCCGGGGCGACCCTCCTGCGTGCCCGGGTCTCACCCGCGGACGACGGCGACGGTGTCCGTGTGCGGGCGGTCGACCCGGCGGGCAGCCCGGTCGTCACCGTGGAGCGGGTCGTCACCCGGCCCGCCCCGGCCCTCACCGACGAGGCGCCACAGCCCGACGACCTCTACCGGCTGGAGTGGACGCCGGTCCCGGCGGCCGGCCCCGGTCCCGGCGCATTGGCGCAGATCGGGGGCGGCGAGCCGCTCGTCGACCGGAGGGGCACGCTCGACGACCTCGCCGACAGCGGCCGGACACCCACCCATCTCGTGCTGTCCGCCTGCCCGGACGCGCACCTCTCGACCGGCGCGCGGGCCGTACTAGCGCGGACCACCGAGGTGCTCGCACTGCTGCGGTCCTGGCTCGGCGACGAGCGGTACGCGGACAGCAGCCTGATCGTCGCCACCCGGGGGGCGGTGCAGGCGGACCCCGCCGACACCGTGCCCGACGTGGCGGGAGCCGCCGTACAGGGCCTGGTGCGCTCGGCGCAGTCGGAGCACCCCGGCCGCATCGTCCTGGTCGACCTGGACCCGTCGGCCGAGCACGACGCCCGGGCGCTCGCCCTGGCGGTCATGTCCGGCGACCCCCAGACCGCCGTACGCGGCGACAGTGTCCTCGCGGCACGACTGACGGCGGCGGACCGCGGCCTCGTACCGCCTCCCGGCGGGGCCTGGCGCGTGGGGGTGACGGAGCGCGGCGCGGTGGAGAACGTGGCGCTGCTTCCGGCGCCGGACGCGGAGGGCGAGCTGCACCCGGGGCAGGTGCGGGTGGCGGTGCGTGCGGCGGGCGTCAACTTCCGTGACGTGCTGAACGTGCTGGGTATGTACCCGGGCGAGGTGCCGGTCGGCGGCGAGGCCGCCGGCGTGGTGCTGGAGGTGGGCCCCGGGGTGACGCGCTGCGCGGCGGGGGACCGGGTGATGGGGTTCTTCGACGGCGCGATGGGCCCGGTGGCGGTGACCGACGAGCGGCTGCTGGCGCAGGTGCCGCACGGGTGGGGTTTCCCGCAGGCGGCGGCGGTGCCGATCGCCTTCGTCACGGCGTACTACGGGCTGGTGGACCTGGCGGGGCTGTCGGCCGGCGAGTCGGTGCTGGTGCACGCGGCGGCCGGTGGCGTCGGGATGGCGGCGGTGCAGGTGGCGCGCCATCTGGGCGCGGAGGCCTACGGGACGGCGTCGCCGGCGAAGTGGGGGGCCACGGGCCTCGACGCGGAGCACCTCGCGTCGTCGCGGGACGTGGACTTCGAGGGGGTGTTCAGGGAGCGGACCGGTGGGCGCGGGGTGGATGTGGTGCTCAACGCGTTGGCCGGTGAGTTCGTGGACGCCTCGGCGCGGTTGCTGGTGCCCGGGGGACGGTTCGTGGAGATGGGCAAGGCGGACGTGCGGGAGGCGGACGCGTTCGCCGGGTGTGCCTACCGCGCGTTCGACCTGCGGGAAGCGGGGCCGGAGCGGATCGGGGAGATCCTCGCCGAGGTCCTCGCCCTGTTCGCGGCGGGCACGTTGGAGCTGCCGCCGGTGCGGGTCTTCGACGTGCGGCGGGCGCCGGACGCCTTCCGTTTCATGAGCCAGGCCCGGCACGTGGGCAAGGTCGTGCTGTCGGTACCGGCCGCGTGGGACCCGGAGGGCACGGTGCTGGTCACGGGGGGTACGGGGGCGCTCGGCGCCCTCACCGCCCGGCACCTGGTCGAGGAACACGGCCTGCGCCACCTGCTGCTGGTCGGACGCCGGGGAGCGGAGGCCGACGGCGCCGCCGCACTGAGCGCCGAACTGACCGCCCTGGGAGCCGAGGTCACCGTCGCGGCCTGTGACGTCACCGATCCCGAGGCGCTCGCGGCCCTGCTCGCCGAAGTCCCGGCACGGCATCCGCTCACCGCCGTCGTGCACGCGGCGGGCATCCTCGACGACGGCCTGGTGGAGTCGCTCACCGAGGACCGGCTCGAGGCCGTCCTCGCGCCCAAGACGGCAGCCTCCGCGCTGCACGAGGCGACGGCCGGTGCCGACCTGGCCGCGTTCGTCATGTACTCCTCGATGTCCGGGACCTTCGGCAGCCCCGGGCAGGCCAACTACGCCGCGGCCAACGCCTACCTGGACGCCCTCGCCCGTCACCGGCACGCCCGCGGACTGCCCGCACTGTCCCTCGCCTGGGGCCCCTGGGCCGGCACCGGCGGCATGGCCGACGCGCTCACCGAATCCGAGGCGGCCCGCATCCGCCGCTCCGGATTCCCGCCACTGAGCCCCGAGCGGGGCCTCGGCCTGCTGGACACCGCCCTGGCACTGCCCGACCCGGCGCTGCTCCCCACCGTCCTGGACACCGCCCGGCTCGCCGCCTCCCCGGCGACGCTGCCCCCGCTGCTGCACGGCCTGGTCCGTCCCGCACGGCGGGTCGCCGACCGTACCGTCGCCCCCGGTGGCCTCGCCGAGCGGCTGCGCCGGCTGCCCGCGGAGGACCGGGCCCGCACCGCGCTCGACCTGGTACGCGGTCTGGTTGCGTCGGTGCTCGGCTTCGCGTCGCCGGACGCGGTGGACCCGTCACGGCCGTTCAAGGACCTCGGCTTCGACTCGCTGACCTCGGTGGAACTGCGCAACCGCATCGGCCGGACGGCCGGCCGCAGGCTGCCCGCGACCCTCGTCTTCGACCACCCGACCCCCGAGGCACTCGCCGCCCACCTCGTCACGGAGGTCCTCGGCGACCCCGCCGCGCCCGTACCCGCCCTGCCCGCCACCAGCCGTGTGGAGACCGCCGGCGACCCCATCGCGATCGTCGGCATGGCCTGCCGCTTCCCCGGCGGGGCCGACACCCCCGAGGCGTTGTGGCGGCTCGTCGCCGAGGAGACCGACGCCGTCGGCGACTTCCCCACCGACCGGGCCTGGGACCTCGCCCACCTCTACGGCGAGAGCGAGCAGACCGACGACCGGCGGACCTTCGAGGGCGGCTTCCTCCAGGACGCCGGCGGATTCGACCCGGCGTTCTTCGGTATCTCGCCCCGTGAGGCGCTGGCGATGGACCCGCAGCAGCGGCTGCTGCTGGAGACCTCCTGGGAGGCCTTCGAGCGGGCCGGCGTCGACCCGGCGGGGCTGCGCGCCACTTCCACCGGCGTCTACGTCGGCACCGCCACCTCCGGATACGGCCTCGGCCGGTTCGACGTGCCCGACGGCTCCCGCCCCCACGTCCTCACCGGCACCGCGACGAGCGTCATCTCCGGCCGGCTGGCCTACACCTTCGGGCTCGAAGGGCCGGCGGTGACCGTGGACACCGCGTGCTCGTCGTCGCTGGTGGCGCTGCACCTGGCCATCGGGGCACTGCGGCGCGGAGAGTGCGCGATGGCGCTGGCCGGCGGTGCCACCGTCATGTCGGTACCGGGCATCTTCACCGACGCCGCGCAGGGCGGCGCGCTCGCGCCCGGCGGCCGTTGCCGGGCCTTCTCCTCCGACGCCGAGGGCACCGGCTGGGGCGAGGGCGTCGGCATGCTCCTGGTCGAGCGGCTCTCCGACGCGCGCCGCAACGGGCACCCGGTCCTGGCCGTGGTGCGTGGCAGCGCGGTCAACCAGGACGGCGCGTCCAACGGCCTCACCGCCCCCCACGGCCCCGCCCAGCAGCGGGTCATCCGGGCGGCGCTCGCCGACGCGGGCCTGGACACCGCCGACGTGGACGCGGTCGAGGCGCACGGCACCGGCACGGAACTCGGCGACCCCATCGAGGTCCAGGCCCTGATGGCCACCTACGGGCGCGGGCGTGACGCGGAACAGCCGCTGTGGCTGGGCTCGCTGAAGTCCAACATCGGGCACACCCAGTCGGCCGCCGGCGTCGCCGGGATCATCAAGATGGTGATGGCCCTGCGCCACGGCGTGCTGCCGCGCTCGCTGCACATCACCGAGCCCACCCGGCACGTGGACTGGGACGGCAGCGGGGTCCGGCTGCTGACCGAACGGGTGGAGTGGGCGGACGGCGAGCGTCCGCGCCGGGCGGCCGTCTCGTCCTTCGGCATGAGCGGGACCAACGCCCACACCATCCTCGAACAGGCCCTCCCCGAGCCGGCTCCGGAACCGTCCGCGACCGACGGCGGCGCGGAGGTCGCCCTGCCCTGGCTGCTCTCCGCCCGCACCCCCGCCGCCCTGCGCGCCCAGGCACGACGGCTCGCCGACCACCTCGACGCCGACCCGGCGCCCGCCGGCCAGGACGTGGCCCACTCCCTGGCCGCCACCCGCTCCCGTTTCGAGCACCGCGCCGTCCTCCTCGGCCCCGACCACCACGCGCAGCTCACCGCGTTCGCCGAGGGCGCCCCCGCGCCCGGAGTGGTGACGGGGACCGCGGGGCGGACCGGCCGGGTGGCGTTCGTGCTGCCCGGCCAGGGCTCCCAGTGGCCCGGCATGGCCGACCGGCTGCTGGCGGAGTCCGCGACCTTCCGGACCACGCTGCGGTCCTGTGCCCAGGCACTGGAGGAGCATCTCGACTGGTCGGTGGAGGACACGCTGCGCGGCCTGCCCGGGGCCGGGGACATGGCACGGGCCGACGTCATCCAGCCCGTGCTGTTCGCGACGATGGTCGCGCTCGCCGGGCTCTGGCGCGAGCACGGCGTCGAGCCGGAGGCGGTGGTCGGCCACTCGCAGGGTGAGATCGCGGCTGCCCACCTCGCCGGCGCGCTGTCCCTGGAGGACGCCGCGCGGGTCGTCACCCACCGCAGCCGCCTGCTGTCCCGGGTGGTCGGCCAGGGGGCGGTGGCCTCGGTCTCGCTGCCCGCGCAGGAGGCGCTGACGCGGCTGGCACGCTGGGGCGACGCGCTCAGCATCGCCGCCGTCAACGGGGTGTCGTCCGTCTCCGTCGCCGGCGACGAGGCACCCCTGGACGAGTTCCTCGCCGAGCTGGAGGCCGAGGGCGTACGGTGCCGCAAGCTCCGTATCAAGGGCGCGGCGCACTCGTCCGTCGTCGAGCCGCTGCGCGAGGAGGCGCTCGCGGTGCTGGCGCCCGTACGGCCCCGTGCCTCGCGCATCCCCTTCTACTCCACGGTCACCGGTGGACTGCTCGACACCACCGCACTGGACGCGGAGTACTGGTACCGCAACATGCGGCAGACCGTGCAGTTCGCCCCGGCCACGCGCGCACTGCTCGCCGACGGGTTCGGCGTCTTCGTCGAGTGCAGCCCCCACCCGGCACTCGCCGGGGCCGTACAGGAGACCGCGGAGGACGCCGGCGCGTCCGACCCCGTGCTGCTGGCCTCGCTGCGCCGTGAGGAGGGCGGGCTCGAACGGTTCTCCGTCTCGCTCGCCGAAGCGTTCGTCCGGGGCGTCGGCCCCTCCTGGGCCTCCCGGGGCAGCGCCGTCGACCTGCCCACCTATCCCTTCCAGCGCGACCGCTACTGGTGGGAGCCCCTCCCGGAGGAGACGGCCGGCCCCGCCCAGGGCGGTACGGCCGAGGAGGGCCGTTTCTGGGCAGCGGTGGAGGGCGGCGACGCCGAAGCGCTCGCCGAGTCCCTCGGCACCGACGCCCTGGCCCCCGCACTGCCCGCACTCGCGGCGTGGCGGCGGCGCTCCCACGACCGGTCCACGGTGGACGGCTGGCGCTACCGGGTGGAGTGGAGGCACACGCCCCTCACCGGGCCCGGCCGGCCCGCGCTGACCGGCACCTGGGCGATCGTCGCGGGGGAGGAGCAGGAGGACCTGGCCGGCCGGCTCGCCGCGCTCGTGACCCGGGCCGGCGGCACGGCCCAGGTGACCGCCGACCCGCCCGGGGAACCGTCCGGGGAACGGCCGCTGTCCGGGGTGATCTCGTTGCTCGCCCTCGACTCCCGCCCGCACCCCGTCCGCCCCGGCATCAGCGTCGGTGCCGCGCGGAACCTCGCCCTGCTGCGCGACGTGACCGCCCGCCCGACCCCGGTCCCGGTCCACCTGGTCACCAGCGGCGCCGTCTCCGTCGGCCGCATGGACCCGCTACGGGACACCGCCCAGGCCGCCACCTGGGGGCTGGGCCTGGTGTCCGGCCTGGAACGTCCCGACTGCTGGGGCGGCCTCGTCGACCTGCCGGAGCAACCGGACGACCGGGTGCTCGACAAGCTGCTGCGGCTGATCGCGCGGCAGCCCGAGGGCTCCGGGGGCTCCGCGGACTCGGGGCACTCCGCCACGGAGGACCAGGTGGCCCTCCGTCCCGCCGGCGTCTTCGTGCGCCGCATGGTCCGGGCCCCGAAGAGCACGCCGGTCCGGTCCTGGCAGCCCGGTTCCACCGTGCTGATCACCGGCGGCACAGGCGGCATCGGACGGCACCTCGCCCACCACATGGCCGCCCGGGGCGCGCGCAAGCTCGTCCTCACCGGTCGCCGCGGCCCGGACACCCCCGGGGCCCGGGAACTGGCCGCCGAACTCACCGCACGAGGCGTCGAGACGATCGTCGCCGCATGCGACGTCACCGACCGGAACCAGATCGCCGCGCTGCTCGCCGAGCACCCCGCCGACACGGTGATCCACGCCGCCGGAGTGGCGCAGGCGACCGCGCTCGCCGACTGCGGGGAGACCGAACTCGCCGCGGTGACGGCCGCCAAGACCGTAGGGGCCCGGCACCTGGACGAACTGGCCGGTGACGTCGGCACGTTCGTCCTCTTCTCCTCCGGCGCCGGTGTCTGGGGCGGCGCGGGCCAGGCCGCCTACGCGGCGGGCAACGCCGTGCTCGACGCACTGGCCCAGGACCGCCGGGCCCGGGGCCTGGCGGCCACCGCCGTGGCCTGGGGCGGCTGGGCGGACGGCGGCATGGCCGACGACGGGCGGGCCGTCGCGGAACTCGGCCGGCGCGGACTGCACGCGATGGATCCCCGCCTCGCCCTCGAAGCGCTCGACCAGGCGCTGGACGCCGACGAGACCTGCCTGACCGTCGCCGACATCGACTGGGCACGCTTCGCGCCCGGCTACAGCGCGGCCCGCGCCCGCCCGCTGATCATGGACATCCCCGAGGCCCGGGCCGCGCTCACGACGCCCGAGACCCCGGCCGACCGCGCCGAGGAGACCGGCGAACTGCACGACCTGCTGGCCGGACTGACCGGACCGCAGCGGACCCAGCACCTGCTCGACCTCGTACGGGAGCACGCCGCCGCCGCGCTGGGCTACACGGACACCGCCGCGATCGAGGCCGGCCGCGCCTTCCGCGACCTGGGCTTCGACTCGCTGATGGCCGTCGACGTGCGCAACCGGCTGCAGGCCGCCACGGGCCGCAAGCTGCCGCCGACCCTGGTGTTCGACCATCCCACCCCCGCCGACCTGGCGGACCACCTGCTCGTCGAGGTGCTCGGCGAGCAGGACACGGCGTCGGGCACCGCGGCCCGAGCCGGCGGCGCCGCCGCGGACGAGCCGCTGGCCGTGATCGGCATGAGCTGCCGGTACGCCGGCGGAGTGGACTCGCCCGAGGACCTGTGGCGGCTCGTGCTGGACGGCACCGACGCCATGGGGCCGTTCCCGTCGGACCGCGGCTGGGACGTGGAGCACCTCTACCACCCCGACCCCGACCACCCCGGCACCTCCTACGTCAAGGAGGGCGGGTTCCTCGCGGACGCCTCCCACTTCGACGCGTCCCTCTTCGGCATCAGCCCCCGTGAGGCGGTGGCCACCGACCCGCAGCAGCGGCTGCTGCTGGAGGCGACCTGGGAGGCGATGGAACGGGCCACGATCGACCCGTCCTCGCTGCGGGGCAGCTCGACGGGCGTCTTCGTCGGCACCTCGTTCGTCGGTTACGGCATCGGGGCCCAGCAGCCGGGCAACGAGGCCGAGGGCTTCTTCCTCGCCGGCACCGGTACCGCCGCCGCGTCGGGCCGCATCTCCTACACCTTCGGCCTCGAAGGGCCCGCCGCCACCGTCGACACCGCCTGCTCGTCCTCCGCCGTCGCCATCCACCTGGCCTGCCAGGCACTGCGGAACAACGAATGCGACCTGGCGGTCGCGGGCGGCGCCGCCGTCCTGGCCACCCCCGCCTCCTTCACGGAGTTCAGCCGCCAGCGCGGCCTCGCCGCCGACGGCCGGTGCAAGCCGTTCGCCGCGGCGGCCGACGGCACCGGCTGGGGCGAAGGGGTCGGCATGATCCTGGTGGAGCGCCTCTCGGACGCGCTGCGCGCCGGGCACCCGGTCCTCGCGCTGATCCGCGGCACCGCCGTCAACCAGGACGGCGCCTCCAACGGCCTGACCGCCCCCAGTGGCCGCGCCCAGCAGAAGGTCATCCGCCAGGCGCTGGCCAACTCCGGTCTGGACGCCGCCGACATCGACACCGTCGAGGCGCACGGCACGGGCACCACCCTCGGGGACCCCATCGAGGCGCAGTCGATCCTGGCGACGTACGGCCAGAACCGCGCCGAGGACCGGCCGCTGTGGCTCGGCTCGGTGAAGTCGAACATCGGTCACACCCAGTCGGCGGCCGGCGTGGGGGGCGTCATCAAGACGGTCATGGCGCTGCGCGAGGGGATCCTGCCCGGGACCCTGCACATCGACGCGCCGACCCCGCACGTCGACTGGTCGACCGGCGCGGTCGAGCTGCTGACGGAGACCACCCCCTGGCCCGACACCGGTGGGCGCCCCCGGCGGGCCGGCGTGTCCTCCTTCGGCGGCAGCGGCACCAACGCCCACCTGGTCCTGGAGCAGTACGTGGAACAGCCCGCGCCGGGCCAGGACCCGGAGCGCGCCCCCGAGGCCGATCGGGAACCCGAGGCCGGCCGGGCCCTTGAACCGGACCGGGCTCCCGAGCTCGACGGCGTGGTGGCACCGTGGGTGCTGTCCGCCCGGGGCGTGGCAGCGCTGCGGGGCCAGGCCCTGCGGCTCCTCGAACACCTGGACGCCGCACCCGCCGCCCATCCCGCCGATGTCGCCCACTCGCTGACCGCCACCCGGGCCCTGCTCGGACACCGCGCCGCCGTGGTCGCCGCCTCCGACGCCGACCGCCGGGCCGCGCTCCTCGCCCTCGCCCGCGGCGAGGCCGCGCCGCACCTGGTCCAGGGCGTGGAACGCTCCGGGAAGGTCGCCTTCGTCTTCCCCGGGCAGGGCGGCCAGTGGGAGGGCATGGCCGTCGAACTGATGGAGACCTCCGAGGTCTTCGCCGCCGAGCTGTACGCGTGCGGCGAGGAGTTCGCCCGCCACCTGGACTGGTCGCTGATCGACGTGCTGCGCGGCGCCGAGGGCGCCCCGCCGCTGGACCGGGTCGACGTGACACCGGTCGTGCTCTTCGGTGTGACCGCGGCGCTCGTCGCCCTCTGGCGGGCCCACGGCGTCGAACCCGACATGGTCCTCGGCCACTCGCAGGGCGAGATCGCCGCCGCCTACGCCTCCGGTGTCCTCTCGCGCGCCGAGGCGGCCCGGGTCGTCGCCCTGCGCGGCAAGGTGCTCCTCCCGCTGGCCGGCATCGGCGGCATGGCGTCCGTGGCCCTGCCGGCCGACAGGACCCGCGAGCTGCTGGAGCCGTGGGGCACGCGGCTCTCCCTGGCCGGGATCAACAGTCCCGCGTGGAGCGTGGTCGCCGGGGAGCGCGAGGCACTGGGCGACTTCCTCGCCGCCTGCGAGGCGGACGGCGTCCGGGCGAGACGCATCCGGGTGGACTTCTCCTCGCACTGCGCCCAGGTGGAGCCGGCCGCCCGGGAGCTGGCGGACCTGCTCACCGGCCTGAGCCCCACGACGGGCGGTGTCCCCTTCCACTCCACGGTCACCGGCGAGCGGACCGACGGAGAACTGCTCGACGCCGCCTACTGGCAGCGGAACCTCGTCACCCCCGTCGACCTGGACCGGGGCGTGCGGGGGCTGGTGGAGCAGGGTGCCCGGTTCCTGGTGGAGATCGGTCCGCACCCGGTCCTCGCGCCCTCGCTCGGCGAGATCCTCGACGACATCCCCGACCTCGCCCCGGGCGAGGTCACCGTGCTCGGTACGCTCCGCCGCGACCAGGGCGGCATGGAACGCTTCCTCCTCTCCGTCGCCGAACTCCACACCCACGGGGGCGCGGCCGACCTCACCGCGCCCCTCGCGGGACTGCCGGTGCGGACCGTTCCCCTGCCGGTGTACCCCTTCCAGCGGGAGCGGTACTGGCTCGACACCGCGTCCCCGGGCGTCGGCGACCTCGGCGCGGCAGGCCTGAGCGGCACCGGGCACCCGCTGCTGACCGCCGTGCTGACCCTCGCCGACGGCGCGAGCACCGTGTTCACAGGGCGGCTGTCCGCACGCACCCACACCTGGCTGGCCGACCACGCCGTTCTCGGCGCCGTCCTGCTGCCGGGCACCGCCTTCGTGGAGATGGCCCTGCACGCCGGCGCCCGGGTACAGGCCCCGGTACTGGAGGAACTCGCCCTGGGCACCCCCCTGGTGCTGGGCGAGGACCACGCCGTGGAGGTGCAGCTCACGGTCGGCGCCCCCGGCGAGACGGGCCGCCGGGAGGTGGCCGTCCACGCACGCGACGCCGACCTCCAGGACGCCCCATGGGTCCGGCACGCCACCGGCACCCTCGCGCCCGCCGTCGCGCCCGCTGCCCGCTCGCTCACTACCTGGCCTCCGCCGGGCGCCGAGCCGGTCGAACTCACCGGCTTCTACGACGCCATCGCCGACGCCGGCTACAGCTACGGCCCCGCCTTCCGGGCACTCACCGGAGCCTGGCACCGTGACGACGCGCTCTACGCCGAGGTGCGTCTGTCCGACGAGGTGTCCGACCAGGGCTTCCTCCTCCACCCGGCGCTGTTCGACGCGGCCCTGCACGGCATCGGCCTGCTGCGCCGCCTGCGCGACGGCGCCGAGGCCGGCCGTAGCGCCGACCTCCCCTTCATGTGGCGGGAGGTGACGCTGAGCGCCACCGGTGCCGCGACCCTCCGCGTGCGGCTCACCGAGTCCGACGACGGCGTCGGCCTCGAACTCTTCGACGACACCGGAATCCCGGTCGGCGGGGTGGGGGCCCTGGTGGCGCGGCCGGCGGGCGCCGAACTGGCAGCTGTCCGCCACGGTCTGGCCGACACCCTCCTGCACGTGGACTGGGGCACCGAGGTGCCGCTCCCCGCCGCCGCTCCCGGCCGGCTCGCCCTGCTCGGGGACGACACCTGGCTGGACGGGGCGTTCGGGGAGACGAAGCCCGACGAGGCCGACCTCGTCGTCGCACCGTTCGTCGACCCCGCCACCGGAACCGGCACGGCCGGCGCCGTGGAGGAGGCGGTCACCCGGGCCCTCGGCCTCGTCCGTGACCGGATCGCCGACGAACAGCGCACCGGACAACCGCTGGTGCTGGTCACCCGGGGCGCGGTCGCCACGGCGGACGACGACCTGACGGACCTGGTCAACGCCCCCGTGCGCGGCCTGGTGCGCTCCGGGCAGGCCGAGCACCCCGGCCGGTTCCTGCTGGTCGACCTCGACCCGGCGGCCGAACCGGACCCCGCGCTCCTGCACAGGGCCGTCGTCGCCGCGCTGGAGGCCGGGGAGACCGAGGTCGCCGTACGCGGCGGGCGGGTCCTCGCGCCCCGGCTGGTCCGCATGCCCGTCCCCGGAGGACGGACCGACGGGACGGAACCGGAGCCGCGTACCGGCCTGGAGACGGCCGACGGCACGGTACTCGTCACCGGCGCCACCGGCACCCTCGGCAGCGCCCTCGCCCGGCACCTGGTGCGACACCACGGAGTGCGGCACCTCCTGCTCGTCAGCCGCAGCGGTCCCGCCGCCCCCGGCGCAGACGAACTGGTCGCCGAACTGGCGGACCTGGGAGCCCGGGCGACCGTGACCGCCTGCGACGTGGCCGACCGCGAGGCACTGGCCGCCACCCTGGCCCGGATCCCCGCACGGCACCCGCTGACCGCGGTGGTGCACACCGCCGCCGTCCTGGACGACGGCGTGATCACCCAGATGACGGACCGGAGCGTCACGCGCGTGCTCGGGCCCAAGGTGCGCGGGGCGGTCAACCTGCACGAGCTGACCCGGGACGCGGACCTCACGGCGTTCGCGCTGTTCTCCTCCGCGGCCGGTGTGCTCGGCGGAGCGGGGCAGGCCAACTACGCGGCGGCCAACGTGTTCCTGGACGCCTTCGCCGCGCACCGCCGCCGACTGGGGCTGCCCGCGGTGTCGCTGGCGTGGGGGCCGTGGGCCGAACGCACCGGACTGACCGGGACCCTCACCGAGGCCGACGTGCGCCGCGTGACCCGCTCCGGCATGAGCACACTGACCACGGAGGACGGCATGGCCGCCTTCTCGGCGGCCTGTGCCGCCGACCGGCCGCTGGTGGTGCCCATGGCCTTCCGGCCGGCGGCCCTGCGGGGGCGCGACCTGGTGCCCCCGCTGTTCAGGACGCTGGTTCCCCGTCAGAAGCAGCGGTCTCAGACCGGCTCGGGGGACCCCGCGGCCCTGCGGGCGGCGCTCTCCGGAGTGCCCGAGGCGGACCAGCGGCGCGTCGTGCTCGACCTGGTCCGCGGCCAGGTGGCCGCCACCCTCGGCTTCGCCACCCCCGGGGAAGTCGACGTCGACCGGGGCTTCCTGGAACTCGGCATGGACTCCCTGACCGGCGTGGAGCTGCGCAACCGGCTGGCCGCCTCCACCGGGCTGCGGCTGCCCGCCACGCTCGTGTTCGACCACCCGAACTGCACCGAACTGGCGCGCCGACTCCGCGCCGAACTGGCTCCCGAACCGGTACGGGAGGCCGATCGACTGCTGGCCGAACTGGCCCGACTGGAAGCCGACCTGACGCGGATGGACGGCGACGAGGAGGACCGGGCCCGGCTGGCGGCCCGCTTGCGGTCCCTGGCCGACCGGTGCCAGGGCGAGCAGACCAGGCGGGACGACAATCTGGACTCCGCCTCGATCGAGGAGGTCTTCGACCTCCTCGACACCGAGTTCGAGACGCCGTGAGAGGACGCGAACAGCAGATCATGAGCGACACGGACCCGGACCAGCACGAGAAACTGCTCGCCTATCTGAAGCGGGCCACGACGCAACTGCGCGACGCCAACCGCCGCGTACGCGAACTGGAGGACCGGTCGCGCGAACCGATCGCCGTGATCGGCATGGCCTGCCGGTACCCCGGCGGCGTCCGCTCCCCGGAAGACCTGTGGAAACTCGTCGAGTCCGGCACGGACGCGCTCGGCCCGCTGCCCACGGACCGGGGCTGGGACCCGGCACGGACGTCAGCCGCGCCACGCGGGGGATTCGTCCACGACGTCGGCGACTTCGACGCCGGACTGTTCGGCATCAGTCCGAGGGAGGCCGACGCCACCGATCCCCAGCAGCGGCAGCTCCTCGAAGCGTCCTGGGAGGCGTTCGAACGGGCGGGCATCGACGTGCGCACCCTGCGCGGTGGACGCACCGGCGTCTTCGCCGGCGTGATGTACCACGACTACCCGTCGGTGGTCGATCCCGAGGCGCTCGACGGCTACCTGGGCACGGCCAACGCCGGCAGCGTTCTCTCCGGCCGCATCGCCTACACCTTCGGGCTCCAGGGGCCGGCGGTCACCGTGGACACGGCCTGCTCCTCCTCCTTGGTGGCGCTGCACCTCGCCGCCCAGGCGTTGCGCGCCGGCGAATGCGAACTCGCCCTGGTCGGCGGGGTCACGGTCATGTCCGGGCCGATGATGTTCGCCGGTTTCGGCCTGGAAGAGGGCAGTGCCGCCGACGGCCGCTGCAAGGCGTTCGCCGCCGCCGCCGACGGCACCGGCTGGGGCGAGGGCGTCGGCGTACTCCTCGTGGAGCGGCTGTCGGACGCCCGGCGCCACGGGCACCGGGTGCTGGCCGTGGTGCGCGGCAGCGCGGTCAACCAGGACGGTGCCTCGAGCGGCCTCACCGCCCCCAACGGACCCGCCCAGCAGCGCGTCATCCGCCAGGCCCTGGCGAGCGCGGCACTCGTACCGGCCGAGGTCGACGCGGTCGAGGCCCACGGCACCGGCACGACCCTGGGTGATCCGATCGAGGCGCAGGCGTTGCTGGCCACCTACGGCCAGGAGCGTACGGAACCCCTGTACCTGGGCTCGATCAAGTCCAACATCGGGCACACCCAGGCCGCCGCCGGGATGGCGGGTGTGATCAAGATGGTGGAGGGGCTCCGCCGGGGCGTGCTCCCGAAGACGTTGCACGTCGACGCGCCCACGCCCCAGGTGGACTGGTCGGCGGGTGCGGTGGAGCTGCTGACGGAGACACGCCCCTGGCCGGAGACCGGCCGACCTCGTCGGGCCGGGGTGTCCTCGTTCGGTGTCAGCGGTACCAATGCGCATGTGGTTCTGGAGGGGGTCGCGGCCGAGGAGTCCGGGGTGGGGGGTGACGGCGGGGGTTCGGGTTGTTCGTCGTCTGTGGGGGTGTGGGTGCTGTCCGGGCGGGACGAGCGTTCTCTGCGTGCTCAGGCTGGGCGGTTGCGTGGGTTTCTCGTGGCGCGGCCTGAGGTGGCTGTGGTGGATGTGGGGTTCTCGCTGGCGACGACGCGGGCTGCGTTGGAGTGTCGTGCGGTGGTGGTGGGCGGTGGGCGGGAGGAGTTGCTGGCGGGGCTGGGGTCGTTGGCCGAGGGTGTGCCGGGTGTGGGTGTGGTGAGGGGGGAGGTGGGTTCGGGCGGGACGGGGTTCCTGTTCTCGGGTCAGGGTGCGCAGCGGGTGGGGATGGGGCGGGAGCTGTACGGGGCGTTTCCGGTGTTCGCGGAGACTTTCGACGCGGTGTGTGCGCGGGTGGATGTGGGGCGTCCGTTGCGGGATGTGGTGTTCGGCGAGGACGCGGGGCTGTTGGAGCGGACGGTCTATGCGCAGGCGGGGTTGTTCGCGTTGGAGGTGGCGCTGTTCCGGCTGGTGGAGTCGTGGGGTGTGGTGCCGGATGTGCTGGTGGGGCATTCGATCGGTGAGCTGGCCGCCGCACATGTGGCCGGGGTGTTGTCGTTGGAGGATGCCTGCGCGTTGGTGTCGGCGCGGGGGCGGTTGATGGACGCGCTGCCCGAAGGCGGGGCGATGCTCGCCGTCGGGGTGTCCGAGGAGGGGATGGAGCTGCCCGGGGGCATAGATCTGGCGGCCGTGAATGGTCCTGCCTCGGTGACGGTGTCGGGCGATGCGGATGCGGTCGCCGGTCTGGAGGAGCGGCTGCGGGCGCAGGGTGTGCGGGTGAAGCGCCTCGCGGTCTCGCACGCCTTCCACTCCCGCCTGATGGAGCCCATGCTGGCCGACTTCGCCGCCGTCACCGAGGCGTTGACCTACAACGCCCCGAGGATCCCGATCCTCACCACCGCCCCGGGTGCGATCGACACCCCGGAGTACTGGGTGGGTCAGGTGCGGGAGCCGGTGCGTTTCGCCGACGCGGTGCGTGAGGCGTATGGGACCGGGGTCACGCGGTTCGTGGAGTGTGGTCCGGACGGGGTGTTGTCGGCGCAGGCGGGGCTGTGTCTGGCCGAGCAGTCCGGGGTGACGGTTGTTCCGTTGCAGCGTGCGGGCGGTGAGGGTGTGGGTGCTCTGCTCGCGGGGATCGGGGCGGCCCATGTCGCCGGAGTGCGGTGCGACTGGGGGGCGGTCTTCGGCTGCCTCGGCGGTCGCGCCGTGGACCTCCCCACCTACGCCTTCCAGCACCAGAGGTACTGGCCGCTGCCCGCCTCCGGTACCGGCGGCGCCGGCGGGCAGGGCGCCGACGACGCCTTCTGGAGCGCGGTGCGCCGAGGTGACGCGGACGCCGTGGCCGGACTGCTCGGTGTGGACACCGGCGAGGAACGGGAGCGGCTCGACGACACGTTGTCGGTGCTGGCGGGTTGGCACGACCTCTGTTCCTCCCGGAGCCTGCGCTACCGGGAGGAGTGGCAGCCGGTCTCCCTTCCCGCGGACCCGGTTCTCGTGGGCGGCTGGTTGGTACTGGCGCACCCCGAGCACGGGGACATCGCCGCCGACTGCGCCGAGGCGATCCGACGCAGCGGCGGACACCCGCACGTCCAGGCGATCGATCCTGCCGACGCGGCGGCCGGACTCCGGACACTGGTGAAGGGTTCCTCCTCCGACCGGCCCTGGGCAGGAGTGCTGTCACTGCTCGGCCTGGCCGACGACACCGCCGTGGCCACCGGACTCGCCCTCGTCCAGGCGCTGGCCGACACCGAAACGCGCCTGTGGTGCGCCACCCGCGGCGCCGTGGCGCTGCCGGGCGAGGAGCCCCCCGCGGCAGGCGGCCACGCCCTGTGGGCGCTGGGTCGGGTGGCCGCGCTGGAACATCCCGCGCTGTGGGGAGGGCTGATCGACCTGCCCGAGACCGGGGTCGGCGACGCCTCCCTGGTCGCGCTCCTCTCCGGGGTCACCGCCGAGGACCAGGTCGCCCTCCGGGACGTACCGCTCGCACGTCGGCTGGTCACCGCGGCTCCGGTCACCGCCACGCCCTGGCACCCGCGGGGCACCGTCCTGATCACCGGCGGAACGGGCGCTCTCGGCTCCCGCGTCGCCCGGTGGGCGGCCCTCGGCGGGGCCACACGACTGGTGCTGGCCGGTCGGCGAGGTGCCGAGGCACCCGGCGCCGACGAACTGGTCGCGGAGCTGACGGAGCTGGGGGCCGAGACCGCGGTGGTCTCCTGCGACTTCTCCGACCGGGACGCCGTCGCCGCGCTGCTGGCCGCGTACCCGCCGAACGCCGTGGTGCACGCCGCGGGCGTAGGGGGCCTGGGCAGGCTGGCCGAACTCACCGAGGACGACCTGGCGGCGGCTCAGGCGGGAAAGGCGGCCGGCGCCGAGAACCTGGACGCACTCTGCGGCGACCTCGACGCCTTCGTGCTGTTCGGCTCGGTCGCCGCCGTCTGGGGCGGTGCCGGACAGGCCGCGTACGCCGCCGCCAACGCCCGGCTGGAGACCCTGGCCCTGCGGCGGGCGTCCCGTGGGGCGCCCGCGACCTGCCTCGCCTTCGGCGCCTGGGACGGAGAGGGCATGGCGGAGGGCGCGGGCGCCGAACTCGCCCGTCGGGGAGTCCTGGCGATGGACCCGGACCTGGCGATCGCCGCCATGGCCGACGCGGTCGCGGACACCGCCCCCACGGTCACCGTGGCGGACATCGACTGGCCGGTGTTCGCGCGGACGTTCACCTCCTCCCGGCCCAGTTCCCTGCTGGTCCGGCTGGAGGGCGGCGCGGCCGCCGGCGGGGCGGAGGCGGCCGGAGCGCCCGGCGACCTGCGCGCGGACCTTCTCGCCCTGCCGCGGTACGAGCGGTCCGAGAAGGTCCTGGAACTGGTACGAGCGCAGACCGCCCTGGTGCTCGGGCACGCGCACGGCGGTGACATCAAACCCGACCGCGCGTTCCGGGACCTCGGATTCGACTCGCTCACCGCCGTGGAGATGCGCAACCGGCTCACCGCGGTCAGCGGCCTGTCACTGACCGCCACGGTGGTCTTCGACTACCCGACGCCCGCCGAACTCGCCGAGCACCTCCTCGAGGAGTGCGGCATCGCCCCGGACGTCGACGAGGGCGAGGCCGACGAGGAACAGCGCGTGCGCGCCGCCCTGGCCGCCGTACCGACGGCCCGGCTCCGGGAGGCCGGACTGCTCGAACCCCTGCTGAGACTGGCGGGGGAGAAGACCGACGACGTGGAAGCGCCGACCGCGCACGCGGTGGACGAACTGGACGGCGAGGCACTGCTGAAGCTCGTCGAAGCCAACGACGGGGAGCACTGACCATGGCGGCGTCCGCCGACGAACGTTACGTCGAAGCCCTGCGCACCCTGATCAAGGAGAACGAACGGCTCAAGACCCGCAACCAAGAGCTGGTCGTCGCCGGGCACGAGCCGATCGCCATCGTCGGGATGGCCTGCCGGCTGCCCGGCGGGGTGGACTCGCCCGAGTCGCTCTGGGACCTGGTGTCCGCCGGAGGCGACGGCATCAGCGAGTTCCCCGCCGACCGTGGCTGGGACCTCGGCTCCCTGTACGACCCGCACTCCCGGGGTGAGGGCACCTCGTACTCCCGCCAGGGCGGCTTCGTCCACGACGCGGGACGCTTCGACGCGGACTTCTTCAGCATCTCGCCGCGCGAGGCCGCCGCGATGGACCCGCAGCAGCGTCTGCTCCTGGAGGCCTCCTGGGAGGCGTTCGAGCGAGCGGGCATCGACCCGAGGGAAGTCAAGGGCAGTCCGGTCGGGGTGTACGTCGGAGCCGGGACCTCCGGCTACGGCGTCGGCGTCCCCGTCGCCGAGGAGGCGGCGGGCTACGCGCTGACCGGCACCGCGACCAGCGTGCTCTGCGGCCGGGTGGCGTACAGCTTCGGCTTCGAGGGGCCGGCGGTCACGGTGGACACGGCGTGCTCGTCGTCCCTGGTGGCGCTGCACCTGGCCGTACGCGCGCTGCAGGCCGGCGAGTGCACGATGGCGCTGGCGGGCGGGGTCACCGTCATGGCCACGCCGGCCGCGTTCGTCGAGTTCAGCAGGCAGCGCGGACTGGCACGTGACGGCCGCTGCAAGGCGTTCGCCGCCGCCGCCGACGGCACCGGCTGGAGCGAGGGCGTCGGCGTACTCCTCGTGGAGCGGCTGTCGGACGCCCGGCGCAACGGGCACCGGGTGCTGGCCCTGGTACGCGGCAGCGCGGTCAACTCCGACGGCGCCTCCAACGGGCTCACCGCCCCCAACGGGCCCGCCCAGCGCCGCGTCATCCTGGACGCGCTGGCCGCCGCCCGCCTCTCCGCCGCCGAGATCGACGCGGTCGAGGCCCATGGCACCGGTACGACCCTGGGTGACCCCATCGAGGCGCAGGCGTTGCTGGCCACCTACGGCCAGGAGCGTACGGAACCCCTGTACCTGGGCTCCCTGAAGTCCAACATCGGCCACACCCAGGCCGCTTCCGGCGTGGCCGGAGTGATCAAGATGGTCCAGGCGATGCGGCACGGCGTGCTCCCCAGGACCCTCCACGTCGACGCGCCCAGCCCGCACGTCGACTGGTCCTCGGGCAGCGTCGAGCTGCTGACCGAGAACCGGTCGTGGCCCGACTCCGGAGCGCCTCGTCGGGCCGGGGTGTCCTCGTTCGGTGTCAGCGGCACCAATGCGCATGTGGTTCTGGAGGGGGTCGCGGCCGAGGAGTCCGGGGTGGGGGGTGTCGGCGGGGGGTCGGGTTGTTCGTCGTCTGTGGGGTTGTGGGTGCTGTCCGGGCGGGACGAGCGTTCTCTGCGTGCTCAGGCTGGGCGGTTGCGTGGGTTTCTTGTGGCGCGGCCTGAGGTGGCTGTGGTGGATGTGGGGTTGTCGCTGGCGACGACGCGGGCTGCGTTGGAGTGTCGTGCGGTGGTGGTGGGCGGTGGGCGTGAGGAGTTGCTGGCGGGGCTGGGATCGGTGGCCGAGGGTGTGCCGGGTGTGGGTGTGGTGAGGGGGGAGGTGGGCTCGGGCGGGACGGCGTTCCTGTTCTCGGGTCAGGGTGCGCAGCGGGTGGGGATGGGCCGGGAGCTGTACGGGGCGTTTCCGGTGTTCGCGGAGGCTTTCGACGCGGTGTGTGCGGGTGTCGATCTTGAGCGTCCGTTGCGGGAGGTGGTGTTCGGCGAGGACGCGGGGCTGTTGGAGCGGACCGTCTATGCGCAGGCGGGGTTGTTCGCGTTGGAGGTGGCGCTGTTCCGGCTGGTGGAGTCGTGGGGTGTGGTGCCGGATGTGCTGGTGGGTCATTCGATCGGTGAGCTGGCCGCCGCGCACGTAGCGGGGGTGTTGTCGTTGGAGGATGCCTGCGCGTTGGTGTCGGCGCGGGGGCGGTTGATGGACGCGCTGCCCGAAGGCGGGGCGATGCTGGCCGTCGGGGTGGCCGAGGGCGAGGTCCAGCTGCCTGACGGTGTGGACCTCGCCGCGGTCAACGGTCCTGCCTCGGTGACGGTGTCCGGTGCGGCGGAGGCGGTGGCGGGGTTGGAGGAGCGGCTGCGGGCGCAGGGTGTGCGGGTGAAGCGGCTGGCGGTCTCGCACGCTTTCCACTCCCGCCTGATGGAGCCCATGCTGGCGGAGTTCGCGGAGGTGGCGCGGTCGTTGACCTACCACGCGCCTCGGATTGCGGTCCTGTCCACGGCTCCGGGTGCGATCGACACCCCGGAGTACTGGGTGGGTCAGGTGCGGGAGCCGGTGCGTTTCGCCGACGCGGTGCGTGAGGCGCATGGCACCGGGGTCACGCGGTTCGTGGAGTGTGGTCCGGACGGGGTGTTGTCGGCGCAGGCGGGGCTGTGTCTGGCCGAGCAGTCCGGGGTGACGGTTGTTCCGTTGCAGCGTGCGGGCAGTGAGGGTGTGGGTGCTCTGCTCGCGGGGATCGGGGCGGCCCATGTCGCCGGAGTGCGGTGCGACTGGGGGGCGGTCTTCGGCTGCCTCGGCGGTCGCGCCGTGGACCTCCCCACCTACGCCTTCCAGCGGGAGCACTTCTGGGCGGTACCGCCTTCCACCGAAGGCGCCGACCCAGCGGATTGGCGGTACGCGGTCACCTGGCACCCTCTGCCGGAAGCCGGGCGCCCGGTACTGCGGGGGACCTGGCAGGTACTGGCAGACCCCGATGCGCCGGAGGACGATCTGGTCGCCTGGTGCGCCGAAGCGCTGGGCGCCCACGGCGCCACCGTCGTCGTAGGCCCGACGCCCGCCCCGGACGTCGACGGGCTGATCCTCCCGCACGACCCCCGGCCGCACCCCGCCCGTCCGGAGCTGTCCCTCGGGCTGGCCGCACTGCTCGCCGCGGTGCGCGGAGAGGGTGCCCCGGTGTGGGTACTCACCCGGGGTGCGGTCACGACCGGTGCGGATGACTCCGCCGTCGACCCCGGGGCGGCACAGCTGTGGGCTATGGGCCGGGCAGCCGCGCTGGAGAAGCCGCACCGATGGGGCGGCGCCGTCGACCTTCCGCGCGTCCTTGACGCGGAAGCCGCACGGAGACTGGCCGCCGTGCTCGTCGGTACGGGCGAGGACCAGGTGGCCCTCCGCGCCGAGGGAGTCCTCGCCCGGAGACTGGCTCCGGCACCCGTGCGTCCGGCCGAGCCCTGGCGGCCGCGCGGCACCACCCTGATCACCGGCGGCACCGGCGCGCTCGGTGCCCATGTCGCCCGATGGCTCGCGGACCGCGGCGCCCCACACCTGGTGCTGGCCGGCCGGCGCGGTGCCGAAGCCCCGGGCATGACCGACCTCGCCGCCGAACTCACCGCGGCGGGGACCGAGGTCACGGTCGCCGCCTGCGACGTCGGCGACCGCGCGGCCCTCGACGAGCTGCTGGCCGCGTACCCGCCGAGCGCCGTGGTGCATGCCGCCGGAAGCGGTGACTTCGGCACCCTCGACGACGCGAGTGAAGCCGACATCGCCACCGTGCTGGCCGCCAAGGTCACCGGAGCCCTCCACCTCGACGACGCGCTCCGGGACGCGGACCTCGACGCCTTCGTGCTCTTCTCCTCGGTCTCCGGCGTCTGGGGCAGCGGCGGCCAGGCCGCCTACGGGGCGGCCAACGCCGCTCTGGACGCCCTCGCCTCCCGTCGTGCCGCCCGGGGTCTGCCCGCCACCTCCGTGGCGTGGGGTCCTTGGCACGGCAGCGGTATGGCCGGCGCGGAGGAGACCGCCGACTACCTGCGGCGTCGCGGACTGCGCACCATGGAACCGGCCAAGGCACTCGAGGCTCTGGGCGCGGCGGTGGACGGCGGGGACGTCTCCGTGGTCGTGGCCGACGTGGAATGGGCACGCTTCCTTCCCGCCCTCACCGCCGCGCGACCGCAACGGCTCTTCGACGGACTGCCCGGCGCCTTGCCGCAGGACGGGGGAGCGGAGCCGGCCGGGAGGGCCGACGCGGAGGCGGGTTCCCCGTTCGCGGTCCGCCTCGCCGCGCTCGATGCCAAGGAAAGACGGCGGGAACTGGTCGAGTCGGTGCGTGCCCGCGCCGCCGTCGTCCTCGGTCACCACGACGCCGATGCCGTCGAACCGCGCAGGGCCTTCAGGGACCTGGGTTTCGACTCGCTCACCGCCGTCGAGCTGCGCGACCTCCTCGCCGAAGTCACCGGTTTCAGCCTGCCCGCCACCGTCGTCTTCGACCACCCCACCCCGGCCGCGCTGGCCGAACATCTCGACGACCTCATCCTGCACCTGGACGGTGACGGGGGCGTGACGGCCTCCGCCACCGCCGACGAGCCCGTCGCCATCATCGGTATGGCCTGCCGCTACCCCGGAGGCGTCACCTCGCCGGACGAGCTGTGGCAGTTGGTCGCCGAGGGCCGCGACGGCATCACCGACTTCCCCGAGGACCGGGGCTGGGACACCGCACGTCTCTACGAACCCGACGGCACGCCGGGCACCTCGTACGTCCGTGAGGGCGGATTCCTCGGCGACGTGGCCGCGTTCGACGCCCCGTTCTTCGGCATCTCACCCCGCGAGGCGGTGGCCACCGACCCGCAGCAACGCCTGATGCTGCAGGTCGCCTGGGAGGCCCTGGAGCACGCCGGTGTCGACCCCACCGCGCTGCGCGGCAGCGACACCGCCGTGTTCGCGGGCACCAACGGGCAGGACTACCCGATCCTGCTCGCCGGGGATCCCGACATCAGCGAGGGACACCAGGGGGCCGGCAATGCGGCCGCCGTGCTCTCCGGCCGCGTCGCCTACACCTTCGGTTTCGAGGGACCCACCCTCACGGTGGACACCGCGTGCTCGTCGTCCCTGGTGGCGCTGCACCTGGCGGTACGCGCCCTGCGGGCCGGCGAGTGCTCGATGGCCCTGGCGGGCGGCGTCACGGTGATGTCCACACCGACCGCCTTCGTGGAGTTCAGCCGACAGCTGGGGCTCGCGGCCGACGGTCGCTGTAAGGCGTTCGCCGCCGCCGCCGACGGCACCGGCTGGGGGGAGGGCGTCGGTGTGCTGCTGGTGGAGCGGCTGTCGGACGCCCGGCGCAACGGGCACCGGGTGCTCGCCGTGGTACGCGGCAGCGCGGTCAACTCCGACGGCGCCTCCAACGGGCTCACCGCCCCCAACGGGCCCGCCCAGCGCCGCGTCATCCGCAGGGCGCTGGCCGACGCGGATCTGCGGTACTCCGACGTCGACGTGGTGGAGGCGCACGGTACGGGCACGAAGCTGGGCGACCCGATCGAGGCGCAGGCGCTGCTGGCCACCTACGGTCAGGAGCGTGGGGAACCCCTCTACCTGGGCTCACTGAAATCGAACATCGGGCACACCCAGGCAGCCGCCGGGGTGGCCGGCGTGATCAAGATGGTGGAGGCGCTCCGCCGGGGCGTACTCCCGAGGACGTTGCACGTCGACGAGCCCACGCCCCAGGCGGACTGGTCGACGGGCGCGGTGGAGCTGCTGACCGAGGCACGTCCCTGGCCGGAGACGGACCGGCCCCGCCGGGCGGGGGTCTCCTCGTTCGGCGTCAGCGGCACCAACGCCCATGTGGTGCTGGAGGCCGCGCCCGCGGGAGAGCACGCGGAAACACCAGCCCCGGCCGGGGACAGCACCCCGCTGCTCCCGCTGCTGCTCTCCGCCCGTACGGCGGACGCGCTTCCGGCGCAGGCGGAGAAGCTGCGAGCGGCCCTCGACGAGCACCGGATCGCTGATGTGGCCCACTCGCTGGCGACGACCAGGGGAGCCCTGGAGCACCGGGCCGTGGTGCTGGCAGCCGACACCGAGATGGCGGACGCCGCCCTGCGGAACCTCGGCGGCGCTGTCGTCGGACGGGCCGAGGAGGACGGCTCCCTGGCGCTGCTGTTCTCGGGTCAGGGTGCGCAGCGGGTGGGGATGGGGCGGGAGCTGTACGGGGCGTTTCCGGTGTTCGCGGAGGCTTTCGACGCGGTGTGCGCGCGGGTGGATGTAGGACGTCCGTTGCGGGAGGTGGTGTTCGGCGACGATGCCGGGCTGCTGGAGCGGACCGTCTACGCGCAGGCGGGGTTGTTCGCGCTGGAGGTGGCGCTGTTCCGGCTGGTGGAGTCCTGGGGTGTGGTCCCGGATGTGCTGGTGGGGCATTCGATCGGTGAGCTGGCCGCCGCGCACGTGGCGGGGGTTCTGTCGCTGGACGACGCCTGCGTGCTCGTGTCGGCCCGGGGTCGGTTGATGGACGTGCTGCCCGAGGGCGGGGCGATGCTGGCCGTGGAGGTGGCAGAGGAGGATCTGGAGCTGCCCGACGGAGTGGACCTGGCGGCGGTCAACGGGCCCACGTCGGTGACGGTGTCGGGCGATGCGGATGTGGTCGCCGTTCTGGAGGAGCGGCTCCGGGCGCGGAAGATTCGGGTCAAGCGGCTGGCGGTCTCGCACGCCTTCCACTCCCGCCTGATGGAGCCCATGCTGGCCGACTTCGCCGCCGTCACCGGGGCGTTGACCTACCACGCCCCGCGGATCCCGATCCTCACCACCGCCCCGGGGGCGATCGACACCCCCGAGTACTGGGTGGGCCAGGTGCGCGAGCCGGTCCGCTTCGCCGACGCGCTCGGCCGGCTCACCGGGGTGCGGACGGCACTGGAGCTGGGCCCGGACGGAGTGCTGTCGGCGGCCGCCTCGGCGCTGCTGGACCAGGCCATGGCCGTACCGGCACTGCGGCGTGGGCGCGACGAGGCCGAAACGCTCCTCCGTGCCGTGGGGACCCTGCACGTACGGGGTATCGCGGTGGACTGGTCCGCCCTGCTCGCCCCCGTCGGCGGCCGGCGCGTCGAGCTGCCCACCTACGCGTTCGCCCGCGAGCGCTACTGGCCCTCGGTCCCGGCGACGGCACGCCCCGGTGACGTGGTCTCCGCCGGGCTGGGGGAGACCGGACACCCGGTCCTCGCCGCCGGTGTGGATCTCGCCGACGACGGTGGCCTGTTGTTCACCGGACGTCTCTCCCTCCGTACGCACCCGTGGCTCGCGGAACACCGTGTGCACGGCCGGATCGTGGTGCCCGGCACGGTGTTCGTCGATCTCGCGGTGCGCGCCGGCGACGAGACGGACTGCGACGTGGTGGACGAACTCGTCCTGCACACACCGCTGGTGCTGACCGCCGGGGAGTCCGTCCAGCTCCAGGTCACCGTGGGCGCCCCGGGCGAGGAGGGGGACCGGGAGATCACCGTCCACTCGCGTACCTCAGGTGACACCGGCTGGTTCGGGCAGCCGTGGACCAGGAACGCCTCCGGCACACTGCGGACGACCACCACCCCCCAGGCCGTGCCGGAGCCGACCTGGCCGCCGGCCGACGCGCGGGCCGTGCCGGTCGACGCTCTCTACCCCGAGCTGGCCGCGGCCGGCCTGGACTACGGGCCCGTCTTCCAGGGCCTGCGCGGAGTGTGGCGAGCGGGTGAGGAACTCTGGGCCGAGGTCGAACTGCCCGAGACGGCGCACGCCGACGCCGGACGCTTCGGACTGCACCCCGCACTGCTCGACGCCGCGCTCCACTCGCTCGCCGTGCGGGCGGAGGCGTCCGACGGCCCCGCCGGACCCCCCGGACTGCCGTTCTCCTGGTCCCGGATCGCGCTCACCGTCTCCGGTGCCACCAGCCTCCGCGTGCGTGTCTCACCCCGCGGCGCCGACGGGGTGGAGCTGGTGGCCGTCGACCCCGGCGGGCAGACCGTCGTCTCCGTCGGGCGAGTGGTGCTGCGTCCCCTCGCCGAGGCCGCCGCGACCGGTGCCGCCCCGTCGCGGCCGCTGCACCGGGTGGACTGGACTCCGCTCCCCGACATGGCCCGCACCCCCGGCACCTGGGCGGTCCTGGGCTCCGACCCGTACGGCGCGGCCGAGGCGCTCTCCGAGCTGGGGGCCGACTGCGCGCGGGCGTCCGACCTGGCCTCGGCCTCGGCCGACCTGCTGCTGGCCACCTCCGCGCCCGACGCCGGCCGCGATGACGCCGCCGCCGGCCGCGACGACGCCGCCGCCGACCGCGACGACGCGGAGGCCCGGGTGACCGCGATGCTGGCCACCGTCCAGGAGTTCCTGGCCCGCGAGGACACCGACGCCACCCTCGTGGTGCTCACCCGGGGCGCTGTCGCCGTCGACGCGGGCGACGACCTGTCCGACGTGGCGGGTGCCGCCGTGCGCGGGCTGCTGCGCAGTGTGCAGTCGGAGCACCCCGGCCGCCTGCTGCTGGTCGACGTCGACGCCGACCCGTGGACCGCGCTGCTCAGCACGCCCGGCGCGGACGAACCGGAACTGGCCGTCCGCGACGGCCGGTTGTACGCCGCCCGTCTGGCCTCGCTCGCCGAACGCACCCTGCGGGCTCCCGAGGGCCCGTGGCGTGTGGGTGTGGTGGAGCGGGGCGCCGTCGAGGGTGTGGGGCTGGTGGCCGCGCCCGACGCGGAAGGCGCCCTGGAAGCAGGCCAGGTGCGGGTGGCGGTACGAGCGGCCGGCATGAACTTCCGGGATGTGCTGAACGTGCTGGGGATGTACCCCGGGGAGGTGGAGTTGGGGGGCGAGGCCGCCGGTGTGGTGGTGGAGGTCGGGCCCGGGGTGTCGAAACTGGCCGTGGGGGACCGGGTGCTGGGGTTCTTCAGCGGTGCGATGGGCCCGTTGGCGGTGGCGGACGAGCGGTTGACGGCCCCCCTTCCGCAGGGGTGGTCCTTCGTTCAGGGTGCCGCGGTTCCGATCGCGTTCGTGACGGCGTACTACGGCCTGCTGGACGTGGGAGGTCTGTCGGCCGGGGAGTCGGTGCTGGTCCACGCGGCCGCGGGCGGGGTCGGCATGGCGGCGGTGCAGATCGCCCGGCACGTGGGAGCCGAGGTGTACGGCACGGCCTCGCCCGGCAAGTGGGGCGCGACCGGGCTGGACGCGCAGCACCTGGCCTCCTCCCGGGACCTGGGGTTCGAGAAGGTCTTCGCGGAGCGTACGGCCGGTCGCGGGGTGGACGTGGTGCTGAACGCCCTGGCGGGTGAGTTCGTCGACGCTTCGGTCCGGCTGCTGACCGCGGGCGGACGGTTCGTGGAGATGGGCAAGGCGGACGTACGCGATCCGGACTCGGTGCCCGGCCGGACGTACCGTGCGTTCGATCTGAGCGAGGCGGGTCCCGAGCGGATCGGGCGGATGCTGGACGAGGTGCTGGCTCTGTTCGCGCGGGGCGTGCTCAGCCTGCCGCCGGTGCGGACCTTCGACGTACGGCGGGCGCCGGAGGCGTTCCGCTTCATGAGCCAGGCCCGGCACGTGGGCAAGGTCGTGCTGTCCCTGCCGCGTGCGGTGGAGCCCGGCGGCACGGTGCTGATCACCGGTGGCACGGGTGCTCTGGGCGCGTCGGTCGCCCGGTACCTGGTGGACCGGCGCGCGGTGGACCGGCTGCTGCTGCTCAGCCGCCGCGGCCCGGACGCCGAGGGCGCGGACACGCTGAGGTCGGAGCTCGAGGCGGCCGGAGCGCGGGTCGAGATCGTGGCCTGCGACGTCACCGATGCCGAAGCCCTGGCCGAGGTGCTGGACGGGCGGCGCGTCAGCTCCGTCTTCCACCTCGCGGGTGTCCTCGACGACGGGGTGGCCACCGCCCTCACACCCGAGCGGGTCGCCCCGGTGCTGGCGCCCAAGATCACCGCGGCCCGCGCTCTGCACGCACTCCTGCCCGAAGCCGAGGAGTTCGTGCTCTTCTCGTCCGTGTCCGCCACCCTGGGCAGTCCCGGCCAGGCGTCGTACGCGGCGGCCAACGCCTACCTCGACGCCCTGGCCCGCCACCGCCACGGCAGGGGCCTGCCGGCCCTGTCCCTGGCCTGGGGCCCGTGGGACGTCGGCGCGGGCATGCTCGGCGTGCTCACCGACGGCGACCGCCTGCGGGCCACCCGCTCCGGTCTGCCCGTGCTCACCGCCCACGAAGGCCTGGCCCTGCTCGACGAGGCCCTCGCCGGGCCCGACCCCGCCGTGGTGCCGGGTGCCGTCGACGTCACCGGGTTCGCCGGCCGCCCCGACGTGCCGCATCTGCTGCGCGGTCTGGTACGGGGCCGTCGGCGCACCGCCACCGCGGCCCGGGAGACCGGCTTCGCCGACCGGCTGCGGGCCCTGCCTCCCGCCGAACGGGCGCAGGTGCTTCTGGACCGGGTGAGGTCGGAGGCGGCCACCGTGCTCGGCTTCGCCGGAGCGGAAGCCGTCGAGCGGGACCGGGCGTTCAAGGACCTCGGCTTCGACTCGCTGACCGCCGTGGAACTCCGCAACCGGCTCGGCGCGGCCACCGGCATCCGCCTGCCCGCCACCCTGGTGTTCGACTACCCGACGCCCGACGCGCTCGCCGAGCGGCTCGGGGCGGACCTGGTGCCGCCCGCCCACGACCCGGCGGAGGCCATGATGGCCGGGCTGGACCAACTGGAGGCGGCATCGGACGACTTGACCGACAGCGACCGCTCCCGGCTACGGGTCAGGATGAGCGCCCTGCTCGCCCGGTGGGCGGACCGACCCGACGGCCCGGACACCGCCGACGAGGCCCGGGACGCCGATCTGTATTCCGCCACCGAGGAGAACATCTTCGCGCTCATCGACAACGAGCTGGAGAGCCCGTGACCCACCCACCGGGCGCCGGAATCGACCCATACACGTTCAGTGCGGGCGTATTCCGCGGACAGTTCCAGGAATGCCTTCCACGGTCGGCGCGTGATGACGCGGACCGGTCCGCGCGGTCCCAGCCGCTCGGCGTATTCGGACGACGCGACCCCTTTCCTCGGACCGGATATTCCCGGCGTCCCGGCCCGCTGCCCGGGCCCCCGGAGCGACCTCACGGTCCGTCCCCCCTAGGGGTGGGCTAGGGGTTGTCCGCGGCTTCGAGTCGTTCGTAGCCTCGGTGAGGGTTTTTGCTGGCGGTAATGGGGCGGTTTTCCCGGGGACCCGAAATCATTCGGCAACCCACAACACTTCGCATCACGCGGCCCGTGTGAGCTGTGCGAGATTCCCGGCGCGAAAAAATGAACTGCCGGTCCGGAGAAGGTGGCATCGAGTGGCCGACAATCAGAAGTATCTCGACTACCTCAGGCGGCTCACCGCGGACCTGCGGCAGACCCGGCGCCGGCTGCGGGAGGTCGAGGCGCGCGGGAGCGAACCCGTGGCGGTCGTCGGCATGGGCTGCCGCTACCCCGGCGGTGTGCACTCCCCGGAGGACCTCTGGCACCTGGTCTCCGAGGGCCGTGACGGGATCTCCGGCTTCCCCCTCGATCGCGGCTGGGACACCGCCGTCCACGACGACGACCCCGATGCCGCCGGCACGACGTACGTGCGGGAGGGCGGATTCCTCCACGACGCGGGCGAGTTCGACGCCGACCTGTTCGGCATCTCCCCCCACGAGGCGCTCGCGATGGACCCCCAGCAGCGGCTGATGCTGGAGACCTCCTGGGAAGCCCTGGAACGCGCCGGCATCGACCCGCTGTCCCTGCGCGGATCCCGTACCGGCGTCTTCATCGGTTCCTCGTCCTCCGCCTACGGCACCGGTCTGCGCACCCTCCCGCAGGGCGTCGAGGGCCACCTGCTCACCGGCAGCGCGCCCAGCGTCGTGTCCGGCCGCGTCGCCTACGCCCTGGGCCTCGAAGGGCTCGCGGTCACCGTGGACACCGCCTGTTCGTCCTCGCTGGTCGCCACCCACCTCGCGGTGCAGGCGCTGCGCAACGGCGAGTGCGACACGGCGCTCGCGGGCGGCGTCACCGTCATGACCAGCCCGGGCATCTTCACCGAGTTCAGCAGGCAACGAGGCCTCGCGGCCGACGGCCGCTGCAAGCCGTTCTCCGCCGACGCCGACGGCACCGGCTGGTCCGAGGGCGCCGGCGTCCTCGTGCTGCGCCGCCTGTCGGACGCCCGCCGCCGCGGCGACCGGGTGCTCGCCGTGATCAGAGGCTCCGCGGTCAACCAGGACGGCGCGTCCAACGGCCTGAGCGCCCCGAACGGCCCCTCGCAGGAACGCGTCATCCGTGCCGCGCTCGAGAACGCACGGCTCGCCGCCGCCGACATCGACGTGGTGGAGGCGCACGGCACCGGTACCACCCTGGGCGATCCGATCGAGGCGCAGGCGCTGCTCAACGCCTACGGTCAGGACCGGCCCGCCGACCAGCCGCTGTGGCTGGGTTCGATCAAGTCCAACATCGGGCACGCCCAGGCCGCGTCCGGTGTCGCCGGCCTCATCAAGATGGTCATGGCCCTGCGCGCCGGGGAGCTGCCGCCCACCCTCCACGTCACCGAACCCACCCCGCACGTCGACTGGTCCCAGGGCCACGTCCGGCTGCTGACCGACCCCATGTCCTGGCAGCAGAACCCCGAGCGGCCCCGCCGTGCGGGCGTCTCCTCGTTCAGCATCAGCGGAACCAACGCCCACCTCCTCCTGGAGGGTGCCGACGCCACGGCCGCACCGGCCGAGGACGAGGCCGACGACGGGGGCGAGAGGGGGGCCGAGGAAGAGGCCGGGCGCAGGGCCGACCACACCGACGAGCCCGCGCCGCGCATCGCCGACACCACGACGCTGCCCTGGATCCTCTCCGCCCGGACCCCCGAGGCGCTGCGGGGCCAGGCCGAACGGCTGGCCGAGGTCGCCGGCGACCTCGACCCGGTCGGTGTCGCGCGCACCCTGGCGGTCTCCCGCGCGGTGTTGGAGCACCGGGCGGTGGTGGTGGGGCCGGATCGTGTGGGTGGGTTGGGGGCGTTGGCGGGGGGTGTGGCGCATCCGGGTGTGGTGCGGGGTGTGGCGCGTTCGCGGGTGTCTCCGGTGTTCGTGTTTCCGGGTCAGGGCTCGCAGTGGGCGGGGATGGCCGCGGAGTTGCTGGAGCGGGAGCCGGTGTTCGCCGAGGCGATGGCGGAGTGCGGGAGGGCGTTGGAGCCGTTCACCGACTTCTCGCTGGGGGAGGTGGTGCGGGGTGAGGGTGTGGAGCTGGAGCGGGTGGAGGTGGTCCAGCCGGTCCTGTGGGCGGTGATGGTGTCGTTGGCGAGGTTGTGGGCTTCGGTGGGGGTGGTGCCGGCCGGGGTGGTGGGTCATTCGCAGGGGGAGATCGCGGCGGCGGTGGTTGCCGGGGGGTTGTCGTTGGAGGACGGGGCGCGGGTGGTGGCGTTGCGGGCGCGTGCGATCGCCCGGGAGTTGGCGGGGCGGGGCGGGATGGTGTCCCTGGCGGTGCCGGTTGTGGAGGCGGAGGCGCTGGCGGGGCGGTGGGCGGGGTTGTCGGTGGCGGCGGTCAACGGGCCCGGTTCGACGGTGGTGTCGGGTGAGGCGGGTGCGGTGGAGGAGTTGCTGGCGCACTGCGAGGGGGAGGGTGTCAGGGCGCGGCGGGTTCCGGTGGACTACGCCTCGCACTGCGGGCAGGTGGAGCGGATCCGTGGGCGGCTGCTGGAGGATCTGGCCCCGATCGCTCCGGTGTCCTCCGCGGTGCCGTTCTATTCGACGGTGACCGGTGTGCGCATGGACTCCGCTGGGCTGGATGCGGAGTACTGGTTCGGGAATCTGCGCAATACGGTGCGGTTCGAGGAGGTCACGCGTGGCCTGCTGGCCGAGGGGCGCACCTTGTTCGTGGAGGTGAGTCCGCATCCGGTGCTGGCTGTGGGGGTGCAGGAGAGTATCGAGGCGGCGGGTGGTGCGGGGGTGGTGCTGGGGACGTTGCGGCGTGGTGAGGGGGGTGCGCGGCGTTGGGTGAGCGCGTTGGCCGAGGCCCATGTGCACGGCGCCCCCGTCGACTGGACGCGCGTACTGCCGCAGGCCGATCCCGTCGACCTGCCGACCTACGCCTTCCAGCGCGCCCACTACTGGATGACCGCCCCGCCCGAGGCGGTGGGCGCCACGAGCGGCACCACGGACGCCGACCCCGTCGAGGCGGACTTCTGGGAAGCCGTCGACCGGCTCGACTACGAGCAGGTGTCCGGCACCCTGCGCCTGGACTCACGTGACGGCCTGGAGTCCGTCCTGCCGGCGCTGGCGGTGTGGCGTCGGGACCGGGCCGAACACTCCACCGTGAACTCCTGGCGCTACCGCGAAGCCTGGCAGCCCCTCGACATCCCCCGGGCCGGCACCCTCGACGGGCGCTGGCTCCTGCTGCACACCAAGGGCGTCGACACCGACCACGCCGAACGCTGCGCCCGGGCGCTGCTGGAGGCGGGTGCGGAACCGGTCGACGTCACGGTCCCCGACGACTCCCTCGACCGGTGGGGGCTCAGCGAACTCCTGCGCGAGGCGGCCGGAGGAGCCGAGGGGGCGGAACCGGTCACCGGAGTCCTGTCGCTCCTCGCCGACGACCATCGGGCCCATCCCGAGGACGGGGCGGTGACCGTCGGCCTCGGCGCGACCCTCACGGCCGTCCAGGCACTGGCCGATGCCGAAGTCACCGCCCCGCTGTGGTGCGTCACGACCGGCGCCGTCGCCACGCACCGCGCCGACCGGATCGTCGACCCCGCCACCGCCCGCCTCTGGGGGCTGGGCCGGGTGGCCGCGCTGGAGCACCCCGAGCGGTGGGGCGGACTGATCGACCTGCCGGCCGACCCCGAGCCCCGGGCGACGGCCCGCCTCGCCGCCGTGCTCGCCGGCACGGAGGACCAGGTCGCCGTCCGGGCCGAGGGCGTCTACGCGCGCCGCCTGCTCCACGCGCCGGCCGCCGACTCCCCGGCCGGGAAAGCGGTACCCGAGGCGGTGCTGATCACCGGTGGCACCGGCGCGCTGGGCGCCGAGACCGCCCGCATGCTCGCCCGCCGGGGCACCCGGAAGCTGGTACTGACCAGCAGGAGGGGCCCCGGCGCGCCCGGCGCCGCCGAACTGGTCGCCGAACTCGCCGACCTGGGAGCCACCGCGGTCGCCCTCGCGTGCGATGCCACCGACCGGGACGCCCTGGCCGCCCTGCTCGCCGAGCACCCGGTCACCGGAGTCGTGCACGCGGCCGGAACCGATCCGGCCCAACCGCTGGACTCCACCTCCGTACCCGTCCTGGCCGAGGGACTGCGGGCCAAGGCCGTCGGCGCCGAGCACCTCGACGCGCTGCTGCCCGACGCCGAACTGTTCGTGCTGTTCTCCTCCATCGCCGGAGTGTGGGGGAGCGGGGGCCAGGCCGCCTACGCCGCCGCCAACGCCCACCTCGACGCCCTCGTCGCGGCCCGCAGGGCCGCCGGCCGGACCGGCACCGCCGTGGCCTGGGGCTCCTGGGCCGAGATCGGCATGGCCGCCCGGGACGGAGCCGACGCGTACCTGAGGCGCCGGGGCCTGCGCCCCATGCCGCCGGGGCTGTGCGTCACCGCCCTGGAGCACGCCATCGACACCGGCGACACCTGCGTGGTCGTCGCGGACGTCGACTGGGCGCGCTTCACCCCGGCCTTCACCAGCCGTCGGCCCAGCCCGCTGCTCTCGGCCCTCCCTGAGGCCACCGAGGCCCTGAGCGGGGGACCGGCCGACGAGGACCGGGTCTCGGCCGTGCGGAGCCTGCTGGCCGGGCTGCCGGAGTCGGAGTGGGCCCGTACCGTCCTGGACCTGGTCCGCCGGGAGACGGCGGCGGTCCTCGGCTACACCGAACCGGTCGACGCCGACCGCCCGTTCAAGGACCTCGGCGTGGACTCCCTCACCGCCGTCACCGTCCGCAACCGGGTGGCCGGCGCTCTCGACCTGCGCCTGCCCACGACGCTGGTCTTCGACCATCCGACCCCCTCGGACGTCTCCCGCCACGTGCTCTCGCTGGTCAGCGGCGACGACCGCGAGACCGTCACGACGGCCGAGGCGTCCGACGAGCCCCTGGCGATCGTCGGCATGGCATGCCGGTACCCGGGTGGCGCCTCCTCGCCCGAGGCACTGTGGCGGCTGGTCACCGAGGGCATCGACGCGGTCGGCGGCTTCCCGTCCGACCGCGGGTGGCCCACCGACGACGACACGGGGCCCGGCACCTCCTACACCCGCGTAGGAGGCTTCGTACACGACGCCACCTCCTTCGACGCCGACCTGTTCGGCATCTCACCGCGCGAGGCCATGGCGATGGACCCGCAGCAGCGGCTGCTGCTCGAGACCTCCTGGGAGCTGTTCGAGCGCGCCGGTCTGGGACCGCACACCGTGCGCTCGACGCCCACCGGAGTCTTCATCGGTGCCTCGCCGTCCGGATACGGAGTGGGCGTCACCGTCCCCGGCTCCGAAGGACACTCGCTCACCGGAATGTCGGGCAGCGTCCTGTCCGGCCGGGTGGCCTACGTCTTCGGGCTGGAGGGCCCGACGCTGACCGTGGACACCGCCTGCTCGTCGTCCCTCGTGGCCCTGCACCTCGCGGCGCGGTCGCTGCGCGCCGGCGAGTGCACGATGGCCGTCGTCGGCGGCGTCGCGGTGATGACCAGCCCCGGCGTCTTCTCCGAGTTCGCCCGGCAGGACGGCCTGGCCTCCGACGGCCGCTGCCGGGCGTTCTCCGCCGACGCGGACGGCACCGGCTGGGGCGAGGGGGTGGGGCTGCTGCTGGTGGAGCGGCTCTCCGAGGCGCGGCGCAACGGGCACGAGGTGCTGGCGGTGGTGCGCGGCTCCGCGGTGAACTCCGACGGCGCGTCCAACGGGTTGACGGCGCCGAACGGCCCCTCCCAGCAGCGGGTGATCCGGGCGGCGCTGGCGACGGCCGGTCTGGGACCGCACGAGGTGGACCTCGTGGAGGCGCACGGCACCGGCACGAAGCTGGGTGATCCCATCGAGGCGCAGGCCCTGCTCAACGTCTACGGACAGGAGCGCGACCCCGAACGCCCCCTGTGGCTGGGGTCGTTGAAGTCCAACATCGGACACGCCCAGGCCGCGGCCGGGGTCGGCGGCATCATCAAGACGGTCATGGCGCTGCGGCACGGCGTGCTGCCCCGTACCCTGCACGTGACCGAGCCCACCCCCGAGGTGGACTGGACGACGGGCGCGGTCGAACTGCTCACCGAGGCCCGTCCGTGGCCGGAGCTGGACCGCCCCCGCCGAGCGGGAGTGTCCGCCTTCGGTATCAGCGGCACCAACGCACACGTGGTGCTGGAACACGCTCCCGCTCCGACCGGCTCCGCGAGCCCCGCGCGCCGGGCGGCCCCGCCCCTGGTCCCATGGGTGCTCTCGGCCCGCACTCCGCAGGCGCTGCGGGAGCAGGCCGTCCGACTGGCCGAGCGGGTCACGCGGGACGATGCTCTCCACCCGGTCGACGTGGCGGTCTCCCTGGCGGACGGCCGGGCCCCTCTGGAACACCGCGCCGTCGCCCTGGGACACGACCGCGAGGCCCTGCTCACCGAGCTCGCCGACCTCGCTGACGCCGGCCACCTGACCGTCCGCGACCTCGCCGACTCCGGCCGCCTGGCGCTGCTGTTCTCGGGTCAGGGTTCGCAGCGGTCGGGGATGGGCCGGGAGCTGTACGAGGCGTTCCCGGTGTTCGCGGATGCCTTCGACGCGGTGTGTGCGCGGGTGGATCTCGAACGTCCGTTGCGGGAGGTGGTGTTCGGCGAGGACGCGGGGTTGCTGGAGCGGACGGTCTACGCGCAGGCGGGGTTGTTCGCGTTGGAGGTGGCGCTGTTCCGGTTGCTGGAGTCGTGGGGTGTGACCCCGGATGTGCTGGTGGGGCATTCCATCGGTGAGTTGGCCGCCGCGCACGTGGCGGGGGTGTTGTCGCTGGACGATGCCTGCATGCTCGTGTCGGCGCGGGGGCGGTTGATGGACGCGTTGCCGGGCGGCGGGGCGATGCTGGCCGTGGAGGTGGCCGAGGAGGACCTGGAGCTGCTTGACGGGGTGGACCTGGCGGCGGTGAACGGGCCCACGTCGGTGACGGTGTCCGGGGAGGCGGAGGCCATCGCCGGTCTGGAGGAGTGGTTCCGGGCGCAAGGTGTGCGGGTGAAGCGCCTCGCGGTCTCGCACGCCTTCCACTCCCGCTTGATGGAGCCGATGCTGGCCGAGTTCGCGGCCGTGGCGCGGTCGTTGGCCTACCACGCCCCGCAGATCCCGGTCCTGACCACCGCTCCCGGTGACCTGGCCACGTCCGAGTACTGGGTGGGCCAGGTGCGCGAGCCGGTCCGTTTCGCCGACGCGCTCGGCCGGTTCGCCGGGGTGCGGACGGCGCTGGAGCTGGGCCCCGCCGGGGTGCTCTCCGCCCTCGCCCAGGAGCAGGTCGACGGCCTGGTGGCGGTTCCCGCGCTGCGCTCGGGGCACCGCGAGGCGGAGACGCTGCTGCGCGTGGTGGCCCGGGCTCACGTACGGGGCGCGGAGGTCGACTGGCCGGCGGTGACGGGTGCGGGAAACCGGGTCCAGCTGCCCACCTACCCCTTCCAGCGCACCCGCTACTGGTCCGACCCCCCGGCGCCCGACGCGACCGCGGCACCGGCGCCCGCCGTCTCACCGGCGGAGTCCCGCTTCTGGGCGGCCGTCGACGACGGCGACGTCGAGTCCCTGGCCGCCACCGCGGGCCTCGACCCGGCGGCGCTGGAACCCCTGCTGCCGGCCCTGTCGGCCTGGCACAGCGACGCCCGCGCGTACGAGACCGTCGGCGCCTGGCGGTACCGGATCGCCTGGAAGCCCCTGGAGGAGCCGTCCACGGCATCCTGCGCGGGACGGTGGCTCCTGGTGGCCACGGACGACGCCGACGCGACGGTCGACGCCTGCCGCGCGGCGCTCACCGAACGGCAGGGCGACGTCGACCTGCTCCTCGTCGACCCCTCCCACACCGACGCGGAGGAGTTCGCGGACCTGCTCCGCGACTACGTCGTCCCCGGCGAACGACTCCGCGGCGTGGTCTCCCTGCTCGCCCTGGACGAGACGCCGCACCCGGACCACCCGGTGCTCACCGCCGGCCTGGCCGGCACCCTCTGCCTGCTGCACGCCGCGCTCGACGTCGACCCGGGCCCGTTGTGGACCCTCACCGCGGGCGCCGTCGGCGCGGGCGAGGACGAGGCACCGACCAGCGCGGCCCAGGCTGCCGTGTGGGGCCTGGGCCGGGTGGCGGCGCTGGAACACCCCCGCCACTGGGGCGGTCTGGTCGACCTGCCCGCCGACGGCCTCGGCGACGACCCGGGCCTGGCCGCCCGGCTCGCGGCGACCCTGACCCGCACCGACGGCGAGGACCAGGTGGCGGTCCGGGCCGAGGCCACCCTCGGACGACGGCTGCGCCACGCCGACCCCGTCCCCCCGCGTCCCGGTACGGGATGGACACCGGACGGCACGGTACTGATCACCGGCGGCACCGGTGCCATCGGCGGCCACGTCGCCCGCTGGCTGGCGACCGAGGGCGCCGAACACCTCGTCCTGCTGAGTCGGCGCGGCCCCGACGCCCCGGGCGCCCGCGACCTCACCGGGGAACTCACCGCCCTCGGCGCCCGCGTCACCGTCGTCGCCTGCGACCTGCAGGACCGCGACGACGTCGGCCGGGTGCTCGACGCGCTGGCCGCCGACGGCGTCACCGTCCGGACCGTCATGCACACCGCCGGCCTGGGCGTGCTGGCCCCGCTCGCCGACACCGGCGTCGCGGACCTCGCCCACCTGGTCGGCGGCAAGGTCGCCGGCGCCCGGCACCTCGACGAACTGCTCGACCCCACGCGACTGGACGCCGTCGTCCACTTCTCCTCCATCGCCGCGACGTGGGGCGTCGGACAGCACGGCGGCTACGCGGCCGGCAACGCCTACCTCGACGCGCTCGCCCAGCAGCGCAGCCGGGAAGGCGCCCCCGTCCTCTCCGTCGCCTGGGGGCCGTGGGACGGCGGCGGCATGGTCGACCAGGCCGCCGTACAACCGATGCTGCGCCGCGGCATCTCACTCCTCCAGCCCGGCCCCGCCCTGGTCGCCCTGCGCCAGGCACTCGAGGCCCGCGAACCGTCCACGGCCGCCGCGCAGGTCGACTGGGAGCGGTTCGAACCCTCCTTCACCGCGCTGCGCCCCAGCCCGCTGCTGGCCGAACTGCCCGAAGTACGTGCCCTGACGCCCGCCGGGGTCACAGCCGCTCCCGACACGGTGCAGGACGGGTTCCGCGGCCGGCTGGCCGGGCTGTCGCCGGTGGAACGCGAACGCGCGGCGCTGGAGCTGGTCCGCACCCACGCCGCCGTCGCGCTCGGCCACGCGCGAGCCGAGGACATCGAGCCGGAACGCACCTTCCGCGACCTGGGCGCCGACTCGCTGACCGCCGTTGCGCTGCGGGACGGGCTGGCCTCCGCGAGCGGCCTGACCCTGCCGGCCACGCTCGTCTTCGACCAGCCGACGCCCGTCGCGCTGGCGGAGCACCTGCTGGGCCTGCTGATGCCCGAGGACACCGTCGACGACCTGCCGTCGGCGGACGACCTCGACCGGCTCGAGGCGGCGCTCGCCCGCCGTTCCGGCGACGACCTCGACCGGGTCCGGATCGTGATGCGACTGGAGTCGCTGCTCGCCACGGCACGGAGCGGGACCGGTACCGGTACGGCCTCGGCCGAGAGCGCCGCCCTGGCCGACCGGCTGGGAGACGCCACGGACGACGAACTGTTCGATCTGGTCGAGAGGGATCTGGGACTCAAGTGACCGCCGCCGCTCCAAGAACCCCGCAGGAGAGCCCGATGACGACCGAAGCGAGCAAGAGCCCCACCGAGCACAAGCTCCGTGACTACCTCGGCCGGGCCATCGCCGAACTGCACGACACGCGGCGGCGGTTGCGCGAGGCCGAGTCGCAGGAGCACGAGCCCATGGCCGTGGTGTCGGTGGCCTGCACCCTGCCCGGCGGCGTGCGCTCGCCCGAGGACCTCTGGCGGCTGCTCGCCTCCGGCACGGACGCCGTCACCCCGTTCCCCGGCGACCGCGGCTGGGACGACGGTCCCCTGGTGGGCGCCGAGGGCGTCGCGGCCCCCGAAGCGTCCCAGGGCGGCTTCCTGCACGACGCGGGCATGTTCGACCCCGCGTTCTTCGGCATCAACCCGCGCGAGGCGCTCGCCATGGACCCGCAGCAGCGGCTCGTCCTGGAGTCGGTCTGGGAGGCGATGGAGCGAGCCGGAATCCATCCCGACACGCTGCGCGGCTCCCGTACGGGCGTGTTCATCGGCACCACCGGGCAGGGCTACGGCATCAACATGCAGGCGGGCATGGCCGGTACCGAGGGCTACCAGCTCACCGGCAGCGCCACCGCCGTCCTCTCCGGCCGTATCGCCTACACCCTGGGCCTGCGGGGGCCCGCCGTCAGTGTGGACACCGCGTGCTCCTCGTCGCTGACCGCCCTGCACCTGGCGGCCCAGTCCATCCGCGCCGGTGACTGCTCGATGGCCTTCGCCGGCGGGGTCACCGTCATGCCGCACCCGATCGCCTTCCACGAGTTCAACCGTCAGGGCGGCCTGGCCTCCGACGGCCGGTGCAAGGCGTTCTCCGCCGACGCGGACGGCACCGGCTGGAGCGAGGGCGTCGGCGTCCTGCTCGTCGAGCGGCTCTCCGACGCCCGCCGCAACGGCCACCCGGTGCTCGCGCTGATCCGCGGCAGCGCGGTCAACCAGGACGGGGCCTCCAACGGCCTCACCGCCCCCAGCGGTCCCGCCCAGGAACGTGTCATCCGCGCTGCGCTCGACGACGCCCGCCTGACGCCCGACCAGGTCGACGCCGTCGAGGCGCACGGCACCGGCACCACGCTCGGCGACCCCATCGAGGCGCAGGCGCTGCTGGCCACCTACGGCCGGGACCGGGACCGTCCGCTGTGGCTCGGCTCGCTGAAGTCCAACATCGGCCACGCCCAGTCCGCCGCCGGGGCCGCCGGCGTGATCAAGATGGTGCTGGCGATGCGCCACGGCGTGCTGCCCCGCACCCTCCACGCCGACGTGCCCACCCCGCACGTGGACTGGTCCTCCGGCCGCATCGAGCTGCTCACCGGGGAACAGCCCTGGGAACCCGGAGAACAGCCCCGCAGGGCGGCCGTCTCCTCCTTCGGCATCAGTGGCACCAACGCGCACGTCATCCTGGAGGAAGCACCCGCCGAGGCCCCCGCAGAGGGGCTCGCCGAAGGGCCCGCGACCCGTCGGCCCGCCCCCGGCACGGTGCCGCTGCCGGTGTCCGGCCGGACCGCGCCAGCCCTGACGGCGCAGGCCGAACGGCTGCGCACCTTCCTCGACGACGGGGCGGGGGCCGCCGGCGAACTCGTCGACCTCGCCCACTCCCTCGGCGCGACCCGCCGGTCCCACGAGCACCGCGCCGTGGTCCTCGCCACCGACCTGGCACACGCCCGGGCCGGCCTGCGGGACGTCGAAGAGGGCCGCACCGGACCCGACGTGCTCACCGGCGCCGTACGGCCCGGCCTGACCGCCTTCCTGTTCACCGGACAGGGCGCGCAGCACGCGGGCATGGCGCGCGACCTGTACGCCACCTTCCCGGTGTTCGCCGAGGTCTTCGACACGGTGTGCCGGAAGGTGGGCGGTGAGCGGCCACTGAAGGAGGTCGTCTTCGAGGACGGCGCGGCACTGGACCGCACCGTCCACACCCAGCCGGCCCTGTTCGCCGTGGAGGTCGCCCTCTTCCGCCTGGCCGAGTCATGGGGCCTGCGCCCCGACGTACTGGCGGGCCACTCGATCGGCGAACTGGCCGCCGCCCACGTCGCGGGCATCCTGTCGCTGGACGACGCCTGTCGCCTGGTCGCGGCCCGCGGCCGGCTGATGGAGGACCTGCCCGAGGGCGGCGCGATGCTGGCCGTCGAGGCGGCCGAGGGCGAGATCGAACTGCCCGCGGGCGTGGACCTCGCGGCGGTCAACGGTCCGACGTCCCTGACGGTCTCGGGTGACGCCCGCGCGATCGGCGCGCTGGAGGAACGGCTGCGCGGTCAGGGCCGCAAGGTCAAGCGGCTCGCGGTCTCGCACGCCTTCCACTCGCACCTGATGGAACCCATGCTCGCCGCGTTCGCCGCGATCGCCCGCGACCTGACCTACCACCCGCCGACGATCCCGCTGGTCTCCACCGTCGGCCCCGACAGCGACCCGACGACCTGGGAGCACTGGGTCGGACAGGTCCGGTCGACCGTCCGGTTCGCCGGCACCGCCGAGGAACTGGCCCGCCAGGGCGTCACCCGGTACGTCGAGGTGGGCCCCGACGGACTGCTCAGCGCCCTGGTCGGCGCCGAGGACGACACCGCCGTCACCGTTCCGCTCCAGCGCAGGGGCCGCGACCAGACGGACAGCCTGCTGCGGGCCGTGGCGCGGCTGCACGTCGCCGGGCTCGACCCCGACTGGGCGGCCGTCCTGGAACCGTGGAGTCCCCGCCGGGTGGACCTGCCCACCTACGCCTTCCAGCGGCAGCGCTACTGGCCGACCCTCACCAGCCCGGCCGACCTCAGGACGGTCGGCCTGAGCGGCGCCGGACACCCGCTGCTGGGCGCGCTCGTCTCGGTGGCCGGTGACGGGGGCCTCGTGCTCACCGGCCGGCTGTCCCGCACCACCCACCCCTGGCTCGACGACCACCGTGTGCTCGGTGCGGTACTCGTCCCGGGCACCGCGCTCGTCGACCTCGCCCTGCACGCCGGCAGCCAGGTGGGCTGCGCCGTGGTGGACGAGCTGACCCTGGACACCCCGGTGCACCTGCCCGAGTCGGGCGGTCTCCGGATCCAGGCGGAGGTGGGCCCCCCGCTGGCGGACGGCTCCCGGGAGATCGCCCTCTACACCCGCCCCGACGAGGCCGACGGGATCGTGGGCACCGACGGCGGCTGGGTCCGGCACGCCACCGGCGTCCTGGCCCCCGCCCGTCCGACGGCGGGCGACACCCTGGCCGAGTGGCCGCCGCGCGACGCCCAGCCGGTGGCACTGGACGACTTCTACGCCACCGCGGCGGCCGCAGGCCTCGACTACGGGCCCCTCTTCCAGGGCCTGCGCGGCGCCTGGCGCGCCCCCGACGGCGCGGTCTACGCCGACGTGGCGCTGCCCGTCGTGGCCGACGACGCGGCCGCCCCGGACGCCGGGGGCTTCGACCTGCACCCCGCCCTCTTCGATGCGGCCCTGCACTGTGCGGCCCTGAGCGGCCCCGCGCAGCAGGACCCGGCCGTCCGGATCCCGTTCAGCTGGTCCGGCGTCACCCTCCACGCCAAGGGCGCCACCGCCCTGCGCGTACGCCTGACCCCCGCCGGTACGGACGCCGTCTCGCTCGAACTCGCCGACCCGACGGGACGGCCGGTCGCCTCCGTGGAGTCCCTGGTGCTGCGTCCGGCGGCGCCCATGGAGGGCCGGATCCCGCCCGACACGCTCTTCCGCGTCGAGTGGACCGCCCTGCCCGCCTCGGGCCCGGCCGCCCCGTGGACGGTCGTCACCGGCGCGAAGGGACTGACGGCCCTGGACGAGCCTCCCGCCCTGGTGGCCGTCCACACCGACACGGACCCCGGGGACCCCGACGGCCCGGTGACGCTGGACGGGCCCGCCGCGGTCCGCCGCGCCGCCCACCGTGCCCTGGAGTACGTGCGGACCTGGCTCGCCGACGAGCGCTTCGCCGCCTCCCGTCTCGTCCTGCTCACCCGAGGCGCCGTGCCCGCCGGGGACACCCCGGTCGACCCGGCCGCCGCCGCGGTGTGGGGGCTGGTGCGCAGCGCGCAGACCGAGCACCCGGGACGTTTCGTCCTGCTCGACCTGGACCCGTCCGAAGGCTGCACACCGGTCACCGGCCTGACGGAGGCCGACGAACCGCAACTCGCTCTACGTGACGGCCGGTGGTGCGCGCCCCGTCTCGTCCGCGCCGCCGTTCCCCCCGTCGCGCCGGACCCGGCTCAGGCACACGGCACGGTACTCGTCACCGGTGGCACCGGCGTCCTGGGGGGCCGCGTCGCCCGGCACCTGGCCGCCCGGCACGGTGTCCGCGAACTACTGTTGGTGAGCCGACGCGGCCCCGAAGCACCCGGGGCCGACGAACTGATCGCCGAGCTGGCCGCCCTGGGGGCCCGCGCCCGTGCCCTCGCCTGCGACGTGGCCGACCGCGAAGCGCTCGCCGACGTACTCGCCGGCATCCCCGCCGACCGGCCGCTGACCGGAGTGGTGCACGCCGCCGGCATCCTGGACGACGGCGTGGTCACCTCCCTGACCCCCGACCGGCTCGACGCGGTGCTGGACGCCAAGGCGGCCTCCGCGCTGCACCTGGACGACCTGGTCGGCGACGTCTCCCTGTTCGTGCTGTTCTCCTCCGCCTCGGCGACCTTCGGGTCCCCCGGCCAGGCCGGCTACGCGGCGGCGAACGCGGTCCTGGACGCCGTCGCCCGCCGCAGGCCGGGCGCCGTCTCCGTCGGCTGGGGCCTGTGGGCGGAGACCTCCGGCATCTCCGCCGGGCTGGACGAGACGGGACGGGCCAGGATCCGGCGGGTGGGCTCCGCGCTGGCCACCGACGAAGCACTGGCCGTCCTGGACGCCGTCCGGACGGGCGACACCCCGCACCTGGTCGCCCTCCGTCTGAACCTCGCCGAGCTGCGGGAGGCCGCGGACCGCGACCCGGCCGGGGTGGCGCCCCTGCTGCGGGGTCTGGTCACCCGCCGCGTCCTGCCCGAGGTGGGGCGTGCGGTGCGCGGTGCCGCCTCTCCGCTGGGCGAGCGCCTCGCCGGCCTCGGGGAGGCCGAACGGACCGAGCTGCTCGCTCAGGTGGTGCGGTCCGAGGTCGCCGGTGTCCTCGGGCACACCGGTGCGGAGCCGATCGAGGACCACAAGCCGTTCAAGGACCTGGGCTTCGACTCGTTGACCGCCGTGGAACTGCGCAACCGGCTCGGCGCCGTGACGGGCCTGCGGCTGCCCGCGGGTCTCGTCTTCGACCACCCCTCCCCGCAGGCCCTGGTGGCCCACCTGCTGCCCCGCCTGATCGGGGCGGACACCGCGGCGCCGGTGCGGGCCGACCGCACCGGCGGCAGCGACGAGCCCATCGCCATCGTCGGGATGAGCTGCCGCTACCCCGGCGAGGTGAACAGCCCCGAGGACCTGTGGCGCCTGGTGGCGACGGGCTCCGACGCCATCGGTCCCTTCCCGGACAACCGCGGCTGGGACACCACGGCCCTCTACGACCCCGACCCCGACGCGGCCGGCAAGTCCTACGTCCTCCAGGGCGGCTTCGTGCACGACGCGGACCGCTTCGACCCCGTGCCCTTCGGCATCTCGCCGCGCGAGGCGCTGGCGATGGACCCCCAGCAGCGGCTGATGCTGGAAGCCTCCTGGGAGGCCTTCGAACGGGCCGGACTCGACCCGACCTCGCTGCGCGGCAGCTCCACCGGAGTGTTCGCCGGACTCATGTACCACGACTACGGTGCCACCGTGACCGTGCTGCCGGAGGGGGTCGAGGGCTACCTCGGCACCGGCACCGCCGGCAGCGTGCTGGCCGGCCGGGTGTCCTACACCTTCGGGCTCGAAGGCCCGGCCATGACCGTGGACACCGCCTGCTCGTCGTCCCTGGTCACCCTGCACCTGGCCTGCCAGGCGCTGCGCAACGGCGAGTGCGACATGGCGCTGGCGGGCGGCGTCACGGTGCTCTCCACCCCGGGCGTCTTCGTCGACTTCAGCAGGCAGCGCGGCCTCGCCTCCGACGGCCGCTGCCGCTCGTTCTCCGCGGACGCCGACGGCACCGGCTGGGCCGAGGGCGTCGGTGTGCTGCTGGTGGAGCGGCTCTCGGACGCCGTCCGCAACGGGCACGAGGTCATGGCGGTGGTGCGCGGTTCCGCGGTCAACCAGGACGGCGCGTCCAACGGACTGACCGCGCCGAACGGTCCCTCGCAGGAACGCGTGATCCGTGCCGCGCTGGCCGCCGCCCGGCTGACCGCCGCAGACATCGACGTGGTGGAGGCGCACGGTACGGGTACGACTCTGGGTGATCCGATCGAGGCGCAGGCGTTGCTGAACGCCTACGGTCAGGACCGGCCCGCGGGGCGGCCGTTGTGGCTGGGGTCGTTGAAGTCCAACATCGGGCACACGCAGGCCGCGGCGGGTGCGGGTGGTGTGATCAAGATGGTGCAGGCGCTGCGGCACGGGGTGCTGCCGCGAACCCTGCACGCGGACGAGCCCACCCCGCACGTGGACTGGTCCTCCGGGGCCGTCGAACTGCTCACCCAGGCCCTGGCCTGGCCCAGCGGAGAGCAACCGCGCCGCGCCGCGGTCTCCTCCTTCGGCATCAGCGGCACCAACGCGCACGTGGTACTGGAGGAATACCGCGCGCCGGCACCGTCGCCCGCGCCCGTCGACGACAGCGCGCCGGCGCGGCCCGCTCTCCCGGTGCCGCCCTGGATCCTGTCCGGCAAGAGCGCGGCCGCCCTCCAGGAGTCGGCCGCCCGGCTCCTCGCCGTGGCGGACGAAGCGGACCCCGAGGACGCCGCGTGGCGACTGGCCACCGGACGCGCGGTGTTGGAGCACCGGGCGGTGGTGGTGGGGCCGGATCGTGTGGGTGGGTTGGGGGCGTTGGCGGGGGGTGTGGCGCATCCGGGTGTGGTGCGGGGTGTGGCGCGTTCGCGGGTGTCTCCGGTGTTCGTGTTTCCGGGTCAGGGCTCGCAGTGGGCGGGGATGGCTGCGGAGTTGCTGGAGCGGGAGCCGGTGTTCGCCGAGGCGATGGCGGAGTGCGGGAGGGCGTTGGAGCCGTTCACCGATTTCCCCTTGCTGGAGGTGGTGCGGGGTGAGGGTGTGGAGCTGGAGCGGGTGGAGGTGGTCCAGCCGGTGTTGTGGGCGGTGATGGTGTCGTTGGCGAGGTTGTGGGCTTCGGTGGGGGTGGTGCCGGCCGGGGTGGTGGGTCATTCGCAGGGGGAGATCGCGGCGGCGGTGGTTGCCGGGGGGTTGTCGTTGGAGGACGGGGCGCGGGTGGTGGCGTTGCGGGCGCGTGCGATCGCCCGGGAGTTGGCGGGGCGGGGCGGGATGGTGTCCCTGGCGGTGCCCGTCCTGGAGGCGGAGAAGCTGGCGGCACGGTGGGCGGGGTTGTCGGTGGCGGCGGTCAACGGGCCCGGTTCCACGGTGGTGTCGGGCGAGGCGGGTGCGGTGGAGGAGTTGCTGGCGCACTGCGAGGGGGAGGGTGTCAGGGCGCGGCGGGTTCCGGTGGACTACGCCTCGCACTGCGGGCAGGTGGAGCGGATCCGTGAGCGGCTGCTGGAGGATCTGGCCCCGATCGCTCCGGTGTCCTCCGCGGTGCCGTTCTATTCGACGGTCACCGGTGTGCGCATGGACTCCGCTGGGCTGGATGCGGAGTACTGGTTCGGGAATCTGCGCAATACGGTGCGGTTCGAGGAGGTCACGCGTGGCCTGCTGGCCGAGGGGCGCACCTTGTTCGTGGAGGTGAGTCCGCATCCGGTGCTGGCTGTGGGGGTGCAGGAGAGTATCGAGGCGGCGGGTGGTGCGGGGGTGGTGCTGGGGACGTTGCGGCGTGGTGAGGGGGGTGCGCGGCGTTGGGTGAGCGCGTTGGCCGAGGCCCATGTGCACGGCGCCCCCGTCGACTGGACGCGCGTACTGGAGGACCGCACCGGCAGCGGCGTCGGGCTGCCCACCTACCCGTTCCAGCGGGACCGCTTCTGGCCCGAGAACAGGGCGCTGCCCGCCGACGTCTCCGCGATGGGCCTCGACCGCACCGACCACCCGCTGCTCGGCGCGGCGGTTCCCGTGGCCGGCACGGACGGCCTGCTGCTCACCGGACGGATCGCGGCGGACACCCACCCGTGGATCGCCGACCACGTCCTGCTCGGCACCGTCCTGCTCCCCGGCACCGCACTGGTCGAACTCGCCGTCCGGGCCGGCACGTCGGCCGGCTGCCCGCACCTGGACGACCTCGCCCTGGAGGCCCCGCTCACCCTGCCCGAGGGACGGGCGGTCATCCTGCAGGTGGTCGTCGCGGACAGCGTTCCTGCGGAGAGCACCCGCTCCCTCACCCTCTACTCCCGCCTCGAGGGCGACGAGGGGCCCTGGACCCGCAACGCGAGGGGCACCGTGCGTGCCGCCGACCCGGCCGGTCACGTCCCGGAGCCGGTTCCGTGGCCACCCACGGACGCCGAACCGGTCGACCTGGCCGGGTTCTACGAGCCCGCCGCCGACAGCGGTTACGGCTACGGTCCCGCCTTCCGGGGCCTGCGCTCCGTCTGGCGGCGGGACGACGAGGTGTTCGCCGAGGTCACGCTCCCGCAGGACGTCCGCGCCGGCGCCGAGGGCTTCTCCGTGCACCCCGCCCTCTTCGACGCCGCCCTGCACGCCATCGGAGCCGGCGGGCTCCTTCCCGGCACCGGCGGGGTGCGGATCCCCTTCGCGTGGCAGGGCGTCACCCTGCACGCGGCGGGCAGCACCGAACTGCGGGTCCGGCTGAGCCGCTCCGCCGAGCGGGAGGCCGTACGCCTGGAGGCCGTGACCACCACCGGCGCCCCGGTGGTCCATGTCGAGTCGCTGGACCTCCGACCGGTCTCCGCGGCCCAGCTGGCCTCCGCGAACGGGCCCGGCGACGCGCTGTTCACCACCGACTGGACATCCGCCGCACCCGGGCCGTTCCCCACGTCCTGGGCCGTGGTCGGCGGCGACGTCCTCGGCGCCGCCGACCACCTGGCCGACGAGAACCTCGCCGTCGAGTGGCACGCCGACACCGCCGCGCTGCTCGCCTACGCCGACGCGGGGATGAACGTGCCCGAGGTCGTCCTCCTCTCGGGGGCGGGAACGCCGGACGAGGACGACGCGCAGGCCGTGCACGAGCGGGTGGCCGAGGTCCTCGACTCGGCACAGACACTCCTCGCGGACCGGCGCTTCGACGGGTCCCGCATCGCGCTGCTCACCTGCGGTTCCGTCGCCGTCCGGGACGGTGAGGACATCACCGACCTGCCCGGCGCGGCCGCCCGGGGACTGCTGCGGTCGGCACACGCCGAACACCCCGGCCGGTTCGTCCTCGTCGACACCGACGGCGACCTCACCGGACTCGCCGAGGCACTCGTCCCCGACGAGCCGGAGACCGCCCTGCGCGGCGGTTCCCTGCTGGTGCCACGCCTGGTCCGGGCCCGGCCCGCGGGCGAGCCCGCACTGCCCACCGGGACCGTCCTGGTCACCGGCGGCACCGGCGTCCTCGGCGGCCTGGTGGCCCGGCACCTCGCCACCGCCCACGGCATCACCGACCTGCTCCTGCTCAGCCGTTCCGGCCCGGACGCCCCCGGAGCCGCCGATCTCGCCGCCGACCTCGCCGCGCTCGGCGCGCGGGCCGACATCGTGGCCTGCGACACCGCCGACGCCGACCGCCTCGCCGAGGTGCTGACCGGCCGCCGGATCGCCACCGTGGTGCACGCGGCGGGCGTCCTCGACGACGGTGTCTTCGAGTCGATGACGCCCAAGCGCGTCGCGGCCGTACTGCGCCCCAAGGCCGACGCGGCGTTCCACCTGAGCAGACTGACCGGGGCCGAACTGTTCGTGTTCTTCTCCTCCGCCGGCGGCACCTTCGGGCCGGCCGGCCAGGCCAACTACGCCGCCGCCAACGCCACTCTGGACGCCCTGGCCGCCCGGATCCGGGCCCGGGGCGGGGACGCCCTCTCCATCGGCTGGGGCATGTGGGCCACCGGCACCGGCATGACCGGCCACCTCGCGGACGCCGCACGCGAGGACGCGACCGGCAGCGGAACCGCTCTGTCCGACCGGGACGGCCTCGCCCTGCTCGACGCCGCCCTCACCGCCGGCCGCGCCCACCTGGTGGCGGCACGCCTGGACCTGGCCGCCCTGCGGGCCCGCGCGGACAGTGTTCCGGTGCCCGCACTGCTGCGCACCCTCGTCCCACCGCCGGTCCGGCGGGCGGCCGAGGGCGAGAGGCCGGACGCGCCGTCGCTGAGCGCCCGTCTGGCTCCCCTCGACCCGTCCGAGCGGCGGCAGGTGGTGCTCGACCTGGTCCGCGGCCACGCGGCCGCCGTCCTCGGACACGCCTCCGCCGAGGCCATCGACCCCGAGACGGGCTTCGTCGACCTGGGATTCAGCTCGCTCAGCGCGATCGAGATCCGCAACCAGCTCAGCGCCGCCACCGGCCTGCGGTTGACGACCACGTTGGTCTTCGACCACCCGACCGCCAGTCGCCTGGCCGACCACCTGCTGGACCAACTGGTCGTCGAGAGCGCCGAGTCCGGCCCCGCCGCGCTCTTGGCCGACCTCGATCGGCTCGATGCGGCCCTCGCCGGGACCGGTCCGGGCGACGAGACCCGCAGCCGCGTGATCTCGCGCCTGCACGCACTGCTCGCCCGGCACGACACCGCGGACGGTTCGGGCCTCGTCACCGCCGCCGGAAACCTCGACGCGGCGGACGACGACAACCTCTTCGCCTTCATCGACAACGAACTGGGAGCCTGAGGCGATGCCGGACGAGACCGTCGGCGCACGTGCCGTGTCCACCGAGGACAAGCTGCGGGACTACCTGAAGAGGGTCACCACGGACCTCGCCTCGGTCCGTCAGCGGCTGCGTGCCGCGGAGTCCACCGAGCACGAGCCGATCGCCATCATCGGCATGTCCTGCCGCTTCCCCGGCGGAGCGGACTCGCCCGAGGCGCTGTGGCGCCTGGTGCGGGACGGTGTCGACGCGATGGGTCCCTTCCCCGCCGACCGCGGCTGGGACATGACGCACTTCGAGACCGGTGTCGCCGCGGACGTGGACTTCTCCCGGGAGGGAGGCTTCCTCGACGGCGTCGCCGACTTCGACCCGTCGCTGTTCAACATCTCGCCGAACGAGGCGCTCGCGATGGACCCCCAGCAGCGGCTGATGCTGGAGACCTCCTGGGAGGCCGTGGAACGCGCCGGCATCGACCCGCTGTCCCTGCGCGGGAGCCGCACCGGCGTCTTCACCGGTGTCATGTACAACGAATACGCCTCGCGCATCATGTCCGTCCCGGACGAGGTCGCCGGGCACCTCGGCACCGGAAACAGCGGAAGTGTCGTCTCCGGCCGGGTCGCCTACACGCTGGGGCTGGAGGGCCCCGCCCTGACCGTGGACACCGCCTGCTCGTCGTCGCTGGTGGCGCTGCACCTGGCCATGCGGTCGCTGCGCAGCGGGGAGAGTTCGCTGGCCCTGGCCGGCGGCGTGGCCATCATGGTCACCCCGAACACCTTCTTCGACTTCGCCCTGTCCGGCGGTCTCGCCTCCGACGGCCGCTGCAAGGCCTTCTCGGCGGAGGCCGACGGCACCGGCTGGGCCGAGGGCGTGGGTGTGCTGTTGGTGGAGCGGCTCTCGGACGCCGTCCGCAACGGGCACGAGGTGCTGGCGGTGGTGCGCGGTTCCGCGGTCAACCAGGACGGCGCGTCCAGCGGACTGACCGCGCCGAACGGTCCCTCGCAGGAACGCGTGATCCGTGCCGCGCTGGCTGCCGCCCGGCTGACCGCCGCCGACATCGACGTGGTGGAGGCGCACGGTACGGGTACGACTCTGGGTGATCCGATCGAGGCGCAGGCGTTGCTGAACGCCTACGGTCAGGACCGGCCCGCGGGGCGGCCGTTGTGGCTGGGGTCGTTGAAGTCCAACATCGGGCACACGCAGGCCGCGGCGGGTGCGGGTGGTGTGATCAAGATGGTGCAGGCGCTGCGGCACGGGGTGCTGCCGCGGACCCTGCACGCGGACGAGCCCACCCCGCACGTGGACTGGTCCTCGGGGGCCGTCGAGCTGCTCACCGAGCCGCTGGAGTGGCCGAGCGGGGAGCAGCCGCGCCGTGCCGCGGTGTCCTCCTTCGGTGTCAGCGGCACCAACGCGCACGTGGTGCTGGAGGAATACCGCGCGCCGGAGACCGCCGCCCCGCCCGTGGAGGAGGACGGGGCGGGGGGAACCGCCCTCCCGGTGCTGCCCTGGATCCTGTCCGGGCGCAGCCCGCAGGCGCTGCGAGGCCAGGCCGGACGGCTGCTCAGCCACCTCCAGGACGTCGGGGAGGAGAACGCCCCGACGCCCGTGGACATCGGATACTCCTGCGCCACCACCCGGGCGACGCTGGAGCACCGTGCGGTGGTGCTGGCCGAGGACCACGCAGGGTTCCGCCGCGGCCTGACCGCCCTGGCCGAGGGCCGGGAGACCGCGGAGGTCATCGCCCGCACCCAGGACCCCGGGCAGGGCGGCACGGTGTTCGTGTTTCCGGGTCAGGGCTCGCAGTGGGCGGGGATGGCCGCGGAGTTGCTGGAGCGGGAGCCGGTGTTCGCCGAGGCGATGGCGGAGTGCGGGAGGGCGTTGGAGCCGTTCACCGACTTCTCGCTGGGGGAGGTGGTGCGGGGTGAGGGCGTGGAGCTGGAGCGGGTGGAGGTGGTCCAGCCGGTCCTGTGGGCGGTGATGGTGTCGCTGGCGAAGCTGTGGGCCTCGGTGGGGGTGGTGCCGGCCGCGGTGGTGGGTCATTCGCAGGGGGAGATCGCGGCGGCGGTGGTTGCCGGGGGGTTGTCGTTGGAGGACGGGGCGCGGGTGGTGGCGTTGCGGGCGCGTGCGATCGCCCGGGAGTTGGCGGGGCGGGGCGGGATGGTGTCCCTGGCGGTGCCCGTCCTGGAGGCGGAGGAGCTGGCGGGGCGGTGGGCGGGGTTGTCGGTGGCGGCGGTCAACGGGCCCGGTTCGACGGTGGTGTCGGGTGAGGCGGGTGCGGTGGAGGAGTTGCTGGCGCACTGCGAGGGGGAGGGTGTCAGGGCGCGGCGGGTTCCGGTGGACTACGCCTCGCACTGCGGGCAGGTGGAGCGGATCCGTGAGCGGCTGCTGGAGGATCTGGCCCCGATCGCCCCGGTGTCCTCCGCGGTGCCGTTCTACTCGACGGTCACCGGTGTGCGCATGGACACCGCTGGGCTGGACGCGGAGTACTGGTACGGCAATCTGCGCAATACGGTGCGGTTCGAGGAGGTCACGCGTGGCCTGCTGACCGAAGGACGCACCCTGTTCCTGGAGATCAGCCCGCACCCCGGCCTCAGCCTGGGCATCGGCGAGAGCGTCGAGGCCCTCGGGCTGCGCGCCTCCGTACTGTGCACCCTGCGCCGAGGCGAGGGCGGGGTCCGGCGCTGGCTCACCGCGGTCGCCGAGGCCCACGTGCACGGCGTACGCGTCGACTGGGCCGCGGTGTACGCCGGCCACGGCGGCACGCGCGTCGAACTGCCCACCTACGCCTTCCAGCGTCGCCGCTACTGGCTGGACACCGTCGCACTCGAACCACCCACCGCGGACCGCCCGCAGGACTGGTTCTGGTCCGCCGTCGAGCAGGAGGACCTGCCCGCCCTCCAGCGCATGCTCGACGTGAGTGGCCGGACCCCGCTCGAAGAGGCGCTGACCGCTCTCTCCGCATGGCACCGGCGAGACCGCGAACGCAGCCGGATCGAAAGCTGGCGCTACCGGACCGCCTGGACACCCGCCGCGCTCCCCGCCGGGCGACTCGACGGCCGCTGGGTCGTGGCCGTACCGCCGGACCACCCCGCACACCCGCTGGTCACCGCCGTCTCCACGGCCCTGGCGGAGGCCGGCGCCGCCCCCGAACCCTTGCCCGTCTCCCACCACGACGAGCGCGGCGACCTCGCCGAGCGGCTGCGTGGTGCGAGCGGCGTGCTGTCGTTGCTCTTCCTCACCGAGGGCCCCGTCCCCGAACACCCCGCCACCCCGGCCGCCTTCGCCGCCGCCCTCACCCTGCTGCACGCCGTGCACGACACGGGTGAACCGCTCCGCCTGTGGTGCGCCACCTCCGGCGCCGTCGCCGCCGCACCGGGGGACACGGTCACCCACCCGGACCAGGCTCTGGCATGGGGGCTCGGCCGGGTCGCCGCCCACGAGTACACCCAGTGGGGCGGCCTCGTCGACCTGCCCGCCGAACCCGAACCGCGCGCCCTCGCCCGGCTCGCCACCGTCCTCGCCGGCACCGACGAGGACCAGGCGGCGCTACGCGCCACCGGGATCTTCGTACCCCGTCTGCGCCGCGCCGAGCCCACCCCGCCCCGCCAGGTGTGGCAGCCGTCCGGCACCGTGCTCGTCACCGGCGGCACCGGCGGCATCGGCGCACACGTCGCCCGGTGGCTCGCCGCCTCGGGCGCGGAGCACCTGCTGCTGCTCAGCCGGCGCGGTCCCGAGGCCCCCGGCGCGGCGGAGCTCGTCGCCGAGCTGCGGGAGTCGGGCACCGACGTCACCGTGGCCGCGGTGGACGCGGCCGACCACGACGCGCTGGCCGCCGTCCTCGCGGACCTGCCCGCCGCCCAACCGCTGACCGCCGTCTTCCACGCCGCCGGGATCGTCGACTCGAGCATCCTGGACTCGCTCACCCCGGACCGCGTCGAGACCGTGCTGCGGGCCAAGGTCGGCGGCGCCCTCACCCTGCACCGGGCCACCGCGCACCTGGACCTGTCGGCCTTCGTCCTCTTCTCGTCGCTCGCCGGCGTCTTCGGCTCGGCCGGCGAGGGCAACTACGCCCCCGGCAACGCCTTCCTGGACGCCTTCGCGCAGTACCGCCGTTCCCAGGGCCTGGTCGCGACCTCGGTCGCCTGGGGCTCGTGGGCGGGCGCCGGAATGGCGGAGGGCGACTTCGGCGACGTCCTGGAGCGCCACGGCATCCACCGGATGGAGCCCGAGCACGCCCTGGCGGGCCTGCGTACGGCGCTGGAGGGCGACGAGACCACGCTCGCCCTCGCCGACATCCGCTGGGAGGTCTTCTCCTGGTTCTTCACCGCCACGCACCCCAGCCGCCTGCTCGACGAACTCCCGGACGTGCGCACACTCCGGCAGACCGCACAGCAGGACCCTGCCCGGGGCAGCACCACCGACCAGGAGAGCCTCTCCCCGGCCCAGCGGCTGGCGGGGGCCTCGGAGGCGGAGCGCAACCGGTTCCTGCTCGACCTGGTCCGGGACCAGGTGGCGCTGGTACTCGGCTACGAGTCGGGGTCCGAGGTGGAGCCGGGCCGGGCGCTCGGTGAACTCGGCCTCACCTCGGCGGGCGCCGTCGAACTGCGCAACCGCCTCACCTTCACCACCGGGCTGCGCATCTCCGCGACGGTCGTCTTCGACCACCCCAGCCCCCTGGCCCTCGCCCGCTTCCTGGCCACCGAGATCACCGGCGGGAGCGAGGACGGCATCGCCGACGCCGCCGCCGCGGCGGTGCCCGGGCGCGACGGCACCCTCCTCGTGGACGACCCGATCGTCATCGTCGGCATGGCCTGCCGCTTCCCCGGCGGCGTCCGCTCCCCGGAAGACCTGTGGAGGCTGGTCGAGTCCCGCACCGACGCGATGGGGCCCTTCCCGGCCGATCGCGGCTGGGACCTCGACGCGTTCGGCGGCGACTACCCGCGGACGGGCGGTTTCCTCCCCGACGCGACCGACTTCGACGCCGAGCTGTTCGGCATCTCGCCGCGCGAGGCGCTGGCCATGGACCCGCAGCAGCGACTGCTCCTCGAAGCCTCCTGGGAGGCGCTGGAGCGCGCGGGCATCCACCCCCGGTCGCTGGCCGGTTCACGCACGGCGGTGTACGCCGGCACCGGAGGCCAGGACTACCTGGCCGTGCTGGCGGGCGACCCCGTGGCCGGCGAGGGCTACCTGGTCACCGGCGGTTCCCCCAGCGTCCTGTCCGGCCGGGTCGCCTACGCCTTCGGGCTGGAGGGCCCGGCGGTCACCGTGGACACCGCCTGCTCGTCGTCCCTGGTCGCCCTGCACCTGGCCTGCCAGTCGCTGCGGCACCAGGAGAGCGACCTCGCCCTGGTCGGCGGAGTCAACGTGATCTCCCTGCCGTCCGTCTTCGCCGAGTTCAGCAAGCAGCGCGGCCAGGCCGCCGACGGCCGCTGCAAGGCCTTCGCCGCCTCTGCGGACGGCGCCGGATGGGGAGAGGGCGTCGGCGTACTGCTGGTCGAGCGGCTCTCGGACGCCCGCCGGCGCGGACACGAGGTGCTGGCCGTGGTCCGGGGCAGCGCCGTCAACTCCGACGGCGCCTCGAACGGCCTCACGGCGCCGAACGGGCCCGCGCAGCAGCGGGTGATCCGCGCGGCGCTGGCCTCCGCCGGACTGGAGGCGACCGACGTCGATCTGGTGGAGGCGCACGGTACGGGCACACGGCTCGGTGATCCGATCGAGGCGGAGGCACTGCTGGCGACGTACGGCAGGGACCGCTCGGAACCCCTCTACCTGGGGTCGGTGAAATCCAACATCGGGCACACCCAGGCCGCCGCCGGTGTCGTGGGCGTGATCAAGGCCGTCATGGCGTTGCGGCACGGGGTCCTGCCGGCGACGCTGCACGTGGACGAGCCGACCCCGGAGGTGGACTGGTCGTCCGGCACGGTGGAACTGCTCACCGAGAACCGCACCTGGCCGGAGGCGGGCCGTCCGCGCCGGGCGGGGGTCTCCTCGTTCGGGATCAGCGGCACCAACGCCCACACCATCCTGGAAGAGGCGCCGGAAACGAGCCGGGGACCCGTCGACGGGCGCGGCGAACGTCCCGACCTCCCGTTGCCCGTCGCGCTGTCCGGCGCCACGCCGGACGCACTCGCCCGGCAGGCCGCCCTGCTCGCCGGGCTGGACGCGGACACCGCCGACCTGGCGCACTCCCTGGCCACCACGCGGGCCGAACTGGCGCACCGCGCCATGGTCCTCGGCTCCCACACGTCCGCCCTGACGGCCCTCGCCACGGGCGAGCACACCCAGGACGTGGTGAGGGACAAGGTCGTGCACGGTGGCCTGGCGCTGCTGTTCTCGGGTCAGGGTTCGCAGCGGTCGGGGATGGGCCGGGAGCTGTACGGGGCTTTCCCGGTGTTCGCGGATGCCTTCGACGCGGTGTGTGCGCGGGTGGATCTCGAGCGTCCTTTGCGTGAGGTGGTGTTCGGGGAGGACGCGGGGTTGCTGGAGCGGACGGTCTACGCGCAGGCGGGGTTGTTCGCGTTGGAGGTGGCGCTGTTCCGGTTGCTGGAGTCGTGGGGTGTGACCCCGGATGTGCTGGTGGGGCACTCGATCGGTGAGCTGGCGGCGGCACACTGCGCGGGAGTGCTGTCGCTCGACGATGCCTGCGTGTTGGTGTCCGCTCGGGGTCGGTTGATGGACGCGTTGCCCGAGGGCGGGGCGATGCTGGCCGTGGAGGTGGCCGAGGAGGACCTGGAGCTGCCTGACGGGGTGGACCTGGCGGCGGTGAACGGGCCCACGTCGGTCACGGTGTCCGGTGAGGCGGCAGCGATCGCGGAGCTGGAGGAGCGGCTCCGGGCGCGGGAGATACGGGTCAAGCGCCTCGCGGTCTCGCACGCCTTCCACTCCCGCTTGATGGAGCCGATGCTGGCCGAGTTCGCGGCCGTGGCGCGGTCGTTGGCCTACCACGCCCCGCAGATCCCGGTCCTGACCACCGCTCCCGGTGACCTGGCCACGTCCGAGTACTGGGTGGGCCAGGTGCGCGAGCCGGTCCGTTTCGCCGACGCGCTCGGCCGGTTCGCCGGGGTGCGGACGGCGCTGGAGCTGGGCCCCGCCGGGGTGCTCTCCGCCCTCGCCCAGGAGCAGGACGACACCCTGGTCCCCGTTCCCGCGCTGCGCCCGGACCGTCCCGAGGCCGCCACCCTCGTCCGCGCCGTCGCCCGCCTGTACACCCGGGGCGTTCCCGTGGACTGGTCCAGCTACCTCGCCCCCTTCGAGGGCGCCCGCATCACGCTGCCCACCTACCCCTTCGCCCGTCAGCGGTACTGGCCCGAACCGGTGGCCGCCCCCCGCCCCGTCGCCGGGGAGAACCCGGCCGAGCGTGACTTCTGGGCGGCCGTGGACTCGACCGACGCCGATGCCGTCGCCGGTGCGCTGTGCCTGGACGACGAGCAGCGCGACGGCCTCGGCGCCGTCCTGCCCGCGCTCGCCGCCTGGCGGGAGCAGAACCGTCACAAGGCCACCACCGACGCCTGGCGCTACCGCGTCGGCTGGAGCCCGGTCACCGACCGCCAGGCGCGGCTGACCGGCACCTGGCTCCTGGTCACCGGGGGCGAGGTGCCCGGCGGGCTCGTCGAGGGCCTGCGTGGTGCGGGTGCCGACCTCGTCGAGCTGACGGAACCCGGCACCGACCGCGCGGAGTGCGCGGAGGCGCTGGCCCGTGCGGCCTCGGCCGCCGCCGAGCGCGGCCGTCCCGTCGCCGGGCTGCTCGCCCGCGTGGACACCGCCGCCGACCTGCTGCGGCTCGTCCAGGCCCAGGGCGACGCCGGCCTCACCGCACCGCTGTGGTGCCTCACCTCCGGCGCGGTCGCGGTCGCACCCGGTGACGTGTGCGACCCGTCGGCCGCCCAGCTGTGGGGCCTCGGCCGCGTCGCCGCACTCGAACACCCCGACCGCTGGGGCGGGCTGGTCGACGTACCGGCCCACCTCGACCGGCGAGCGGCCGACCGGCTGGTCCAGCTGCTGGCCGGAGAGTCGGGCGAGGACCAGGCGGCCGTCCGGCCGACGGGGCTGCACGCCCGTCGTCTGCGGCGCGCCCCCACCGGCGCGCCCGGGCAGCCACGGCCTGCCGAGTGGCACGCCGACGGTCCGGTCCTGCTCACCGGGGGCACCGGTGCGCTCGGCGCCAAGGTCGCCCGGCTGCTGGCCGAGCGCGGTGCCACCCGCGTGGTCGTGGCGAGCCGCCGCGGCCCCGCCGCACCCGGCGCGTCCGACCTCGTCGCGGACCTCGCGGAGCGTGGCTGCGACGCCGTCGTCGTCGCCTGCGACCTGAGCGACCGCGGCGCGGTGGCCGAGTTGCTGGAGCGCCACCCCGTGACCGCGGTCGTCCACGCCGCGGGGATCGTCGACGACGGTGTGCTCGACGCGCTGACCCCGGAGCGGCTCACCGCCGTACTCGACGCCAAGGCCCACTCCGCCGACGCGCTGGACGAGCTCACCGGCGAACTGACCGACTTCGTCGTCTTCTCCTCGGTCGCGGGCGTCATCGGCAGCGCCGGACAGGGCCCCTACGCGGCCGCCAACGCGCACCTCGACGCCCTCGTGGAACGCCGCCGCGCCCGGGGCCTGCCCGGCACCGCCCTCGCCTGGGGCGCCTGGGCCGGGGCCGGCATGGCCGCCGACCCGGCCGCCGCCGCCCGCCTGGCGCGCGGCGGACTGCCCGGCATGGAGGAGAGCCGGGCCCTGGAGGCACTGGCCACCGCCCTCACCGAGAGGGACGGCGCGCTGGTCGTCGCCGACATCGACTGGGAACGCTTCGTGCCGGGCTTCACCGCGGTCCGGCGGAGCAGGCTGTTCGCCGAACTCCCCGAGGCCGTCCCGGTCGTCCGCGGAGTCCGGGCCACCGGCCCGGTCACTCCCACCGCGCCGGGCGCGGACGCCGCCGAGCAGGCCCGCCACGTGGACCACCTCGTCCTGGAGGCCGTCGCGGGCGTCCTCGGTCACGGTTCGCCGGCCGACGTCGACCGCGAACGCGCCTTCCACGACATGGGCTTCGACTCCCTCACCGCCCTGGAGCTGCGCAACCTCCTGGCGGCCCGGACCGGGCTCACCCTGCACGCCGGCCTCGTCTTCGACTTCCCGACCCCCGGCGCCCTCGCCGAACACCTGCTCACCTCGCTGTCCGGCGGAGCCGCCGCCTCCGACACCGTCCGGCCCGGGGACGGGGGCCGGGCGGCGGCCGACGAACCCATCGCCATCATCGGCATGTCCTGCCGCTTCCCCGGCGGAGTCGACTCGCCCGAGGCGCTGTGGCGCCTGGTGCGGGACGGCGTCGACGCGATGGGTGACTTCCCCGCCGACCGGGGCTGGGACCTCGACACCCTGCTCGGCCACGACGGCCCCTCGCACACCCGCGCGGGCGGCTTCCTCGACGACATCGCCGCCTTCGACGCGGGCCTGTTCGGCATCTCCCCGCACGAGGCGCTCGCCATGGACCCGCAGCAGCGGATGCTGCTGGAGAGCGCCTGGGAGGCGTTCGAACGCGCGGGCATCGACCCCACCTCCGTGCGCCGGAGCGACACCGGAGTGTTCGCGGGCACCAACGGCCAGGACTACCTGGCGCTGCTGCTCGGCTCCGAGGCCGCCACCGCGGGACACCTGGGCACCGGCAACTCCGCCAGCGTCCTCTCCGGCCGGATCTCGTACACCTTCGGTCTGCGCGGACCCGCCCTCAGCGTGGACACCGCCTGCTCCTCGTCCCTGGTCGCGCTCCACCTCGCCGCCCGGTCCCTGCGGGCGGGGGAGTGCTCGATGGCCCTGGCCGGCGGCGTCACCGCGATGCCGCTGCCCGGCACCTTCATCGAGTTCAGCACCCAGGGCGCGCTCTCCTCCGACGGCCGCTGCAAGGCCTTCTCCGCCGACGCCGACGGCACCGGCTGGGGAGAAGGCGTCGGTCTGCTCCTGCTGGAGCGGCTCTCGGACGCGGAACGCAACGGACACCGCGTACTGGCGGTGGTGCGGGGCAGCGCGGTCAACCAGGACGGCGCATCCAACGGTCTGACCGCGCCGAACGGCCCGTCGCAGGAGCGGGTGATCCGGGCGGCGCTGGCCGACGCACGGCTGACCGCCGCCGAGGTGGACGCCGTGGAGGCGCACGGTACGGGCACGAAGCTGGGCGATCCGATCGAGGCGCAGGCGCTGCTGGCGACGTACGGGCAGGGGCGCGAAGAGCCCCTCTACCTGGGGTCGGTGAAGTCGAACATCGGGCACACCCAGGCGGCCGCCGGTGTCGCGGGCGTCATCAAGATGGTGGAGGCGCTGCGGCACGGCATGCTGCCCGCCACCCTGCACGCGCGGGAGCCCTCCGCGCAGGTGGACTGGTCGGCGGGGGCCGTGGAACTGCTGACCGACGCCCGGCGGTGGCCGGAGACGGACCGGCCGCGCCGGGCGGGTGTGTCCTCGTTCGGGATGAGCGGCACCAACGCCCACGTGATCCTGGAGAGCGCGCCACAGGCCCTCGACGCGACCGGCGCCGTGGTGGGGGAGAATCCGTCGGCAGCCGGTGCGGTGGTGCCGTGGCTGCTGTCGGCGCGGAGCGGGGAAGCGCTGCGCGGGCAGGCGGAGCGGCTGCTGACCGCCGGTGAAACCGATCCCGTGGACGTGGCCTGGTCGTTGGCCACCGGGCGCGCGGTGCTGGATCAGCGTGCCGTGCTGCTGGGCCCCGACCACGCGACCCAGCTGCGGGCACTGGTGGCCGCCGAGGAGACGGCCGGAGTGGTGCGCGGCGGCGCGGTCCGGGGCGGCACGGTGTTCGTGTTCCCCGGACAGGGCTCCCAGTGGGCCGGCATGGCGGCCGAACTGCTCGACGCGGAACCGGTGTTCGCCGCGCGGATGGAGCAGTGCCGGCGGGCGCTGGAGCCCTTCACCGACTTCTGCCTGCTGGAAGTGGTCAGGGGCGAGGGGGCCGAACTGGAGCGGGTCGAGGTCGTGCAACCGGTGCTGTGGGCGGTGATGGTGTCGCTGGCCGAGCTGTGGGCTTCGGCGGGCGTCGCCCCGTCCGCGGTGGTGGGACATTCGCAGGGAGAGATCGCGGCCGCGGTGGTGGCGGGAGCGCTGTCGGTGGACGATGGGGCGCGGGTGGTGGCGCTGCGGGCGCGTGCCATCGCCGACGAGCTGGCCGGGCTCGGCGGGATGGTGTCGCTGGCCGTCTCGCGCGAGGTGGCACAGGAGTTGACCGACCGCTGGGAGGGACTCTCGGTCGCGGCGGTCAACGGCCCCGGCTCGACGGTCGTCTCGGGGAACGTGGCGGCGCTGGAGGCACTGGTCGCCCACTGCGCCGCCGCCGGGATCCGGGCCCGCCGCCTGCCGGTGGACTACGCGTCGCACTCCGCGCACGTCGAGCGGCTGAGGACCCGTCTCCTGGCCGACCTCCGCGACGTGGACCCGGCGCCCTCCTCCGTGCCCTTCTACTCGGCACTCACCGGCGGACGGATCGACACGTCCACGCTGGGCGCCGAGTACTGGTACGACAACCTGCGCGCCACCGTCCGCTTCGAGGACGCCACCCGCGCCCTGCTGGACGACGGGAACCGGCTGCTGATCGAGGTCAGCCCCCACCCCGTGCTCACCGTGGGCCTGCGGGAGACCCTGGACGACACGGACCTCCCCGGCGCCGTCCTGAACACCCTGCGACGCGGCGAGGGCGGCCGCGAACGCTGGCTCACCGCGCTCGCCGAGGCCCACGTACGCGGAGTCGGGATCGACTGGCAGCGCCTCCTCCCCGAGGGACGGCCGGTCGATCTGCCCACCTACGCCTTCGACCGCGACCGCTACTGGCCCGACCCCGTCGAGCACTTGGCCGGCGGGCGGGCCGGCTCGCCTCCCGGAGGCACGGACCAGGCGGACCAGGCGGAGCAGGCGTTCTGGAACGACGTCGAACGCGGCGACACCACCGCCGTCGCCAGGACCCTGGGCCTCGACGCACCGGGCCTCGACCAGGTGCTGCCCGCCCTCGCCTCCTGGCGGCGGGCCCGCCGCCAGGAGGCCACCGTGGACTCCCGGCGCTACGAGGTGACCTGGCGCCCCCTGGTCGGCCTGCCGACCACCACGCCGACAGGACGATGGCTGCTCGCCCTCCCGCCGGCCGGCGCCGAGGCGGAGACGGAGACCGTACGCACCGCCCTGGCCCACGCCGAGGTCACCGAGGTCCGCGTCCCCGCCGACACCGAACGGAGCGAACTGGCGCGGACCCTGGCCCAGTTGTCCGCACCGCACGACTTCACGGGGGTCGTCTCGCTGCTGGCGTTCGCCGACCGGCCGCACTCCGGGGACGAGGTCCTCGCCCCCGGAACCGGCGACACCGTCACCCTGCTGCAGGCGCTCGGCGACATCGGGATCGGCGCACCCCTGTGGTGCCTCACCCGCGGCGCGGTCGCCGTGGGCCGCTTCGACCCGGCGGCCGACCGCGGCCGGGCCATGCTGTGGGGCCTGGGCCGGGTGGCCGCGCTGGAGCACCCCGAGCGCTGGGGCGGGCTCATCGACCTGTCCGAGACCGCGGACGCCCGCTCCGCCGCCCGGCTCGGCACCCTCCTGGCAGGCGCCGCCGAGGACGAGGACCAGCTGGCGGTACGACCCTCCGGGGTGTTCTCCCGCCGGGTACGGCGTGCCGCGCCGGAACCCGTCACGGCCCCGTGGACCCCCGGCGGCCCGGTCCTGGTCACCGGCGGGACCGGGGCGCTCGGCCGCGAGGTCGCCCGCTGGCTCGCCCGACGCGGCGTCACCGAGCTGCTCCTCGTCAGCCGGACGGGACCGGAGGCCCCCGGTACCGGTGAACTGGTCGCCGAACTGGCCGGGATCGGAGCCACCGCGGTCGTCGCCGCCTGCGACGTCGGCGACCGGGCGGCCCTCGCCGCCCTCCTGGAACGCCACCCGGTCACCGGCGCCGTCCACACCGCGGGCATCTCGACCACCGCGCCCCTGGCCGCCACCTCACCGGCCGAGATCGCCGACCACGTCCGGGCCAAGGTGCTCGGCGCGGTCCACCTGGACGCCCTGCTGGGCGACCGCGCCGACCTCTTCGTGCTGTTCTCCTCGATCGCCGGTGTCTGGGGCGGAGGAGGGCAGGCCGCGTACGCCGCCGCCAACGCCCACCTCGACGCACTCGCCGAACACCGCAGGGCCCACGGTCGGGCGGCCACCGCCGTCGCGTGGGGAGCCTGGGACGGCAGCGGCATGGTCGCCGACCGGGACGCCGGCGACTACCTGCGGGAGCGGGGCATCACCCCCATGCCGCCACAGCTGTGCCTGGCCGCCCTGGCCTCCGCCGTCGACTCCGGCCGCGCCACCGGCGTGTTCGCCGACGTCGACTGGGACCGCTTCGTTCCCACGTTCACCGCCCGCCGTCCCAGCCCCCTGGTGAGCGACCTGCCGGAGGCGACCACCGGCCGGGCCGACGCGTCCGGGGCCACGGCCGGGGCCGACGACAGCGCGGAGGGCCGCGCGCTGCGTGCGAGGCTCAAGGCGGCCGGCGCCGCCGACCGTCACCGCCTCCTGCTCGACCTGGTGCGCACCGTGGTCGCCACCGTGCTCGGCCACCCCGGCCCCCGGGCCGTCGACCCCGACCGCGTCTTCACCGAACTCGGCATCGACTCGCTCACCGCGCTCCGCGTCCGCGACGGCCTGGCCGGGGCCACCGGTCTCCGGCTCCCGGCCACCCTGGTCTTCGACCACCCCACCGCCCGCGTGGCCGCCACCGAACTGCTCTCCCTGCTGGGCGCCGCGGAGCCGGCCCCCACGCAGGCGCCCGCACGTCCCGCCGAGCGGGCCGAGGCGGACGACCCGGTCGTCATCGTCTCCATGAGCTGCCGCTACCCGGGCGGCGCCGACTCCCCGGAGAACCTCTGGGAGGTGGTCGCGGCCGGGACCGACGCCATGTCGCCCTTCCCCGTGGACCGCGGCTGGGACCTGCCGGACGCGGCCGACTTCACCGCCGAGGGCGGATTCCTGCACGACGCCGCGGAGTTCGATGCCGACCTGTTCGGCATCTCACCCCGCGAGGCCGTCGCCATGGACCCGCACCAGCGGCTGCTCCTGGAGAGCGCCTGGGAACTGCTGGAGCGCGGGGGCATCGCGCCGACCGCCGTACGGGGCACCCGCACCGGCGTCTTCGTCGGCGCCTCCGCCGGCGGCTACGCCCTGGCCGGCGTCCTGCCGGAGGGCTCCGAGAGCCACGCCATGACCGGCGCCTCGGGCAGTGTGCTGTCCGGCCGCGTCTCCTACACCTTCGGCCTGGAGGGCCCCGCGGTCACCGTGGACACGGCCTGCTCGTCGTCCCTGGTGGCCCTGCACCTGGCGGCGCAGTCGCTGCGCAACGGCGAATGCTCCATGGCGCTCGCGGGCGGCGTCACCGTGATGCACTCGCCCGTCGTCTTCGCCGAGTTCGGCCGCCAGGGCGGCCTCGCCTCCGACGGCCGCTGCCGCTCCTTCGCCGCCTCCGCGGACGGCACCGGCTGGGGCGAGGGCGTGGGCCTGGTGCTGCTGGAGCGGCTCTCGGACGCGCGCCGCAACGGGCACCGGGTGCTCGGCGTGGTGCGCGGCAGTGCGGTCAACCAGGACGGTGCCTCCAACGGCCTGACGGCGCCGAACGGCCCCGCGCAGCAGCGGGTGATCCGCGCCGCGCTGGCCGCGGCCGGTCTGGAGGCCGCCGAGGTGGACGCGGTGGAGGCACACGGTACGGGCACGAAGCTGGGCGATCCGATCGAGGCGCAGGCGCTGCTGGCCACCTACGGCCAGGACCGCGAGGAACCCCTCTACCTGGGGTCGGTGAAGTCCAACATCGGCCACACCCAGGCCGCTTCGGGCATCGCGGGCGTCATCAAGACCGTCGAGGCGATCCGCCGGGGCGTGCTGCCCAGGACACTGCACGTGGACGAGCCGACCCCGGAGGTCGACTGGTCGACCGGCGCCGTCGAACTCCTCACCGACGACCGGCCCTGGCCGCGGACGGGCCGTGCCCGCAGAGCCGGAGTGTCCTCGTTCGGGATCAGCGGCACCAACGCCCACGTCCTCATCGAGGAGGCTCCGCCGGAGCCGGAGCCGGAGCCGGAGCCCGAGACCGCACCGGCGCCGGCCGGCCGGAGCGGGAGTGTGCCGGACACCGCCGCCCCGCTCCTGCTCTGGCCGGTCTCGGGACGGTCCGAGGCCGCACTGCGGGCCCAGGCCGACCGGCTCCGCTCGCACGTCGACCGCACCGGCGCCACGCTCGACCTGCGCGCCGCCGCCCACCACCTGGCCACCGCCAGGGCCGCCCTGGAGCACCGCGCCGTCGTGCTGGCACGCGACGCCGAAGGGCTCCGCCGCGGACTCGCCGGGCTCGCCGGGGCGGCCGGCACCGCGGCCGGGACCGTCCGTGGCGAGGCCGGGCGCGGGGATCTCGCCTTCGTCTTCTCCGGTCAGGGCGCGCAGCGCGTCGGCATGGGCCGCGAACTGTACGAGACGTACCCGGTGTTCGCCGACGCCTTCGACGCGGTCTGCGCCCACCTCGACCCGCACCTGGACCGACCGCTGCGCGAGGTCGTCCTGCACGACGCCGACGCGCTGGGCCGCACCGCCTGGACCCAGCTCGGCCTCTTCGCCTTCGAGGTCGCGCTCTTCCGGCTGCTGGAGTCCTGGAGCGTGGGCCCCGACCGGCTGGCCGGGCACTCCGTGGGCGAGGTCGCCGCCGCGCACGCCGCCGGCGTCCTCTCGCTCGCCGACGCCTGCACCCTGGTGGCCGCCAGAGGACGGCTCATGGGGGCGCTGCCCGAGGGGGGCGCGATGATGTCCGTGCGGATGACCGAGGCCGAGGCGCACGCCGCTTTGAGCGGGTACGAGGCCCGGGCGGCGGTCGCCGCCGTCAACAGCCGGGACGACGTCGTCCTCTCCGGCGACGCCGACGCCCTGGCGGAGCTGGCCGAGGAGGCCGGGCGGACCGGTCGTACGCTCCGCTTCCTGGACGTCTCGCACGCCTTCCACTCCCCGCGCGTGGACCCCGTGCTGGACGACTTCGCCGCCGTGGCCGCGTCCCTGGAGTACCGCCCCGCCCGCATCCCGCTGGTATCGACGGTCACGGGCCTCCCCGACGACGGCGCGATGTCCGCTCCGGAGTACTGGGTCCGCCAGATACGCGCCACCGTGCGCTTCTCCGACGCCGTCGGCACCCTGCTGGACCAGGGCGTGACCCGCTTCGCCGAGATCGGCCCCGGTGCCGCGCTCACCGTCCCGCTGGAGCGGAACCTGGAACGCGCCCGCTCCCTCGACGACACCACCGACGCCCTCTGCGTGGCGCTCCAGCGCTCCGGCAGGGAGGAACCCGCCGCGTTGCTCACCGCCGTCGCCCGGCTGCACACGGCCGGCGTCCCCGTCGGCTGGGACGCGCTCCTCGGACCCGTCACCGGGCCCCGCCCCGACCTGCCGACGTACGCCTTCCAGCGACGCCGCTACTGGCCCGAGCCGCACCCCACCGCGGCACCGCCCGCCGCGCGTACCGGCCGCCACCGCCCGCTTCTCGACGAACTCCCCGAGGTCCGGGCCCGGTCCGCCGCCGCGCGCGACACGGCAACGGAACCGGGCACGGTCCACGGCCTCGCCGGTCTCGACCGGCCCGGGGCGGCGCTCGACCTCGTCCGCGGCACGGCCGCCACGGTGCTCGGCCACACCGACGCCGCGTCCGTCGCCCCCGACCGGCAGTTCCTGGAACTCGGCGTCGACTCGCTCGCCGCGCTGGAGATCCGCGGCTCCCTGGAGCGGGCGACGGGCCTGTCCCTGCCCGCCACCGTCGTCTTCGACCATCCCACACCCGCCGCCCTCGCCCGCCACCTCGCCGCCGCCACGGCCGCCGACGGCGGGGCCCGGGGCAGCACGGTGCCCGCCGTGACGCTCGGCATCTCGCCCACCGACCGGAACCCGGTCGGCCTGCTGGACTCCCTCTACCGGGAGGCCGTGAGCACCGGGCGCATCACGGAGTTCCTCGAACTGGTCGGCGAGACCGCGAAGTTCCGGCCGATGGCCGACGACGTGACCGAGGCGGGCGGACCGGCGGCGCTCACCACCCTGGCCGACGGCCCGGCGTCCGAGCTGCTGGTCTGCGTCAGCGGACTGACGGCCGGGGGCGGTCCCCAGGAGTTCGTCCGACTGGCCGCGCCCCTGCGCGGCGCACGGCGCGTGGCCGCGGTGCCCGTCCTCGGCTACGGGCGCGGCGAGTTGCTGCCCGCGACCCCCGAAGTCGCCCTCGACTGGCAGGCCCGCGGCATCCTCGCCCACGCCCAGGACACGCCGGTCGTCCTCTTCGGGCACTCCGGTGGCGCGATCCTCGCCCACCGCCTCGCCGTGCGCCTCGCCGAACTCGGCGCGCCCCCGGCCGGGCTGGTGCTGGCGGACGTCTACCGGCTGGACGACCCCCAGATGGCCGACTGGAGCGCCGAACTTTCCGAAGGGGTCTTCGAACGGGCGGAGCAGTTCGTGCCCATGGACGACAGCCGTCTCACCGCGATGACCTGGTACGGCAACCTGTTCTGGGAGAACCCGCGCCCCGACACCCGCGTTCCCACGCTCCTGCTGCGTGCCTCGGAGCCCCTGCGCGAGCCCGCCGACGGCCGCGACTGGCGCAGCTCGTGGAAGGCGGCCCGCGACGTCGTCGACGTACCGGGCAACCACTTCACGATGATGGCCGAGCACGCCGGCACCACGGCCCGCGCCGTCCACCGGTGGATCGAGGAGCTGCCCCGATGACCGCGCCGGAGCCACCCCACCGGCACTCCGGCCGGCCTCGCCCCTGAGCCGGCGTCCGGGCCCCGCAGCCCGCCCGGGCGCCCGGACAGCTCACATCCCACACCTGAGGAAGGCCCCCATGGTCACAGACCAGAGCCCCGAGGCGCCCCTGAAGACGGTGCGCGGCTGCCGTCTCGTCACGCTCCCGGACAACACCGACCCGCGCGGCTCCCTCACCGTGATCGAGCGGGGACAGCACGTCGACTTCCCCGTGGAGCGGGTCTTCTTCGTGCACGGAGTACCGCCGCAGGCGGTCAGGGGGCTGCACGTGCACCGGGAACTGCACGAGCTGATCGTGGCCGCCGCCGGATCCTTCGAGGTCGTCGTGGACGACGGCTTCTCGCGCGCCACGGTGCGCCTGGACCGTCCGGACCAGGCGCTCCACGTGGAACCCGGTGTGTGGACCGAGTTCGCCGGCTTCTCGCCCGACGCGCTCTGCCTGGTGCTCGCCTCGGCCCCCTACGAACTGGACGACTACCTCTACGACTACGACGAGTTCGTGCGGACCGCACGCCTTCCCCGTGCCGGAGCCGTCGCCGGCCTGGTGGGGACGGACGGGCCGGGCGACCGGCACCTGGACACACAGACGACCGAACGACCCCTGGGAGCAGACGCGTGAGGACCGACCGGCACCAGACCATCTACGAACGCGGCGAGATGTACGAGGCCTTCTACCGGGGCCGGGGCAAGGACTACACGGGCGAGGCCGACCTGGTGACGTCCCTGGTACGGGAACGGCTGCCGGAGGCCGACTCGCTGCTGGACGTCGGCTGCGGCTCGGGCGACCACCTCGCGCGCTTCGCCGCCTCCTTCGGGCACGTCGAGGGCCTCGACCTGTCCGAGGACATGGTGCAGCTGGCCCGGAAGAACACCGGGGTCCCCGTCCACCGGGGCGACATGCGCGACTTCACCCTCGACCGCACCTTCGGCGCGGTGGTCAGCCTGTTCAGCGGGGTGGCGTACTGCGCCGACCCCGACGAACTCACCGCCACCCTCCGCAGCTTCGCCCGCCACCTCGTGCCCGGCGGCGTCATCGTCATCGAACCCTTCTGGCTCCCGGAGGACTTTTTGGAGGGCTACGTGGGCACCGACACGGTCGAGTCGGGCGGGCGTACCTACGTCCGCGTGTCCCACTCCGTCCGCGACGGCGGGGTCAGCCACATGGAGGTGCACTACCTGGTGGCGTCCGCGGAGGACGGTGTCACGCACCTCTCCGACGTGCACCGCACCACGCTGTTCACCCGCGAGGAGTACGAGAGCGCCTTCGTCCGCGCGGGATGCGAGGTCGAGTACGTGAAACGCCCGCTCGCACCGCGTGGCCTGTTCGTCGGGACCGCCCCCGCCGCCTGACCGGCGGCCGAGCCCCCGAAGGAACCCCGAGGCGACGTCAGGGTCGTAGGGGTCGTCCCGTAGGGGGCGTAAGGGGGATCAACCGATCGGTTGATCCCCCTGACGAGCGTGATGGGCGATGTGCCGACCGGGCCCGGCCCGGCACGGTGGAAGCATGACTCTCATCGAAGTGAGCGACCTGCGCAAGAGCTACGGCGGACGTCCCGTCGTGGACGGCGTCTCCCTCGCGGTGGAGGAGGGTGAGATCTTCGGGGTCCTCGGACCCAACGGCGCCGGCAAGACCACCACCGTCGAGTCCATCCTCGGACTGCGCGTCCCGGACAGCGGCACGATCCGCGTGTGCGGTCTCGACCCGGTCGCCGACCGTGCGAAGACGACCCTCATCGTGGGCGCGCAGCTGCAGGAGAGCGAGCTGCAGGGAAAGCTGACCGTCACCGAGGCACTCCAGCTCTACGCCGGCTGCTACCCCCGCCCCGCCGACTGGCGCGCCCTGGCCGCGCGCCTCGGCCTGGAGGAGAAGCTCGACACCCGGTTCGCGCAGCTCTCCGGCGGCCAGAAGCAGCGGCTGGCCATCGCGCTCGCCCTGGTCGGCAGCCCCCGGGTCGTCATCCTGGACGAGCTGACGACCGGCCTGGACCCGGCGGCGCGCCGCGAGGTGTGGTCGCTGATCGAGGAGGTCCGGGCGAGCGGCGTCACCATCCTCCTCGTCACGCACTTCATGGAGGAGGCGCAGCGGCTGTGCGACCGGGTCGCGATCTTCGACCGGGGGCGGGTCGCCGCACTGGACACCCCCTCCGGCCTGGTGGCGCAGTCCGCGAGCGGCACCGTCATCTCCTTCACCCCCTCCCGCCCGCTGGACGAGGACGTCCTCGCGGCCCTGCCGGGCCTCGCCTCCGTCTCCCACCACGACGGACGGATCACCCTCGCCGGAACCGACGAGACCGTGAACGCGGTGATCACCCTGCTCGCCCGCAACCGGGTCAGCGCCCACCAGCTGCGCGTCACCGACTCCACCCTCGACGACGCCTTCCTCAACCTGACGGGAGCCGACGCATGAGCGCCGCCACCGCACCCCCGGTACCCTCCACCACCGCCACGCCCCGCCCCGGGCGGGCCGTGCTCCGCGCCGAACTGCTCCTGTTCTTCCGCGAGCCCGGCTCGGTCTTCTGGGTCATGGCCTTCCCGACGCTGCTGCTGGTGGTCCTCGGCTTCATCCCCTCCATGACGGAGCCCATGGACGAACTCGGCGGTCTCACCACCGTCGAGGCCTACGTACCCGTCGCCGTGCTCCTCTCCATGATCATGGCCGGTCTGATGGCCATGCCCCCGGTCATCACCGGCTACCGCGAGCGCGGCATCCTGCGCCGGATGTCCACCACCCCGGTGCGCCCCACCGCCGTTCTCGGTGCCCAGGTGGGACTGCACGCCGTCGCGTCGCTGATCTCCGCCGTGCTCACCCTCGCGGTGGGGCGCGTCGTCTCCGACGTCGGCCTGCCGGGCGAGGTCCTGGGCTACGCGCTGACCCTGCTGCTGGCGGTGGTGTGCCTGATGGCGCTCGGCGCGCTGATCTCCGCGCTGTCCCCCACCGCGAAGATCGCCCAGGCGGTCAGCCTGACGGTGTTCTTCCCCGCGATGCTCGCGGCCGGCGTCTACATGCCCGTCCAGCAGATGCCCGACCTGATGGCCTCCATCGTGGAGGCGCTGCCCTTCGGCGCCGCCGCCCAGGCCCTCAACCAGGCCACCGCCGGCGACTGGCCGGACTGGATCCACCTCGGCGTGCTGGCCCTGTGGACGCTGGTACTGTCCGCGTCCGCCACGCGCTGGTTCCGCTGGGAGTGACGAACGTGTCACGCGCGCCGGGTGCCATGGCCGACACTGAGGGCGTGGCACCCGATGCGACCCTCCCCGTCCCCGAGCCGCAGGCCGCGCCCCCCGCGCAGCCCCGGCTGCTCCTGCGCTTCAGCCCTCCCGTCCTCCTCGGTGTCGGCCTGGTGCTCGCCGCGGCGACCTCGTCCCTGGTCGGCATGGACGGCACCGAGTGGACGGCGGCCGGGATACTCGCCGCCGCGGCGCTCGCCCTGCAACTGTGGTGGGACCGCGCGGCACGCGGCCGCCCCGGCCCCGGCCCGGCCGGCGCCCTGTACTACGCGCTGCGCTCGGTCCTGGCGTTCGGCCTGGCCTGGATCAACCCGTTCTGCGCCTTCTACGCCGCGGCCGGATGCTTCGACACCGAGCGCCTGGTGCCCCGCCGCTGGGTTCCCCTCGGCCTGCTGGCCACCGCCGCGACGATCGCTGGCGCGCAGATCGGCGGCCTGCCCCCCGACGACACGGCGAGCTGGGTGTTCTACGGCATGCTCGTCGCCGTCAACACGGGAATCTTCCTGACCGTCCAGCAGGACACGGAGAAGGAGGAGGACCGCGCCCGCGAACGGGTGGAGACGATCCGCGAGCTGGAGCACGCCAACAACGCGCTGGAGCGGGCCCTGGTGGAGAACGCCGCCCTGCACGACCAGCTGATGCTCCAGGCGAGGGAGGCCGGGATCGCCGACGAGCGCCGCCGGCTCGCCGCGGAGATCCACGACACCGTCGCCCAGGACCTGACCGGCGTCATCACCCAGCTCCAGGTCGTCACCGACACCCAGGAACAGGGCCCGGCCCGCGTCCACGCCGAACGCGCCCTGCACCTGGCCCGCCACAGCCTCGGCGAGGCACGCCGGGCCGTCGCCAACCTCGCGCCCGTCGCACTGGCCGAGGACGACCTGCCCGAGGCGCTGAAGAAGACCGTCGTCCGCTGGTCCGAACGCACCGGGGTACAGGCCGAGTTCGCCCTCACCGGCTCCGACGAACCGCTGCACGAGGAAGTACAGGGGACGCTGCTGCGCATCGCGGCGGAGGCCCTGTCCAACGCGGCACGCCACGCCGGGGCCACCCGGGTCGGCGTGACCCTCTCCTACATGGGCGAGGAGGTCGTGCTCGACGTGCGCGACGACGGCCGGGGTTTCGACCCGTCCGCCCTGCCCGAGCGCGACACCGTGTCCGGGTTCGGCCTCAAGGGCATGCGGGCCCGCGCGGAGCGGCTGGCGGGGGAGCTGACCGTGGAGTCCGAGCCGGGCCTGGGCACCGCCGTGTCGGCACGCGTACCGTCGGTGCCCTATGGACGCTGAGAACAACGGGACGATCACCCTGCTGATCGCCGACGACCACCCGGTGGTGCGCGACGGCCTGCGCGGCATGCTGGAGCCCGCGGACGGCTTCACCGTGCTCGGAGAGGCGTCCGGCGGCACGGAGGCGGTCGAGATGACGCTGCGCATGGACCCGGACGTCGTCCTGATGGACCTGCGCATGCCGGCCGGCAGTGGCGTGGAGGCCATCGCCGAGCTGTCCCGGCGGGGCGCACGGGCCCGCGTGCTGGTGCTCACCACCTACGACACCGACTCCGACACCCTTCCCGCGATCGAGGCCGGGGCGACGGGATACCTGCTGAAGGACGCGCTGCGCGACGAGCTGTTCGCGGCCATCCGGGCGGCGGCGGAGGGCCGCACCGTGCTGTCCCCGGCGGTCGCCTCACGCCTCGTCACGGCGGTGCGCGGCCCCGCCCGGCGGCCTGTCGACGACACGCTCTCCGCGCGGGAACTGCAAGTGCTGGAGCACGTGGCGCGCGGCACGTCCAACCGGGAGATCGCCCGTGAGCTGTTCATCAGCGAGGCGACCGTCAAGACGCACCTGACCCACATCTACGACAAGCTGGACGCGAGGGACCGGGCCGCCGCGGTCGCGGTCGCCTACCGTCGCGGCCTCCTGGGCTGACCACGCCCCGTACCCCCCTGGGCCGGACCGCGCCGCCGCCCCCTAGTCACCTGGTCAGGGGCGGCGGCGCCAAGGCTAGGGGTTGGCCGCTCGTCGGGCCCCTGGCTAGCGTCGGAGTGCTTCAGCCGAGGAAGAGCGGCCGGACCACGGTGGGCGCGTAACCGTCTGCCCTGGCAGCCGGCCGGATTCGGGTCCGGCGATCTCGCGCCGTCAAGTGATTTCGGGGCATTCATGTCGGATACGTACACCGGTGGTTCCGAGGCCTTCGCGATCATCGGGTACGCGTGCAGGCTGCCCGGCGCGCCCGGACCTGCACCGCTGTGGGACCTGCTCGCCACGGGGACCGACGCGATCACCGACATCCCCTCCGACCGCGCGCGCGTTCCCTCGGTCACACGCGGCGGGTTCATCGAACGGGCCGCGGACTTCGACGCCGGCTTCTTCGGCATGTCCCCGCGCGAGGCCGCCGCCACCGACCCGCAGCAGCGCCTCGCCCTCGAACTCGCCTGGGAGGCGCTGGAGGACGCCCGGCACCTCCCCGCGGGCCTCAGCGGCAGCCGCACCGGCGTCTTCCTCGGCGCCATCTGGGACGACTACGCCGCACTCCTGCACCGTGCGGGGGACGCCGGCATCGACCGGCACTCCATGCCGGGACTGCAGCGCGGCCTCATCGCCAACCGCCTGTCCTACACCCTCGGGCTGCACGGCCCCAGCCTCACCGTGGACGCCGGCCAGTCCTCCTCCCTGGTCTCCGTCCACCTCGCCTGCGAGAGCCTGGCGCGCGGCGAGTCCGAGCTGGCCCTCGCCGGTGGTGTCAACCTCGTCCTGGCCCCCGACAGCACCGTCTCCGCGCTGCGCTTCGGCGGACTGTCCCCGGACGGCCGCTGCTTCACCTTCGACGCCCGCGCCAACGGGTTCGTACGCGGTGAGGGCGGTGGGGTCGTCGTCCTCAAACCGCTGGCCCGCGCCCTCACCGACGGCGACCGGATCCACGCGGTCGTCCACGGCAATGCCGTCAACAACGACGGCGGCGGCCCCAGCCTCACCACCCCCAGCGCCGCCGCCCAGGAGGCCGTCCTGCGCGCCGCACACGCCCGCGCCGGGATCGCCCCGGACGCGGTCGGCTACGTCGAACTGCACGGCACCGGCACCCCGGTCGGCGACCCCGTCGAGGCCGCCGCCCTCGGCGCCGCCCTCGGCACCGCACGCACCGCGCCGCTGCCGGTCGGCTCGGTGAAGACCAACATCGGGCACCTCGAGGGCGCGGCCGGCATCGCGGGCCTGCTGAAGGCCACGCTCGTCGTCGAGCGGGGCGTCGTCCCCCCGAGCCTCAACTTCGCCTCCCCGCCCGCCGGTATCCCGCTGGAACGGCTGAACCTGCGGGTGCAGACCGAGGCGAGCCCGCTGGGCGGCGAGGGATTCGTCGGGGTCAGCTCCTTCGGCATGGGCGGGACCAACTGCCACCTGGTGCTGGGCCCCGCACCCGACCCGCTGGCCCGGCCGGCCACCGAGCCGCCGACTCCCACAGCCGACGGGACCACTCCTCCCGTGCCCGTGCTGGTCTCCGGCCACACCACGCAGGCGCTGCGCGCCCAGGCCGCCCGGTTGAAGGACGCGGTGGAGGGAGCCGACCTGGCCGTGGCGGACGTGGCCCACTCGCTGGCCACCACCCGGACCCGCTTCGCCCGGCGCGCCGTGCTCCTCGCCGAGGACCGGGAGCAGCTGCTCGCCCAGCTCTCCGCGGTGGCCGCCGGACTGCCGGCGACGGGCGTCAGCGAGGGCGCCGCGCGCACCGGACGGCTGGCCATGATCTTCTCCGGGCAGGGTTCGCAGTGGCCCGCCATGGCCACCGGACTCCTCGACACCGACGAGGTGTTCACCGGTGCGCTCCACGCCTGCGCGGAGGCGCTCGCCCCGTACACCGACTTCTCGCTGACGGACGTCCTGCGCGGCGCCGAGGGCGCGCCCACGCTGGAGCGGGTCGACGTCGTGCAGCCCGCGCTCTTCGCCGTGATGGTGGCGCTGGCCGAGACCTGGCGGTCACTGGGTGTCGTCCCCGACGCCGTCGCCGGACACTCCCAGGGCGAGATCGCCGCGGCCTGCGTGGCGGGCGCGCTGTCGCTGCCGGACGCGGCCAAGGTCGTCGCCCTGCGCAGCCGCGCCATCGGCGCCCTGGCCGGACAGGGCGGGATGCTGTCCGTGCAGGCCGGGGCGGCACAGGTCCGCCCGTGGCTGGAGACCGCGCCCGCCCTCTCGATCGCCGCCGACAACGGACCCACCGCGGTCGTGGTCTCCGGACCGGTGGACGCCCTCGACGACTTCGCGGCACGGTGCGTGACGTACGGCGTCGAGACCAGGCGCGTACCGGTGGACTACGCCTCGCACTCCTCGCACGTCGAGCTGATCCGGGACGAGCTGCTGACCGCGCTCGCGGACATCGAACCCCGGACGTCCGAGGTGCCGTTCCTCTCCACCGTCACCGGCGAGTGGACCGACACGGCCGGCCTGGACGCCGCCTACTGGTACCGCAACCTGCGGTCCACCGTCGAGTTCGCCGCCGCCGTCCGGCGGCTCGCCGACGAGGACTTCCGCTTCCTCGTCGAAACCACCCCGCACCCCGTACTGGTGGCCGCCGTACGCGACACCCTGGCCGAGCTGGACGCGCCCGACACCGCGGTGGTCGGCTCGCTGCGGCGCGGCGAAGGGGGGCGCGCGCGGCTGCTCGCCTCCGCCGCCGAACTGCTCGCCCACGGCCGCGACGTCCGGCTGCCCGCCCCGCCGGGCACGGTCGTGGACCTGCCCACGTACGCCTTCCAGCGGAAGCGCCACTGGCGGCCCGGCGAGGCCGCCGCGCTCTGGAACGGCACCGGCGAATCCGTCCGGGACGCCGCCGACCCGGCCACCGGCGCCGACCCGGACACGGCCGCCACCCCGGACGACTCACTGCGCGACCGGCTGCGCGCCCTCTCGCCGCAGTCCGCCCGCAGCACGGTGCGCGAGCTGATCCGGTCCCACGCCGCCGTGGTCGGCGGGTTCGCCGCGGCCGGGGACGTGGACCCGGAACAGACCTTCAAGGCCCTCGGGATCGCCTCCCTGACCCTGGTCGAGCTGCGGACGCGGCTCGCCGCGGCCACCGGGCTCACCCTGCCGCCCACCTTCCTCTTCGACCACCCCACCCCGGCCGCGGCCGCCCGCCACCTGTGCGACGTGCTGCGCGGTGAGGACGCCGCCCGCCCCTCCCGCGCCACGCCCGCCCCGCAGCCCGCCGACGCCGACGACCCCGTCGTCATCGTCTCCATGGCCTGCCGCTTCCCCGGCGGCATCGACTCGCCCGCGGCGCTGTGGGACGCGCTGAGCGAGGGCCGCGAGGTACTGACCGGCCTGCCCGAGGACCGGGGCTGGCAGCCCGCCCTGGCCGCACTCGACACCCCACTTCCCACGGCCGGCGGGTTCCTGGACGACATCGCGGGCTTCGACGCCGGGCTCTTCGGCATCTCGCCGCGCGAGGCCGTCGCCATGGACCCGCAGCAGCGGCTGCTCCTCGAGGTCACGTGGGAGGCGCTGGAGCGGCTCGGCACCGACCCGGCCGACGTGCGCGGCAGCCGCACCGGCGTCTTCGTCGGGGCCACCGCGCAGGACTACGGCCCCCGGATGCACGAGCCCGCCGAGAGTTCCGAGGGCTACCTACTGACCGGTACGACCGCGAGCGTCGCCTCCGGCCGGATCGCTTACGCCTTCGCGTTCGACGGTCCGGCGGTGACCGTGGACACCGCCTGTTCGTCGTCGCTGGTGGCGCTGCACCTGGCGGCGCAGTCGCTGCGCGCGGGGGAGTGCTCCACCGCCCTGGCGGGTGGCGTCACCCTGATGGCGACGCCCGGTGTCCTCGTCGAGTTCGCGCGGCAGGACGGCCTCTCCCCGGACGGCCGCTGCAAGGCGTTCGGGGCACGGGCCGACGGCACCGGGTGGTCCGAGGGCGCGGGCATGCTCGTCCTGCGCCGCCGGTCCGACGCGCTGGCCGACGGGCAGCAGGTGCTGGCCGTGCTGCGGGGCTCCGCCGTCAACTCCGACGGGGCCTCCAACGGGCTGACCGCACCCAACGGCCTGGCCCAGCGCCGGGTCATCCGGGCGGCCCTCGACGCGGCCGGCCTGGAACCCTCCGACGTGGACGTGGTGGAGGCGCACGGCACCGGGACACGGCTGGGCGACCCGATCGAGGCGCAGGCACTGCTGGCCACCTACGGGCAGGACCGGGACGCCGGACGCCCGCTGTGGCTGGGGTCGTTGAAGTCCAACATCGGGCACACCCAGTCCGCCGCCGGTGTCGCCGGCGTCATCAAGACGGTCCTGGCGCTGCGGCACGGCGTGCTGCCCCGCACCCTGCACGCCGACGAGCCGACGCCGCACGTGGACTGGTCGGCGGGCGCCGTGCGGCTGCTCACCGAGAACGTGACCCTGCCTCCCGCGGACCGGCCGTACCGGGCGGGTGTCTCCTCGTTCGGCATCAGCGGCACCAACGCTCACGCGGTCATCGAGGCGGCACCCGCACCGGCCGTCCCGGACGAGGAGGAACCCGCGCCCCGCCTCGCGCTGCCCGTACTCCTCTCCGGGCACGGGGCCGCCGCCCTGCGCGCCCAGGCGGCCCGGCTGCGCGCCTTCCTGGACGCCGAACCGTCCGTACCGACGACCGCGATCGCCCGGTCGTCGGCGACCACCCGCTTCCCGCTGGACCACCGCGCGGCCCTCTTCGCGGCCGACCGCGAGGAGCTCGCGGCCCGCCTGGACGCGGTGACGGAGGGCCACGACGCGGCCGGTGTGCTGCACGGGGTCGCGTCGCCCGGACGCACGGGGTTCCTGTTCACCGGCCAGGGTGCGCAGCGGGTGGGGATGGGGCGGGAGCTGTACGGGGCGTTTCCGGTGTTCGCGGACGCCTTCGACGCGGTGTGTGCGGGTGTCGATCTCCAGCGTCCGTTGCGGGAGGTGGTGTTCGGCGAGGACGCGGGCCCGCTGGAGCGGACCGTCTACGCGCAGGCGGGGCTGTTCGCGCTGGAGGTGGCGCTGTTCCGGCTGGCGGAGTCCTGGGGAGTGGTCCCGGACGTGCTGGTGGGCCATTCAATCGGTGAGCTGGCGGCGGCACACTGCGCGGGAGTGCTGTCGCTCGACGATGCCTGCGCGTTGGTGTCCGCTCGGGGTCGGTTGATGGACGCGCTGCCCGAGGGCGGAGCGATGCTGGCCGTGGAGGTGGCCGAGGAGGACCTGGAGCTGCCCGACGGAGTGGACCTGGCCGCGGTCAACGGACCCACATCGGTCACGGTCTCCGGTGAGGCGGCAGCGATCGCGGAGCTGGAGGAGCGACTCCGGGCCCAGGAGACACGCGTCAAACGGCTGGCGGTCTCGCACGCCTTCCACTCCCGCCTGATGGAGCCCATGCTGGCCGACTTCGCCGCCGTCGCGGAGTCGCTGACCTACCACGCCCCCCGGATCCCGGTCCGCACCACGGCCCCCGGTGCGATCGACACCCCGGAGTACTGGGTGGGGCAGATACGCGAGCCCGTCCGGTTCGCCGACGCACTCGCCTCGCTCCCCGAGGTGCGGACCTTCCTGGAACTCGGCCCCGACGGCGTCCTGTCCGCCCTCGTCCCGGTCCTCCTGGAGGAGGCTGTCGCCGTACCGCTGCTGCGTCGCGGCCAGGACGGCACCGGGCCCGCCCACGCCGCCGCGGTGCTGTGGACCCGCGGCGTGCCACTGGACTGGGCGGCCGTCGCCGGTACGGGCGCCTCCCGCCTCGTGGAACTACCCTCCTACGCCTTCCAGCGCACCCGCTACTGGACCTCCCGGACCGCCTCCACCACCGCACTCGCCGCCGCGGGCGTCAACACGGCCGGCCATCCGCTGCTGGGTGCCGTCGTGCCCCTGGCGGGCGACGGCGGGCTGGTCTGGACCGGCGTCGTCGGCCTCGCCACCCACCCCTGGCTGGCCGACCACATGGTCCACGGCCGGGTCGTGCTGCCCGGAACCGCCCTCGTCGATCTCGCCCTCCACGCGGGAACCGGCGCGGGGCTGCCAGGACTCGCCGAGCTGACCCTGCGCGAGCCCCTGGTCCTGCCCGAACAGGGCGCCGTCCAGCTCCAGATGACCGTGGCCGACCGGACCGTCGAGATCCACAGCCGCCCCGACGGCGATCCCGGTGCGCTCTGGACCACCCACGCCGCCGGCGTCCTGGAGCCGGTCCGCCCGCTCGCGGACGCCCCCGGGACACGCGACCCCTGGCACCCCACGGGTACGGCCACCGCACCCGGTTACGACGCGCTCGCGGCCGCCGGCCTCTCCTACGGCCCCGCCTTCCGGGGCCTGCGCGCCACCTGGCACGACGGGGACACGGTGTACGCGGAGGTCGAGCTGCCCGAAGGGCCGCAGGCCCCGCTGTACGACGCCGCGCTCCACGCCCTCGGTGCCACCGGCCTGCTCCGCGAGGACGGCGCGACCCTGCTGCCGTTCGCCTGGTCCGGCGTGACCCGGCACGCCCTCGACGCCACCGCGCTGCGCGTCACCCTGACCCGGCGCGGTGCCGACGAGTACACGGTCCGCCTCGCCGACCCGGCGGGCGCGCCCGTGCTGACGGTGCGGTCGCTCGCCTTCCGGCCCGTGACCGCCGACCGGCTGGGCGACACGGCCTCCGGCGTGCTCCACGGCGTCGACTGGGCCCCCGCCGGCGACGGGGACCGCGACGTGCCGTACGCGGCCGTACCGGTGGGCCCCACCGACCTCCTCGACACGGTCACCGCGGCAGGCTCCTTCCCCGGCCCGGCCACCCTGGCGGACGTGGCGGCCGTGGCGACCGTGCCCGGCACGGTGCTCGCCTGCGTGGGCGCCGGCCCGGAGCCGTCCGCGACCGGCGCGGCCCTCGCGCGGCGCACGCACGACACGGTCAGTGCCGTACTCGGACTGGTGCGCGACTGGGTGGACGACGAGCGCCGCTCCGGCAGCCGGCTGCTGGTCGTCACCCGGAACGCCGTCGCCACGGCCGACGGTGAGAGCGTCGATCCCGCCGCCGCCGCGGTCTGGGGCCTGCTGCGGTCCGCGCAGGCCGAACACCCGGGCCGGTTCGGCCTCGCGGACCTGGACGGCACGGCAGCGTCGGCCGCCGCCCTCGCCGCCGGCCTGCCCGCCGACACACCCCAGGTCGCCCTCCGCGCCGGCACCCCGCTCACCCCGCGCGCGTCCCGGCTGCGGGCCGGAGCCACCCCACCGTGGGGCCCGCACGACACCGTTCTCATCACCGGCGGCACCGGGGCGCTCGGCGCCCGCGTCGCCCGCCACCTGGTCTGCGCGCACGAGGTCGCGGGTCTGGTGCTGCTCAGCCGGCGCGGCCCCGAGGCGCCGGGTGCGGCCGCCCTCGCCGCCGAACTGACCGCGCGGGGGACCACCGTGGTGGTCGTCGCCGGTGACGCCGCCGACCGGGGCGACCTCGACCAGGTGCTCGCCGACCACCCCGTCACCTCCGTCGTCCACACCGCGGGCGTCCTCGACGACGGCCTGCTCACCTCGCTGACCCCCGAACGCGCTGCCGCGGTGCTGCGCCCCAAGGCCGAGGCGGCCGCCCTCCTCGACGAGGCGACCCGCCACCTCGGCCTCACCTCCTTCGTCCTGTTCTCGTCCGTGGCCGCCGCCTTCGGCACCGCCGGCCAGGCGTCGTACGCGGCGGCCAACGCCTTCCTCGACGGGCTCGCCGCCCGCCGCCGCGCCGAGCACCTGCCCGCCGTCGCGGTGGGCTGGGGGCTGTGGGGCGGAACCGAGGGCATGGCCGCCGGACTCGGTACGACGGACCGCGTGCGCTTCGCCGCGCTGGGCGGCGCGCTCGACCCCGACCGGGGCGTGCGGCTGCTCGACGCGGCCGTGACCGCCGGGCCCGCCCACGTACTGGCCACGGCCGCCGAACCCGCCCCCGGCGACGGCTACGTACCGCCGCTGCTGCGGCATCTGGCGCGCCCCGTGCTCCGTTCGGCCGCCGCCCGGTCGTCCGCGGGCGCCGACGGCCTCGCCGCACTGCCCGAGCCCGAGCGGACGCGCGCCGTCGAGGAGTTGGTGCGAACGACCGTCGCGGCCGTGCTGGGACACTCCTCCGGTACCGGAGTGGACACCGGCCGCACCTTCAAGGACCTCGGTTTCGACTCCCTCACCGGCGTCGAACTGCGCAACCGGCTCGCCGCCGCCACCGGGCTGCGGTTGGCCGCCACCCTGGTCTTCTCCCACCCCAGCCCCGCCGCGCTGACCGCCCACCTCTGCGAGGAGCTGAGCGGCACCACCGCGGACACGGCCGTACCGCGCCCGCGGAACGCCGCCGGTGCGGACGAGCCGATCGCCGTCGTCGCGATGAGCTGCCGCTACCCGGGCGGTGTGGACGGCCCGGAGGAACTCTGGCGGATGGTCCGGGAGGGCCGCGACGGCATCACCGGCTTCCCCACCGACCGCGGCTGGGACCTCGCGCGCCTCCACGATCCCGACCCGGCCAGCCCCGGCACCACCTACGCACGGCACGGCGGCTTCCTGCACGATGCCGCCGACTTCGACGCGGAACTGTTCGGCATCTCGCCGCGCGAGGCGCTGGCGATGGACCCCCAGCAGCGGCTGCTGCTGGAGCTGTCCTGGGAGGCCTTCGAGCGGGCCGGCATCGACCCGGCCGGCCTGCGCGGCAGCGACACCGGTGTCTTCGCCGGCGTCATGTACCACGACTACGCGCAGGCCGCCGAGGCCCTTCCCGAGACCGAGGGCTACCGGGCCACCGGGGGCGCCGGCAGCGTGGTGTCCGGTCGGATCGCCTACACGTACGGGCTGGAGGGCCCGGCCGTGACGGTGGACACGGCGTGTTCGTCGTCCCTGGTGGCGCTGCACCTGGCCGCGAGGTCCCTGCGTGCGGGCGAGTGCTCGATGGCCGTCGTCGGCGGTGTCACCGTGATGTCCGCACCCGGCGTGTTCGTGGACTTCAGCAAGCAGCGGGGACTCGCGCCCGACGGCCGCTGCAAGTCCTTCTCGGCGGACGCGGACGGCACCGGCTGGTCGGAGGGCGCCGGGGTGCTGCTGGTGGAGCGGCTGTCCGACGCGCGACGCCACGGGCACACCGTCCTCGCGGTGGTGCGCGGCTCGGCCGTCAACCAGGACGGCGCGTCCAACGGCCTCACGGCGCCGAACGGCCCCTCGCAGCAGCGGGTCATCCGCGCCGCTCTCGCCGACGCGGGCCTGGCGCCCGGCGACGTGGACATGGTGGAGGCGCACGGTACGGGCACGAAGCTGGGCGACCCGGTCGAGGCGGAGGCGCTGCTGGCCACGTACGGGCAGGGCCGGGACGCGGAACGACCGCTGTGGCTCGGGTCGTTGAAGTCCAACATCGGGCACACCCAGGCGGCGGCGGGCGTCGGCGGCATCATCAAGACGATCCTGGCGCTGCGGCACGGCGTGCTGCCCCGCACCCTGCACGCCGACGCACCCTCGTCGCACGTGGACTGGTCGGCGGGAGCGGTGGAACTGCTCACCGAGGAGCGGGAGTGGCCGTCGGCCGGGCGACCCCGCCGCGCGGCGGTCTCGTCGTTCGGGATCAGCGGCACCAACGCGCACACCGTGATCGAACAGGCACCGGACGGGGACGAACCAGCCCCCCGCCGGGACACCCGAGTGCCGGACACGCTCGTGCCCTGGGTGCTGAGCGGTGCCTCGCCGGAGGGACTGCGCGCCCAGGCGGCCCGGCTGCGCGAGACGGCCGCGGCCGAGGAGCCGGCCGACATCGCGCTCTCCCTGGCGACCCGGCGCGCGGCACTGGAGCACCGGGCGGTGGTGCTGGGGACGGGCCGCGAGGAACTGCTGCGCGCACTGGACGCGCTGGCGGCCGGACGCGGCCAGGCGCCGGCCGGAGTCGCCTCGCCCGGGCGCACGGGGTTCCTGTTCACCGGTCAGGGTGCGCAGCGGGTGGGGATGGGCCGGGAGCTGTACGAGGCGTTTCCAATGTTCGCGGACGCCTTCGACGCGGTGTGTGCGCGGGTGGATGTGGGGCGCCCGTTGCGTGAGGTGGTGTTCGGCGAGGACGCCGCGTTGTTGGAGCGGACGGTGTTCGCGCAGGCGGGGTTGTTCGCGCTGGAAGTGGCGTTGTTCCGGCTGGTGGAGTCGTGGGGTGTGGTGCCGGATGTGCTGGTGGGTCACTCGGTGGGGGAGATGGCCGCGGCGCACTGCGCGGGAGTGCTGTCCCTCGACGATGCCTGCGTGCTGGTGTCGGCGCGGGGACGGTTGATGGACGCGTTGCCCGAGGGCGGGGCGATGCTGGCCGTGGAGGTGGCCGAGGAAGCTCTGGAGCTGCCTGACGGGGTGGAGCTGGCGGCGGTGAACGGGCCCATGTCGGTGACGGTGTCGGGGGAGGCGGAGGCGGTCGCAGGGCTGGAGGAGCGGCTTCGGGCGCAGGACGTGCGGGTGAAGCGGCTGGCGGTCTCACACGCCTTCCATTCCCGCCTGATGGAGCCGATGCTGGCCGACTTCGCGGCCGTGGCCCGGTCGTTGACCTACCACGCCCCGCAGATCCCGGTGGACACCACCGCCCCCGGCGACCTGGCCACGCCCGAGTACTGGGTGGGCCAGGTGCGCGAGCCCGTCCGTTTCGCCGACGCGCTCGGCCGTGCTCACGGGGCCGGCGCCACCCGCTTCCTGGAACTCGGCCCCGACGGCCCCCTGTCCGCCCTCGTCGCGCACCTCACCGAGGACGTCATCGCCGTCCCCGCCCTGCGCTCCGGCCACGACGAGCACATCACGCTGCTGCGCGGCGTCGCCGAGATGTACGTACGCGGCGCCGACATCGCCTGGGACAGGTACTTCGCGCCGCTCGGGGGCCACGCCGTCGAGTTGCCGACCTATGCCTTCCAGCGCCGGCGCTACTGGCCCGACACCGCGGCCGACGGCGGCGGCACGGCCCCCCGGGAACGGGCCGAGGCCGGATTCTGGACGGCCGTCGCCGGGCGGGAGGTCGACCGGCTCGCCGACACCCTGGGCCTGCCCGACGACGAAGCACGGCGCGGACTGGCCGACCTGATGCCGCACCTCGCGTCCTGGCACGACCGCCGGCGCACCGAGGCGGCCGTCGGTTCCTGGTACTACCGGGCGGTCTGGCGGCCCGTCGCTCCGGCGCCCACCGTGCTCGACGGCGTCTGGCTCGTCATCGGCCCGGACAGCCCGGTCAACGCTGACACCCCGGTCGGCGCAGACGCCCCGGACGCCCCGGACGCCCCGGACGCCCTGGACGGGCAGGTCGCCGACGCGCTGCGCCGCAGCGGCGCCACCGTGCTCGCCCACCCGGACCCCGGAGCCGACCGGACCGCCCTCGCCGACCGGTTGCGCTCCTGCGGCGAACTCGCGGGCGTCGTCTCGCTGCTGGGGACCGACACCGGTGTCTCCCGCACGGGGGCGGCCCTCAGCCGGGGGCTGGCCGCCACCCTGGCGCTCACCCAGGCCTGCGCCGACACCGACGTCCCCCTGTGGACCCTCACCCGGGGTGCGGTCTCGACCGGCCGCTCCGACGGCCCACCCGACCCCGCCCAAGCCCAGATCTGGGGATTCGGCCGGGGAGCCGCCCTCGAACTCCCCCATGTCTGGGGTGGGTTGGTCGACCTGCCCGAGATCCTGGATGCCCGGGCGGGGAACCGGCTCTGCGCCGTACTCGCTGCCGGCGGCGCACGCGTCGGCGACGGAGAGGACCAAGTGGCGATCCGGGCCGAAGGCGTCTTCGCCCGCCGTCTCGTCGCCGCCACACCGATCGCCCCGACCGCGGCCCCCGTGCCCCGCACCGGCAGCGTGGGCAGCACCGGGGGCACCGGTGGCACCGTGCTGGTCACCGGCGGAACCGGCGCGCTCGGTGCCCAGGTGGCCCGCCTGCTCGCCGCGCGCGGCCACAGCCGGCTGCTGCTCGTCAGCAGGCGCGGCCCCGAGGCGCCCGGCGTCGCGGAGCTGGCCGCCGAACTGGCGGCAGCGGGCACCACGGCGACGGCCGTGGCCTGCGACGCAGCCGACCACGACGCGCTCGCCGCCCTGCTCGCCGGGATACCGGAGGAGCACCGGCTCACCGCCGTCGTGCACGCGGCCGGTGTGCTGGACGACGGCGTACTCGACAGCCTGACACCCGAACGTTTCGAACAGGTGCTCCGGGCCAAGACCCTGGCCGCCGAGAACCTCGACACCCTCACCCGCGACCTCCCGCTCGACGCCTTCGTCCTCTTCTCGTCCTTCACCGGCGCCGTCGGCACGGCGGGCCAGGCCAACTACGCCGCCGCCAACGCCCATCTCGACGCACTCGCCGAGCGCCGCCGCGTCCAGGGGCTGCCCGCCACGTCGATCGGCTGGGGGCCGTGGGCGGAGACCGGTATGGCCGAGGACGAGGCGCTCACCCAGCGGCTGCGCCGTTCCGGACTGACCCCCCTGCCACCGGACCTCGCCGTCACCGTCCTCGGGCGGATGCTCGGCGCCGCGGTCGCCGACGGCGACGGGACGCCCGACGCCGCCGCCGTCGTCGTCGCGGACGTCGACTGGAGGCGGTTCGCCACCGGCTTCACCGCGGCACGCCCCAGCCCGCTGCTGCGCGAACTCGTCCCCGCCGACACACCGGACGGTGCCGAGGACTCCGGCGACGCCACCGGCCTCGCGGCGCGCCTCGCCGCCGCCGGTGAGGGCGAGCGACGCCGGATCACCGAGGAACTGGTACGCACCCTGGCGGCCTTCGTGCTGGGCCACGGTACGGCGGCCACCGTCGCACCCGACAAGGCCTTCCGCGACCTGGGATTCGACTCACTCACCGCCGTCGAGCTGCGCAACGCCCTGCGGGCCGCCACCGGGCTCCCGCTCCCGGCGGGCCTGATCTTCGACCACCCCACACCGGCCGCCCTCGCCACCCGGTTGCGCGCCGAACTGACCGGCGGCACCGGGACCGCCGCCACCGCGACCCCTGGCCTCCCCGCGCCCGCCGCGCCCGAGGACCCCGTCGCCATCGTCGCGATGGGCTGCCGGTTCCCCGGCGCGGCCACCCCGGAGGAGTTCTGGGATCTGCTCTCCCGAGGCCTCGACCTGGTGGGCGACTTCCCCGTCGACCGGGGCTGGGACCTGCGCGGCGCCCCCGACTTCGCACGTCGCGGTGGCTTCCTGCCCGACGCGGCCGGCTTCGACGCGGACCTGTTCGGCGTCTCCCCCCGCGAGGCGCAGGCCATGGACCCGCAGCAGCGGCTGATGCTGGAGATCTCCTGGGAGACCTTCGAGCGGGCCGGTGTGGACCCCGCCTCCCTCCAGGGCAGCCGTGTCGGCGTCTTCGTGGGCACGAACGGCCAGGACTACGCCGGGCTGTTCCCCGCCACCGGATCGGGGCTGGAGGGCCATGTGGCCACCGGCAGCGCGGCCAGCGTGCTGTCCGGCCGGATCTCCTACACGTACGGGCTGGAGGGCCCGGCCGTCACGGTGGACACCGCCTGCTCGTCGTCCCTGGTCGCCCTGCACCTGGCGGCGCAGTCACTGCGGACGGGGGAGTGCTCGATGGCGCTCGCCGGCGGTGTCACGGTCATGGCCGCGCCCACCGCGTTCCTGGAGTTCGCCCACCAGCGCGGCCTGGCGGCCGACGGGCGCTGCAAGGCCTTCTCGGCCGACGCGGACGGCACCGGCTGGGGCGAGGGCGCCGGGCTGGTCCTGCTGGAGCGGCTCTCGGACGCCCGGGCCCAGGGCCATCGCGTGCTCGGGCTGCTGCGGGGCAGCGCGGTCAACCAGGACGGTGCGTCCAACGGCCTGACCGCGCCGAACGGCCCCGCGCAGCAGCGGGTGATCCGCGCCGCGCTGAACTCGGCCGGGCTGTGGCCCTCGGAGGTCGACGCGGTGGAGGCACACGGCACCGGTACGAGGCTCGGCGACCCGATCGAGGCGGAGGCGCTGCTCGCGACGTACGGCAGGGACCGCTCGGAACCCCTCCACCTGGGGTCGGTGAAGTCCAACATCGGACACACACAGGCGGCCGCGGGCATCGCCGGCGTCATCAAGATGCTGCTGGCGATGGCCCACGGAGAGCTGCCCCGCACCCTGCACGCGGCACAACCGTCACCGTCGGTCGACTGGGACTCGGGCAGCCTGAGCCTCCTCACCGAGACCACTCCGTGGACGACCCGGGCCGACCGGCCGCGTCGGGCGGCCGTCTCCTCGTTCGGGATCAGCGGCACGAACGCCCATGTCGTCCTGGAACAGGCCGACGTCGCCGTACCCTCGGCGCCGGCCCAGGGCTCCGTACTGCCGTGGGCCTTCTCGGCCCACTCCGGCGCTGCGCTGAACGCGCGGGCGAAGGGGCTCCTGACGCTCTGCGACGACCCCGGCGTCTCCGGTGTCGCGGCGGGCCGGGCACTCGCCACGACGAGTCTCGGCCTGGCACACCGCGCCGTCGTGCTCGCCGAGGACATCGCGGGGTACGCCGAGGGCCTGACGGCACTGACGACGGACGAGCCGTCCGCCAGAGCCGTCCGAGGAACAGCCCGTGAAGGATCGACGGCGCTGCTGTTCTCCGGTCAGGGTTCGCAGCGGTCGGGGATGGGCCGGGAGCTGTACGAGGCGTTCCCGGTGTTCGCGGATGCCTTCGACGCGGTGTGTGCGCGGGTGGATCTCGAACGTCCGTTGCGGGAGGTGGTGTTCGGCGAGGACGCGGGGCTGCTGGAGCGGACGGTCTACGCGCAGGCGGGGTTGTTCGCGTTGGAAGTGGCGCTGTTCCGGCTGCTGGAGTCGTGGGGTGTGACCCCGGATGTGCTGGTGGGCCATTCGATCGGTGAGCTGGCCGCCGCTCACGTGGCCGGGGTGCTGTCGCTGGACGACGCCTGCATGCTCGTTTCGGCGCGGGGGCGGTTGATGGACGCGTTGCCGGGCGGCGGGGCGATGCTGGCCGTGGAGGTGGCCGAGTCCGAGTTGCCGTTGCCTGACGGGGTGGACCTGGCGGCGGTGAACGGGCCCACATCGGTGACGGTCTCCGGTGGGGCGGCAGCGATCGCGGAGCTGGAGGAGCGACTCCGGGCGCGGGAGATACGGGTGAAGCGCCTCGCGGTCTCGCACGCCTTCCACTCCCGCCTGATGGAGCCGATGCTGGCCGAGTTCGCGGCCGTCGCGCGGTCGTTGACCTACCACGCCCCGCAGATCCCGGTCCTGACCACCGCTCCCGGTGACCTGGCCACGTCCGAGTACTGGGTGGGCCAGGTGCGCGAGCCGGTCCGCTTCGCCGACGCGCTCGGCCGTGCTCACGAGGCCGGTGCCACCCGCTTCCTGGAACTCGGCCCCGACGGCGTCCTCAGCAGCCTCGTCCCCGGTGCGGTGCCCGCGATGCGCCGGCGCCGTCCGGAGGTGGAGTCCCTGTTCGCGGCCGTCGCGCGGCTGTGGGTCGGGGGGATGGCGGTGGACCTGGCGGCGGTGTTCCCCGAGGCCCCGCCCGTCACCCTGCCGCCCTACCCCTTCCAGCACACCCGCTTCTGGCCCGAAACCGTCCCGGCCGGGCAGCGCACCGCTTCCGGAGAGGGGCGGTATGAGGTCCGCTGGGTGCCGGTGACCGAAGAAGCCGCCCGGCCGACCGGCACGTGGTTCCTGGTCACGCCGCCCGGCGAGGACGGCGGCGCCGACGCCGGCGCCGACGACATCAGCCGCGCGCTGCACCGCGCCGGCGCACGTACCCTCGTCATCCCCGGAGACACCGACCGCGCCACCCTCGCGACCCGGTTCCGCGCCGCGACGGCGGAGACCACCCCGGCCGGTGTGCTGGCTCTGCCGGCCGCCGCGGGCTCCGCCGCCCTGCCCTCCGTGGTCGCCCTCGTGCAGGCGCTCGACGACGCGGCCGTCCCGGGCCCGCTGTGGTGCGCCACCCGGGGCGCGGTGCGGGTCTCCACGGACGACCCGGGGCCCGACCCCGAGCAGGCGGCCGTCTGGGGCTTCGGCAGGGTCGCGGCCCTGGAGATGCCCCGCGGCTGGCGCGGCCTGGTCGACCTCCCCGCCGAGTGGGACGACCGGGCCGGCGTACGGCTGGCCGCGCTGCTCGGCGCCGACGGCCCCGAGGACCAGGTGGCGATCCGCCGGACCGGCGTACTCGGCAGGCGCCTCGTCGAGAGCGCCCCCGGCAACGGGGACCGTACGCCCGTCGAGTGGCGGCCGGCCGGCACCGTGCTGGTCACCGGCGGTACCGGCGCACTCGGCGCGCACACCGCCCGGCTGCTCGCCCGGCAGGGCGTGGCGCACCTGGTGCTCGTCGGGCGCCGGGGCCCGGACGCGCCCGGTGCCGGTGAACTCGCCGCCGAACTGACCGCCCTCGGCAGCCGCGTCACCCTCGCCGCCTGCGAGGTCACCGACCGCGCCGCGCTCGCCGGGGTACTCGCCGGCATACCCGAGGACCTGCCGCTCACCGGCGTCGTGCACGCGGCGGGGACGGTGGACGACGGAGTGATCGGCTCGCTCACCCCGAGCCGCGTCGGGGACGCGGTGCACGCACGACTGGCGGCCGTCCGCCACCTCGACGAACTGACCGCGGACCATGACCTGGACGCGTTCGTGCTCTACACCTCCTTCGCCGGGGTCGTCGGCAACCTCGGCCAGGCCGCGTACGCCGCGGGCAACGCCGCGCTGGACGCCTTCGCCGAGCGGCGCCGAGCGGCCGGGCGCACCGCCACGGCGCTCGCGTGGGGGCCCTGGGCCGGAGCGGGCGTGGGAGCGGGCACGGCCGCGGGCGAGCAGCAGCAGCGCACCGGCGTCACCCCGCTGCCGCCCGAGCAGGCCCTCCGGTCGCTGGCGGCGGCCCTCGCCGAGCAGCGGACGACGCTCTGCGTGGCCGGCATCGACTGGAGCCGCTTCGGCCCCGTCCTGGAAGCGGGGCGCGGCGGGCGCCTGCTCGACCTGCTGCCCGCCGCGGTCAGGCCCGCGCCGCCCGCCCCCGACCGGCAGGGACCGGGCCTGGCCGGACGGCTGGCCGGCGCGCCGCGGGCGGAGCAGGAACGCATCCTGGTCGACCTGGTGGTCTCCCGGACCGCCGCGGTACTCGGCCACGGCACCCCGGCCGCCATCGACCCGGACCGGCACTTCCGCGACCTGGGCACCGACTCGGTGATGGCCGTCGAACTGCGCAACCTGCTCGACGTCGCCACCGGGCAGACCCTGCCCGCGACCCTGGTGTTCGACCACCCGACCCCCGCCGCCCTCGCCACGCACCTGCGCGGCCTCCTGGTGAGCGACCCGGCCGCCCCGGCGGGCGGCGAGAGCGCGGTCGCCCGGCTGGAGAAGCTCGAGGCGGCGCTCGCCGAGACCCCCCTCGACGGCGCGGAGACGGCGGTCCTGCTGGCCCGCCTGCGCGACCTCACCGACCGGCTCGGCGCCGCGGCGACCGTGCCACCCGCCCGCTCCGAGCCCAAGACCGCGGACCTCGACCTGGCCGCGGCGAGCGCCGACGACCTCTTCGACCTCATCCACAACGAATTCGGCAAGTCCTGACGCCATGTACGGTCCTGCCCGCTGGGAGTCGCATCGATGACGAACGAAGAGAAGCTGCTCGACCACCTGAAGTTCGTCACGGGTGAGCTGCGGCAGGCGCACCAGGAGCTGCGCGCACAGCGGGAGCGGGACTCCGAGCCCATCGCCATCGTGTCCATGGCCTGCCGCTTCCCCGGCGGCGTCCGCACCCCGGAACAGCTGTGGCAGCTGGTCACCGAGGGCCGCGACGCGGTCGGCCCCTTCCCCACCGACCGGGGCTGGGACCTGGGCGCCCTGCTCGACCCGGACCCCGAGCGGCCCGGGAGCAGCTACGGTCACGAGGGCGGATTCCTCCACGAGGCCGCCGAGTTCGACGCCGGGCTCTTCGAGATATCGCCGCGCGAGGCCGTCGCCATGGACCCGCAGCAGCGACTGCTCCTGGAGACCTCGTGGGAGGTCTTCGAACGGGCCGGCATCGACCCGAAATCGGTGCGCGGCGGCCGGATCGGCGTGTTCGCCGCCACCAACGGCCAGGACTACGCCACCGCGCTCGCCGCCGACCCGCAGGCGGCCGAGGGCTATCTCGCCACCGGCGCCGTCGCGAGTGTGCTGTCCGGGCGGCTCTCGTACGTCTTCGGCCTGGAAGGCCCCGCCCTCACCGTGGACACCGCGTGCTCGGCGTCGCTGGTGGCGCTGCACCTGGCCGTGCAGTCGCTGCGCAGGGGCGAGTGCACCATGGCTCTCGCGGGCGGCGTCACGGTCATGGCCACGCCCGCCGCGTTCGTCGAGTTCTCCCGTCAGCGGGGGCTGGCGGCCGACGGCCGGTGCAAGGCATTCGGGGACGGCGCGGACGGCACCGGCTGGGGCGAGGGCGTCGGGATGCTGCTGGTGGAGCGGCTCTCGGACGCCGTACGCAACGGCCACGAGGTGCTGGCGGTGGTCCGCGGGTCGGCCGTCAACCAGGACGGCGCCTCCAACGGCCTGACCGCGCCGAACGGTCCCTCGCAGCAGCGGGTCATCCGTGACGCGCTGGCCTCGGCGGGCCTGGCGCCCTCCGACGTGGACCTGGTCGAGGCGCACGGCACCGGCACGAGGCTCGGCGACCCGATCGAGGCGCAGGCGCTGCTGTCCGCCTACGGCCGGGGCCGCCCCGCCGACCGCCCGCTGTGGCTCGGCTCGGTGAAGTCCAACATCGCCCACACCCAGGCCGCCGCCGGTGTGGCCGGCGTCATCAAGACGGTGATGGCGCTGCGGCACGGGGTGCTGCCCCGTACCCTGCACGCCGACGAGCCCACCCGGCAGGTGGACTGGTCGACCGGCGCCGTACGGCTCCTCACCGAGAACCGCCCCTGGCCCGGCCCCGACCGGACCAGACGCGCCGCCGTCTCCTCCTTCGGGGTGAGCGGCACCAACGCGCACACGGTGCTGGAGCAGGCGCCCGAACCCGACCCCGGCCCCGAGACAGGGGAAGGCCCGGCCGTGCCGCCGTCCGCGGCCGCCGAACCGCCGCTGATCCCGCTCCCGCTCTCCGCCGCCACCCAGCGCGCTCTGCGCCGGCAGGCGGTGGCACTCCACGCGCACCTGGCCGAGCGGCCCGAGGCACGCCTGGCCGACCTCGGCCGCTCGCTGGCCACCACCCGCGCGACGCTGGCCGCGCGGACCGTCGTACTGGCGGCAGGACGCGACGACGCGCTGCGGGCGCTCGCGGACCTCGGCGAGGGCACGGTCCCGCCGGAGGCGGAGACCGGCACGGCGGCACCCGGGCGCACGGCGTTCCTGTTCTCGGGACAGGGCGCGCAGCGGGTCGGGATGGGGCGGGGGCTGTACGAGGCCTTCCCCGTGTTCGCCGATGCGCTCGACGCGGTGTGTGCGCAGGTCCACCTCCCGCGGCCGCTGAAGGACGTGCTGTTCGGGGAGGACGCGGAGCTTCTGGCACGCACCGCGTACACACAGCCCGCTCTGTTCGCCGTCGAGGTGGCGTTGTTCCGGCTGGTGGAGTCCTGGGGGCCGGCCCCGGACATGCTGGTGGGCCACTCGATCGGTGAACTGGCCGCCGCGCACCTCGCCGGGGTGCTCTCCTTGGAGGACGCGTGCGCCCTGGTGTCGGCGCGCGCCCGGTTGATGGACGGGTTGCCGCGGGGCGGCGCGATGCTCGCCGTCGAAGCGGCCGAGGACGGGCTGGAACTGCCCGACGGGATCGACGTGGCGGCGGTCAACGGGCCCACCTCGGTCACCGTCTCCGGGGACGCCGCCGCGATCGACGCCCTGGAGGAGCGGTTCCGGGCACGGGGTGTGCGGGTGAAACGGCTGGCGGTCTCGCACGCGTTCCACTCGCGCCTGATGGAGCCGATGCTCGACGAGTTCGCGGCCGTCGCCCGGTCGTTGACGTACCGTGCCCCGACGCTCCCCGTCGTCACCACCGCTCCCGGGGACCCGGCCACCCCCGAGTACTGGGTCGGGCAGATCGTCGCACCCGTCCGTTTCGCGGACGCCGTGCGCCGGGCCCACGGGTTCGGCGCCACCCGCTTCCTCGAACTCGGCCCGGACCGGTCCCTGTCCGCGCTCGTGCCCTACCTCGTCGAGAACGCGACCGCCGTGCCCACCCTGGGCTCCGGCCCGGACGAGGCCGCCTCGCTGCTGCACGGCATCGCGCGGATGCACGTGCACGGCGCCCCCGTCGACTGGGCGGCGCCGCTCGGCACGGCGGGCGCCCGGCGTGTGGAACTCCCCACCTACCCGTTCGAACGGCAGGCGTACTGGCCCGACGCGCGGCTGAGCGCCGGGGACCTGACCTCCGCCGGCCTCGGCGCGACGGGGCACCCGCTGCTGGGCGCCGCCGTGTGGCCGGCCGTCGGGGGAGGGGTGCTGCTCACCGGCCGGCTCTCCGCCGCCACGCACGGCTGGCTCACCGACCACACGATCCTCGGCGGTGTCCTCGTCCCGGGCACCGCGTTCGTCGAACTCGCCTGGCAGGCCGGGGAACACGTCGGCTGCGGGGCCGTGGACGACCTCACCCTGACGGCGCCGCTCGTCCTGCCCGCGCGCGGCGGTGTGCAGATCCAGGTCAGCGCCGGAGCCGAGCGCGAGGACGGCACCCGCCCTCTGGAGATCCACTCGCGTCCCGACGGCCAGGAGGAATGGACCGGCCACGCCGTCGGACAGCTCGCCGCCGCTCCGACCGCCGCTCCCGCCGGCACCGTGCGGACCTGGCCCCCGGAGGCCGAGCCGGTGGACCTCGACGGCTTCTACGAGCGGGCCACCGGGGCCGGTTTCGCCTACGGTCCCGTCTTCCAGGGGCTGAAGGCCGCCTGGCGGGCGGGCGATGACCTGTACGCCGAGGTGGAGCTGCCCGAGTCCGCCCACCGCGATGCGGGCCGCTGCGGACTGCACCCCGCCCTGTTCGACGCCGCGCTGCACCTCACCGGCCTCGACCCGGACCGGGCCGGGCTGCCCTTCGCCTGGCAGGGCGCCACCCTGCACGCGACCGGCGCCACCCGGGCCCGCGTCCACCTCGCCCCCGCCGGCGCGGACGCCTGGACGCTGCGGATCAGCGACCCCGAGGGCACCCCCGTCGCCACCGTCGAGTCGCTCACCCTGCGGGCCGCGACCGCCGCCGGCCCGCGCCACGACGACTCGCTGTTCCTCCTCGACTGGACGCCGGTGCCCGTGCCCGGGTCGGCCCGGCGGGCATCGCTCACCCTGGCCAACGACGGACTCGGCGCCTTCCTGGCCGCGTTCTCCGGTGCCGCACCCGACGTCGTCGCCTGGCCCGTGGCGGACGCGGACACCGAGGTCGCCGTCACCGAGGTCCTGGCCGGCATCCAGGCGTGGCTGGCCGACGAGCGGTTCGCCGCGTCCCGGCTGGTGCTGATCACCCGCCGTGCCGTGGCCGCGGTACCCGGTGACGATGTCACCAATCTGTCCGGGGCGGCCGTCGGCGGTCTCGTTCGGTCCGCGCAGGCCGAGCACCCTGATCGCTTCGTCCTGCTGGACGTCGACACCGACACCGACCCCGGCAGCGGGACCGACACCGGGACCGGGACCGGCACCGACATCCGCACCGACGCCGACCTGCTCGCCGTGCTCACGGACGGCGACGAACCCTGGCTCGCCCGGCGCGGCGGCACCCTGCTCGCCCCCAGGCTGGCCCGCGCCTCGGCGTCCGGCGCACTCGCCGTGCCCGACACGGAGGCCTGGCGACTCACCGCCGACCGCGCCTCCGGCTCCCTCCGCGACCTGGCCCTCGCGCCCGCCTCCGAGGCGACCGCGCAGCTGGCGCCGGGCGAGGTACGGGTCGAGGTGCGTGCGGCGGGGGTGAACTTCCGCGATGTGCTGATCGCCCTCGGGCAGTACCCGGACCCCACGGCACTCATGGGGTCGGAGGCCGCGGGAGTCGTGGTCGAGGTCGGCCCCGGGGTCGGGGACCTCGCACCGGGCGACCGCGTCTTCGGCCTGTTCGAGGGGGGCTTCGGGCCGCTGGCGGTGGTGGACCGACGGATGGTGGCGCCGGTCCCGCCGGAGTGGACCTTCGCGGAGGCGGCCTCGGTGCCGATGGCCTTCCTGACGTCCTACTACGCGCTGGTCGACCTGGCGGGGCTGACCGCCGGCGAGTCGGTGCTGGTCCACGCCGTCGCCGGTGGCGTGGGGATGGCCGCCGTACAGGTCGCACGGCACCTGGGCGCCGAGGTGTACGGGACGGCCTCACCGGCGAAGTGGGCGGCGACCGGACTGGACCCGGCCCACCTCGCCTCCTCGCGCGACCTGGGCTTCGAGCAGGCTTTCGCCCAGCGCACCGAAGGGCGCGGTGTGGACGTCGTCCTGAACGCGCTGGCGGGCGAGTTCGTCGACGCCTCGGCGCGGCTGCTGGCCCCCGGCGGCCGCTTCGTGGAGATGGGCAAGGCGGACCTGCGCGACCCGGACTCGTTCGGCGACCGCCGCTACCGCTCCTTCGACCTCGGCGAGGCAGGGCCGGACCGGTTGCAGGAGATGCTGCGGGAGGTCCTGGGGCTGTTCCGCGCCGGCCGGTTCACCCTGCTGCCCGCGCGGGCGTGGGACGTCCGGCAGGCGCCGGAGGTCTTCCGGCACGTCGCCTCGGGCGGCCACGTCGGCAAGAACGTCCTGATGCTGCCGCGGGCCCTCGACCCGGAGGGCACGGTCCTGATCACCGGTGGCACCGGCACCCTCGGATCGCTGCTGGCCCGGCACCTGGTCGAGCACCGGGGGGTACGACACCTGGTCCTCACGAGCCGGAGCGGTCCCGCCGCGCCCGGCGCGCGGGAACTGGCGGAGCGACTCGGCGCGCTCGGCGCCCAGGTGCGGGTGGCCGCCTGCGACGCCACCGACCGGGAGGCCCTGGCCGGACTGCTGGCCGGCCTCCCCGCCGAACACCCGCTCACCGGGGTCGTGCACGCGGCCGGTGTCGCCGACGACGGTGTCGTCGAGGCGCTGACGCCCGAGCGGGTCACCGGCGTGCTGCGCCCCAAGGCCCAGGCCGCGCTCGCCCTGCACGAACTGACCGCGGGCCACGACCTGGCCCTGTTCACCGTCTACGCGTCCGCGTCCTCCGCCTTCGGCTCCCCGGGCCAGGCCAACTACGCCGCCGCCAACGCCTTCCTGGAGGCGCTGGCCCAGCACCGCCGGACCCGGGGGCTCGCCGCGACCGCGCTCGGCTGGGGCCTGTGGGCCGAGGAGAGCGCCATCAGCGGCGGCCTCGGTACCACCGGTCTCGCCCGCGCCACCCGCGTCGGCGGCGCGCTCTCCGCCGACGAAGGACTCGCCCTCTTCGACGCCGCCCACACCACCGGTCTGCCGTACCTGCTCCCACTGCGCTTCGACGCGTCCGTCGCCCGGACCCTGCGGCCCGTGCCCGCGCTCCTGCGCGGCCTGGTACGCGCCCCCGCGCGCCGCGCCGCCGGTACCGTCACCGGCGGTTCCGGCCTCGCCGGACGCCTCGCCGCGCTCCCCGCCGCCGAACAGCGCCGCCTGCTCACGGGACTGGTGTGCGCCGAGGCCGCGACCGTCCTCGGGCACACGGGCGCGGACGCGGTCGCCCCGGACCGGGTGTTCAAGGAACTCGGTTTCGACTCCCTGACCTCCGTCGAACTGCGCAACCGCATCAACGCGGCCACCGGCCTGCGCCTGCCCGCGACGCTGCTGTTCGACCATCCCACCCCGGCCGCGCTCGCCGACCACCTCGGCACCGAACTGGTCGGCGAGGTCGGGCCGGCGCACCGGGCCACCACCGGTTCCGCCACCGACCACGGCGAGCCGATCGCGATCATCGGCATGTCGTGCCGGCTGCCCGGCGGTGTCCGGTCGCCCGCGGACCTGTGGCGGCTCGTGCACGCCGGAGAGGACGCCATCACCGCCTTCCCGACCGACCGAGGCTGGGACATCGACACCACGGACCTGCCCTACGCGCCGCTCGGCGGTTTCCTCGACGACGTGGCCGGGTTCGACGCCGGGCTGTTCGGGATCTCGCCGCGCGAGGCGCTGGTGATGGACCCGCAGCAGCGCCTGCTGCTGGAGACGGCATGGGAGGCGTTCGAGGCAGCGGGGATCGACCCCCTCGCGGTCGCCGGTAAGCCGATCGGCGTGTTCGCGGGCGCCGCCTCCTCGTACTACGGCCTCGACAAGGCCCTCCCGGAGGACGTCGCCGGCTACCAGCTCACCGGCGGCGCCACCAGTGTCCTCTCCGGCCGGGTGGCGTACTCGTTCGGCCTGGAGGGGCCCGCCGTCACAGTGGACACGGCGTGCTCGTCGTCGTTGGTGGCGGTGCACCTCGCGGTGCAGGCGCTGCGGGGCCGTGAGTGCGACATGGCCCTGGCCGGCGGAGTGACGGTGATGGCCGGCTTCGGGGTGTTCGACGAGTTCAGCCGCCTGGACGGACTGGCCGAGGACGCGCGGTGCAAGGCGTTCGCGGAGGCCGCGGACGGCACGGGCTGGTCCGAGGGCGTCGGCCTGCTGCTGGTGGAGCGGTTGTCCGACGCGGTGCGCCGGGGACATGAGGTGCTGGCGGTGGTGCGGGGCAGTGCCGTCAATCAGGACGGGGCGTCGAACGGTCTGACGGCGCCCAACGGTCCCTCGCAGGAGCGGGTGATCCGGCAGGCGTTGGCCAACGCGCGTCTTGAGGCGTCGGACGTGGACGTGGTGGAGGCGCACGGGACGGGGACCAGGCTGGGTGACCCGATCGAGGCGCAGGCGCTGCTCGCGACGTACGGACAGGGCCGGAACGAGGACCGTCCGGTCTGGCTGGGCTCGGTCAAGTCGAACATCGGGCACACGCAGTCGGCGGCGGGTGTGGCGGGCGTCATCAAGATGGTGCAGGCGCTGCGCTCCGGAGTGGTCCCCGCGACCTTGCACGTGGCGGAACCGACCTCGCATGTCGACTGGTCGGCCGGCGGAATCCGGCTGGCGGTCGAGTCGCGGGCGTGGCCCGAGACGGGGCGTGCGCGTCGGGCGGGTGTGTCGTCGTTCGGGATGAGCGGCACCAACGCGCACGTGATCCTCGAACAGGCCGAGGAACAGGCCGAGGAACAGGCCGAGCCGGTGACGGCCCCGACGCCGGAGTCCGGGGTGGCTCGCGGCGGGGTGGTGCCCTTGGTCGTGTCGGCGCGGTCGGCGGGCGCGCTGTCGGGCCAGGCGGATCGGTTGCGGGAGCTGCTCTCCGGTGCGTCGGGACCCGATCTGGTGGACGTGGGCTGGTCGTTGCTGTCCCGGGCGGAGTTGGAGCACCGCGCGGTGGTTCCGGCAGCCGACCGGGAGGCCGCGCTGGAGGGCTTGGGTTCGGTGGCCGAGGGGGCGGCCGCCGGTTCCGTACGGGGCGTGGTGAGCGGGGAGCGTGGCGTGGTGTTCGTGTTTCCGGGTCAGGGGTCGCAGTGGGTGGGGATGGGGCGGGAGTTGGCGGGTTGGTCGGGGGTGTTCCGGGAGGCGTTGGCGGAGTGTGAGGTGGCGTTGGAGCCGTGGGTGGAGTGGTCGTTGTGGGAGGTGATCGAGTCGGGTGATGAGGGTTTGTTGGGGCGGGTGGATGTGGTGCAGCCGGTGTTGTGGGCGGTGATGGTGTCGTTGGCGCGGTTGTGGCGTGGGTGTGGGGTGGTGCCGTCTGC
>NZ_JBIDCI010000003.1:519744-585980 GCF_043204535.1 Streptomyces sp. NPDC047853 | reverse complement strand
AACGGACGCTTCCTTTGTACTCACCCGAGAGACTCTCTCAGGCTTTCCTCCGGGCGCTTCCCTTCGGTCTTGCGTTTCCGACTCTATCAGATCTTCCCGACCCGATTTCCTCGGTGCTTTCCAGGTTCCCGCTTTCGCGTTTCCCTTTCCGGCGGTTCCGACTTTATCAGACGTTCCGGGCCGGTCTGACCGGCCGTTCTTTCTGATTAATCGGGAGAGTGCTTCGTCGAATTCAATGATTCGGGAGGAAGCAGATAGGTTCTCAACGTTGCCCTCTGGGGTGAACCCATCTCCAGGCAACTGTTTGAATCTACCTCCCCGCTCGCTCCGTGTCAACGGCTCTTGCGGGAACGAAGAGGACACTAGCAGCTCGACGGGGGCCGATGCACATCAGGCGGCCGTCGGCACGGTGGCGCTGCGTTCGGAGGCCTCGACGTCGCCCGTGTCACCGGCACGCGCGGCGCGTCCGCCCAGGACGTACACGTAGGCGAGGAAGGCCAGCTCCGCGACGACCCCGATGGTGATGCGTGCCCAGGTGGGCAGGCCGGAAGGGGTGACGAAGCCTTCGATCGCACCCGAGACGAAGAGGACCAGGGCGAGGCCGATCGCCATGCCGATGGCGGCTCGGCCTTCTTCGGCGAGGGCCGTGCGTCGGGTGCGTGGGCCAGGGTCGATGACGGTCCAGCCCAGCCGCAGACCGGTACCGGCGGCCACGAAGACGGCGGTCAGTTCGAGCAGGCCGTGAGGGAGGACGAGGCCGAGGAAGGTGTCGAGGCGGCCGGCCGACGACATCAGGCCGAAGCCGACTCCCAGGTTGAGCATGTTCTGGAACAGGATCCAGATGACGGGCAGCCCCAGGAAGACCCCGAGGATCAGGCAGAGCGCGGCCGCCCACGCGTTGTTCGTCCAGACCTGAGCGGCGAAGGAGGCCGCGGGGTTGCTGGAGTAGTACGTCTCGTACTGGCCGCCGGGGCGGGTCAGCTCGCGCAGTTCGCCGGGCGCCGCGATCGTGGACTGCACCTCCGGGTGGGTGCCGATCCACCAGCCCAGGAGCGCCGCGACAGCGGTCGACAGAAGGGCTGTGGGGACCCACCAGTGGCGGGCCCGGTAGACGGCGGCCGGGAACTGCCGGACCAGGAAACGGGTGACGTCGCGCCAGGAGGCCCTGCGGGTGCCCGTCACGACACTGCGCGCGCGGGCCACCAACTGGCTGAGCCTCCCGGTCAGCTGCGGGTCCGGCGCGCTGGACTGGATGAGGGAGAGGTGGGTGGCCGTGCGTTGGTACAGGACGACGAGTTCGTCCGTCTCGGCGCCGGTCAGTCGGCGTCGGCGTCGGAGCAGCGCGTCGAGGCGGTCCCACTCCGCGCGGTGGGCGGAGACGAAGACGTCGAGGTCCATCGGTGTGCCTGCTCCTCGGCTATCGTCAGCGGCTCGTCGTGGATCAGCTTGTCGTACTGCGGCGCGGTGTGTCCTCAGCTTGGCAGACTGGCGGGGACGGGGGCGGTGAGGGGAAGGGCGGCAGGCGTGAGTGACCTGGTGACGGGTGAGGCGGTGGCGCTGGAGCTGCGTCCCGCGAGGCTGCCCAGCAGGGCGCTGGCCGTCCTGCTCGATCTGGCCGTGGCCGTGGCCGTCTACGTGGCGGTGACCGTCGCCCTGGTGGCGTCCACCGCCTCCTTGGACGTGGCGGCGCAGACCGCGCTGTCGATCGCGGCCTTCGTCCTCGTCCTGGTGGGCGGTCCGATAGCGGTGGAGACGCTCAGCCATGGGCGCTCGCTCGGGAAGATGGCCTGCGGTCTGCGGGTGGTACGGGACGACGGCGGGCCGGTCCGGTTCCGGCACTCTCTGGTGCGGGGCCTGATCGGGGTGATCGAGATCCTGATGACGTTCGGCGTCGTCGCCTGTATCGCCTCGCTGGTCTCGGCGCGGGGGCGGAGGCTCGGCGACGTGTTCGCGGGGACCCTGGTCGTGCGGGAGCGGGTACCCGTCGCGCCGGCGGGCTTCATGCCGCCGCCCCCGCCCTGGCTGGCCGGTCGGTTCGCCGAGCTGGACCTGTCGGCGGTGCCGGACGATCTGTGGCTCGCCGTCCGTCAGTGCCTGACACGGATGGGGCAGCTGGACCCCCGGGTCGGCTGGACCATGGCGGAACGGCTCGCCTCCGATGTGGCGGCTCGTACGGGGGCGCCGGCGCCACACGGGGTCCCGCCGGCCGCTTATCTGGCGGCGGTGGTGCAGGAGCGGCAGGTCCGGGAGGCGCGGCGGGCTTTCGGGGCGGCGCGAGGGGATGGAGGGCCCGCGGTGACGGCGCCTGCGGCCTCTCCTCCGTACGTTTCCCCGGCGGCACCGCCGGCGCCGTGGGCGGCGCCCTCCGCGGTGCCGCCGGCTGGTCCTCCCGCGGTGCCGCCGGCTGGACCCGTGCGGGCAGGCGGGCCCGAGGTGACGCGGGAGAGGCCGTCGGACGGCCGTTCCGGCACCGGGTTCGTGCCCCCGGCGTAGGCGGAGCGGGTGGCGCCGGAGTGTCCACGCGGGACTCGTCGCCGGACGCTCACGGGAACACGGACGGCGGTGACTCCAGGTCCTCCAACTCGACGCCGGGGGCCGCGAGGACGACGTCGCCGGCGAGGTGCACGGCGTGCTGTTCGCCGGTGTCCAGGGCTGTGACCTGGTACGCGTCCACGGTCAGAGGGCCGTTGTCAGTGGCGTGTGTTTCTCTGTCCAGCAAGGCCCAGGACTGGTCCACGGTGCGGGGGGCGAGGACCGGGTCCGTGAGGGCCAGGAGGCGGACACGGGTGGCCGACCCGGAGGGGGTGAGGCGCAGGAGGCGGGCGATGGCGACGAGGAAGGCCGGGGACGAGCCGGTGAAGGCGTGGGCGCGCACATTGCCTTCGGTGGCGTGGACTCCGGTGGGGTCGGTACGGACCCAGGTGACGCCGTCGATGGCCGCGCCCCGCACCTGCCAGCTCGCGGCGTGGAGTTCGAGGCGGATCGGGCGGCCGAGTTCGTCGAGAGCGAGGTCGACGGAGCCCTGGTGATTCCCGGCGGGCGTGGTCAGCCGGGAGACATAGCGCCAGCCGGAGGGGCCGGGGGCGCACTGGAAGTGTTCTTCTCCGAGGGGGGTGTGGTCGTGCGGATCGTGGAGCGAATACCGGCCGCGGGGCATGGAGGTCCTGGGTGGTGACGGGCTGCTGGTCCGGCCGCTGAGGCGCCGACGGGACAGGCCCCCGGCACGGGGGTGCGGGGGCCTGTCTCGAAGGAGCCGGCAGTCGGCGGGTGCGTGTCGGTGCACGACGCGTACCCGCCCACTGCGCCGCGGGCTCAGTAGCGGTAGTGGTCCGCCTTGTACGGGCCCTCGACCTTGACGCCGATGTAATCGGCCTGCTCCTGGCGGAGCGTGGTCAGCTTGACGCCGAGGGCGTCGAGGTGGAGGCGGGCGACCTTCTCGTCCAGGTGCTTGGGCAGCACGTACACGTCGGTCGGGTACTCGTCGGGCTTGGTGAACAGCTCGATCTGGGCCAGGGTCTGGTCCGCGAAGGAGTTGGACATCACGAACGACGGGTGGCCGGTGGCGTTGCCCAGGTTCAGCAGACGGCCCTCGGACAGCACGATGAGGACCTTGCCGTCGGGGAAGGTCCAGGTGTGGACCTGCGGCTTGACCTCGTCCTTGACGATGCCGGGGATCTTGGCGAGGCCGGCCATGTCGATCTCGTTGTCGAAGTGGCCGATGTTGCCGATGATCGCCTGGTGCTTCATCTTGGCCATGTCCGCGGCCATGATGATGTCCTTGTTGCCCGTCGTCGTGACGAAGATGTCGGCCTTGTCGACGACCTCGTCCAGCGTCGTGACCTGGTAGCCGTCCATCGCCGCCTGGAGGGCGCAGATCGGGTCGATCTCGGTGATGATCACGCGGGCGCCCTGGCCGCGCAGCGACTCCGCGCAGCCCTTGCCCACGTCGCCGTAGCCGCAGACGACCGCGGTCTTGCCGCCGATGAGGACGTCCGTGGCGCGGTTGATGCCGTCGATCAGGGAGTGGCGGCAGCCGTACTTGTTGTCGAACTTCGACTTCGTCACCGCGTCGTTGACGTTGATCGCCGGGAACAGCAGGGTGCCGTCGCGGTGCATCTCGTACAGGCGGTGGACGCCGGTCGTCGTCTCCTCGGTCACGCCGCGGATCTCCGACGCCAGCTGGGTCCACTTCTGGGAGCCGTCGGTGATGGTGCGGTTGAGGAGTTCGAGGATGACGCGGTGCTCGTCGTTCTCGGCGGTGTCGACGGACGGGATCTTGCCGTCCTTCTCGTACTCGACGCCCTTGTGGACGAGGAGGGTGGCGTCACCGCCGTCGTCCAGGATCATGTTGGGGCCGCCGGTGGGGGTGTTCGGCCAGGTCAGGGCCTGCTCCGTGCACCACCAGTACTCCTCCAGCGTCTCGCCCTTCCAGGCGAAGACCGGGACGCCCTGCGGGTCGTCCGGCGTTCCGTTCGGGCCGACGGCGATGGCGGCCGCGGCGTGGTCCTGGGTGGAGAAGATGTTGCAGGAGGCCCAGCGGACCTCGGCGCCCAGGGCGACCAGGGTCTCGATGAGCACGGCGGTCTGCACGGTCATGTGCAGGGAGCCGGTGACGCGGGCGCCGGCGAGCGGCTGGGCCTCGGCGTACTCCTTGCGGATCGCCATGAGGCCGGGCATCTCGTGCTCGGCGAGGGTGATCTCCTTGCGGCCGAACTCGGCCAGGGAGAGGTCGGCGACCTTGAAGTCCTGTCGGTTGTCGACAGTCGTCATTGCGAGCTGCTCCTCGGTGTTGGGGCGAGGTGGGTACGGCTGACCTGCGCGACGGCGGACACAGGGGTGCCCAGGGGAGGACACAGGCATGCCCGCGTACGCGCAGCGCAGTCCGTCGGAGGCCCTCTCTCCCTCGGCCGGTCCGATTGGCGGACCGCCCGACCGCCATCAGCAGCGACGTCTGGCTCCGTCCCAAGCTACACCGGTGGTGCCGCCCGTCCCCAGTCCGCCTCCGAACACTTCCGGACGTATCCGGGGGGTCAGGGGTGTGGTGAGGGGGGAAGCCGACGGGGCCCGCCGAGTGGTTCGGCGGGCCCCGGGCGGTGCGGGTGCGGGGGTGTCAGTGGGCCGCGGGGGGCGCACTCGGGCCGCCGGGAGCGGCTTCGCGGTCGGCGCCCTTGGCGGCTTCGGTCTCGCTGTAGATGTCCGGCTCCAGGTAGATGACGCGGGCGATCGGGACGGCCTCGCGGATGCGGGCCTCGGCCGCGTCGATGGCGGAGGCGATCTCGGTGGCCGTGCCGTCGTGGCGGACGGAGATCTTGGCGGCGACGAGCAGTTCCTCGGGGCCGATGTGGAGGGTGCGCATGTGGATGATGCCGGTGACCGTGTCGCCGGCGACGATCGCGCCCTCGATCTGCTGGACGGCTTCGATGCCAGCGGCCTCGCCGAGCAGCAGGGACTTGGTCTCGGCGGCCAGGACCAGCGCGATCAGGATGAGCAGTACGCCGATGCAGAGGGTGCCGATGCCGTCCCAGACGCCGTCGCCGGTGAGCAGGGCCATGCCGACACCGCCGAGGGCGAGGATCAGGCCGACGAGGGCGCCGAGGTCCTCCAGGAGGACGACCGGCAGCTCCGGGGCCTTGGCGTGGCGGACGAACTCCTTCCAGGACTTCTTCCCGCGCAGGGTGTTGGACTCCTTGATGGCGGTCCGGAAGGAGAACGTCTCGGCGATGATCGCGAAGACCAGGACGCCCACCGGCCAGTACCAGTGCTCGATCTCGTGCGGGTGCTTGATCTTCTCGTAGCCCTCGTACAGGGCGAACATGCCGCCGACGGAGAAGAGCACGATGGAGACGAGGAACGCGTAGATGTAACGCTCGCGGCCGTAGCCGAAGGGGTGTTGGGGGGTGGCGGCGCGCTGGGCACGCTTGCCGCCGAGGAGCAGGAGTCCCTGGTTGCCGGAGTCGGCGAGGGAGTGCACGGACTCGGCGAGCATCGACGACGATCCACTGAAGAGGAACGCCACGAATTTCGCTACCGCGATCGAGAGGTTGGCGACCAGTGCCGCCACGATCGCCTTGGTTCCGCCTGACGCGCTCATGTGTCGCGTTGTCCCTTCGCCTTCGTCTGCGTCCGTACGCCGGTGGGGGCTCGGCCGGTCGCGGCTCTGCCCCTCCTGTGCGGTGCGCCATTGTTGCAGCCCGCGCGGGCCCCGAAGTGCCGGATGCCCCGTCGTTCCCCCGTCAGACGTGTGTCAGACGAGGACGGTGGCGCGGAAGAGGGTGCCTGTTCCGGACACTTCGGCCTTTTCTCCCGCGGCGACGAAAACGGACTGCCCGGGGGTGAGTTCGTGTTCGCCCACGCGCACGGTACCCGCGGTGCAGAGCAGGATCTGCGGGGTGTCCCGGGTGAGTCGGCGGGTGCCGGAGCCCTCGGGGAGGACCCAGCGGGACAGGCGGAACTCGTCGATCGGGGTCTCGTAGACCTCTTCGCCGTCGGGGGACGCCTCGGGGCGCAGAATGCCGGGGTCGCCGGCCTCGAAGCGGACGATGCGCAGGAGTTCGGGGACGTCGACGTGCTTGGGGGTGAGGCCGCAGCGCAGGACGTTGTCGGAGTTGGCCATGATCTCGACCCCGAGGCCGTCGAGGTAGGCGTGCGGGATTCCGGCGCCGAGGTAGAGGGCCTCGCCGGGCTGGAGCCGGACGTGGTTGAGGAGCAGGGCGGCGAGGACGCCAGGGTCGCCCGGGTAGTGGTGGGCGATGTCGGCGTAGGGCGCGTAGGCGCCGCCGAGGCGGTCGCAGGCGGCCGCGGTCTCGGTGACCGTGCGGCTCATGTCCTCGGGGTCCGCGGTGAGGATCGCGGTGAGGACCTCGCGCAGGGCGGCGTCCTCGGGGTGCGCGCGCAGCAGGTCGACGTAGGGCTTGAGGGAGGCGATGCCGAGGCCGTCGAGCAGGTCGGCCGTCTCGGTGGGGGCGCGGAAGCCGCAGAGGCCGTCGAACTCGGTGAGGGCGCAGATCAGTTCGGGCTTGTGATTGGCGTCCTTGTAGTTGCGGTGCGGGGCGTCCAGGGGGACGCCTCGGCGCTCCTCGTCCGCGTAGCCGGCCTTGGCCTGCGCGAGGTCGGGGTGGACCTGGAGGGAGAGCGGGGCGCCGGCGGCGAGGAGTTTGAGGAGGAAGGGCAGCCGGGGGCCGAACCTGGCCACGGAGGCGGCGCCCAGTTCCTTCTCGGGGTCGGCGTCGACGACCTCGGCGAGGGTGCCCCGGCCGGTGCGGGAGGGGGCGCCGGGGTGGGCTCCCATCCACATCTCCGCCTGCGGCTGCCCGGTCGGCTCGGTGCCGAGGAGGGCGGGGATCGCGGTGGTGGAGCCCCAGGCGTAGGGGCGGACGGTGTTGTCGAGGCGGTCCATGGGCTCTCTCTGCCGGTGCGTGTCCAGGGCGTGTCTGGTGCGTACGAAGAAGAGGTACGCGAGGGTGCGTACGAGATCAGGCGCCCGAGGCGAGCGCCAGGTAAACGGCGGCGAAATCCGTGACGGCGATCAGTTCGGCGAGGGTCTCCAGCTCGTCGCCCAGTCCCGGCTCCAGCTCGCTGATCGGCGTGTCGTGGCCGAGGGCCAGGTCACGCGCGCCCGGGGCGGCGGAGAGGCCGCCGATGGGGCGGTCGCGCAGCAGCACCACGCGCGCGTGCAGGGCGGGGGCCTCCTCGACGCGGTCGCGGAAGAAGTCGTCGGGGTCGGCACCGGCGGCGAGCCGGCCGGCGAGCAGGGCGTGGTGCGCGTCGAGCGCCTCGGGGAGTTCCGCGACGACGGCCGGCGTGCCGGAGAGTTCGGCGAGCGCGGCGGCGAAGCGGCGGCCCGCCGGTCCGGCCGAGGTGCCCTCGGTCCATACGACGGGGAGGGATTCGGCCAGCTCGGCCGCCAGGGTCTTGGCGGGGTTGCTGTAGGTCACGACGGCGGGCCCGCAGCGCTCGGCGACGCGGTCGAGGCGGTCGGCGACCTTCTCGATGGCGTCGGGCGGCGCTTCGAGCAGGCCGGTGCGGTCCAGCAGCGCGAGGAGTGGGGTGAGCAGCGCCCACAGGACGCCGGGGGCGGCGCCGGCGAGGGGTTCGTCGTGGTCGTAGGGGGCGGTCGCCATCGGGATGAACAGGCCGTGCGAGCCGTTCACCGCATCGCTGAGGGGGGTCCGGGCGGGGGCGACGGCGACGACCGTGCAGCCCCTGCGGTAGGCCTGTTCGGCGAGCAGGGCGAGGCCCGGCTCGGTGCCGTCGGGCGTGGCGATCAGCAGGAGGTCGACGGAGCCGGCCCAGCCGGGCAGTTCCCAGTGCAGGGCACCCGCGGCGGGGGCGACGCCGGTGGGAGCGAGGCGGGTGACCGGGCTGCCGGCGCCGGCGAGGGTGCCGAGGAGGTCGGCGGCGTGGGTGGCCGCGGCGCCCGGACCGGCGATCAGGACGGCGCGGGGGCGGCCGTCGGGCCGGAGGTCGCCGACGCCGGCCTCGGCGGCGTGCCGGGCGGCGGTGCGTACGCGGGCGCCGGCCTCGGCGGCACCGCGGAGCAGGCCGCGGCGGTCGGCTTCGGTGAGGCGCTCCGGGGCGTCCAGGAGCGATTCGTCGAGCATGGCGGCAGTCTCCGATCGCCGGGGCGTACGTTCGGTTGCGCGGGCGCCTGACCGGCGTCTGTTCGGGGCGGCGGGCCTCGTCTATGCGGGGCGGCGGGCCTCGTCGACGAGGAGGACGGGGATGCCGTCGCGGACCGGGTAGGCCAGGCCGCAGTCCTGGCCGGTGCAGATCAGCTCCGCGTCCCGCTCCTGGAGGGGGGCGTGGCAGGCCGGGCAGGCGAGGATCTCCAGGAGGCCGGCTTCGAGCGGCATGGGGGTTCCCTTCGGGGCGGTGGGGCTTGTGCGGATGTGCTGGTCAGGGTACCGCCGGTGGGGGCGTGGTGGGGGTCGGCGGTGAGGGCGCCGTCCGCCGCAGCCCCGCCTGGGGGCTCCGCCCCCTGGACCCCCGGCCTATGCCCATTCGCCACCCGAAACGTGCGCTGACGGGTGGACCAAGGACAAAGGCCCGCGGAGCGACCCTCTCCCCATCCGACCTCAGCCCCTGATGATCGCCAGGGCCTCGTCCCTGACCCTCGCCATCGTCGCCTCGTCGCGGGCCTCGGCGTTGAGGCGCAGCAGGGGCTCCGTGTTGGACGGGCGGACGTTGAACCACCAGTCGGCCGCGGTGACGGTCAGGCCGTCCAGTTCGTCGAGGGTGACGCCGTCGCGGCCCTCGTAGGCGGCCCTGATCGCGGCGAGGCGGTCCGCCTGGTCGGCGACGGTGGAGTTGATCTCGCCGGAGCCCGCGTAGCGGTCGTACTCGGCGACGAGGGCGGACAGCGGACCCTGCTGGCCTCCGAGCGCGGCGAGGACGTGGAGGGCGGCCAGCATGCCGGTGTCGGCGTTCCAGAAGTCGCGGAAGTAGTAGTGCGCGGAGTGCTCGCCGCCGAAGATGGCCCCGGTCCTGGCCATCTCGGCCTTGATGAAGGAGTGGCCCACGCGCGTGCGTTCCGGTGTGCCGCCGTGTTCCGCCACGACCTCCGGGACGGACCAGGAGGTGATCAGGTTGTGGATGACGGTGCCCTTGCCGCCGTTGCGGGCCAGCTCCCGGGCGGCGACGAGGGCGGTGACCGCGGAGGGGGAGACCGGGTCGCCGTCCTGGTCGACGACGAAGCAGCGGTCGGCGTCGCCGTCGAAGGCGAGGCCGAGGTCGGCGCCTTCCTCGCGGACGCGCTTCTGCAGGTCGACGAGGTTGGCCGGGTCGAGCGGGTTGGCCTCGTGGTTGGGGAAGGTGCCGTCCAGCTCGAAGTACATCGGCACCAGGTCGAGGGGCAGGCCGGCGAAGACCGAGGGGACGGTGTGGCCGCCCATGCCGTTGCCCGCGTCGACGACGACCTTCAGCGGGCGGATGGCGGTCAGGTCGACCAGGGAACGCAGGTGTGCGGCGTAGTCGGCGAGCGTGTCGCGCCGGGTGACGGTGCCCGGCCGCGGTGCCGGCTCCGGGGCGCCGGAGGTGCTCCAGCCCTCGACCAGGGCGCGGATCTCGGCGAGGCCGGTGTCCTGGCCGACGGGGGCGGCGCCCGCGCGGCAGAGCTTGATGCCGTTGTACCGGGCCGGGTTGTGCGAAGCGGTGAACATGGCGCCCGGCAGGTCCAGCGCGCCGGAGGCGTAGTACAGCTGGTCGGTGGAGCACAGGCCGATCAGGGTGACGTCGGCGCCCTTGGCCGCGGCCCCGCGCGCGAAGGCACCGGAGAGGCCCGGGGAGGACGGCCGCATGTCATGGCCGACCACGACGGCGCGCGCGCCGGTCAGCTCGACGAAGGCCGCGCCGAACAGCTCGGCCAGCGTCTCGTCCCACTGGTCCGGGACGACACCGCGCACGTCGTACGCCTTCACGATCTGCGACAGATCAGCAGCCACGGCCAGCCTTTCCTCAAGTCCTGTCGGAGCCCACAAACTACCCGTAACCACGGAGCGGGCGCCGGGCGGTTCCCGAAGGCCAGGGCGGGTCAGGGCAGCATCCAGCCCAGGACCGGTGTGGACTGCCCGACCACGATCAGGCACATGACGAGGAGCAGGCCGAGGCTCCAGGGCAGCACCTTGCGCAGCAGGTCGCCCTCGCGGCCGGCGAGTCCGACGGCCGCGCAGGCGATGGTGAGGTTCTGCGGGGAGATCATCTTGCCGAGGACGCCACCCGAGCTGTTGGCGGCGGCGAGCAGTTCGGGTGACAGCCCCGACTCCCGTGCGGCGGTCACCTGGAGGGCGCCGAAGAGCGCGTTGGCGGAGGTGTCGGAACCCGAGACGGCGACGCCGAACCAGCCGAGCACCGGCGAGAGGAACGCCAGCCCGGCGCCGGCCGCCGCGACGAAGTGGCCGATGGTGGCGGCCTGCCCGGAGAGGTTCATGACGTAGGCGAGGGCCAGTACGGAGGTGACGGTGAGGAGGGCGAACCGCAGCTCGTGCACGGTCGCGAGCCACTCCTTGAGCGCCACGCGCGCGTGCACACCGAGGACGACGGCACTGGCCAGGCCGGCGAGCAGGACGAGGGTGCCGCCGGTGGAGACGATCGGCCAGGAGAAGACGTTGCCGGCGACCGGGTTCCCCGCGGGGTCGGCCACGTCCAGGAAGGGCCAGTCGTACGTCCGGGTCGCCCGCGCCAGCCAGTCCTTGACCGCCGGGATCTGCGCGACGGAGAAGACGGCGACGATCAGGGCGTAGGGCGCGTAGGCGCGCAGGACCTCCCGGCGGGGGTCGTCCTCGTCCAGTTCCTCGCTCCTCGCGCCGGTCAGCACGGCCGCGCGGACGGGCTCGGCGGCGGGCCGGCGGGCCTGCTCCACGGCGACCAGGGCACCGGCGCCGAGGAGGGCGGCGGCGATGTCGGCGAGCTGGGCGGAGAAGTAGTTGGAGGCGACGAACTGGGCGACGGCGAAGGCGACTCCGCAGGCCATCGCGGGTACCCAGGTCTCACGCAGGCCGCGGCGTCCGTCGACCAGGGCGACCAGCAGCAGGGGGACGACGAGGGCCAGCAGGGGGGTCTGACGGCCCACCACGGAGGCGACGTCGTCCAGGGGCAGGCCAGTGACCTGGGCCAGCGTCACCACGGGGGTGCCCATCGCGCCGAAGGCGACCGGCGCGGTGTTCGCCACCAGCGCCACGACCGCCGCGCGCACCGGGTCGAAACCGAGCGCCACGAGCATGACCGAGCAGATCGCGACGGGCGCGCCGAACCCGGCGAGGGCCTCCAGCAGGGCGCCGAAGCAGAAGGCGACGACCAGGGCCTGGATGCGGGGGTCGTCGGAGAGCCGTCCGAAGGAGCGGCGCAGGATGTCGAAGTGCCGGGTGCGGACGGTCATCCGGTAGACCCACAGGGCGTTCACGACGATCCACAGGATGGGGAAGATACCGAACGCGGCTCCCTGGGCGGCGCTGGAGGCAGTCTGGCCCAGCGGCATGCCGTACGCCAGCCAGGCGACGAGCACGGCCACCAGGAGGCCGGTGAGGCCCGCCAGGTGGGCCTTCATGCGGACGCCGCCCAGCAGGACGAGGACGATCAGCAGGGGCAGGGCCGCCACCAGGGCGGACAGGCCGAGGGAACCGGCGACGGGTTCCAGTTCCTGGACGTACACGGGCGCCTCCCCGGATTCCGCTATGTGAAAGCGGTTTCTCGTGACATCCGGAATGGTCGTGTCCGCGACAAGACGACGTCAATGGGTGTGCGGCAACGGGTGTGTTCGCAGGGGGCCGAAGATGCGGGAGTGGCCGAGATGCAAAAGTGGCCGAAGGCGCAGGAGGAGCCGAAGGCGCAGGAGGAGCCGAAGGCGCAGCAGTGGCTCAGTTGTCCGGCGAGCGCAGGACGCGCAGGTGGCCGCGGCGCGCGACCTCCATCGGATCGGCCGTCCGCGGACCGCGGCCGGCCTCGGCCGTCCGCTCTGGAGGGCGGGCCGCCTCGCGCACCGCGTTGGCGAGCGCTTCCAGGTCGTCACCGCTGGGGCGGGCCGGGGCCGAACCATCGAGCAGGCGGACGACCTCCCAGCCGCGCGGGGCGGTGAGGCGCTCGGAGTGCTCGGCGCACAGGTCGTAGCAGTGGGGTTCGGCGTAGGTGGCGAGCGGGCCGAGGACCGCGGTCGAGTCGGCGTAGACGTACGTCAGCGTCGCGACGGCGGGACGGCCGCAGGCGGTGCGCGAACAGCGACGTACAGGGCTCACGATGTTGGACGGTACCGCACTCTTGAGCGGGCCGCGACGACTCCCCACCAGGTCACACCACCGTGTCGTGGTGTGAAACGCCCCACACGACACTCCGGGCGCACCGCTGTGACCTGCACGGACGTTGGTTCGCCGGGGGTTCGGCCGCCGCGGGGTCGGTCGCGAACCGCTACGAACAGCGACATATGCCTTGAGGTCACCGGTCGCGGAGAGATGCGGAATCGAGCCCAACCTTGGCTGGAACGGTCATCGGGCGACACGTCCTGCCAGGCACCGCGGCGCGGGCCGGTGCGCGTGTGCGGTCCGGCGCGCGGACCCGGCGGGGACTACCCTTCAGCGGTGATGGACAACCCCGTGACGCCCCGTGAGACCGGCCGCCCAGGGCCCCGCCGCCGTGACCGCCACGGCCGGGGCATGCGGGGCCCGATCGCACCTCCGCAGGTACCGCTGGCCGCGAGCCGCGGCGAGGTCTTCGCGGACCTGGTGCAGGACTCCGTGGAGCGCCTGGAGCGGCGCTGGCCGCAGCTCGCCGACATCGACTTCCTGGTGCTGGAGGTGCCGCGGCTGGACGGCGCCGCCGACCAGCCGTGGAACGACGAGGCGGTGCCCCTGGGGACCGCCGAGCCCTCGCGGGACGGACGTCGGGGACGGGTGGTCGTGTACCGGCGGCCGGTCGAGATCCGGACGAAGGGGCGGGACGAGCGGGCGGCGCTCGTGCACGAGGTGGTGGTCGAGCAGGTCGCGGAGTTGCTCGGGCTGACGCCGGAGACGGTGGACCCGCGGTACGGGGAGGACTGAGCGGGCGGTCGCGGCCCCCCGGGAGCCGCGGGCCCGCCGCTCGCGCGGCCCGCTACCTCTGCAGCACCGCCAGGTCCTCGTCCGCGTTCGGTACGGCGACCGTCCCCCGGTCGTCGGGGAGGGTCTGCACGGTGAAGGACGCGACGTCGTCGTCCTGCCCGGTCAGTGTGCGGGACCCGTACACCGGGCCGCCCGAGACCGTCTCGACGGTCAGCGCGTAGGTGCCCTCCAGACCCGCCGGGACCGGAGCCTCGACGTCCTGGGTCGTGCCGCCCTTGATCGTGTACGTCCTGGTCGCCGTCGTGCCGCCCTCGGTGCCCGCCGACGCCGTGACCTTGACCTTCGCCGCCCGGCCGGGAGCGGTCAGGGACAGCGTCGTGCTCTTGGCGCGGTTGTCCGCCGACGTCGCGCGCGCCCCGACCGGGTGGGCGGCGGGGATGAATGCGGACTCCTGCTCCGCGCCCTCGCCCCGCACGACCCGGACCGCGGCCACGACCGGCACCGACCGGCCCGTCGGCGTCAGCATCAGCGACCCGGCCTCGCCGCGCGTGACCTCTCCGAGGTCGATGCCCGTCGTCATGCCGGACTTCACGTGCACCGTCTCGTTCCCGGCGGGCGTGATCGGTCCGGTCGGTGAGGCCAGCCGCACCTTCAGGTCGGCGTCGGTGCCACCGGGCGTGAACAGCACCAGGCGTACGGCGGTGGCGTCGTCGGGGATGCCCGGCAGCACCAGCTCGCCGGCCGGGTCCGCGGCCGCGGTCAGCCAGTCACCGCCGGTCTTGTCGGACAGCGCCTGCACCGCGGCACCGACCCGTCCGCTGCGCACCGTGACGTGCACGGTGACGTCGGGCTCCTTCACGTCGGTGAGCGTGGACAGCAGCAGCGCCTCACTGGCGTGCGGCGCCACGGTGACGCCGTCCGCCACCGTGGTCTTCAAGGCGCCGTCCTTGCCGTACAGCTCGATGTCGACGACGGCCGCGGAGTCGTCGGGGTTGGTCAGGTGCACGTAGTCGGTGCGGTCGGCGGCCGTGGCCGCTCCCGGGAACCAGAACTCCGTGTCCGGCGCGGCGCAGTCGACGCCCTGGAGTCCCCGGCCGGTGCCCGCGGCGACCTCCGTGGTCTGCTGCACGGTCCAGCCGGGGGCGTGGCTCCCCGTCGCGGTCCCGATCAGCGCGGGCGTCTCGGCCCCGGAGGTCTTCCCGGCGACCGGCACACCGGGCGCCCCCGGCTGCACGACGGGCTTCTCGGGCTTCTCCCCGCCCTCGGCCTCCCCGCCCTCCGCGTCTCCGGACGCCGCGCCCGCGGCCGCCGTCGTGAGGGCGGCCTCGCCCTTCTTGTCGGCGCCCTTCACGACGGGCGTGAAGGAGGTGTACGCCGTCTCGGCGAGGTCCGAGGTGCTGGGCGCCGGGCAGGACAGGGTGGTGCGCTCTACGGGGAGCCGGGCGGCGGGCTCGGCGGTGTCCGCACCGGTGGCGTCCGGGGTGGACACCGCCGCGAACCCGGTGACGGCCGCGAGCGCCGCCGTGCCGGCGATCAGGGACAGGGTGGTGCGCTTCACTGCTGGCTCCCGTCGGGACGCTCACTGCCGGTGCCGTGCGGGTCGTGGGCCTGCGAGGGGTCGTAGGGCGTGTCGTATCCGCCCTGGCCGTACCCCTGGCCGTAGGCGGGGTCGTACGGCCCGGCCTGGGACGGGTCGGACGGATCGCCGTAGGCGTACGGGTCGTACGGCCCCGCTTCGTACTGGCCGCCCTGGCCGCCCTGGTAGGCGTCCCCCTGGTACGGGTCGCCCTGGTACGGCTGCTGCTGTGCGTAGGCGGCCGGGTCGTAGGCGGGCGCGCTCCGGTACTGATCGCCGCCGTACGGGTCGTAGGAGCCGTGGGCGGCGTCGGTGTACTCGGGCGTGTCCCACGCGCCGTACGCCGGTTGCTGCGGGACCGCCGCGGGGGTCCCGGGGGGCGGGGCGCCCTCCGGGGAGATGTCCTGCCCGGCCACCGGTTCGGCGGCCGCGCCGGCCTCGGCCTCGGCCTCCGCCTCTGCCTGCGCCCGCAGTCGCCGGGCGCGGCGGCCCTCGCCCTCGACGGCCTCGGCGGCGACGACTTGCTCCTCGGGCAGGTCGTCGTCGACGTCGCGGCGCCTGCCGGGCAGGGCGAGGACGACCAGGACCACGGCGAGCAGGCCCTGGGCCCAGAGCCAGACGGTGTGGGTGAACGGGGCGTCGTAGGTGACGGCCAGCTTTCCGCCGGCGGCGGGGAGTTCGAAGCCCTGCGCCCAGCCGTCGACGGTGGTGCGGGTGAGCGGTGTGCCGTCCAGGGTCGCCGTCCAGCCCTCGGCGGCGGTGTCGGCGAGGCGCAGCACGCGTCCGTCGGCGCCGGACGGGATCTCGGTGTGGATCTCGACGGGACCGGCCGCCACGGGTTGCGGCGCCTCGGCGTCCGCCCCCTCGCCGGTGACGATCGTCGCGCGCGCGACCTCCTGGTCCACGCGCCACAGGCCGCTGCCGTCCTGCTGGCTGAGCCGGTTGAGGCCGGGCGTGGCGTCCAGGACGCGGGTGACCTCGCGGGGCGCGCCCTTGTGCACGAGGACGTAGCGCACGGCGAAGCCGCCGAGCTGGTCGGCCTGGTCGGCGCCGGAACCGGCGACGAGGTTGGCGACGACCTTGTCGAGTCCGTCGTTCCCGCCGTCCCCGGCGGCCAGTTCGCCGTCGCCGAGGCGTGCGCCGGAGCCGCGCACCAGCGTGTAGCTCACGTGGGTGGCGGAGTCGCTGTCGAGGACGAGGGTGCGGGCCTGGTCGTGGGTGCGGCTCTCCTCGGCGACGAACGCGGGCACCTGGACGGGGTCGCGCCGCTCCACCGGTCCGTCGGCGCCGCCGATCATCCAGCCGGTGGCGGCGATCAGCGGTCCGACGGCCGAGGCGAGGGCGATCAGGGCGGCGACCGGCTGGCGCCAGCCGAAGCTCTGCTCGGCCACGCGCGAGCGTGCCCCGTCGGCGCCGAGGGCCGCCGCGGAGAGCAGGGCGATGCCGTAGACGAGGGTGGCGGGTCCGGCCCAGACGGAGCGGTTGGAGAGGACCGCGAAGACCAGGGCGACCAGGGCGACGGCCCAGGCCGCGCGGATGCCCGACTGCCGCTCCGAGCGCAGCAGGGCGGCCAGCGCGGCGAGCACGATGCCGATGAGGACCAGCCCGCCGACCGTGCCGGGGCCGCCGGGGCTCGCCCCGAGCAGGTCGAGGGCGGAGGCGGCCGAGGCGCCGTACTCCAGGCCGGCCTCGTCGAGGAAGCCGAACGGGAGCAGCGACAGCGACCAGGGGGCGAGGAGCAGCAGCGGGGTGCCGAGCTGGGCGAGGAAGCGCGGCCCGTACGCCGTGAGGTCGCCGCGGCGCAGCACCAGGACGCCGACGCCGAGGAGCAGCGCGACGGGCCACACGACGGGCGTGAAGGCGGTGGTGATCGTCAGCAGCAGCGCGTACGCCCAGGTGGCCCGCCAGCTGCCGCGGGCCCCCGTGGAGTGGGAGAGGCCGGCCGCCGCGACGCCCGCGCGCGCGATGAGCGGCAGCAGCACGGCGAGGACGGCGGTGCCGACGCGGCCGCCGGCCAGGGCGCCGGTGACGGCGGGCAGGAAGGCGTAGGCGACGGCCGCCCACGCGCGCAGCAGCCGGGACATGACCAGCGGGCGGGACGCGAAGTACGCGGTGACGCCGGCCAGGGGCACCGAGCAGACCAGCAGCAGGGTGACGGCGAGGCCGGTGGAGCCCAGCAGCAGGGAGGCGAGCGCGGCGACGAGCGCGAGGTAGGGCGGTGCGGAGGCGGTGCCGCCGGTGCCCACCGTGTGCCAGGCGTCGGTGTAGCGCGACCACAGCTCGCCGGCGTCGGCCGGGGCGGGCAGCAGGGCGCCGCCCGCCAGCGCGCCGCTGCCGAACAGGGCGCGGCAGGCGACCAGGGAGACGAGCAGCAGCACCAGGAAGAGCAGCGGGCCCGGCTTGCGGGCGATGCGCTTGAGGCGGGCGAACTGCTCGATCTCCAGGAAGTCGGCGTCGTCGCCGCCGGGTCCGGACTCGATGCCGCCGCCGTGGCGTCCGGCGCCGGTGGCCGTCTCGGCGTCGGAGCTGCCGACGAGATTGCCCGCGACCTGTTCGACGGTGACCCGGACGGTCGCGCCGGGCGGCGGGAAGAGGGCGCGCAGTTCGTCCTTCTCGACCTGCGGGCGGCCGCGTTCCCTGCGTCCGGCGACGATGCGCTCGGGGCGCAGCAGGACGCTCAGCAGGCCCCGGATCTCGTCGAGTGCCTGTCCGGGCACCTTGCCGACGAGATAGGCGAGGGTGCGCAGCAGGGTGCCGACGACGATGCGCAGCAGTACCCAGGGCAGCACGGCCGTGCGGACGTTGACCAGGAGGGTGTGGACGGCGCCGGCCTTGTCCACCTTGTGCGGGGAGGCGGTGGTGCGGCCGGCGCAGTCGACGGCGCGGCGCTCGCGGGAGGCCGCCTCGGCGTGGCGGACGACCGCCTCGGGGGCGACGAGGACGCGGAGACCGGCGGCGTGCGCGCGCCAGCACAGGTCGACGTCGTCGCGCATCAGGGGCAGCCGGCGGTCGAATCCGCCGAGGCGCTCGAAGACGTCGCGCCGGATCAGCATGCCGGCGGTGGAGACGGACAGGACGGTCCGGACGTGGTCGTGCTGGCCCTGGTCCTGCTCACGGCGGTCCAGACCGGTCCAGCGGCGGCCGGAGTTGGCGATGGAGACGCCGACCTCCAGCAGTTGCCTGCGGTCGTACCAGCCGCGGAGCTTGGGGCCCACGACGGCGACGTCGTCGCGGCCGAGCTCGTACTCGGTGTCCACGACGCGCAGCAGCTGGGCGAGGGCGTCGGGTTCGGGTGCGCAGTCGTCGTGCAGCAGCCACAGCCACTGCACCGGCTCTCCGTGGGGAAGCTCCGGCAGGTCGTAGGCGTCGTCGCGCCAGGTGCGGGTGACGGGGTCCCAGCCGCTGGGCCGCCTCAGGTACGCCAGGTCGTCCGGGGTGAGGACGGGGGCGGTGCGGGCGGCCTCCTCGACGGCCTGGCCGAAGCCGGTGCGCCGGGCGAGGTGGAGCACCCGGTCGTCGCCGAGGGCCTCGGTGACCAGCCGGGCGGAGTCGTCGGCGCTGCCGGTGTCGGCGGCGACCGCGTACTGGACGGGGCGCTCCTGGCCGAGCAGCCCGGCGAGCGCGTCGGGCAGCCAGCGGGCTCCGTCGTGGGCGACGAGGACCGCGGTCACCACGTGACGCGGGAACTCAGGTGTGGCAGCGAGGTCTTGCTGGGCTGCCGTGTGGCTGTGCACGGACATCGAGGTACGGGCCCCGGTTCGGTGGACTGCGGTGGACGCCCGTGCCTGTCGGGAGTGGCGGGGCGTCTCGGACGAGCGCCCACACTATCGGCTGGGCAGGACCACGGCCCGCCGCCTGTGGACAACCCACCCGTGACGGGCCGTTACCGCGCTCTCCACCGCTGTGCGCGTGTGCCCGTACAGGTAATGGTCGCCGCACCGTCCGTCGGACGGCGGGTCAGACGGCGGCCTTCTTCAGCCGGCGGCGTTCCCGCTCGGACAGGCCGCCCCAGATGCCGAAGCGCTCGTCGTTGGCGAGGGCGTACTCGAGGCACTCGGAGCGGACCTCGCAGGCGAGGCAGACCTTCTTGGCCTCCCGGGTGGAGCCGCCCTTCTCGGGGAAGAAGGACTCGGGGTCGGTCTGGGCGCACAGTGCGCGCTCCTGCCAGCCGAGTTCCTCGTCCGCGTCGTCGACCAGCAGTTGCTGCACCAGCTCGGTCATGTGCGCCCCTCGTCTGTCTTTCGCGTCCCCGTGATCCAGCCGTTATCGATTCCGGCTGAACGACACGAGTGAAATTACAAGTGTGCTGCTACGGGCGAGTCAAGCCGAGATCTGCTATTGGGTCCCTTATTCACTCTGCGGAACCAAGGCCATGCGGAAAGTGTTCAAATCGCCTTAAACCTTGACATACCAATGAGGCCCACAGGGGCACCGATCCCGCGCAGAGCCTGCGCCAGGAAGGACGCTCCGGTGTTCGATCCCGTTCCGATACACACGCCGAAGCGAACCTGATCACAGTCGGATCACGGAGTCGCAACGGGGGTTGTGCGCCCGGCTTGTGCGCCATGTGTCCCGGAAGCCCCCTGAGCAAACCTTTCACCTTTCAGATGAACCGGATGAGGTGAAGCATGTCCCACATAACGGTCATCGAGTTGACAGTGCCGGTGTGAACCGCTGTCCTTGTGGGCATGCTCGCGAACTTGGCGCTCACCTCGACCCGCACCGCCGGGTCCCACGGTGCTGCGCGCGCTCGCTGTAGCTGTTGTTGCCGTTCCGGTTGTTGAGCCCACCGCGCTCCGGCCGTCCTCGGGTCCACGCGACCCGGCTGGCTGTCCCCCCTCGCCCCACCAGGGCCGTTCTTCGCCGTCTCCGCCTCCCCCGCACTCTTCTGCCGAGGAACCACCGACCCATGAACAGCGACAGCGACCTCCAGATCGCCGGCGACATCCTCGAAGTCCCCCACCTCCTCCAGGCCCCGCGCGAGCACCCGTCGACGGTCGCCGAGTTCGTCGGCCTGGCCCGCTCCATCGCCGCCGACCGCTCCGCGTGGGAGCACCTGGTCCGGTACGACGCGACGACCCGCTGGTACCACCGGCTGCGCACCGGCCCCGGCTACGAGGTGTGGCTGCTGTCCTGGGTGCCGGGGCAGGGCAGCGGGCGCCACGACCACGGCCTGTCCTCCGGCGTGCTGACCGTCCTGGACGGCACGCTGACCGAGCGCACCCGGCGCGGCACGCGCGCGCTGGAGCCGGGGGCGCAGCGGGTCTTCGCGCCGGGGTACGTGCACGAGGTGGGCAACGACGCGCTGGAGCCGGCGGTCAGTCTGCACGTCTACTACCCCGGGCTGACGGAGATGCCGATGCACGCCCCCCAGTGCTCGGCCGCCGTGCCGCGGGGCGCGGACGCCGGTGCCGTGACGACTGCCTGACGCGGTGTCGTACCCGCCTGCAAGACTGGGGCCATGCGCATTGTGGTTCTGGCAGGCGGCATCGGCGGTGCCCGGTTCCTGCGTGGTCTGAAGCAGGCCGCGCCGGACGCGGACATCACGGTCATCGGCAACACCGGGGACGACATCCACCTCTTCGGGCTGAAGGTCTGCCCGGACCTCGACACGGTGATGTACACGCTCGGCGGCGGTATCGACGAGGAGCAGGGCTGGGGGCGGGCCGACGAGACCTTCCACCTGAAGGAGGAACTCGCGGCGTACGGCGTCGGCCCCGAGTGGTTCGGGCTCGGCGACCGGGACTTCGCCACGCACATCGTGCGGACCCAGATGATCACCGCGGGCTTCCCGCTCAGCGAGGTGACGCAGGCGCTCTGCGACCGCTGGAAGCCCGGGGTGCGGCTCATCCCGATGAGCGACGACCGGGTGGAGACCCATGTCGCCGTCGAGCTGGACGGGGAGCGCAAGGCGGTCCACTTCCAGGAGTACTGGGTGCGGCTGCGCGCCTCGGTCCCGGCCGAGGCGGTCGTCCCGGTCGGCGCCGACCGGGCGAAGCCCGCGCCCGGCGTCCTGGAGGCCATCGCGGAGGCGGACGTCATCCTCTTCCCGCCGTCCAACCCGGTCGTCTCCATCGGCACGATCCTCGCCGTGCCCGGCATCCGGGAGGCGATCGCCGAGGCCGGGGTGCCGGTGATCGGCCTGTCCCCGATCGTCGGGGACGCGCCCGTGCGCGGGATGGCCGACAAGGTGCTCGCGGCGGTCGGCGTGGAGTCCACGGCGGCCGCGGTCGCCGAGCACTACGGCTCGGGGCTGCTCGACGGCTGGCTGGTCGACACGGTCGACGCGGAGTCCGTCACGCGCGTGAAGGCGGCCGGCATCCTCTGCCGCGCCGTCCCGCTGATGATGACCGACCTCGACGCGACGGCGCGGATGGCCAGGGAGGCGCTGACGCTGGCGGAGGAGGTGCGGGAGGCGTGAGCGGTGCCCTGCGAGCCGGTGCTCCCGGTGACTCCCCCGCCGACCGGGAGGGCTACCGGGTGTGGGCGGTCCCCGGTCTGCCGGAGGTGCAGCCGGGCGACGACCTGGCCAAGCTGATCGCGGCGGCCGAGCCCGGGCTGACCGACGGGGACGTGCTGCTCGTCACCTCGAAGATCGTGTCCAAGGCCGAGGGCAGGATCGTCCGGGCCGCCGACCGGGAGGCCGCGATCGACGCGGAGACCGTACGCGTGGTGGCCCGGCGCGGTGCCCTGCGCATCGTCGAGAACCGGCAGGGCCTGGTCATGGCGGCGGCCGGGGTCGACGCGTCCAACACGCCCGCCGGGACGGTGCTGCTGCTCCCCGAGGACCCGGACGCCTCCGCGCGCGGCATCCGCGCCGGTCTGCGCGACGTGCTGGGCGTGGACGTCGGCGTCGTCGTCACCGACACGTTCGGGCGGCCCTGGCGGGCCGGGCTCACCGACGTCGCGATCGGCGCCGCCGGGGTGCGGGTCCTCGACGACCTCCGCGGCGGCACGGACGCGCACGGCAACGCGCTCGGTGCCACCGTCGTCGCCACCGCCGACGAGCTCGCCGCCGCGGGCGACCTGGTCAAGGGCAAGACCGCGGGGCTGCCCGTCGCCGTCGTGCGCGGGCTGCCCCTGGTGGTCACCGGGGACGACGGCGAGGGCGCGCGGGCGATGGTGCGCGGCGCGCGCGACGACATGTTCCGGCTGGGCACGTCGGAGGCGGTACGGCAGGCGGTGACCCAGCGCCGTACGGTCCGGGCCTTCACCGACGAGCCGGTCGATCCCGGCTCCGTACGCCGGGCGGTGGCGGCGGCCGTGACCGCGCCGGCCCCGCACCACACGACGCCGTGGCGCTTCGTGCTGCTGGAGTCGCCGGAGTCCCGCACCCGTCTGCTGGACGCGATGCGGGACGCCTGGATCGCGGACCTGCGGCGGGACGGCAAGAGCGAGGAGTCGATCGCCAAGCGGATCCGGCGCGGGGACGTGCTCCGCAACGCGCCGTACCTGGTCGTCCCCTGCCTGGTGACGGACGGATCGCACACCTACGGGGACGCCCGGCGGGACGGCGCCGAGCGGGAGATGTTCGTGGTGGCCACCGGCGCCGGTGTGCAGAACCTGCTCGTCGCGCTGGCCGCGGAGCGGCTGGGCTCCGCATGGGTCTCCTCGACGATGTTCTGCCGGGACGTCGTGCGCGAGGTGCTGGAGCTGCCGGACGACTGGGACCCGATGGGCGCGGTGGCGGTCGGTCATCCGGCCGGGGAGCCGAAGGCGCGACCGGAGCGGACCGCGGAGGCGTTCATCGAGGTGCGGTGAGCTGTCCGGGCGAGCCTCTACCCTCGTAGGGTCTGCATCATCAGCACCCTCTCCCCGGCTCGAGGACCTCACCCGTGGCAGGACGCTTCGCCCCCCGGCCCACGCGCGCCACCGTGCGCGGTGGCGAGGCCGTCGTACCCGCGCCCGCGAACGGGGTGCCCCGGCAGCCCGGCGCGCCGGGCAGGACGAGGGTGTGGGTGCCGGACGGCCCGCTGGAGCTGGGGCTGGCGCTCGGTCCGCTGCGGCGCGGGCCGGGAGATCCGACGTTCCGCACGACGCCGGACGGATCGGTGTGGCGGGCCAGCCGCACGCCCGCCGGGCCCGGCACGCTGCGGGTCACCGCGCGCGGCGGCGAGGTGCGGGGCGAGGCCTGGGGGCCGGGGGCGGAGTGGCTGCTGGAGTGGCTGCCGCGGATGCTGGGCGCCGACGACGATCCGTCCGCGTTCGTGCCCCGGCACCGGCTGCTGGCGCTCACGGCGCATCGGCGGCCGGGGCTGCGGCTGACGCGGACCGGGCTGGTGCTGGAGTCGCTGATCCCGTCGGTCCTGGAGCAGAAGGTCACGACGCTGGAGGCGTACCAGGCGTGGCGGCTGCTCGTGCGCAGGTTCGGGGAGCCGGCGCCGGGGCCCGTGCCCGGGCGGATGTGTGTCATGCCGGCGGCGCGGACGTGGGCGCTGATCCCGTCCTGGGAGTGGCACCTGGCCGGGGTGGACGACAAGCGGGCCTCGACGATCCTGCGGGCGGTGCGGGTCGCCGCGCGGCTGGAGGAGGCGGCCGGGATGGAGCCGGCGGCGGCGCGGGAGCGGCTGGAGCTGGTGCCGGGGATCGGGCCGTGGACGTCGGCGGAGACGGTGCAGCGCAGTCACGGGGCGGCGGACGCCGTGACGGTCGGGGACCTGCATCTGCCCGGGATCGTGGGGTTCGCGTTGGCCGGGGACCGGGACGCGGACGATGCCGCCATGCTGAGGCTGCTGGAGCCGTATGCCGGGCAGCGGCACCGGGCGGCTCGGCTGGTGCTGCTGAGCGGGCGGGTGCCGCCGAGGCGGGCCCCGCGGATGGCCCCGCGGGGGATCGAGCGGTTCTGAGAGGGCTCGCCCCTCTGAGGGTGGGTGACACGTGCCGGCGCCGGCCGGGCGCCGCTGCGCCCACCCGTGCCGCCCCGGCGGCACGACTGCCCGCGGCTACGGCGGGCGGCACGGGTGGGTCGTGGGGTCAGGCGTCCGGGGAGAAGCGCAGGGAGGCCGGGGGGATGTGGGCGTCGCACCAGATGCGGGCGCCCGAGCGGAGTTCGTTGTCGGCGCCGATGACCGCGCCGTCGCCGATGACCGTGTCCGTCAGGACGGAGCGGGTGCCGACGCGGGCCCGGTTGCCGATCAGCGAGTCGGTGATGACGGCGCCCGGCTCGATGACCGCGCCCGGCAGGATCGTGCTGCCGAAGACCCGCGCCCCCTCCGCGACGAAGGCGCCCTCGCCGACCACCGTGCCGCCGGCCAGCTTGGCGTCGGGCGCGACGCGTGCCGTGGGCAGGACGAGACGGTCGCCGCACCGGCCCGGTATCGCCGGGGACGGGGCGCGGCCGAGGACCAGGTCCGCCGAGCCGCGTACGAAGGCCGCCGGAGTGCCCAGGTCGAGCCAGTACGTGGAGTCGACCAGGCCCTGGAGGTGCGCTCCGGTGGCCAGGAGGTCGGGGAAGGTCTCGCGTTCGACGGACACCGGGCGGCCCGCCGGGATCGTGTCGATGACCGAGCGGCGGAAGACGTACGCCCCCGCGTTGATCTGGTCGGTGACGATCTCCTCGGGCGTCTGCGGCTTCTCCAGGAAGGCGAGCACCCGGCCCGTGTCGTCCGTGGGGACCAGGCCGTACGCCCGCGGGTCGGTCACCTTCGTCAGGTGCAGGGAGACGTCCGCGCCCGTCGTCTCGTGGGTGCGGACCAGCGCGCCGATGTCCAGGCCCGTCAGGATGTCGCCGTTGAAGATCAGGACGGGGTCGTCCGGGCCCGAGTGGAGCCGGGAGGCCACGTTGCGGATCGCGCCGCCCGTGCCGAGCGGCTCCTCCTCCGTGACGTACTCGATGTGCAGGCCCAGGGCCGAGCCGTCGCCGAAGTACGGTTCGAAGACCTCGGCGAGGTAGCTCGTCGCGAGGACGATGTGCTCGACGCCCGCCGCCTTGGCCCGCGCCAGCTGATGCGTGAGGAACGGCACTCCCGCCGCCCTGACCATGGGCTTGGGGGTGTGCACCGTGAGCGGCCGCAGCCGCGTGCCCTTGCCGCCGACCAGGAGGATCGCTTCTGTCACCTGTCGTCTCTGCTTCCTGCCGGGACCGGCCGAACTGACTCTTTCGGCCGGCCAGTGTATGCAGACCGTTCCATGGCGCCTTCGGTGGTCGTGCGGTGTTCCGCCCTCAGCGGCCCTGGTACTTCGCCGCCGTCGAGCGGCTCGTGCCGAGTTTGGCGTAGAGCTTCTTGCCCGGACAGCTCGTGGCGAAGCCGTCGCGGTGACCGGAGATGACGTTCAGTCGTACGTTCTTACCTTTTCGGTAGAGATTCCCGCCACCGGACTTCAGGTAGGTCTTCCCGCGCGGATTCATGCCGTAGAGACCGAGCTTCCAGGCGGTGAGCTTGGCGATCGCCTTCACGGCGGCCGACGACGGCTTCTTGGAGCCGTAGGTGCCGAGGACGGCGATGCCCATGCTGTTGGAGTTGAACCCCATGGTGTGGGCACCCAGTACCGCCTTGGACACGCCACCGGCCCGTCCCTCGTAGATCTTTCCGCACTTGTCGACGAGGAAGTTGTAGCCGACGTCGCGCCAGCCCATGCTGTTGACGTGGTAGCGGTAGATACTGCGGATGACTGACGGCGCCTGCTTGCAGGTGTAGTTGTTGCCGGTGGCCGAGTGGTGCACGAAGGCCGCCTTGACCTTCTTCGTGTACACGAACTTCTTCTCTCGCAGGTTCTCGTTCGCGCCCCAGCCGCGGCGCGTGGTGATGCCGGGGCGGGGGCCGATGTACGGCTTGGCCCGCTGTTCCGTCGTCAGTGCGCCGGCGCCCGCGGAGAGCAGCGCGGCCTCGGTCTGGACGCGGTTCAGGGCCGGGATCTCGGTGGCGCCCAGCGGGGCGAGCCCCGCGTTGACGGCGGAGGCGGCGACCGCCTCGGCGGACTCCGCGGTCGTGACGGCGGTGCGGGGGCCGTCCTCCGCTCCCGGGGCCGCCGCGGGACCGGTGCCCGCGCCGGGGTCGACGAGTTCGAGGCGCATGCCGGCGGGGAGCGGGGAGGCGGCGAGCGGGGCCGGGCCGGCGGCCCTGGCCGTCGTGGTCGCGGCCCCCGGGTTCTCCGGGGTGCTCTCCGCCCGTACCCGCACCTCCACGCCGTCGGACTCGCCCACCCACAGCGGGGCGGTGGCACCGCGGACACGGCCCGAGGTGCTCTCGGCGCTGCCCGGGTCGGCGGCGTGGTCGGCGTTGTGGGTCTCCAGTTCCTGCCAGTCCGACCAGGTGCCGGTCGCGGTGGCGCGGGTACGGACCTGGACCTGTCCGTGCAGTTCCGTGGCCGGGTTGTCCCAGACGACACCGACCAGCGAGAAGTGCCGAACGTCCCGGCGGGGGACGCCCTGTTCGGCCGCACCGGGGGCGCGGTCGCGAGCGGTTGGGGTGAGGGGCAGCGACTGGGTGCTGCCGGGGACGGACGCCTCGGCGGGCACGACGGCACCGTTCGAGGGCCGGGCCGCGGAGGAGGCCGCCGCGGGCGGGGCGAGCGGGAGGGCCAGGGCCGCCGCGCACGTGACACCGATCGAGGAAGCAAGGAATCCACGCATGCCCCTGATCGTGGATATCCCCGGACAAATCTGTCCATCCGTAACCTGTCGGTCCCCAGGCCGTTTTCGTCCGAACCGGTGGCCGTGCGGTACGCCGTACGCCCGGTGCGCGCCCGGTCGCCCGCGTACGCTTGCCCGGGTGAACTCGACCGACCGCACCCCTGCCGACCTGCTGAGTTCCGCGCTCGCCGCGGACCCCGGACGCCCCCTGGTGACCTTCTACGACGACGCCACCGGCGAACGCGTCGAACTGTCCGTGGCCACCTTCGCCAATTGGGTGGCCAAGACCGCCAACCTGCTCCAGGACGAACTCTCCGTCGAACCCGGCGACCGGGTCGCGCTGCTGCTGCCCGCGCACTGGCAGACCGCGGTGTGGCTGCTGGCGTGCGCGTCGGTGGGTGTCGTCGCCGACGTGGCGGGCGACCCGGCCGCGGCCGACGTGGTGGTGAGCGGCCCGGAGCCGCAGGCGCTGGAGGCGGCGCGGGCGTGCTCGGGCGCACGGATGGCGTTGGCACTGCGACCGCTCGGGGGCCGGTTCGTGCCGCGCGCCCCCGAGGGCTTCGCCGACTACGCCGTGGAGGTGCCGGGGCAGGGCGACCGCTTCGTGCCGTACGCGCCGGTCGACCCGGAGGCGCCCGCGCTGATCGTGGCCGGACGGGAGTTCAGCGGGGCGGAGGTCGTGGAGCGGGCCCGGGCGGAGGCGTCGGGGCTGGGGCTCACGGGGCCCGGGGCGCGGATCCTGTCGGGGCTGCCGTACGACACCTGGGAGGGGCTGAGCGCGGGCCTGTACGGGCCGTTGGCCAGTGGCGGGTCGGTGGTGCTGTGCCGGCACCTCGACCAGGCGGGGGCGGACGTCCTGGACCAGCGGATCGAGGCGGAGCGGGTCTCCACCACGGCCCGGTGACCGCGGCCGGTGCGACTCGTCGGCGGCGGCCCTACGACCGCGGTCCGCACGACTCCGGCGCCGTGACCCCGGTCGCGCGTCCCGGCTCCGCATCCCCGGCCCCGTAACCCGCCCCCGTGAGCCCGGCCCACGCCCCGGTCCCGTAACCCCGGAGCCGCGCCTCCCCCGTTCGGCCCACCCCCGTTCCTCCTCCGGCCTCCGTCCGGGCCATGGTCGTAGGAGCGCACGGGTGCGGGACGGAGGGAGACGTGAGCGACGACGACGCGGGCACACCCCTCGACGGGCCCCCGCCCGGGGCGTCGGCGACCGGGGACGGGCTGAGGCGTCGTCGGAGGCGGCGGCTGGGGTGCGGGGGGATCGCGGTCGCCGTGCTGGCCGTCGGCGCGGCCGGCGCCGGGTGGGCGGTGTACGCCAAACTGGACGGCAACATCACGGCGGACGAGGCGGCGGCGGCCGAACTCGCCCGGTACGACAAGGAGCGGCCCACCGCGCTGGTCCGGGGCGCGCAGAACATCCTGCTGATCGGGTCCGACTCGCGGTCCGGGGACGGCAACGCGCGCTACGGGCGCGACTCGGGCACCGAGCGGTCGGACACCACGATCCTGCTGCACCTGGCGGCCGGCCGGGACAGTGCCACCGCCGTCTCCCTCCCCCGCGACCTGATGGTGGACGTGCCCGGCTGCCGCCGCCCGGACGGCTCGCGCACCGCGCCCGTCCTCGCGCAGTTCAACCACGCCTACGAGGTGGGCGGTTCGGCATGCTCGGTCCGTACGGTGGAGAAGCTGACCGGCATCCGGCTCGACCACCACGTGGTCGTCGACTTCCAGGGCTTCAAGAAGCTGGTCGACGCGCTCGACGGCGTCGAGGTGTGCCTGCGCGCACCGGTCGACGACGAGGACGCCGGGCTGCGGCTGCCCGCGGGCCGGGTGACGCTCGACGGGGAGCAGGCCCTCGGCTACGTGCGCGCCCGCAAGTCACTCGGCGACGGCAGTGACACCGACCGGATGGACCGGCAGCAGCGTTTCCTGGGGGCGCTCGTCAACAAGGTGCAGAGCAACGACGTCCTGCTGAACCCGGTGAAGCTCTACCCCGTGCTCGACGCGGCCACCTCGTCCCTCACGACCGATCCGGACCTGGCGAGCCTGCGCGGTCTGTACGACCTCGTGCGCGGCCTGCGCGGCATCCCCACCGAACGGGTGCAGTTCCTGACCGTGCCGCGGGAGGCGTACGCGGGCGACGTCAATCGCGACCAGCTCGTGGAGCCCGACGCGGAGCGGCTGTTCACCCGGCTGCGGACGGACGAGCCCGTGGCGATCGGGGCGGCGGGCGAGCGGGAGGAGCCGACCGGGGCCGGGGGCGCCCGTGAGCCCGGCCCCGGTCGGCTCGGCGAGTCCCCGGCGCCGACGTTCAGCGGCAACACCGCGGCGGAGGACATCTGCGGGTAAAGCGCGGTCCAAGAGCGGGCAAGGCGTGCGCACGGCGGGGCCGGAGAGGGACCGGGCGAGGGGGACAGTTGTCCAGTGAATACGCCGGATTGCCCGGTTGTAAGGCTCGTGGAATGTGTCACTGCCACCGCCTCTGCGCGAGCGGGGCGGTTAATGTGAGCCCTCCGGTGCGCCCGGCCCCGAGGTTGTGCCCCGGGTCGCGCACCGGACCAGCGAGACCGGGCGCCCGCAGGGGAGGGCGCCGCGTGGCCCCGACGGAGGATTCGGACAACCGTGGACGCGCAAGGCCGTGGGCGGGCGGAGCACATCGACCCCGCAGACCAGTGGGTACTCAATCCGGTCACCGGCGAATACGAACTGCGACCGCCCCCTTCCGCACCGCAGTCGGCGGTCCCGGGCCCGCGCGGCGCCGCGCCCGGCGGATCGGGCCGGGCCACAGCCCCCGGCGGCTCGCGCGGCCGGGGCGCGCGGGCCTCCGCGCCCGCCCCCTCGACCGCGCCGGACCGTGACGTCCCCGGCCCCCGCAGGCGCCGTACGGCACCCGAGGAGCCGCCGCCCGGGCGGCGGGGTCGCCGGCGTCCGGCGAAGAAGTCGAAGGGCAAGAAGGTCCTGCTGTGGAGCGGCGGCACCATGGCCTTCGTCGTCCTCGCCGCCGGCACGGCCGGATACCTCTATCTGGAGCACCTGAACGACAACATCCAGTCCGTCGCCGACGACGGCGCGAGCACCGGTGGCTTCCAGAAGGACAAGGCGATCAACATCCTGCTGATCGGCACCGACAAGCGCACCGGCGCGGGCAACGAGGGCTACGGCGACGCGGGCAGCGCCGGGCACGCGGACACCACGATCCTGCTGCACGTCGCCAAGGACCGCTCCAACGCGACCGCGCTCAGCATCCCCCGCGACCTGATCGTCGACGTCCCCGACTGTCCGACCACCCAGGAGGACGGGACGCAGAAAATCATTCCCGGCTCCCCCGGCGTCCGCTTCAACACCAGCCTCGGCCAGGACGGCCGCACGCCCAGCTGCACCATGCGTACCGTCACCGAGCTGACGGGGGTCACGCCCGACAACTTCATGGTGGCGGACTTCAACGCGGTCAAGACCCTCACCTCGGCAGTCGGCGGGGTCGAGGTCTGCCTGGCCAAGGACATCGACGACCCGGACTCGCACCTGAAGCTGCCGGCGGGCAAGCACACCATCGAGGGCGAGCAGGCCCTCGCCTTCGTCCGCACCCGGCACTCCGTCGGCTTCGGCGGTGACCTGAGCCGCATCGAGATCCAGCAGCAGTTCCTCAGCGCGCTGATGCGCAAGCTCAAGTCCAACGACACGCTCACCAGCCCCTCGAAGATGGTGAAGCTGGCGGAGGCGGCGACCGAGGCGCTGACCGTCGACTCGAAGCTGGACAGCATCGGCAAGCTGAAGGACCTCGGGCTGGAGCTGGGCAAGCTCAACACCAAGAACCTGACCTTCGCCACGGTGCCGGTGCGCGACAACCCCGCCGAGAAGGTCAAGGCGACGGTCGTCCTCCAGGAGGGGCCCGCCCAGCAGGTCTTCGACATGATCAGGGACGACGTCTCCTTCACCGAGGTCAAGAAGAAGGAGTCGGAGAAGGAGAAGAAGGAGAAGGCCGCCGTCGCCGCCCGCCTGGAGGGCCCGAAGTCCGACCCCTCCGAGATCCGCGTCCGCATCCTCAACGGCGGCGCCGCGGCCGGCAGCGCCCAGCTGGAGCTGAACCACCTCCAGACCGAGGCCGGCGTCACCAAGTCCGAGAACGCGGGCAACGCCGACACCGAACTGGCGAAGACCACCCTCGAGTACGCCCCCGACCAGGCCGACCAGGCCCGCGCCCTCGCCGAGATCCTCGGCCTGTCCGGCGCCGCCATGAAGCCCGGCGAGAGCGTCACCAACGCCCAGGGACTGCCCACGATGACCCTCACCCTCGGCAAGGACTTCAAGGAGCCGGGGGCCAAGCTCGACGCCACCGCCGGCAAGGCGCCCGAAGAGGTCCGCAAGTCCACGGCGGACAAGGTCGCGTGCGCGAAGTGACCTGAAGGGTCCCGCGTGCGTCTGACAGGGCGACAGTCCATCGGTGGGCCCGGGGGACGGCCGGGGCGGGAGTGACCCTCCGGGAGACGAGCAATCCGTCGGGGCCGCCGTACAGCCAACGAGGGGGCCCGTACGTCCAACTGTGCGAAGAGGCGGCGCGCAGAGGCACGTACGCGGGTCCTAGGGTGGGAAGAGGGACATGACGCAGAGCAGTGTGCACGGGGAGGGGACCCGTCCCGACACCGCCCGGCGATCCCGGCGGGCCGGGGCCGGCCCGGGTGCGGGCGGGACGGGGGGCACGGGACACGGAAGCGGCGACGGAAGTGGCAACTCGGGCGGCAACGCAAGCGGCAACGGCCACGGGAGGCGGTCCGGGCGGCGGCGGGCGGGCGGACGCCGCCACCGGGCGCTCCGCTGGTCCGCGACGACCCTGGCGGTGCTGATACTCGGGACGGCCGGCGCCGGGTACCTGTACTACGAGCACCTGAACGGCAACATCGAGAAGGGCGAGCGCAGCAGCGGCGACTCCAAGGCGCAGCGGCCCGAGGCGAACGCGGCCGGGCAGCGGCCCCTGAACATCCTGATGGTCGGCTCCGACAGCCGGGCCTCGGACGCGAACGTCGCGCTGGGCGGTGGCAGGAACCACCGCGACAACCCGCCGCTGGGCGACGTGCAGATGCTCATCCACCTGGCCGCGGACCGCAAGAGCGCCGCGGTCGTGAGCATCCCCCGCGACACCCGGGTCGACATCCCCGCGTGCACGGACCCGGAGACCGACGAGACGTACCCGGCGACCAACACGATCATCAACGAGTCCCTCGGCCGTGGCGGCGCCGGCTGCACCCTCGCCACCTGGCAGAACCTCACCGGTGTCTACATCGACCACTGGATGACGATCGACTTCGCGGGCGTCGTCTCGATGGCGGACGCCGTCGGCGGGGTCGAGGTCTGCGTGAACCAGAACGTGTGGGACCGCCCGCTGCCCGCCGTGCCCGGCGGGTCGGGTCTGAAGCTGACCGCCGGCCGGCACAAGGTGCAGGGCGAGCAGGCCCTCCAGTGGCTGCGCACCCGGCACGCCTGGGGCAGCGACCTGCTGCGGGCGCGGGCGCAGCACATGTACATGAACTCGATGATCCGCACGCTCAAGCAGCAGAACATCTTCACCGACACCGGCCGGCTGATGGGCCTGGCCGAGGCGGCCACGAAGTCCCTGACAGTCTCCGAGGAGGTCGGCACCGTCAAGAAGCTCTACGACCTGGGCATGCAGCTCAAGACGGTGCCGACGGACCGCATCACCATGACGACGATGCCGACCGTCGAGGACCCCCAGGACCGGAACCACCTGCTCCCGGCCCCCGACGCCGACACGATGTGGGCGATGCTCCGCGACGACGTGTCCTTCGACGACAAGGGCGCCGCGGACGGCAAGGACGGCGGCAAGGACAGCTCCGGCGGCGAGGACGCGAGTTCCGGCGCGAAGCCCTCGCAGGACTCCGCCGCCCCCGACTCCGAGATCGGCGTCCTCGTCCGGAACGCGACCCGCTCGGCCACCCTCGGCCCGGTGACCGGACGCGCGGGCACGATCGCCCAGGCGCTGGTGGAGCAGGGCTTCGCCAAGGCGGCCAAGGACTCCTCGGTCACGCCGTCCGAGGAGAGGACCGTGGTCCGCTACCCGACCGCGGAGTCGGCGGGCGACGCGCTGCGCGTCGCCGAGGCGCTGGGCATCCCGGCGGCCTCGGTGCTCAAGTCCCCGGACGTGTCGGGGATCACGCTCGTCGTGGGAGCGGACTGGCGCTCCGGGACGTCCTACCCGAAACAGAAGACGCCCGAGGCGGGGGACCTGCCGGACACCAGTGACGCCCTCAACGGCTCGGACAGCAGCAAGTGCATGGACGTCTACAAGCCCTATCGCTGGTAGGAGCCGGTGGGGGCCTCGTGAATATAGGAGGGATTGCCCGCTTGTAGGGGCGCCGACTTCGTCACCGGTGTCGTTCGACGCTGAACCGGGCGGATAGTCTGAGCGCTCCAGTGCCCCCGCCGCGAGGTCCGCCCTGGCGTCGTGCACATGTTGACCCTTTATCGTGCGCCTTCCGGCAGAAGGTGCCGCGTGGCCCCGACGAAGGACTGGGAGACCGTGGACGCGCAAGGACGTGGGCGGGCGGAGAACGTCGATCCCGCAGACCAGTGGGTACTGAATCCGCGTACGGGCGAATACGAACTGCGACTGTCCCCTTCCGCACCGCAGTCGGCCGTCCCGGGCCCCCGCCGGCCCGCCCCCCGTGCCAAGGAAGCCTCGTCCGCGGCCGGCAAGGCCGGCTCGGCACGCCGTACGTCCGCACCGGGCCGCGAGGTCCCGCCCCAGCGGCGCCGGCGCCCCGCGCCCGAGGAGCCGGTGCCGGGCCGACGGGGTCGCCGGCCCGCGAAGAAGTCGAAGGGCAAGAAGGCCCTGCTGTGGGTCGGCGGCAGCACCGCGTTCGTCGTCCTCGTGGCCGGCGTGGGCGGCTACGTCTACCTCAAGCACCTCGAGGGCAACGTCTCGACGACGGACGTCGGTGACGCCGGCAGCAGCAGCTTCAGCAAGGACGAGGCCTTCAACATCCTCGTCATCGGCACCGACAAGCGCACCGGCGCGGGCAACGAGGGCTACGGCGACGCCGGGAGCGTCGGTCACGCGGACACCACGATCCTGCTGCACGTCGCCAAGGACCGCTCCAACGCGACCGCGCTCAGCATCCCCCGCGACCTCATCGTCGACATCCCCGACTGCGAGACCAAGCAGGAGGACGGCTCCACGGAGATCGTCCCCGGGGAGGCGGGCGTCCGCTTCAACCGGAGTCTGGGCGAGGGCGGCCGGGACGCGGGCTGCACCATGCGCACGGTGAAGGAGGCGTTCGGCATCCAGCCGAACCACTTCATGATGGCCGACTTCAACGCGGTCAAGACGCTGACCACCGCCGTCGACGGCGTCGACGTCTGTGTGGAGAAGGCCGTCGACGACCCGAAGTCCCACCTCAAGCTGCCCGCGGGCGAGTCCACGGTGGAGGGCGAGCAGGCCCTCGCTTTCGTCCGCACCCGCCACGCCTTCGGCAACGAGGGCGACCTGGACCGCATCAAGGTGCAGCAGCAGTTCCTGGGTTCGCTCATGCGGAAGATGTCCTCCAGCGACACCCTCACCAGCCCCACGAAGCTGGTGAAGCTGGCCGAGGCCGCGACCAAGGCACTGACCGTGGACAGCGCCATCGGCAAGGTGGGCACGCTCAAGGACATGGCCCTGGAGCTGAAGAAGGTGCCCACGAAGAACATCACCTTCACCACGGTGCCGGTGATCGACAACCCCGCCGAGAAGGTCAAGGCGACGGTGGTCGTGAACGAGGCCAAGGGCCCCCAGGTCTTCGACATGATCCGGAACGACATCTCCTTCACCGAGGTCAAGAAGAAGGAGAAGAAGGAGAAGGCCGCCGTCGCCGCCCGCCTGGAGGGCGCGAAGTCCGACCCCTCCGAGATCCGCGTCCGCATCCTCAACGGCGGCGCCGCGGCCGGCAGCGCCCAGCTGGAGCTGAACCACCTCCAGACCGAGGCCGGCGTCACCAAGTCCGAGAACGCGGGCAACGCCGACACCGAACTGGCGAAGACCACCCTCGAGTACGCCCCCGACCAGGCCGACCAGGCCCGCGCCCTCGCCGAGATCCTCGGCCTGTCCGGCGCCGCCATGAAGCCCGGCGAGAGCGTCACCAACGCGCAGGGGCTGCCCACGATGACCCTCACCCTCGGCAAGGACTTCAAGGGCGCGGGAGTGAAGCTCGACGCCACCTCCGTGGAGACACCGGAGCTGGACAAGTCGACGGCCGACCAAGTGCAGTGCGCCAGTTGACCTGACGGGCCCGTCGTACGTCTGACAGGACGGTGACGGGCCCGCGGGGTGGCGCGGGGGTGGGGAAGGACGCGAGATGACGCGGAGCGGTGTGCAGGGGGAGGACACGCGGCAGGGGGCCTCGGAGGCTCCCGAGCGTGCGGAGGCGGTACGGCAGGAGGGAGGTGACGAGGGCGAGGGCGGCGCCGAGCCCGGCAGACGCCGGGTGCGCGGACGGCGCCGGGTGCTCCGCTGGACGGCGGTGGCGCTCGCCGTGCTCATGGCCGGTACGGCCGGTGCCGGGTACCTCTACTACGAGCACCTCAACGACAACATCCGCAAGGACCCCCTCAACCTGGGCGACGCCAAGGTCGCCGCGCCCACGCCGAACGCGGCCGGGCAGACCCCGCTGAACATCCTGGTGATCGGCTCGGACGCGCGGGACAGCGAGGAGAACCAGCAACTGGGCGGCGCCCGCGAGACGTTCGGCTCGACGCCGCTTGCGGACGTGCAGATGCTGGTGCACCTGTCCGCGGACCGCAGCAACCTGTCGGTCGTCAGCATGCCGCGCGACACCCTGGTGAAGGTCCCCAAGTGCACCTCCCCGGACGACGGCAAGGTGTACCCGGCGAGCGAGGGCCGGGTGATGACCAACCAGAGCCTCGGCCACGGCGGTCCGGGCTGCACGGTGGCCACCTGGCAGGAGCTCACCGGCATCCACATCGACCACTTCGTGATGGTCGACTTCGCCGGCGTGGTGTCGATGGCGGACGCCGTCGGCGGCGTACCGGTGTGCGTGGACGCCAACATCCACTCCCGCGACGGCCAGGGCCACGGCTCCGGCCTGAAGCTGGAGAAGGGCACCCACCCGATCCAGGGCGAACAGGCCCTGCAGTGGCTGCGCACCCGCTACGGCTTCGAGGACGGCAGCGACCTCGCGCGGGCGAAGGCCCAGCACATGTACCTCAACTCCATGGTCCGGGTGCTGCGCGAGAACGCGACCCTGAGCAGCCCGAACAAGCTGCGCAGGCTGGCCGAGGAGGCCACCCGGGCGCTCACCGTCGACCCGGGCCTGGACACCGTCAAGAAGCTGTACGACCTCAGCAACGAGCTGCGCAAGGTGAAGCCTGAGCGCATCACCATGACCACGATGCCCAACCGCTACGTGGGCGCCCGTGTGGAGCCGACCGAGGACGCGGAGCAGCTGTTCCGGCTGGTGCGCGAGGACATCGCCCTGGACGGCAAGGACGCGGAGAAGAAGGAGCCCGCCGCGGAGACGACCCCTCCGGCGGACCCCGCGGCCCCCGACGACGCCCTCGCGGTGCAGGTCCGCAACGGCACCCGCACCGACCGGCTCGGCACCGCCCCCGGCCGCGCGAACGCCGTCGCGGGGCTGCTGGTGGAGCGGGGCTTCGACGAGGCGGTGGCCGACCCGTCCGTGCTGCCGAGCGAGGCCCGTACGGTCGTCCGCTACCCGAGCGCCGACCTGGAGGGCGACGCCCGGCGGGTCGCCGAGTCCCTGGGTGTCCCGGCGAGTTCGGTGCGGCGCTCGACCGACGTCTCGGGCGTCACGCTGATCGTGGGCGCCGACTGGCGCGAGGGGACGGCGTACACGGCACCCGAGGCGGACGACACGACCCCCGACTCGGCCGAGGCCCTCAACGGCGCCGACGAGAGCGCCTGCATGCGCGTGAACCCGGCGTTCACCTGGTCCTGAGGGAGGTCAGTGCGCCTCGGCGGCGTCCGCGTCCGGCTGGACCGCCGGGCGCCGCGAGGCGATGACCTTCCTGGCCAGCGAGCGCGGGCTGGTCAGGAAGCCCCAGCCCCAGCACATGTGCATGGTCGCCAGGGCCACGGGGATCTGCGCCCGCGCCTTCAGCCCCAGCCCCTTGCCCGCCGGGACCGAGCCCGCGACGATCGCCGCCAGGTAGCCGCCGGGCACCACGAAGCCCCACGGGGTCAGCGCCGCGCCCACCACGACGCCGGCCGCGATGGCGCACACGGCCGTCGGCGGCGCGAGGTAGCGCAGGTTGATCGAGCCGGAGTGGTAGCGGGCGACGACGTGCCGCCAGCGGCCGTAGTTCTTGTACTGCTTGGCCAGGGCGCGCACGCTCGGCCGGGGCCGGTAGGACACCCGCAGCTCGGGCGAGAACCAGATCAGGCCGCCGGCCTCGCGGATACGGAAGTTCAGCTCCCAGTCCTGGGCGCGGATGAACTCCTCGTTGTACCCGCCCTGCCGCTCCAGCGCCTCGCGGCGGAAGACCCCCAGGTAGACCGTCTCGGCGGGGCCCGCCTGCCCACCCGTGTGGAAGGCGGCGTTGCCCACCCCGATCTTCGACGTCATCGCGGCGGCGACGGCGTCCTCCCAGGCGTTCTCCCCCTCGGCGTGCATGATGCCGCCCACGTTCTGCGCGCCGGTCTCCTCCAGGAGCCGTACGGCGGTGGCGATGTAGTTCGGCGACAGCATGCCGTGGCCGTCCACGCGGACGACGACGGGGTGGCGGGAGGCCTTGATCGCGGCGTTCAGCGCGGCGGGCGTACGGCCGGTGGGATTCGGCACGGTGTGCACGCGCGGATCCTCGGCGACGAGCTCGGCGGCGATCTCGTCCGTACGGTCCGTCGAGGGACCGAGGGCGATCACGACCTCCATCTCGCCTGCGTACTCCTGGGCGAGGATGGCGCGGACGGAACCGCGCAGGTGCCGCTCCTCGTCGAGGACGGGCATGATCACGGAAACGGCGGGCGGCCGCACGTCGGACTTGGCGTTCATCGGTGCTCACGTTACCGCGAACGGGGGACACGGGTGCGCGCCGCGGGGGCACGGACCCGGGCAGCAGATCGTATGGGCCTACGGTGCTCACGGATTCCACCCCCGGCCGCACGGCCCGTCCTCGCGGAGGTGTCACCTTGCCCACGCCGCCCCGCTCCCCCCGGGTCCCGGCCTCGTCCCCCCGCGGCGGCCCCCCGCCGCAGCGGGGCGGGCGACCGTCCCGGCGCCCGCCCCGGCCGCCCGTACGGCGGAGGAAGCCGCGCTGGGCCGTGCGGGCGGTGACCGCGCTGTCGGTGGTGGTGCTCGCGTCGGCGGGGATCGGGCACGCGGTGCTCTCCGGCCTCGACGCGGACATCTCGCGGGTGGACGCCTTCAAGGACATGAAGAACCGGCCGCGGGCGGGCGACGGCATGAACGTCCTGCTGGTCGGCACCGACGGCCGCGACAGCATCACCGCGGAGGAGCGGCGCCGGTACAAGCTGGGCGGCGCCCCCTGCCACTGCACCGACACGATCATGATCGTGCACATCTCGGAGGACCGGGAACGCGCGAGCGTGGTCAGCCTGCCGCGCGACTCCTACGCCGAGACCCCCGACCACACCGACCGCACCACCGGTGAGCACCACAAGGGGCACCCGCTCAAGCTGAACGCCGCCTACGCCGAGGGCGGCCCGCAACTGACCGTCCGCACGGTCGAGAACATGACCCGGGTGAAGATCGACCACTACCTGGAGGTCGACTTCACCAGCTTCATGAAGACCGTGGACGTGCTCGGCGGCGTGCGGATCTGCACCGCCCAGCCGCTCAAGGACCGCTACACCGGACTCGACCTGCCCGCGGGCACCCACGAGCTGAAGGGCGGACAGGCGCTGCAGTACGTCCGCGCCCGCCACCTCGACGGGGCCTCGGACCTGAGCCGGATGAAGCGTCAGCAGCGCTTCCTGGCCGCCCTCATCGACCGGGCGACGTCCTCGGGACTGCTGCTGAACCCGATCAGGTTCCGCGACGTCACCCAGGCGGTGCTGGGCTCGGTCCGGGCCGACGAGGGCTTCGGCACCGACGAGATGCTGGCGCTGGGGCGGGCGATGCGGAACTTCTCGCCGTCCTCTTCGGAGTTCACCACCGTGCCGATCGGTCAGATGGGCTACGCCGTCAAGGGCGTCGGCTCGACCCTGAAGTGGGACCCGGCCAAGTCCGGGCGGATCTTCGACGCCCTGCGCGAGGACGAGCCGCTGACCGCGCCCCGGCCGAAGCCGAAGGGCCCGGCTCCCGTACGCGTGCCGGTGGACCCGAAGCAGATCCGGGTCCAGGTGGAGAACGGCACGCGCACCCCGGGCCTCGGCAGGAGGGTGGACGACGCCCTGGCCGCGACCGGGTTCCGCACCACCCGGGTGCCGCGGAACGCCGTCGACCGCGCGGTGCAGCGGACGGTCGTCGCCTTCGACCCCCGCTGGGACAACTCGGCGAAGTCGCTGGCCGCCGCCCTGCCCGGCAGCGAGCTGCGGCCGGTCAGGGGCCAGGGCCCGACGCTGAAGGTGATCGCGGGCGCCGGCTTCAAGGACGTGGCGAAGGTGCGGCCGGCGGACCCGCCGCAGGAGTCGGGCACGGTGGTGCGCGGCGACGAGGTGGTGTGCGGGGAGAGGTGACCGCGCGGGCGGTCACCGGGGGCTACCGGGGCCACCGCGGGCTCAGTTGCCGGAGACGGTGACCTTCTCGTCGTTCTCGAGCTGCTCGACCAGCTGCTTCACCTTGGCGTCGTCCCACCTGAGGTTGCCCCCGACGCTGCCGGAGACCGGCATGTTCATCGAGGTGCCGTCGCCGCCGCTGACGCTCTTCATCGCCCAGAACATGCTCGCCAGGTCGAACAGGCCCATGTCCTTGTCGACGACGAGGGAGTCCAGGCCGGAGCCCATGGTCGGGTACAGCTTGAACGGGTTGAGGACGGTCGAGGGGGTGGCCACCTGGTTCGCCAGCGCCGACAAGAACTTCTGCTGGTTCTTCGTCCGGTCCAGGTCGGAGCCGGCCAGCGCGTACCGGGTACGGACGAAGGCGAGGGCGTCCTCGCCGTTCAGGGTCTGCTTGCCCTTCTTGAGGTCGGCGCCGGACTTCGGGTCCTTGATGTCCTGCGGGATGTCCATCTCGACGCCGCCGACCGAGTCCACGATGTTGGCGAAGCCGGCGAAGCCGATCTCCACGTAGTGGTCCAGGCGCAGACCGGTGTTGTGCTCGACGGTGCGCACCAGCAGCTCGGGGCCGTCCTCCGCGTAGGCGGCGTTCAGCTTCACGCGCCGGCCGGTGCCCTCGTACTTCTTGCCGGACTCGGAGCCGACGAAGGAGGGGATCTCCACGTCCGAGTCGCGGGGCAGGGAGATCAGCGTCGACCCGTTGTCCCCGGTGTGCAGGATCATCATCGAGTCGGTCCGCTTGCCCTCGGCGGAGCCGGTGTGCAGGTCCTTCTTCTGCTCGCTGGTCATGCCCTCGCGGCTGTCCGAGCCGACGATCAGGTAGTTCGTGCCCTCGCCGGCCCCGGGACGCTCGATGACCTTGGACAGGTCGACCTCGCGGTTGAGCTTGGAGTCGGCCCAGAAGTAGGTGCCGACGGTCGTCACGACGACCACGGTGGCCAGCGTGATCGCGGTCCACTTGATCCGGCGGCGCCAGTCGGGCGCGGGCCGGCCGGGACCGGGACCGCCGGGGCTGCCGTAGACCTGGCCGGTGTTGTACCCGCTGTCGTAGCCGTCCTGTCCGCCGTGGCCCTGGCCGTCGACGTACGACGGCTGCTGCGGCACCCCGCCGTACGGCGGGGCGGACTGCCCGGGCGGCGGCGCCGCGCCGCGGCGGACCTGGCGCATCACGCGCGCGCTCTCGGGCCGTGCGCTCGCGCTGCCGCGTCCGTACCGGTCGCCGCGGTTGTCGCCGGACCATCCCTCGGGCCAATCATTCATGCGCACCAGTGTGCAGGTCCGCCCCACGGCCCATACAAGGGTCGTCGGAAAATAGGGTCGGCCCTGTTGCGAAGCTGACACAAATCGCACGGCTGTCGCCCCGGCATAAGGTGGAGGCCATGACAGACCAGGCAGAACAGGCCTCGGCCGAGCGGCCGGCGGCTCCGGAGATCCCGGGCAAGCCGACCTCGGCCTCCCGCACCACCCTCAGCCACATCATGACCCACAGCGACACCAACCTCCTGGGGACGGTGCACGGCGGGGTGATCATGAAGCTCGTCGACGACGCGGCGGGCGCCGTGGCCGGACGGCACTCCGGCGGCCCCGCCGTCACCGCGTCCATGGACGAGATGGCGTTCCTCGAACCGGTCCGCGTCGGCGACCTCGTCCATGTGAAGGCCCAGGTCAACTGGACTGGCCGCAGCTCCATGGAGGTGGGCGTGCGGGTCCTGGCCGAGCGCTGGAACGAGTCCACCCCGGCCACCCAGGTCGGCTCGGCCTACCTGGTCTTCGCCGCGGTCGACGCGGACGGCAAGCCCCGCACGGTCCCGCCGGTGCTCCCCGAGACCGAGAAGGACAAGCGCCGCTACCAGGAGGCCCAGATCCGCCGCACCCACCGCCTGGCCCGCCGCCGCGCCATCATGGAGCTGCGGGAGCGGCGGGTGGCGGAGGGCTTCGACGACTGAGCGTCCGGGCGCGCGCCGACCGGTTACGGCAGGTTGCGCGCCATGACGATGCGCTGGACCTGGTTGGTGCCCTCGTAGATCTGCGTGATCTTGGCGTCGCGCATCATGCGCTCGACCGGGTAGTCACGGGTGTAGCCGTAGCCGCCGAGGAGCTGCACGGCGTCGGTGGTGACCTCCATCGCCACGTCGGAGGCGAAGCACTTGGCGGCGGCGCCCTGGAAGGTCAGATCGCTGTCGCCGCGCTCGGACTTGGCCGCGGCGGCGTACGTCAGCTGCCGGGCCGCCTCGATCTTCATGGCCATGTCGGCGAGCATGAACTGGATGCCCTGGAAGTCGGCGATCGGCTTGCCGAACTGCTTGCGCTCCCTGACGTAGCCCTTGGCGTAGTCGAGGGCGCCCTGGGCGATGCCGAGGGCTTGGGCGGCGATGGTGATGCGGGTGTGGTCCAGCGTCTTCATCGCGGTGGCGAAGCCGGTGCCCTCCTCGCCGATCATGCGGTCGGCGGGGATGCGGACGTTGTCGAGGTAGACCTCGCGGGTCGGCGAGCCCTTGATGCCGAGCTTCTTCTCCGGGGCGCCGAAGGAGACGCCCGCGTCGGACTTCTCGACGACGAAGGCGGAGATGCCCTTGGAGCGCTTGGTGGGGTCGGTCACGGCCATCACCGTGTAGAACTCCGACTCGCCCGCGTTGGTGATCCAGCGCTTGACGCCGTTGAGCACCCAGAAGTCGCCGTCGCGCACGGCCTTGGTCTTCATGCCGGCCGCGTCGGAACCCGCGTCGGGCTCGGAGAGGCAGTAGGAGAACATGCCCTCGCCCTTGGCGAGCGGGGCCATGTACTTCTTCTTCAGCTCCTCGGAGCCGGAGAGGATCACCGGCAGGGAGCCGAGCTTGTTCACCGCCGGGATGAGGGACGAGGACGCGCAGACGCGGGCGACCTCCTCGATGACGATCACCGTGGCGAGCGCGTCGGCGCCCGCGCCGCCGTACTCCTCGGGGACGTGCACCGCGTGGAGGTCGTTCGCGGTGAGGGCGGCGAGGGCCTCGCGCGGGAAGCGGGCCTCCTCGTCCACCTCGGCGGCGTGCGGCGCGATCTTCGCCTCGGCCAGGGAGCGGACGGCGTCCCGGAGCATGTCGTGCTCCTCGGACGGGCGGTACAGGTCGAAGTCAGCCGATCCGGCCAAGGTCTCTCACGCTCCAAAACGCTGTGATGCGGGGCACGCTAACTACCGTTAAGTAACCCAAATTTTAGGGCCCGCCCGCGCTCGTGGATAGGTGAGGTAGACGACAGCCGCCGAAGGGGTCCGCCCCGCGCCCCGGATATGCTCGGGCGCGCACCTGTGCCGTACACCTCTGGAGCACCCATGGCCCTCAAGATCACCGTGATCGGTACCGGCTACCTCGGCGCGACCCACGCCGCCGCCATGGCCGAGCTCGGTTTCGAGGTGCTGGGCCTGGACGTGGTGCCCGAGAAGATCGAGATGCTCCAGCGGGGCCAGGTCCCGATGTACGAGCCCGGTCTGGAGGAGCTGCTGGGCCGGCACGTCGCCGGGATCGAGGGCTCCACCGGCCGGCTGCGCTTCACCACCGACTTCGCCGAGGTCGCGGCCTTCGGCGACGTGCACTTCCTGTGCGTGAACACCCCGCAGAAGCACGGCGAGTACGCGTGTGACATGTCGTACGTCGACTCCGCGCTGGCCTCGCTCGCGCCGCACCTGACGGGCCCCGCGCTCGTCGTCGGCAAGTCGACCGTGCCGGTGGGCTCCGCCGACCGGCTGGCGGCCTACCTCGCCGCGCACGCGCCGGCCGGTGACGAGGCCGAGCTGGCCTGGAACCCCGAGTTCCTGCGGGAGGGCTTCGCCGTCCAGGACACGCTGCACCCCGACCGGATCGTGGTCGGCGTGCGCAGCGAGCGCGCCGAGAGGCTGCTGCGCGAGGTGTACGCCACGCCGGTGGCGGAGGGTTCGCCGTTCGTCGTGACCGACTTCCCGACCGCCGAGCTGGTGAAGACCTCCGCCAACTCCTTCCTCGCCACCAAGATCTCCTTCATCAACGCGATGGCGGAGGTCTGCGAGGCGGCCGACGGCGACGTGGCCAAGCTGGCCGAGGCGATCGGGTACGACGACCGCATCGGCAGGAAGTTCCTGCGGGCCGGCATCGGGTTCGGCGGCGGCTGCCTGCCGAAGGACATCCGGGCGTTCATGGCGCGCGCCGGTGAGCTGGGGGCCGACCAGGCGCTGACCTTCCTGCGCGAGATCGACTCGATCAACATGCGCCAGCGCGGACAGATGGTGGAGCTGACCCGGCAGGCGCTGGGCGGCGGCCCCTTCCTCGGCAAGCGGGTCGCGGTGCTCGGCGCCACCTTCAAGCCCGACTCGGACGACGTCCGGGACTCCCCCGCGCTGAACGTCGCCGGGCAGGTCCACCTCCAGGGCGCCCAGGTCACGGTCTACGACCCCAAGGGCATGGAGAACGCCCGGCGGCTGTTCCCGACGCTCGGCTACGCCGACTCCGCGCTGGAGGCGGTACGCGGCGCCGACGTCGTCCTGCACCTGACGGAGTGGCGGGAGTTCCGCGAGCTGGACCCCGAGGCGCTGGGCGAGGCGGTCACGGCCCGGGTGATCCTGGACGGGCGCAACGCCCTGGACCCGCAGGCCTGGCGGAAGGCCGGCTGGACGTACCGGGCGATGGGCCGTCCGACCGCCTAGGAGCGCGCTGCACGAAGGCGGCGCCGGTTCGGCCGAGGCTCAGTCGGCCGAACCGGCGCCGGTTGCATTCTGCCCCACCGGGCGCCGCGTCCGCCCGTGCGGTGCGGTCGGTTCACGCCCCCTTGGCGCGGTACCGGCGCATCTTGGCACGGGCCCCGCACACCTGCATCGAGCACCAGCGGCCGCGCCCGGCCGGGCTGCGGTCGTAGTACGCCCAGTGGCAGTCGGCCGCCTCGCAGGCCTTCAGCCGCGTCCAGGTGCCCGCGACCAGCGCCTCGGCGACGGCGGCGGCCACGCGGGCGGTCAGGGAGCCGTCGCGGGCCGGGGCGAGGGCGGCGGCGCCGTCGGCCGGGTCGACCGTCACCACCAGCGGGGCGGCGGCCAGCAGCTCGCCCAGCGGGGTCACCGCCCGGTGCGGCGGGTGGCCGGCGTGGGCGAGCAGGACCGCGCGCAGGGACTCGCGCAGCTCGCGCGCCCCGGGCGCCTCCTCCTCCGTGAGCCCGAGCCGCGCCCGGCCCTGCGGTGTGTCCAGCGCGTCGGCACCGGTCTCCAGGTCGAGGGAGTTCACCAGCCGCTCGACCAGCTCCAGGCCTCCCGGCGCGACGGAACGCTCGTTCATGCTTGCGACGTTACCCCCATTACGGGAGCATGGAGTAACCGTTACTGGTTACCCGCCCTCTGCTGGTAACCGACGGACCTCAAGGAGGAAGTCATGGCTGTCGCCGAACTGGGCCCCGTCGTCCTGGACTGTCCCGACCCGCACGCCCTGGCCCGCTTCTACGCCGGCGTCCTCGGCGGCACGATCGAGGACCGCAGCGACGAGCACGACGAGTGGGTGGACCTGAATCTGCCGGGCGGCCGGACCCTGGCCTTCCAGGGCTCCCCCGGCCACGTACCGCCGAAGTGGCCCGGTGACGACGGGCAGCAGCAGTTCCACCTGGACCTCGACGTCAAGGACCTGGACGCGGCGGAGAAGGCCGTGCTGGAGCTGGGCGCGAAGCCGCTGGACGCGGAGGACCGGGCGCGGTCGTTCCGGGTTTACGCCGACCCGGCCGGGCACCCGTTCTGCCTTTGCGCCTGCTGAACCCACCCTTCTACTCCGGGAGGCCCCCGTGGCACCTGTGGCACGCTTCCGTTCCGTCGTCGTCGACTGTCCCGAACCCCTCGAGCTGGCCCGCTTCTACGCGGAGGTCGGCGGGGGCACCCCCGAGGAGGAGGACCCCGACTGGGTGGTGCTCCAGGTGCCCGGCGGCCCCAGGCTGTCCTTCCAGCGGGCCGAGGGGCTCACCCCGCCGGAGTGGCCGCGCGCGGACCGCAACGCCCAGCAGTTCCACCTCGACTTCCACGGCGGGGCGACCTGGGAGGAGATGGACGCGGCCCACGAGAGGGTGCTCGCCCTGGGCGCCCGGCCGCTGGACCTGGAGGACCGGGAGAAGAAGGACTTCATGGTGTACGCCGATCCGGCCGGGCATCCGTTCTGCCTGTGCCGCATCGAACACCTCTGACCGCGCCGGGCCGGAAGGGGGCGCCTTCGACCGAGGTGGCCCTCAGCCGTCGAGTTCGGCGATCGTCGCCGTCGACGGCTCCCGGCGCAGCTGTGCCGCCCGGGCGGTGAACGCCGCGCTCCGCAGCACCCGTTGGACGTTCCCCCAGGTCAGCAGGGCCACGTCGGACTCCTCCCAGCCGCGCCGCAACAGCTCGGCGATGAGCCGGGGGTAGCCGGTGGCGTCGCCCAGCTCCAGCGGGTGGGCGGTGCCGGCGTCGTAGGTGCCGGACAGGCCGACGCTCTGCGGGCCGGCCACCGAACGGACGTGATCGAGGTGGTCGGCGACGTCCCGGACGGTCGGGCCGGTCTGCTCGGCGGTCAGCGGCACCATGCACAGGCCGCCGGACGCGCCCAGCTCCACGAGCAGGTCGTCGGGGAGGTTCGCGGGGTGCGGGCGCAGGGCCCGGGCGGCGGAGCGGGTGCACAGCGCCGGCGCCTTGGACACGGCGAAGGTACGGCGGATGGTCTCGGTGGAGGCACCGGAGAGGTCGGCGATCACGCCGAGCCGGTTCATCTCCCGGACGACCTCCTCGCCGAACCGGGTCAGCCCGGCCTCGCCGGCCCAGGACGCCCCGGTCAGCGTGAGCATGCGCAATCCGAGGGCGTGCAGGCTGCGCAGGATGCCGAGGCGGTCACCGAGGGCGGCGGCGCCGGCCGGGCCCGGCAGCACGGCGACCCGGCCGCAGTTGCGGGCGTCGATGGCCTGCCCCGCGTCGTACGCCAGGCGCAGGCCCTCCGGGTGCGCCCGCACCACCGTCTTCACCAGGTCCAACTGCTCCAGCGTCGCGCCGACCGCCCGGTCGCCGTCGAGGGCCTCGGGCAGGTGCAGCGACCAGAACAACGCGCCCACGTGCCCCTCGCGCAGCCGCGGCACGTCCGTGTCGACGGAGCTCTCGCCCAGCTCCAGGTCGTACCAGGGCAGGTGCTTGAGCGCCCAGGGCAGGCCGCTGTAGCCGTCGGCGACGGGGTGGGCGGCCAGCACGGCGTGCGCCCGGGACAGCGGCTCGTCGTCGGGGTCGGACACGGGCGCGTAGGGCTCCGGCGGGAAGACTGCCGCCGGCAACGGCACGGGCAGGTCGTCGAGCTCGCCGGCCTCGGTACCGGTGTGCAGGTCGTCCTGGAGGTCTGCCATGGCGGGCTCCGTACGGTCGTCGTGCGATACGGCCACCGTCGCACGGAGCGGAAAGGGCTTCCTGGTGGACGGTGCGTTCGGGGGTACGGACCCCGGGGACGGCTCAGCCCCGGGCCGCCTCGATCACCTCGTCCAGGGTGTCCCGGGAGCGGAGCAGGTCCGCGATCATCCGGTCGATGCGGGCGCGCTCGGCGGTGAGGTCGGCGACCAGCTTCGGCGAGGCCGCGGCCGAGGGGCCCCCGTCCCCGTCCCGCATGCAGGGCAGGAGCTGGGCGATCTTGTCACTGCACAGCCCGGCCGCGTACAGCTCCTGGATCCGGATGACCCGGTCGACCGCCGCCTCCGTGTACGCGCGGTGCCCGCCGGCCGTACGCTCGGCCGTGAGCAGCCCCTGCTGCCCGTAGTACCGCAGCGAGCGCTCGCTGACACCCGTGCGCCGGGCGAGTTCACCGATCCGCATGTGTACGTCCTCTCCCCTGCCTCGCTCACCGGACCTTGATTCTGACATCAGTGTCAGGTTCTAGCGTACGGGCATGACGAACTCGACCGACCTCTTCGCCTCCGCGTCCCTCGGCCCGCTCGCCCTCCCCAACCGTCTGGTGATGGCCCCCCTCACCCGCAACCGCGCCGAGGCCGACGGCACGCCGACCCCTCTGATGGCCACCCACTACGCCCAGCGGGCCTCCGCCGGGCTGATCATCGCCGAGGCGGCGACGCCCAACGCGGTCGGGCAGACCTACCCGAACATCACCGCCGTCCACAGCGCCCGGCACGTGGCGGGCTGGCGGCAGGTGACCGACGCGGTCCGTCGGGCGGGCGGGCGGATGTTCCTCCAACTCCAGCACGGCGGCCGGGTCGGCCACCCCGCGACCAGCGGACTCACACCGGTCGCGCCCTCGCCGGTCCCCCTGCCCGAGACGATCTTCACACCGGAGGGGCACCGGCCCTCCGTCGTCCCGAGGGAGATGACCGGGGAGGACATCCGCGCCACCGTCTCCGACTTCGCGCGGGCCGCCCGCAACGCGCTCGACGCCGGGTTCGAGGGCGTCGAGGTGCACTCCGCCAACGGCCACCTGCTGCACCAGTTCCTGGCGGCCAACACCAACCGCCGCACCGACGGCTACGGCGGTTCCCTCGCCGGGCGGCTCCGCTTCACGGTCGAGGTGACCGAGGCCGTGGCCGCCGAGATCGGCGCCGAACGGGTGGGGCTGCGGGTCTCCCCCGGCAACACGGTCAACGGCATCGCGGAGGGCGAGACCGAGGAGATCTACCCGGCCCTGGCCGAGCGGCTCGGCGGCCTCGGGCTCGCGTACCTGCACCTGGTGTACGCCGACCCGCACGCCCCGGTGTTCCGGAGCATCCGCGCCGGCTGGCCCGGCGTGCTGATCGCCAACCCGGTCCTGGGCGGGACGCCCTCCGCGGACTCCGTGCGGCGCGCCTCCGAACGGCTGCTGGAGGCGGGAGCCGACCTCATCGCCCTGGGCCGGCCGTTCCTCGCCAACCCCGACCTGGTGCGGCGGCTGCGGCTGGGCGCACCGCTGAACCCGGTGCGGGACCGGTACCTCATGTACGTGGGCGGGGCGACCGGCTACACCGACTACCCCGCCCTCCCCGAGGGGACGGCTCAGCCGTCCAGCTCCTCCAGCGACGCGTTGGACGGCCCCCGGGTGGCCTGAAGCCCCCGGGCCACGTCCTCCGCCGCGCCCAGCACCCGTACCGCGTTCTTCCAGGTCAGCTTGGCCAGGTCGGCCCGGGACCAGCCGCGGTCGAGCAGCTCGGCGATCAGGTTCGGGTAGCCGGAGACGTCGGCGAGGCCGTCGGGCGTGAACGGGGTGCCGTCGTAGTCGCCGCCGATGCCGAGGTGGTCGACCCCGGCCACCTCGCGCATGTGGTCGAGGTGGTCGGCGACCGTCGACACGGTGGCGACGGGACGCGGGGTGCGCTCCTCGAAGGCGCGGTGGACCTTCATCGCCTCGGGGCCGGTGTCCAGGTGGTGGAAGCCGTGCGCGCGCATGTTCTCGTCGGCGGCGACCGTCCAGTCCACGGCCGCCTGGAGCACGAACTTCGGCACGAACGTCACCATCGCCACGCCGCCGTTGGCCGGCAGCCGCTCCAGGACGTCGTCCGGGATGTTGCGCGGGTGGTCGCAGACGGCCCGCGCGGAGGAGTGCGAGAAGATCACCGGCGCGGTGGAGGTGTCCAGCGCGTCCCGCATGGTGGTGGCGGCGACGTGCGAGAGGTCGACCAGCATCCCCTCGCGGTTCATCTCCCGCACGACCTCGCGGCCGAAGGCCGACAGGCCGCCGACACCGGGTTCGTCGGTCGCCGAGTCGGCCCACGCGATGTTGTCGTTGTGGGTGAGCGTCATGTAGCGCACGCCGAGCGCGTACAGCGCGCGGAGCGTGGCCAGCGAGTTGTCGATGGAGTGGCCGCCCTCGGCGCCCATCAGCGACGCGATCCGGCCCTCGGTCCGCGCGGCCTCCATGTCGGCGGCGGTCAGCGCGGCCCGCAGCTCGCCCGGGTGGCGGTCGATCAGCCGGCGTACGCAGTCGATCTGCTCCAGCGTCGCGGTGACCGCGCCGGGCAGGTCCGAGCGGACGTACACCGACCAGTACTGCGCGCCGACGCCGCCGGCCCGCAGCCGGGCGAGGTCGGTGTGCAGGTGGGCGGACTGGTCGGTGGCGATGTCCCGGGCGTCGAGGTCGTAGCGCACCTGCTCGCGCAGCGCCCAGGGCAGGTCGTTGTGGCCGTCCACGACGGGGAACTCGCGCAGCAGTGCGCGGGCCGGCTCCAGCGAGGTCATCCGCGTCACTTCCCGAAGCCGAAGCCCGCGGCCGGGCCCCCGACCTTGTTCCGCAGCCGCCTGCCCTTCTCGGTGGCCTGGTCGTTCAGCTCCTGCTGGAACTCGCGCATGCGGCCCTGCAGCTCCTCGTCGTGCGCGGCGAGCATGCGGGCGGCCAGCAGCCCGGCGTTGCGGGCACCGCCCACGGAGACGGTGGCGACGGGGACGCCGGCCGGCATCTGCACGATGGAGAGCAGGCTGTCCATGCCGTCCAGGTACTTCAGCGGCACCGGCACGCCGATGACGGGCAGCGGGGTGACGGAGGCGAGCATGCCGGGCAGGTGGGCGGCGCCACCGGCCCCGGCGATGATCGCCTTCAGGCCGCGTCCGGCCGCCTGCTCGCCGTACGCGATCATCTCGTGCGGCATGCGGTGCGCGGAGACGACGTCGACCTCGTAGGGGACCTCGAACTCGTCGAGCGCCTTGGCGGCGGCCTCCATGACGGGCCAGTCGGAGTCCGACCCCATGACGATGCCCACGATCGGGCTGACCGGGCTGGCCTGGCTCATTCGGTGATCGTCCCTCTCAGGTAGCCGGCAGCGTGACGGGCGCGCTCCAGCACGTCGTCCAGGTCGTCGCCGTAGGTGTTGACGTGGCCCACCTTGCGGCCGGGCTTCACGTCCTTGCCATACATGTGGATCTTGACCTGCGGGTCGCGGGCCATGCAGTGCAGGTACGCGGAGTACATGTCGGGGTAGTCGCCGCCGAGGACGTTGACCATGACCGTCCACGGGGCGCGCGGACGCGGGTCGCCCAGCGGCAGGTCGAGGACGGCGCGGACGTGGTTGGCGAACTGCGAGGTGATCGCGCCGTCCATGGTCCAGTGGCCCGAGTTGTGCGGGCGCATCGCCAGCTCGTTGACGAGGATGCGGCCGTCGCGGGTCTGGAACAGCTCGACGGCGAGGTGGCCGACGACGCCGAGTTCCTTGGCGATGCTGAGCGCCATCTCCTCGGCCCGCAGGGCGAGGCCCTCGTCCAGGTCGGGGGCGGGGGCGATCACCGTGTCGCAGACCCCGTCGACCTGGCGGGACTCGACGACGGGGTAGGCCACCGCCTGGCCGTGCGGGGAGCGGACCACGTTGGCGGCCAGCTCGCGGACGAAGTCGACCTTCTCCTCCGCGAGCACGGGCACGCCGGCGCGGAACGGCTCGGCGGCCTCCTCGACGGAGTCCACCACCCACACGCCCTTGCCGTCGTACCCGCCGCGGACCGTCTTGAGGACCACGGGGAACCCGTCGCCCTCACCCGCGAAGGCGCCCACGTCGGCCGGATCGCTCACGATCCGGTGCCGTGGGCAGGGCACGCCGATCGCGACGAGCTTCGCGCGCATCACGCCCTTGTCCTGGGCGTGCACGAGCGCCTCGGGGCCGGGGCGCACGGGGATGCCGTCCGCCTCCAGGGCCTTGAGGTGCTCGGTCGGCACGTGTTCGTGATCGAAGGTGATCACGTCACAGCCGCGCGCGAACTCGCGCAGCGTGTCCAGGTCGCGATAGTCGCCGATGACGACTTCGTTCACGACCTGCGCCGCAGAGTCCTGAGGGGTGTCACTGAGGAGCTTGAACCTGATGCCCAGCGGGATGCCCGACTCGTGTGTCATACGAGCGAGCTGGCCACCGCCGACCATACCGACTACCGGGAACGTCACACCCCTAGCGTATCGGCCGCGCGGAGCCCACCTGTTTACCGGCCGTTTCCGGGCGGTCCCGGCGCTCGTTCCCGGCGCCCCGCGTCCGTCCGCAGGAAGATCGCGCGTCCGGGTGGTTAGCATGAACGGATTGACGCCGACCCACGGACGGGGGCCTGCACGACCATGGGACATGGTTCCTCGGGTGCTCATACGGCTCCCCCCACTCCCCCGGCGCCGCGCGGCGCCGTGCGGGGACGGGTCGACCGGCTGGTCAGGGAGATCGCGAAGTTCGGCGCGGTGGGCGGCGCGGGGGTGCTGGTCAACCTGCTCGTCTTCAACTTCGTACGGCACGTGACCGACCTCCAGGTGGTGCGGGCCAGCATCGTCGCGACGATCGTCGCGATCGTCTTCAACTACCTGGGCTTCCGCTACTTCACGTACCGGGACCGCGACAAGAGCCACCGGACCCGCGAGATGACGCTGTTCCTGGTCTTCAGCGCGATCGGACTGGTGATCGAGAACGGCGTGCTCTACACGGCGACGTACGGCTTCGGCTGGGACAGCCCGCTGCAGAGCAACATCTTCAAGTTCCTCGGCATCGGCATCGGCACGCTCTTCCGCTTCTGGTCGTACCGCAGCTGGGTCTTCCGCGCGCTGCCGGCCCGGCGGCCGGTGACGCGGGCGGAGACCTTCCTGGAGCACGAGAACCCCACAGCGGTGCCCACGCCCGACGGCACCCCCGCGGCCCGCCGCTGACCCGTCCGGCCGCCTGGGGCCGAAGCGGCTAGCGCACGGTCCCGTCCGAGTCGCCGGAGCCCTGCTTCGACGGCGGCGTACGGGACAGGAAGAGGCCGAAGACCGGGGGGCGGCCCTGGAGCAGCTCCAGCCGGCCACCGTCCGCCTCCGCCAGGTCCCGGGCCACGGCCAGGCCGATGCCCGTCGAGTTCCGCCCGCTGATGGTCCGCTCGAAGATCCGTGCGCCCAGGTCGGCCGGGACACCGGCCCCCTCGTCGGTGACCTCGACCACCGCCTGGTTGCCGGTCACCCGGGTCCGCAGGGCCACCGTGCCGCCGCCGTGCATCAGGCTGTTCTCGATCAGCGCGGCCAGCACCTGCGCCACCGCCCCCGGGGTGCCGACGGCCGTCAGGTGCCGCTTGCCGGAGCTGACGATCGCCCGCCCCTCGCTGCGGTAGGCGGGCCGCCACTCGGCGATCTGCTGCTGGATGACGTCGTCCAGCTCGAAGGTGACGGCCGAGCCGCTGCGCGGGTCGCGGGAGTTCGTCAGCAGCCGGTCCACCACGTCCGTCAGCCGCTCCACCTGCGACAACGCGATCGTCGCCTCTTCCTTCACCGTCTCGGGCTCGTCGGTGAGGGTGATCTCCTCCAGCCGCATGGACAGCGCGGTCAGCGGGGTGCGCAGCTGGTGGGAGGCGTCAGCGGCCAGGCGGCGCTCGGCGGTGAGCATCCGGGCGATGCGCTCGGCGGAGGAGTCCAGCACGTCCGCGACCCGGTCCAGCTCGGGGACGCCGTAGCGCTTGTGGCGGGGGCGCGGGTCGCCGGAGCCGAGGCGTTCGGCGGTCTCGGCGAGGTCGGTGAGCGGGGAGGCGAGGCGGTTGGCCTGCCGGATCGCCAGCAGGACCGCGGCGACCACCGCGAGCAGCGCCACCAGGCCGATGATCAGCAGCGTACGGCCGATCTCGCGGGTCACCGAGGAGCTGGGCTCCTCGACGAGCACCGTCTCGCCCTCCTCGCCGGTGGCCCTGCCGCGGATGACCTCACCGGTCGGCCGGCTGCCGACCTCGATGACCGTGCGGCCGGGGATGCGGATCTCGGCGTACCGGGCGTCCGCGACCTGCTCCCGCAGGAACGCCGCGTCGACCGTCCCGGTGCCGAGCAGCCGACTGTCCACGATGCTGGCCAGCCGCACCGCCTCCAGGTCGACGCGTTCCTGGGCGGTGCTGCTGATCGTGCGGGTCTCCACGATCACGAGGGAGACGCCGAAAACGGCGATCACGACGAGCACCACGGCGAGCGTGGACTGGATCAGTCGGCGGCGCATGTCCTCTTACCCGGGCAGGCCCTGCGGGCACTCGGCCCCACTCGTGCTCAGTTCTTCTCGAAGCGGAAACCCACACCGCGCACGGTGGCGATGTAGCGCGGGTTCGCCGCGTCGTCCCCCAGCTTCTTGCGCAGCCAGGAGATGTGCATGTCGAGCGTCTTGGTCGACGACCACCAGGTGGTGTCCCAGACCTCGCGCATCAGCTGGTCGCGGGTGACGACCCGGCCGGCGTCGCGCACCAGCACCCGCAGCAGGTCGAACTCCTTGGCGGTGAGCTGGAGCTCCTCCTCGCCCATCCAGGCCCGGTGCGACTCGACGTCGATACGCACGCCGTGCGTGGCGGGCGGCTGCGGGGGCTCGACGGACCCGCGCCGCAGCAGGGCGCGGACCCGGGCGAGCAGCTCGGCGAGACGGAAGGGCTTGGTGACGTAGTCGTCGGCGCCCGCGTCCAGCCCGACGACGGTGTCCACCTCGTCGGCGCGCGCGGTCAGGATCAGGATCGGCACGGCGTGGCCCTCGGACCGCAGCCGCCGGGCGACCTCCAGCCCGTCCATGCCCGGCAGGCCCAGGTCCAGCACGACCAGGTCGACGCCTCCCTGCAGCCCGGCGTCGAGTGCGGTCGGTCCGTCCTCACGCACCTCGACCTCGTACCCTTCCCGGCGCAGTGCGCGGGCCAGCGGCTCCGAGATGGACGCGTCGTCCTCGGCGAGCAGTACACGGGTCATGAGCTGATGGTAGTCCGCTCGGAGCAGCGCCCGGGGCGTGATCGCACCCGCGGTCTCTTACCTGCGGACAAGCCGGGCGCCCCGGCGCCCTGGGCCCCGCCGACCCCCGGCGCGTACCTGCGGCTTGCGGGGTGCCATCCTGGAAAGGACCTGCGAATGATCGTTCGCGGTTCCGTTCTCACCTGTGATCCCGGTCTCAAGTCCTTCCATACCGGGCGGTGTCCTGCCGTATGGTGAATCAGCGCCTGTAGCACCCTGGGGACCTTTGGCGACAGTTCGACGCTGAAGGTCTCTTTTGTGTGCGGGTCGGCCCCCACGGCCGACCTTGAAAGGAATGACCTGTGGCCGGGCCTCACCGCGTGCAGTGACGCGCGCAGAGGCGTGGATCCCGGTGGTCGCCGTCCCGCGCTCCGTGATCCGGAGCGGAATCCCTCGGGCGTGGGGTGGGCGGACGAAGGCCGCCGGTGCCGGCCGCCCCCCACCGGGCGCGCATCGCCGCATGAGCGCGTCCCGACCAGCAAGGATCGACCATGGCGTCCAGCCTGACGAAGGACTCGGTCACACCGGGCACCCCCGGTTCCGAGAAGACCTTCTTCGGCCACCCCCGCGGACTGGCCACTCTCTTCATGACCGAGATGTGGGAGCGTTTCTCCTACTACGGCATGAGGGCTCTGCTCCCGCTGTACCTGGTGGCCCCCGGCGGTCTCGGCATGAACGCCGGCACCGCGACCGCGATCTACTCGGTGTACCTCTCGCTGGTGTACTTGCTCACGATGCCGGGCGGCTGGTTCGGCGACCGTGTCTGGGGACCCCGCAAGACCGTCGCCGTCGCCGGCGGCATCATCATGCTGGGCCACCTGACGCTGGCGCTGCCCTCCTCGGGCACGTTCTTCGCCGGCCTCGGCCTGGTCGCCATCGGCTCGGGCCTGCTGAAGGCCAACATCTCCACGATGGTCGGCCAGCTCTACGACGGCCCCGACGACCCGCGCCGCGACGGTGGCTTCACCGTCTTCTACATGGGCATCAACCTCGGTGCCTTCGCGGCGCCGCTGATCATCGGCACCATCGGCGAGAACGTCAACTGGCACCTGGGCTTCGCGCTCGCCGCGGTCGGCATGGGCCTCGGCGTGATCCAGTTCCTGATCGGCAGCCGCAACCTGGCGCCGCACTCCAGCGTGGTCCCGAAGCCGCTGTCGGCGGCGGAGAAGACCTCGACGCTGCGCAAGTCCGCGTTCTGGGCCGCGCTCGCCGTCGTCTTCTACGCGATCGTCGGCTTCTCCGGGAACTACACCCTGAACTGGATCCTGGTCCCGCTGACCCTGCTCGGCGTGATCATCCCGGTGCTGGTGCTGACCCGCATCAAGCGCGACAGGTCGCTGGACCGCGCCGAGCAGTCGAAGATGTCCGCGTACATCTGGTTCTTCGTGGCCGCGGCCGTCTTCTGGATGATCTACGACCAGGGCGGCTCGACCCTGGCGATCTTCGCCGACTCCTCCACCAACACCAGCGTGCTCGGCTGGGACTTCCCGGTCTCCTGGTTCCAGTCGGTGAACCCGGTCATCATCATGGCCCTCGCCCCGGTCTTCGCCACGCTGTGGCTGGCGCTCGCCCGGCGCGGCAAGGAACCGAGCACCATCGTGAAGTTCTCGTTCGGCCTCGTCCTGGTCGGCCTGTCCTTCTTCCTCTTCCTGGCCCCGCTGGCCATCGCGGACGGTGGTCACAAGGCCGCCGCGATGTGGCTGGTGGCGATCTACTTCGTCCAGACCTGCGGTGAGCTGATGCTCTCCCCGGTGGGCCTGTCGGTCACCACGAAGATGGCGCCGGTGAAGTACGCCTCGCAGATGATGGGCGTCTGGTTCCTGGCCGTCACCGCCGGTGACGCCACGACCGGTCTGCTCTCCATCGCCGGCGTCGACCTGAACAAGACGGGCATCGTGGCGGCGGAAGCCACGCTCGCCGTGGTCGCCGGTCTGGCGATCTGGATGTACCGCAAGCGCGTCAAGGAACTCATGGGCGACGTCCGCTGAGACCCGCCCGCGAGGAAGGGGTCACCGCGTCCGGGTGGGCGCGGTGGCCCCTTCGCCGTGTTCGGGGGCGGGCGCCGGGCCCGGGGCGCCCCGCACCGTCCGCGGAGCCGTTGGCGGGGCCGTGGGACGGCCTGTGGCCGTCGTGAGCCCTCGTAGGCCCCGCGTGGGCCGTCGGTAGGCAGGCGTAGGCAGGCGCTACCGAGCGTGGGCAGCCGAGGGGCGGTCGTGCCGAGTCGTGGGCGGTCGGCGGGAGCCGGAGGCGTGCGCAGGCGTACCGACGCACGCAGGCCCCGCGTCCGGGTCTCGGCCGGGAGGAGGCCGTTCAGGCGGGCACGGGGCGAGGGAACGGAGGACTGAGGGCGAGGACGGTGACGGGACCGCCGGGTGACGGCGGACGGCGAGGGGCGGAGGCCGAGGCTGAGCAGCCGGGGCGGCTCCGCGGCAGGGTGGGGGAACGGCGGCAGGGTGGGGGAACGGCGGCAGGCGCCGATCCCTACGCCGGTGCTCCCAGTTCCGCCCAGACCCGCTTGCCCGCGACTCCCGGTGTGCGGACCACGCCCCAGTCCAGGCACAGCCGCTCCACGATGAACATGCCGTGTCCGCCGGGCCGCCCGGCGCGGTGCGGGGTGCGCGGCGCCGGCTCTCCCGTGCCGCGGTCGGAGACCTCCAGCCGGATCACCTTCTTCTCGCAGGTGATCGACAGCTCGTCCGGCCCCTCTGCGTGCAGACAGGCGTTGGTGACCAGTTCGGACACCACGAGGAGCACGTCCTCGGCGGCGGCCCGCTGATCCGCGGTGGACGAGGGCAACCAGCCCCAGGCATACAGCGCCTGGCGGGTGAAGTCACGGGCGAGCGGGACGACCCCGCTCTGGTCGTCGAAGCTCAGTCTGCGCACCTGCCGCCCACCGTTCTCCGCACGCGCGACGGCACTCTCGGGCGCGGCCACGGCCTGCGCGGGCGACGGGGACGCGGACGCCCCGATCGCGGCGGCCTGCCCCGCGGACACGCCTTCGTCGGACTCCCCGGTCCCGGACACACCGCCCCCCTCGGAGCCCCCGGAAGCGCCGCTGGGCTCCGGACCGCGGTCGCCCGGCGAGTAGGGCCGGGTGGTGCTCATCAGCGCTTCACCTCACCGATTCACCAGTTCATGTTTCAACGTCGTACACAGTCGGTTCTGGATGTCTCCTGCCCGACCGAACCGTCCGAACACCCCTGTATTGGCCACGAAACACGGGACGGGGTGAAAACGCCCGCCCCAGGGAGCGCACGGAACCCGCCGGCCGGGCCGGAGCGGGCTCAGTCGGACTCGTCGGCCAGGGCGGCCTCGAGCGTGTCGTGGAGGGTGAAGACCGCTTCGGCCCCCGTGATCTCGAACACGCGAGCCACTACGGGCTGCATGGCCACCAGATGCACACCGCCCCCCGCGGCCTCCGCCTTCAACCGCGCGCCGAGCAGGACGTTGAGCCCTGTGGAGTCGCAGAACTCCAGACGCGAACAATCGACGACAAGCCGGTTGAATCCCTTGGCGAGACAGTCCTCCAGTGGCTCGCGCAACAGCTCGGCGGTGTGGTGGTCCAACTCACCCGCCGGTGTCACGACGGCACTGGGGCCCTCTTCCCGTACTTCCACCAGAAGCCGGCCCGACTGGGCACTGCCGACCGTCCCGCGGTCCATGCCGTTTCTCTCTCCCGAGGTCGTGACTGCTTGCTGACGCCCTCGAACACTACGCCTTCCCCGCGCACTCCGACACCCGAACAACCGCACACAAACGGACATACATGCACAGAACACACTTGCGGTTGGCTCGGTAAACCCGGTAGGCCTAGTAGGAACACGTAACCCGACACGGCCGGCTTTGGAGGCGCCGCACACCGCAGTGCACGCAATTGGCTTCGGCAGCCGTATGCCGAGAACGATGGAGGACATCATGTCACCCCGGCTCGACGGATCGCGTACCCAAGAAGCGACGTCGACACTCCCTCCGGAACATCTGGATCCCATCGAGCAGCACGACGTGGCCGTCGGACACGACGGCGCACTGGCCGGGCTTCCGGACATCCCGGCGTACGACGAGGTGGCTCCGGCGGACGCCCGGGCCCTGTCCAGGACCCTCTTCGAGCGGCTGGAGTCGCTGGAGGAAGGCACCCACGAGTTCGCGTACGTACGCAACACGCTCGTCGAACTGAACCTCGCGCTGGTCAAGTTCGCCGCCTCCCGCTTCCGCTCGCGCAGCGAGCCGATGGAGGACATCATCCAGGTCGGCACGATCGGCCTGATCAAGGCGATCGACCGTTTCGAGCTGTCGCGCGGTGTGGAGTTCCCCACGTTCGCGATGCCGACCATCATCGGCGAGATCAAGCGCTTCTTCCGCGACACCTCCTGGTCCGTGCGCGTCCCGCGCCGGCTGCAGGAGCTGCGGCTCGACCTGGCCAAGGCCGGCGACGAGCTGGCCCAGCGGCTCGACCGCGCCCCCACGGTGGGCGAACTGGCCGAGCACCTCGGCCTGTCCAGGGACGAGGTCCTGGAGGGCATGGCGGCGTCCAACGCCTACACCGCCTCCTCGCTGGACGCCCAGCCGGAGGAGGACGACGCGGAGGGCGCGCTGGCCGACCGCATCGGCTATGAGGACCACGGGCTCGAGGGCATCGAGTACGTCGAGTCGCTGAAGCCGCTGATCGCCGAACTCCCCTCCAGGGACCGGAAGATCCTCTCCCTCCGCTTCGTCGCGGGCATGACCCAGTCGGAGATCGGCGAGGAACTCGGCATCTCCCAGATGCACGTCTCGCGCCTGCTGTCGCGGACGCTCGTACGGCTGCGCAAGGGGCTCACGGCCGAGGACTGATCCTCGCCGGGTGACGCTTGCCCTCCAGGGGGGTGGTCCGACGTCGGGCCGCCCCCCTTCGGGCTGTCCGGGGGCGGTTCGGGCCCGGCCGGCGTGCGAGCGCTCACACCCTGCGCACGCCGCGCCTCCACACCCCCGCGACCAGGGGCACGCCCGGCCGGTAGGCCAGGTGGACGTGGCTGGGGGCGTCGAGAAGGGTCAGGTCGGCGTACGCGCCCGGGGTGAGGCGGCCGATGTCGTCGCGCCTGAGGGCCGCGGCGCCGCCCGCGGTGGCCGACCAGACCGCCTCGTCCGGCGTCATGCCCATGTCCCGTACCGCGAGCGCGATGCAGAAGGGCACGGACGACGTGAAGGACGAGCCCGGGTTGCAGTCGGTGGAGAGCGCGACCGTGGCGCCCGCGTCGAGCAGGCGCCGGGCGTCGGGCCACTGGGCCCGGGTGGAGAACTCCGCTCCGGGGAGCAGGGTGGCGACCGTGCGGCCGCTCGCCAGGGCGTCCACGTCGGCGTCGGTGAGGTGGGTGCAGTGGTCGGCGCTGGCGGCGTCCAGCTCGACGGCCAGTTGCACGCCCGGGCCGTAGGAGAGCTGGTTGGCGTGGATCCGCGGGTGCAGTCCCCTGGCCTTGCCCGCGGTGAGGACGGCCCGGGCCTGGTCGCCGTCGAAGGCGCCCTTCTCGCAGAAGACGTCGATCCAGCGGGCGTGCGGAGCGCAGGCGTCGAGCATCTCGCCGGTGACGAGGTCGACGTAGGCCGCCGGGTCGTCGGCGTGTTCGGGGGCGACGATGTGGGCGCCGAGGAAGGTGACCTCGTCGGTGTGGCGGGCGGCGACGCGCAGGGCGCGGGCCTCGTCGGCGGTGGTCAGGCCGTAGCCGGACTTGGTCTCGAAGGTGGTGGTGCCCTGGCGCAGGGCCTCGTCGAGATACCGGACGAGGCCCGCCTCCAGTTCCGCGTCGCTCGCGGCGCGGGTGGCGGCGACGGTGGTGCGGATGCCGCCGGCGCTGTAGGGGCGGCCGGACATGCGGGCGTTGAACTCCTCGGTGCGGTCGCCCGCGAAGAGGAGGTGGGAGTGGGAGTCGACGAAGCCGGGGAGGACGGCCCGGCCTCCGGCGTCGACCCGGCTGTCAGTGGCGGGTGCTTTGCTTGATTCACCGGTCCACGCGACGCGGTCGCCGTCGATGACGACAGCCGCGTCCCGGACCAGTCCGAGGGGGGAGCGGTCACCGAGGGAGGGGTCGTTGGTGACGAGTGCGGCGATGTTGGTGATGACGGTGCTGCTGCTCATGGTGTCCGTGGCGTCCTTGCGGGTGCTGGGGCGGGCGGTTGCTACGCGTGCAGGGCGGCGACGGCCCGCGCGAGGGCCCCGGGCACATCGGGTACGAGGGTGTGCGCCCCGTCGCGCACGACGTGCCGCCCGCCCACCACGGTGTGCCGCACGTCCGCTGCCGTCGCGGCGAATACGGCCGTCTCGGCGCCGAGCCTGGGCGGCGGCCCCGCTGTTCTGACCGAGTCGAGGGCGACGGTCGTCAGGTCGGCCCGGGCCCCGGTCTCGAGGGTGCCCACGTCGTCCCAGCCGAGGGCCGCGTATCCGTCGGCGCCGGCGGCGCGCAGCAGGGCGGCAGCGGTCCAGTGACCGCGGGTGCGGGTGCGCAGGCGCTCGTTCAGTTCCATGGCGCGGGCCTCCTCCAGCAGGTCTACGACGGCGTGGCTGTCGGAGCCGAGGGAGAGCGGGGAGCCCGCCCGTTGGAGGGCCGCCGCCGGTCCGATGCCGTCGGCGAGGTCCCGTTCCGTGGTGGGGCACATGCAGGTGCCGGTGCGGCTGTCACCGAGCAGGGCGATGTCCTCGTCGGTGAGGTGGGTGTTGTGGACGCCGGTGGTGCGCGGGCCGAGCACGCCGTGGTCGGCGAGGAGCCGGGTGGGGGTGCGGCCGTGGGCGGCGTGGCAGGCGTCGTTCTCGGCGGTCTGCTCGGACAGGTGCACGTGCAGCGGGGCCCGCCGCTGCTCGGCCCAGTGGGCCACGGTCGCCAACTGGTCGGCGGGCACGGCCCGTACGGAGTGGACGGCGGCACCGATCCGCGCGTGATCCCGTTCCTTGAGAAGTGAAGAGCGTTCCGCCCAGGCCTCGGCCGTCCCGTCCGAGAAGCGTCGCTGGTGGGCGTCGGGGGCCCGGCCGAAGCCGGAGGACAGGTAGCAGGTGTCGAGGAGGGTGATGCGGATGCCGGCTTCGGCGGCTGCCTCGATGAGCGCCTCGCCCATCGCGTTGGGATCGGCGTAGGGGGTGCCGCCGGGGGCGTGGTGGACGTAGTGGAACTCGCCGACGGCGGTGATGCCGGCGAGGGCCATCTCGGCGTACACCGCGCGGGCGAGGTCGTGGTACGTGTCGGGGGTCAGCCGGTCGGCGACGGAGTACATGACCTCCCGCCAGGTCCAGAAGGTGCCGGAGCCGACCTGGACGGTGCCGCGCAGGGCGCGGTGGAAGGCGTGGCTGTGGGCGTCGGCGAGACCGGGCAGGGTCAGTCCGCGCAGGATCTCGGCTCCGGCCGGCGGGGCGGGGGTGTCGGTGCGGACGGCGGTGACGCGGCCGTCGCGCACGTCCACGGCGACGCCCGGCTCGACGTGGGTGCCGAGCCAGGCGTGCTCCAGCCAGTACGTCCGGGTCCGCTCGGTGGTCCTCACGTGCAGGCCAGCCCTTCCAGTACGTCGGCGAGTGCGGTCACCCCGGCCACGCAGTCGTCCTCGGCGGCGTACTCGGCCGGGGAGTGCGAGACGCCGGTGGGGTTGCGTACGAACAGCATGGCGGTCGGGACGCGCCCGGAGAGGATTCCGGCGTCGTGTCCGGCGCCCGTGCCCAGGACGGGCACCCGCAGGTCCGTGCCGGTGCCGAGGATCCGGGCGAGTTCGTCGCGCAGGGCGTGGTCGAACTCGACGACGGGGGTGAAGGACTCGCGGACCACGTCCAGTTCGGCGCCCTGGGCCGCGGCGTGCTCGCGGGCGGCCTTCTCGATGGCGGTGACCACGGTGTCCAGGCTCGCCTGGTCGGCGGCGCGGGAGTCGAGCCAGCCCCGGACGAGGGACGGGATGGCGTTGACGCCGTTGGGCTCGACGGCGATCTTGCCGAAGGTGGCGACCGCACCGGCCAGTTCGGCCTCGCGGCGGGCGGCGAGGACGGTCTCGGCGTAGCTCAGCATCGGGTCGCGCCGGTCGGCGAGCCGGGTGGTGCCGGCGTGGTTGGCCTCGCCCCGGAAGTCGAACCGCCAGCGGCCGTGCGGCCAGATGGCGGACGCGATGCCGATCCGGTCGCCGGAGAGGTCGAGGGCGCGGCCCTGTTCGACGTGGAGTTCGACGAAGGCGCCGATACGGGCGAGGCGCTCGGGGTCGGGGCCGAGGGTGTCCGGGTCGTGGCCGGCGGCCTCCATGGCCTGCGGGAGGGTGATGCCGTCCCCGTCGGTCAGGCGGTGGGCCTGCTCGACGGTGAGGGCGCCCGCGGTGAGCCGGGAGCCGACGCAGGCGAGGCCGAAGCGGGCGCCCTCCTCGTCGCCGAAGTTGACGATGCCGAGCGGCCTGGTGGGGTGGGCTCCCCTGGCGCGCAGTTCGTCCAGGGCGGCGAAGGCGGACACGACCCCGAGGGGCCCGTCGAAGGCGCCGCCGTCGGGCACGGAGTCCAGGTGGGAGCCGGTGACCACGGCGTTGCGGGCGGCGGGGTCGCCGTGCCAGGCCCACTGGTTGCCGTTGCGGTCGGTCTCGTAGGTCAGCCCGCGGGCCTCGGCCTGCTCCCGGAACCAGGCCCGGCAGTCGGCGTCGGCGCCGGTCCAGGCGAAGCGGCGGTAGCCGCCGGAGGCGGAGCCGCGGCCGATCGGCAGCAGCTCCGCCCACATGCTGTGGAAGCTCACGCGCCGTCACCCTCGCGCGCCTCGTCACCCTCGCCGGCCCCGTCGCCCTCGCGCATCGGCACCCGCACGCCCCGCTCCCCGGCGACGGACTCGGCGATGTCGTACCCGGCGTCGACGTGCCGGATGACGCCCATGCCGGGGTCGTTGGTGAGGACCCGGCGGATCTTCTCGCCGGCCAGCGCGGTGCCGTCGGCGACCGTGACCTGCCCGGCGTGGATCGATCGGCCCATGCCGACTCCGCCGCCGTGGTGGAGGGAGACCCAGGAGGCGCCGGAGGCCACGTTGACCATGGCGTTGAGCAGCGGCCAGTCGGCGATGGCGTCGGAGCCGTCGAGCATGGCCTCGGTCTCGCGGTAGGGGGAGGCGACGGAGCCGCAGTCCAGGTGGTCGCGGCCGATGACGACGGGCGCGGCCAGTTCACCGCTCGCGACCATGTCGTTGAACCGCTCGCCGGCCTTGTCCCGCTCGCCGTAGCCGAGCCAGCAGATGCGGGCGGGCAGGCCCTGGAAGTGGACGCGCTCGCCGGCCAGCTTGATCCAGCGGGCCAGGGACTCGTTCTCCGGGAAGAGGTCGAGGATCGCCTTGTCGGTCTTGGCGATGTCGGAGGCCTCGCCGGACAGGGCCGCCCAGCGGAAGGGGCCCTTGCCCTCGCAGAAGAGGGGGCGGATGTAGGCGGGGACGAAGCCGGGGAAGGCGAACGCCCGGTCGTACCCGGCGAGCCGGGCCTCGCCGCGGATGGAGTTGCCGTAGTCGAAGACCTCGGCGCCGGCGTCCTGGAAGCCGACCATCGCCTCGACGTGCCGGGCCATGGACTCGCGGGCGCGGGTGGTGAAGCCGGCCGGGTCCTTGGCGGCGGCGTCGGCCATGTCCTCGAAGGCGAGGCCGGTGGGCAGGTAGGCGAGGGGGTCGTGGGCCGAGGTCTGGTCGGTCACGATGTCGATGGGGGCGCCCATGGCGAGCAGCTGCGGGACCAGGTCGGCGGCGTTGCCGAGGACGCCGATGGAGAGCGGCCTGCGCCGGTCGCGGGCCTCGGTGGCCAGCTGGAGGGCGTGGTCGAGGGAGTCGGCCTTCACGTCGAGGTAGCGGTGCTCGATGCGGCGGTCGATGGCTCGGGGGTCGCAGTCGACGCAGATCGCCACGCCGTCGTTCATGGTGACGGCGAGGGGCTGGGCGCCGCCCATGCCGCCGAGACCGGCGGTGAGGGTGATGGTCCCGGCGAGGGTTCCGCCGAACTTCTTGGCGGCGACGGCGGCGAAGGTCTCGTAGGTGCCCTGGAGGATGCCCTGGGTGCCGATGTAGATCCAGGAACCGGCCGTCATCTGCCCGTACATGGTCAGGCCGAGGGCCTCCAGGCGGCGGAACTCCTCCCAGTTGGCCCAGTCGCCGACGAGGTTGGAGTTGGCGATGAGGACGCGCGGCGCCCACTCGTGGGTCTGCATGACGCCGACCGGGCGGCCCGACTGGACGAGCATCGTCTCGTCCTGCTTGAGGGTCTCCAGGGTGCGGACCATCGCGTCGAAGGACCGCCAGTCGCGGGCCGCCTTGCCCGTCCCGCCGTAGACGACGAGCTTGTCGGGGTGCTCGGCGACCTCGGGGTCGAGGTTGTTCTGCAGCATCCGCAGGGCGGCCTCCTGCTGCCAGCCCAGGGCGCTCGGCGTGGTCCCGCGCGGCGCTCGGACAGGACGGGGTCCGGACATGGTCTGCCTCCTGGTGGCTTGGTCCCGGCGGATTGTTACTGCTGTTATTCATATCCTCGCTTCGTGAATAGAACTAGTCAATACGTCCCGTGTCCCGGCGCGGGGGCGCCACGGGTGTTTGGCTTGATGGCGTGGGCAGGCAGCCAGGGGTGTGCACAGGCAGGCGGCGAGTACGGAGGAAGCGCGTGAGCGAAGGCATGGGCACGGGCACGAGCGGTGGCCCCCACGGCACCGGCACGGAGCGGGCGGCCCGGCGGGACGAGGCGGTGCGGGCGGCCGTGGAACAGGGTCTGCTCGGACCGGGTGCGCCGATCGTCGGGCTGCTGGACGTCACCGGGATCCGGGAGTCGGCGGCGGCGTTGCAAGCGGCGTTCGAGGCGGTGACGGCGCCGGGGACGCCCGTGCTGCACGCCTTCGCGGTGAAGGCGTCCCCGCTGGTCCCGGTGGTGCGCCTGCTGCACGGGGAGGGCATCGGCGCGGAGGTCGCGAGCCCGGGAGAGCTGGCGCTGGCGCGGGCGGCGGGGGTGCCGCCGGAGCGGACGGTGCTGGACTCCCCGGCCAAGACACCGGAGGAACTGCGGGAGGCGCTCGCGCTGGGCGTCGCCGTCAACGCGGACAACCCGCAGGAGCTGGAGCGCATCGACGCGCTGATGGCCGGGGGGACGAGCTCCTCACCGCTCGGCATCCGGGTCAACCCGCAGATCGGCGGGGGCTCCATCGAGGCCCTGTCGACGGCGACGGCCACCTCCAAGTTCGGGGTGGCGCTGCGCGACGAGGGGGCGCGCGAGTGGGTGGTGCGGGCGTACCTGGACAGGCCGTGGCTGACCCGGCTGCACGCGCACACCGGGTCCCAGGGCATCCCGCTCTCCCTGATGGCCGAGGGTGTCGCGGAGACGTACGCGCTCGCCGAGGAGATCAACGAGCGGGCCGGACGCCGGCAGGTGGACACGCTCGACATCGGCGGCGGCCTGCCGGTGAACTTCGCGTCCGACGAGACGACACCGACGTACGCGGACTACGCGCGCGTACTGCGCGAGGCGGTGCCGGGGCTGTTCGACGGCCGGTACGGGCTGGTGACCGAGTTCGGGCGGTCCCTGCTGGCCGAGCACGGCACCGTCGTGGCGCAGGTGGAGTACGCCAAGAGCGCCGGGGGGCGGCCGGTCGCGGTGACGCACGCGGGCGTCCAGGTCGCGACGCGGACGGTGTACGCGCCGGGGGCGTGGCCGTTGCGGATCGCCGCGTACGACGGCAAGGGGCTGCCGAAGCAGGGGCCGGACGTGGTGCAGGACGTGGCGGGTCCGGCGTGCTTCGCGGGCGACCTGCTGGCGGTCGGGCGCGCCCTGCCGCGGCTGGAGCAGGGCGACTACGCGGCGGCGCTGGACACGGGGGCGTACTACTTCGCGCACCACTACGCGTACAACTCGCTCGCCCGTCCCGCGGTCCACGGCTTCGTGCGGCGCGCGGACGGGGGTGTCGCCTTCGCGACCGTCCGGGAGGCCCAGACGGTCGACGAGATCGTCACCGAGGCGGGAGGGAAGCACGCCATCGCGCTCACGGACATGGCCGGCGACAGGGGCACCGGCGGCTCGTAGACGGCCGCGGCCCCCGCGGCAGCGGCCGGGCGTGGTCCGGGCCGCGTACGGCGGCCGGGCGCCGGGCCGGGGTGCGGCGGCCGGACGCCGGGCCGGGCCCCGCGTGCGGCAACCGGACGCGGGACGAGGCCCCGCGTGCGGCAACTCGGTGTGAGGCGGAGCGACGTACGGCGGCCGGGTGGCTGTCGGGGTCGCTTCGGCGTGCGCGTGACGCGGCTCGGGGCCCGCAGGGTGCGGC
>NZ_JBIDCI010000003.1:443793-519646 GCF_043204535.1 Streptomyces sp. NPDC047853 | reverse complement strand
GCGCTGCCGCCGAGGCCCACAGCACGCGCGGTGCGGCGCTGCCGCCGAGGCCCACAGCACGCGCGGTGCGGCGCTGCCGCCGAGGCCCACAGCACGCGCGGTGCGGCGCTGCCGCCGAGGCCCACAGCACGCAGGGTATGGCGCTGCCGCCGAGGCCCGAGGCCTGAGGCCCGCGGTCAGACCAGCGCGGCCGTCTTGCGCCTCGCGCCGCCCGGCGCCGCGTCGCCCGCCGCGATGCCGGTGCTGCGGTAGGCCTTCACGGTCCTGGCCGCCGGACGGCCGGCGCCCCGGGCGAGCCAGTCCACACGCACCCACAGCAGAGCGTCCTCGGCCTGTTCCCGGCGCCCGATCCAGGCGGACTTCAGCCAGAGGCCCGCGCCGCAGCCTGCCATCAGCAGTCCGGCCGCGGCGGGGACCGCGAAGGCGCTGCCCAGCGCGGCGACGAAGGCGAGGAGCAGCCACCAGCGGTGGCCCCGGCGCCAGTTGCGCACGGTGACCGCGCGGTCCTGGAGCACGTCGTGCTTGCCCGCGCGGGCGGCCGACCGGGCCAGGGCGGTGTACCGCCTGCGGCGCACGCACGCCACGACGGCCGTCGCGACGACGAACAGCGCGGCACCGGCCAGGACACCGATCCGACGCCCGGTCAGCCCCGGCACCAACGCCCCGATGCCCGCCGCGAACACGCCCAGCCACCACAGGGGCGCCGCCCCCGCCCGTACGACGACGGCGACCCGAACCAGCCCTTGTCCTCCGCGCGCCACGTCCTGCCTCCTGTCCCGTTCTCGCTTCCCGCGATGCGTCTGAGAGGTGTGCGGTGACGCAGGTTAACGGGGGAAGGTGAGACGAGTCTGAGAACGCGGCCGCCGGTGGCGTCGGCCCGCCGTCACTCGACGAAGAGCCCGCGCGCCGCCGCCTTCGTGTCGAACTCCTCGAGTCGGGCCTGGGCGTCCGGCAGGTCGTCGCACATGGCCTCCAGCAGCACCCGTCCGAGCAGCATCGGCGCGCAGGCGGTGTCGAAGGCGAGGCCGGTGCCGACGGCGGCGGGCAGCAGCAGGTCGGACACCTTGGCGACCGGCGCGAAGGCGGAGTCGGCGACGGTCACGACGGTGAGGCCGGCCTCCTTGGCGTGGGCGAGCGCGTCGACGACCTCGCGCGGATGGCGGGGCAGGGCGAAGCAGAGCAGCGCCGTCGCCCCGGCCCGGACCGCGGCGTCGACGCGGTCGCGGAGCATCGTGCCGCCCTCGTCCAGCAACCGGACGTCCGGGTGGACCTTGGCGGCGAAGTAGGCGAAGCCGTGCGCCTGGGCCGCCGCCGCCCGCAGTCCGAGGACGGGCAGGGGCCGGCTGCCGGCGAGCGTGCGGCCCGCCTCCCGCACCGGTCCGGGGTCGGCCAGCACCTCGGCCAGGTGCCGCAGGTTCTCGATCTCGGCCGCCACGGCCTGCTGGTACTCGTTGCGCGAACCGGTGTCCGCCGCCGGTTCGGCGGGGGCGACCTCGCGCAGGTGGCGGCGGAGCGCCGGGTAGCCGTCGAAGCCGAGGGCGACCGCGAAGCGGGTCACGGAGGGCTGGCTGACCCCGGCCAGCTCGGCCAGCTCGACGCTGGACAGGAAGGGCACGTCGGCGGCGCGCCGCACCATGCTGTGCGCGATGCGCCGCTGGGTCGGCGTCAGCCGGTGCCCCTCGAACAGCGCCTGAAGCCGCGCCGCCGGCCCGTCGACCCCACCAGCCCCACCAGCCCCACCGGCGTCGTCAGCCCCACCAGCCCCACTGGCGTCATCGGCCCCACCGGCCCCACCCAGCCCGCCGGTTCCGTCGGTCCGGCCGGTCCCGCTCATCCCTGTCCCCCTCGACCTATTCACCCGCCTCGACTTCTGCATACCGTTATACAGCGAGGCGGCGGGCCGCACGACGCCGAGCGCCCCTCCGACCGACCCGCCCTGACCCGTGGCCCGCCCTGACCCGCCCTCACCGGAACCGCCCCCACCCGCCCCGGTCACCGGGCGCCCCCCGGCGGAAACGGGGGCTATCCCCAGTGCCCGCCACGCCCACGCTGCCTACCGTGGTCGGCATGACGGGAATGGACGGGCGGGACACCGACCTCAAGAAGGAACTCGACGCCACCCTGCAGACCCGCAGGGAGCTGGGTGAGGAGTACGAGTCGGCGCTGGTGGACTCGTTCCTGGAGAAGGTCGACCAGCGCATCGACTCGGCGGTCGAGCGCAGGGTGCGGCGGCAGGTCGCCGAGCAGCAGATGGTGGCGGCCCGCGACAGCCGTTCACCGAGGACCACGGACTCCTTCGGCGAGCGCTTCGGCTTCGGCATCGTGTCGCTGGTCCTCGCGGTCCCGCTGTCCGCGATCGGCGGCGGCGTGGCCGACCTGCCGGGACTGCTGGTCGCCTGGGCGGGCATCGTCGGGGTCAACGTCGTCCAGGCCGCTCGGACCACCCCCGGCCTCTTCACCCGCCGCCGCCCCGGCAAGGACGACGCCTGGGAGGACTGAGCGCCCGGCCGGGGCGGCCTCGCCGCGGGCGGCCGGGGAGAAGACTGCGCGGGGACCGCCGCACCCCCATCGCTGGGGGGCGGGACGACGGCGGTCCCCGCGGGGACGCGCGCGGTTCCGGGCCTCACGGCCGGGGCGGCGCGTCCGTGGCGTCCGTGGAAGTCCGGGAGCCGCTCCGGAAGGTCCTCGACGCCGACAACGACCACTGTGCCGGACCCGTGTTAAGCGTGTGCTGCGCGCACATGACGCGCGCGTACCACTTCCGCGAAGTCCGCGGAGATCATCACGGGCCCGGCGGCTTCCGCTACTTCCCGCCCTTGGCGAGGAAGGACAGCAGGTCCTGACGGCTCACCACACCGGTCGGCTTGCCCTCGACGAGGACGATCGCCGCGTCGGCCGCGCCGAGCACCGCCATCAGGTCCGCGACCGGCTCGCCGGAACCGACCTGGGGCAGCGGGGCCGACATGTGCTTCTCCAGCGGGTCCTCCAGCGAGGCCCGCTTGGCGAACAGGGCGTCCAGCAGCTCCCGCTCCACGACCGAGCCGACGACCTCGGCGGCCATCACGTCCGGGTGGCCGGCGCCGGGCTTGACGATCGGCATCTGCGAGACGCCGTACTCCCGCAGCACCTCGATGGCCTGGCCGACGGTCTCGTCCGGGTGCATGTGGACGAGGGAGGGGATGTGGCCGCCCTCCTTGTGGTTCAGGACGTCGGCGACGCGGGCGCTGGGGCCGGCGTCCTCGAGGAAGCCGTAGTCGGCCATCCACTCGTCGTTGAAGATCTTGCTGAGGTAACCGCGTCCGCTGTCCGGGAGCAGTACGACGACCACGTCGTCCTCGCCGAGCCGCTCGGCCACCTCCAGCGCCGCGACGACCGCCATGCCGCAGGAGCCGCCCACCAGCAGGCCCTCCTCCTTGGCGAGGCGACGGGTCATCTGGAAGGAGTCCTTGTCGGAGACGGCGACGATCTCGTCCGCGACCTCGCGGTCGTAGGCGGTCGGCCAGAAGTCCTCGCCGACGCCCTCGACGAGGTACGGCCGGCCGGAGCCGCCGGAGTAGACCGAGCCCTCGGGGTCGGCGCCGATCACCTTGACCGCGCCGTCACTGGCCTCCTTGAGGTAGCGCCCGGTGCCGGAGATGGTGCCTCCGGTGCCGACGCCGGTGACGAAGTGGGTGATCTTCCCCTCCGTCTGCTCCCACAGCTCGGGACCGGTGGAGTGGTAGTGGGAGAGCGGGTTGTGCGGGTTGGAGTACTGGTCGGGCTTCCAGGCCCCCGGCGTCTCGCGGACCAGCCGGTCGGAGACGTTGTAGTAGGAGTCCGGGTGCTCGGGGTCGACCGCCGTCGGGCACACGACCACCTCGGCGCCGTACGCGCGCAGCACGTTGATCTTGTCGGTGGACACCTTGTCAGGGCAGACGAAGATGCACTTGTAGCCCTTCTGCTGCGCCACGATCGCGAGGCCCACGCCCGTGTTGCCGCTGGTCGGCTCCACGATGGTGCCGCCGGGCCGCAGCTCTCCGCTCTTCTCGGCGGCCTCGATCATGCGCAGGGCGATGCGGTCCTTCACCGAGCCGCCCGGGTTGAAGTACTCCACCTTGGCCAGGACGGTCGCCCTGATGCCCTTGGTCACGCTGTTGAGCCGCACCAGCGGGGTGTTGCCGACGAGGCTGATCATCGAGTCGTGGAAATGCACCGTGGTCTCCGGATGCTGCAAAAGATGTGGTCGTTATCGGTCCCGCCAGCCTATGGCCTAGCGCCCCGGTGATGCCCCGTGACGGTCGTTCACTCCCCGTTGAGATTGGGCGACCGTCGGTACGGGGCAAGCAGTGGGTGTACGGGTTGGAGGAGGTGGCGGCGACGTATGACAAGCATGTCGAGGGCGCGGGTGGCCAAGAGGATCGCGGCCGGCGCGGCGTACGGCGGCGGCGGCATCGGGCTGGCCGGCGCGGCCACGGTCGGTCTGCTGCTGGCGGAGGTGCAGCTGGCCCGGCGCCGGGTGGGCATCGGGACACCCGACCGGGTACCGAACGCGGAGGGGCTCTACGGCGACGCCCTGCCCCCGGCCGGTGAGCGGCCGCTGCGGCTGGTGATGCTGGGCGACTCCACGGCGGCCGGACAGGGCGTGCACCGGGCCGGGCAGACGCCGGGCGCGCTGCTGGCGTCGGGGCTGGCGGCGGTGGCGGAGCGGCCGGTGGAGCTGGGGTCGGTCGCGTCGCCCGGGGCCTGCTCGGACGACCTCGACCGGCAGGTGGCGCTGGTCCTCGCGGACCCGGGGCGGACCCCCGACGTCTGCGTGATCATGATCGGTGCGAACGACGTCACCCACCGCATGCCGGCGACCCAGTCGGTCCGCCACCTGTCGGGGGCGGTACGGCGGCTGCGCACGGCCGGTGCGGAGGTGGTCGTCGGCACCTGCCCGGACCTGGGCACGATCGAGCGGGTGCGGCAGCCGTTGCGCTGGGTGGCCCGGCGGACCTCCCGGCAGCTCGCGGCGGCGCAGACCATCGGCGTCGTGGAGCAGGGCGGGCGCACGGTGTCGCTGGGAGATCTGCTGGGCCCGGAGTTCGCGGAGAACCCGCGGGAGCTGTTCGGCCCCGACAACTACCATCCGTCCGCGGAGGGCTATGCCACGGCGGCGATGGCGGTCCTGCCGTCGGTGTGCGCCGCGCTCGGCCTGTGGCCGGCCGACGAGGAGCGTCCCGACGCGCTGCGCCGCGAGGGCTTCCTGCCGGTGGCGCGGGCGGCCGCGGAGGCCGCGTCCGAGGCGGGCACGGAGGTCGCGGCCGCGATGCCGACGGGGCCGCGGGGACCTTGGGCCCTGCTCAAGCGCCGCAGGCGGCGGAGGGTGCCGGAGGCGGAACCGGCGCGGTCCACCCAGTCGAGCTAGGACCATCACCGCCGGGCGCCCCTGGAGGAGCGCGGACGCCCCCTACCAGCCCGTCCGGCGTTCGAGGACGAGGCCGTCCAGACCGACCGGGGGCTGCGGGGGCTCCGGGGCTCCGAGGGTTCCGGCGCTCCGGCGCTCCGGCGCTCCGGCGCTCCGAGGGCGCAACCCCACGGGCCGGGCACCCGGCCCGGGGCGGGCCTCCGACCTGGTGGCACCCGGCCTGGGGGGGGCACCCGACCTGGGGCGGCACCCCCACCTCACCGCCGGAGGTGGCCGCACCCCCACCCCACCACCGGAGGTGGCCGAACCCCCACCCACCGCCGGAGGTGGCCGCACCCCCACCCACCACCGGAGGCCCAAGCAAGCGCTTAGAAAGTTGCGGCCCATGTCACACCCCCGCACCCGTGACCCGGGCCATACGGCCGGGTAACTTCCCAACCAGCCCCGCCCGCCCCGTACCGACTCGTCACTGGAGCCGTGATGCCCGAAGCCGTGATCGTCTCAGCCACCCGCTCCCCCATCGGCCGCGCTTTCAAGGGCTCCCTGAAGGACCTGCGCCCCGACGACCTGGCCGCCACGATCATCCAGGCCGCCCTCGCCAAGGTCCCGGAGCTGGACCCGAGGGACATCGACGACCTGATGCTGGGCTGCGGTCTGCCCGGCGGCGAGCAGGGCAACAACCTCGGCCGCATCGTCGCCGTCGAGATGGGCATGGACCACCTCCCCGGCTGCACCGTCACCCGGTACTGCTCCTCGTCCCTGCAGACCTCGCGCATGGCCCTGCACGCCATCAAGGCCGGCGAGGGCGACGTCTTCATCTCGGCCGGTGTCGAGATGGTCTCCCGGTTCGCCAAGGGCAACTCCGACAGCCTGCCGGACACCCGCAACCCGATCTTCGCCGAGGCCGAGGCCCGTACCGCCGAGGTCGCCCAGCAGGAGGGCACCACCTGGCACGACCCGCGCGAGGACGGCCTCGTCCCCGACCCGTACATCGCCATGGGCCAGACCGCCGAGAACCTCGCCCGCGCCAAGGGCGTCACCCGGCAGGACATGGACGAGTTCGGCGTCCGTTCGCAGAACCTCGCCGAGGAAGCCATCAAGAACGGCTTCTGGGAGCGCGAGATCACCCCGGTCACGCTGCCCGACGGCACCGTGGTCTCCAAGGACGACGGCCCGCGTGCCGGTGTCACCCTGGAGGCGGTCCAGGGCCTCAAGCCCGTCTTCCGCCCCGACGGCCTGGTCACCGCCGGCAACTGCTGCCCGCTCAACGACGGCGCCGCGGCCCTCGTGATCATGAGCGACACCAAGGCCCGCGAGCTGGGCCTGACCCCGCTCGCCCGCATCGTCTCCACCGGCGTCTCCGGCCTCTCCCCCGAGATCATGGGCCTCGGCCCGGTCGAGGCGAGCAAGCAGGCCCTGTCCCGCGCCGGTCTGACCATCGACGACATCGACCTGGTCGAGATCAACGAGGCCTTCGCCGCGCAGGTCATCCCGTCCTACCGCGACCTCGGCATCCCGCTGGAGAAGCTGAACGTCAACGGCGGCGCCATCGCCGTCGGCCACCCCTTCGGCATGACCGGCGCCCGCATCACCGGCACGCTCATCAACTCCCTCCAGACCCACGACAAGCAGTTCGGTCTGGAGACCATGTGCGTCGGCGGCGGTCAGGGCATGGCCATGGTCATCGAGCGCCTCAGCTGACCACCGCGCCGCACCGGCCGGGGGACTGTCGGTAGCACCCGCGGGACCCAGCGTGACACCACGACCCGGAACCCCGGTCACCCCAGGGTTCTGGGTCGTTTTGTGACCCAATCTCCCCCAGGATGTGACCTACCTCTCCCGGCCCCTGGATTCACGCAGGTCAGCCCCGCCCCACCCCCACCTTCCGGGCCCAAAGTCCTGTCCGTTTCGTGACGTTACGCACTGACAGACGGTTAGTCCTCCCTTCAAGCTGATGTAGGAAGTCGGGGGTCGACTTTGAACCGGGAGTACGTCCGTGAGCGCCATGCCGATCGCCCTGCTGCTCACCACGGCCGCCACCGGCGCCGTGGGCGTCGCCGTCCTGCGCGCCGTGCTGGTGCTGCGCCGCCAGGTGGCGGCCCTGCACACCGAGCTGGCCGAGAGCCGCGCCGCCGCCACGCGCGGCCGTGTGCCCGCGGCCCGTGCCGCCGACGCCGAGGAGATACGCGCGGCCGTCGCGGACGCCCTCGCCGAGGAGCGCGAGCGGGAACTCGCCGAGGCGCGTGCCTTCTGGGCCGCCCAGGACGCGCGGGACACCTCCGACGCGCCCCTGCTGCTCGGCCTGTCCGACAGCGAGCTGTTCCTGCCCCGCCAGGCCGACTTCGCGGGCCTGGAGCCGGTGGCCGAGCCGGGCGCCGACGCCGAGGAGTCGTCCGCGCTGGACGCGGGTCCGCGGGACTCCGCCGAGCTGGCCGCGGCCCGCCGCCGGCACCCCTCGCACCCGGACTTCGTACCGAACCCCGCGCCGGTCGGGAACGACCACGAGCGCACCGTCGCCACCCTGGAGGAACTGGCCGAGACCAACGTGGCGCTGGCGGACGTCCGCCCGGGCCCGCTGGGCACGCTCGACGTGTACGTCTTCGCCGACGGGACCACCCTGTGCATGACCCCGGGCCACCGGGAGACCGCCGAGCGCCTGGCCGCCGCACTGAGCGCGGGCACGACCCCGTACCTCCTGGGCGGCTCGGGGATCTCCGGCGCCTACACGCTGACCTTCGCCTGCGGCGAGGAGAACGTCTACATCCTGGCGGACCGCGTCATCGCGTCCCTCTAGTCACCTCCGGGGGCGTCACACCCCGGCGCGCTTCCGCGCCTCCTCCACCAGGCCCACCGCCTCCTCCACCTGGCCCTCGTCGCTGAGCACGAGGGCCAGGTCGTGTGCGGCGACGGCGATCTGGTCCGCGGCGGCGAACATCCCCGCGTCCGGCATCTGCCGCGGCTCCGCGTCCGGTTCCTCCGCGAGCTGGGCGCGTCGGGCCAGCTCGCGGGCGAGCTCCAGCGCCTCGGCGGCGGCCCCGCGTTGCAGCCTGCTCTGCGGGGCGGCCCGCAGCCGGTCGGCGAAGTCGTCCACGGCACGGGTCAAAGGCGTCGTATCAACCACGGCGCGAGCGTACGCGCCCCGCCGGGACTGTTGCCAACGGGCGGACGCTCAGGCACGGTGACCTGAAGGACCGGCTTACATCCCCTTTCGCCCGGAGGCGCCGATGTCCCAAGTCTTCTCCGAGGAGACCCACCGCAACATGCTCGCCCGCATCCCCCACTGCACCGGTCGTGAGATCTCCGACTGGCTGCGCGCCGTCGAGGACGGCCCCTCCCTCTTCCGTTTCGAGGAGAAGGTCAGCTGGCTCCGCCACGAACACGACCTCGCGTACGGCCACGCGAAGGCGATCGTCCACGAATACGACCTGAGAAGGGCCGCACGCAAGCTGCTCTAGCGTGCGCCGCCGCAAGGACGACGAAGGGCCCCGGGCAGAAGCCCGGGGCCCTTCACACGTCGTGTCGGTGCGCGACGCGCCGTACCAGCACCCGCTAGTCGTTGCTGTTCAGGATCGCGATCAGCCGCAGGAACTCCAGGTACAGCCAGACCAGCGTCAGCGTGAGGCCGAAGGCGGCGAGCCAGGCCTCCTCGCGCGGGGCGCCGTAGGCCAGGCCGTCCTCGACCTGCTTGAAGTCCATGGCCAGGAAGCAGGCGCCGAGGATGATGCCGACGATGCCGAAGACGACACCGAGCGCACCGCTGCGGAAGCCGAGGCCGTCTCCGCCGCCGAAGACGGCGAACAGCAGGTTCACCATCATCAGGAAGACGAAGCCGAGCGCGGCGGCCATCACGAAGCCGTAGAAGCGGCGGTTGACGCGGATCCAGCCGGCCTTGTACGCGATCAGCACACCGGCGAAGACCGCCATGGTGCCGATCACGGCCTGCATGGCCGCGCCGTCGGCGATGCGGTTGTCGACGACGCTGGAGACGACGCCGAGGAAGACACCCTCGAACGCCGCGTACGACAGGATCAGCGCGGGCGAGGCCTTGCGCTTGAAGGACTGGACGAGCGCCAGGACCATGCCGATCAGCGCGGCACCGATACCGATGCCGTAGGACCGGCCGATGTTGGCGTCGTCCACGGGCAGCAGCGCCCACGCGAGCGCGGCCGTCACGATGAGCACGCCGAGCGTGCTCGCCGTACGGATGACGACGTCGTCCATCGTCATCCGGCCGGTGCCGGCCGGTGCCTGCGGCGGCGCGCCGTGCTGAAGGGCCTGCTGGGCGTACGGGTTCTGCGCGTAGGGGTTGCCGGCGGGCTGGGCGTACGGAGCGCCCTGCGCGTACGGGTTGCCCTGGGTGGCGACGGCGGGGCCCCCGGCCTGCGGCGCGGCGTTGAAGCCCGCGTAGCCGTTGTCGCGGCTGAACCCCCGTCGCGAGAAGACCGGGTTTCTGCTCCTCATTTCACTCCTCCATGGCCACACTGCGCAGCCTTGGCTCAAGAGTAATGGAACGGCAAAGGAATGACCCTACTGCTTGGGGAGGATCTTTCCCTGCACCTGCGGGACAACACGCTACGCGGACCGGTGATTCCCCTCACGGCGGGGGCCCGCACCCGGCCGCGCCCCGCTCACCCGATCGGGAACCCGGTGTAGGCCTCGGCGAGGTCGGTCCCGGCCGCGCGGGAGCCCGCGATCCGGTCCAGGCGGGCCACCTGGAGGCGGTCGTCGAAGGGCGTGGCGTCGGGGGCGCGGTGCAGCAGGGTCGTCATGTCGTAAGAGAAGCGCTCGGCCTGCCAGACGCGGCGCAGACAGGTCGCGGAGTAGGCGTCGAGCAGGTCCTCGGAGCCGGTCCGCGTGCGGTGGACCAGGGCCCGCGCGAAGGTGACGACGTCACCGACGGCGAGGTTCAGGCCCTTGGCGCCGGTGGGCGGCACGATGTGCGCGGCATCGCCGGCCAGGAAGAGGCGGCCGTGCCGCATGGGCTCGTGGACGTAGGAGCGCATCGGCGTGACCGACTTCTGGGTGATCGGGCCGCGCCGCAGCGTCCATTCGTCGTCCGTCTCGAAGCGGCGTTCCAGCTCGGCCCAGATCTCCTCGTCGCTCCAGCTCCCGGCGTCCGTGCCCTCGGGCACCTGGAGGTACAGGCGGGAGACGGACGGGGAGCGCATGGACAGCAGGGCGAAACCGCGGTCGTGGCGGGCGTAGACCAGCTCGTCGTGCGACGGCGGCACATCGGCGAGGATGCCGAGCCAGCCGAAGGGGTACGTCCGCTCGAAGGTGCGGCCCATACCGGAGGGGACGGCCGCCCGGGCCACCCCCCGGAAGCCGTCGCAGCCCACGACGTAGTCGCACTCCAGGACGTCCTCGACGCCGCTCCCGCCGTCCGCCCCGTCCCCGTCCCCGTCCCCGTCCGCGCCCGCGTGCCGGAAGCGGACGCGCGGGTGCCCGGTCTCCGCGTCCTCCACGGCCAGCGCCTCGGTCTCGAACAGCAGCGGGCCGCCCTCGTCGAGCTGGAGGGCGATGAGGTCCTTGCAGACCTCGGTCTGGGCGTAGACCATGACCGACTTCCCGCCGGTCAGCGCGGGGAAGTCGACGCGGTGGCGCCGCCTGTCGTAGCGCAGCTCGATGCCGTCGTGCCGCAGCCCCTCCCGGTCCATGCGCTCCGCCGCGCCGGCCGCCCGCAGGACGTCCACGGTGCCCTGCTCCAGGATTCCGGCGCGCTGCCGCCGCTCGACGTAGGCACGGTCGCGGCTCTCCAGGACGACGGAGTCGATACCGGCGTCGTGCAGCAGCCGGGCGAGGAGGAGCCCGGCGGGTCCGGCCCCGATGATGCCGACGGTGGTGCGCATCGGTCGTTCCCTTCGGTTGTTCGCGTGACGCTCGACCGCGGAGCGGTGTTCGCCTGGTGAAAATTAGTTCACCGATCGTCGAAGGTGAGTCTCCGGCCGAGTGACACCGCTGTCAACGGTCTGCGGCGAAGTCGCCGCGCGGGGGAAGGGGAAGGGAGAGTGCCCGGAGCCGGACTTGAACCGGCACGCCCGCGAAGGGGCAGCGAGGTTTAAGCTCGCCGTGTCTGCATTCCACCATCCGGGCAGGCCATGGGCTCCGCGTCGAGCGTCTTGAGCCTATCGGGGCACCCCCCTCGCACATGGGTCGGACGAACCGATCTTGTCTTATTTTATTGGCGCCTGAGGGCGCATCAGTTCCGCGGCCGGGCCGTCCTCACTTGCCAACAGCCTCGCGTGCGGCGCGGGGCATCGCACGCGGAATGACGGAATTTCACCGTCTCGACAAGGGCGCCCGCCCTGTTCCTGTGCTGCCCCCGCCGGCCCGGCGGGTCAGGGTCGGCCGTCATCCTCAGGTAGTACACGGGCCCGTCCGGTCCGCCCGGAGTCCCCCCTCGGAACGGGAACAGCGGCTGACTACACGGCGCCCGGCGGCCGGGAGGATGGACAGCGTCCCCGAGCACGCCGTACCGACAGGAGCGCCCTTCCCGTGACCACCGCACCTATCGCCGACCGGTCCACCACCGTGGCCGCACGCGCCACGGAGCTTTCCAAGATCTACGGCCAGGGCGAGACCCAGGTGGTCGCCCTGGACCGCGTCTCCATCGACTTCCGGCAGGCCGAGCTGACCGCCATCATGGGCCCCTCCGGCTCCGGCAAGTCCACGCTGATGCACTGCGTGGCCGGTCTCGACACCTTCTCCTCCGGCTCGGTGTGCATCGGCGAGACCGAACTGGGCTCGCTGAAGGACAAGCAGCTGACCAAGCTGCGCCGGGACAAGATCGGCTTCATCTTCCAGGCGTTCAACCTGCTGCCGACGCTCACCGCGCGGGAGAACATCACCCTCCCCATGGACATCGCGGGCCGCAAGCCGGACCAGCAGTGGCTGGACTCCGTGATCGAGATGGTCGGGCTGGCCGACCGGCTCGGCCACCGTCCCTCCCAGCTCTCCGGCGGCCAGCAGCAGCGCGTGGCCGTGGCCCGTGCGCTGGCCTCCCGCCCCGAGATCATCTTCGGTGACGAGCCGACCGGAAACCTCGACTCGCGTTCCGGCGCCGAGGTGCTGGGCTTCCTGCGCAACTCGGTGCGTGAGCTGGGGCAGACGGTGGTGATGGTGACCCACGACCCGGTGGCCGCGGCCTACGCGGACCGGGTGGTCTTCCTCGCGGACGGGCGCATCGTCGACGAGGTGTACGGGCCGACGGCCGACTCGGTGCTGGACCGCATGAAGCAGTTCGACGCCAAGGGCCGCACCAGCTGACGTCCCGCCCGCCGCGCACTCCCCCGTACTCCCCCCGTACGTCTGGACAGAGAAGACCCATGTTCCGTACCGCCTTGCGCAACGTCTTCGCGCACAAGGCCAGGCTGTTGATGACCGTGCTCGCCGTGATGCTCGGCGTGGCGTTCGTCTCCGGCACCCTGGTCTTCGCCGACACCCTCTCCCACGCCTTCCGCAACCAGTCGGCGAAGAGCTACGACGACGTCGCCGTCGCCGTCACCTCGCACGCCGACCCGGACAACCCCAAGGAGGAGCCCGGCCTCTCCGGCAAGGTCCTCGACCGGATCTCCGCCGTGGACGGCGTCGCCGGGGCGTACGGCCGCGTCGAGGGCTTCGCCGGCGTCGCCGACCCCGACGGAAAGCTCATCGGCGTCGGCTGGTCCAACAAGGGCGCCAACTTCGCGCCCGGCAAGGACGGCAAGGACGCCGCGTACACGTTCACCGACGGCTCCGGCCCGGTGCGGGACGACCAGATCGCCCTGGACGAGGAGTCCGCCGACAAGGGCGAGTACGAGGTCGGCGACCGGGTGCGCGTCGCGACCAACGGCCCGGTGAAGGAGTACACCCTCAGCGGCGTGTTCACCACCGAGGACGGCGCCGTCAACGCCGGCGGCAGCCTCGTCCTCTTCGACACCTCCGTCGCCCAGAAGCAGTACCTGAAGCCGGGCTACTTCGAGAGCGTCACCGTCACCGCCGCCCCCGGCGCGCACGCCTCGGAGATCCTCCGCTCGGTCGAGCCGCTGCTGCCGGACACCGCCGAGGCCCGGACCGGCCAGGCGCTCGCGGACGAGCAGGCCCAGCAGATCGAACAGGGCATGGGCAACCTCAAGCAGATCCTGCTCGGCTTCGCGGGCATCGCGCTCTTCGTCGGCATCTTCCTGATCTCCAACACGTTCACGATGCTGGTCGCCCAGCGCACCAAGGAGATCGCCCTGATGCGCGCCGTCGGCGCGTCCCGCAGGCAGATCACCCGCTCGGTGCTCGCCGAGGCCGCGCTGGTGGGTCTGGTGGCCTCGGCCGTCGGCTTCGCCCTCGGCGTCGCACTGGCCGTCGGACTGCGCTCCGGGATGGCCGCGTTCGAGATGAAGATGCCGGACGGTCCGCTGGTCCTGTCCGCCACGCCGGTGGTGGCGGCGTTCGCCGTGGGCGTGCTGATCACGGTGTTCGCCGCCTGGCTGCCCGGCCGCCGGGCCGCGAAGATCCCGCCGGTGGCGGCCATGAACAGCGTCCACGCGGTGGCCACCACCAAGTCACTGGTGGTGCGCAACTCCATCGGCGCGGTGGTCACCGCCCTCGGTGCGGCGGGGATCGTGGCGGGTGCCTCGACCGGGGGCGACGACGGCCGGATGTACATCGGGGCGGGCGCGTTCTTCGCCCTGATCGGCGTGATCATCCTGATCCCGCTGCTGTCCCGGCCCGTGATCGCGCTCGTCCGACCGCTGCTCGTCGGCCCGTTCGGGGTGGCGGGCAAGCTGGCCGGCCAGAACGCGGTCCGCAACCCGCGCCGCACCGGCGCCACCGCCTCGGCGCTGGCGATCGGACTGACGCTGGTGACCGCCCTGTCGGTGCTCGGTATCACGGTCGGCGCGGCCATCGACAAGATGACCACGGACAACATCAAGGCCGACTACATGGTCTCGATGGCCAACGGAGGCGACCTCGACCGGACCGCGCTGACGGCGCTGGAGAAGGCCGGGGGCGTGTCCGCGGTCTCGCCGCAGCAGGACGCCTACTTCCGGGTCGACGGCGAGGACTACGTGTCCGCCTCGGCGGTCACCCCGGGCGACATCGAGAAGGTCCTCACGGTCGACGTCGTCAGCGGCAGCGCGGGCTCGCTCGCCGAGGGCCGGATCGCGGTCGCCGAGAAGACGGCCGAGAGCAGGGGCTGGAAGACCGGCGACACCGTCCCCGTCACCTTCGACGACGACGAGAAGGCCACGCTGACGGTCGGCGCCGTCTACAAGGACAGCGAGTTCCTCTCCCCCGTCCTCGTCGACCGCGAGGTCGTGGACCGGCACGAGACGAAGCCGTCCATCCGGCAGATCTTCGTGAAGATCGACGGCGGCCAGTCCGCGGCCAACGAGCAGGTCCTCATCGACGCGCTCGGCGACAACCCGGCGATCACCGTGATGGACCGGCAGGACATCCGCGACGAGTTCGGCGGCGCCATCAACACCATGCTGAACATCATGTACGGCCTGCTGGCCATGGCCCTGATCATCGCGGTGCTGGGCGTCGTCAACACCCTCGCGATGTCCGTCTTCGAACGGCAGCAGGAGATCGGCATGCTGCGCGCGATCGGTCTGGACCGGCGCCGCGTGAAGCGGATGGTCCGGCTGGAGGCCGTCGTCATCTCGGTGTTCGGCGCGGTGATCGGCATCGGTCTCGGCACGTTCCTCGGCTGGGCGATCGGTGAGACCGTCGCGGACCAGATCCCGGGGTACGCGCTGGTCCTGCCCTGGGACCGGATCGGGATCTTCCTGGTGCTGGCCGGCCTGGTGGGCGTCCTGGCCGCGATGTGGCCCGCCCGCAACGCCGCCCGGCTGAACATGCTGAACGCGATCAAGGCCGAGTGACCTCGCCGCACCGCGGCACACCGAGGGCCGGGCTCCCCGCGTGGGGGCCCGGCCCTCATGTCCGGTCAGACGCGGCCGGGCGCACCCCACACGCGGGTGCGCAGCGGCAGTCCGGAGCCGCCCGAGTCCGGGGTCCGCACGGCGAGGACCTGGTTGACGCCGATGCGGTTGTGCTCGAAGGCGAGCGCCGAGGCGGCCATGTACAGGCGCCAGACCCGCGCACGGCCCGGGGTGACGAGCCTCGTGGCCGCCGCCCAGCCGGACTCCAGGTTGGCCACCCAGCGGCGCAGGGTGAGCGCGTAGTGCTCGCGGATCGACTCCACGTCGCGCACCTCGAACCCGGCGCGCTCCAACTGCGTGACGGTGGTGCCGAGGGGGGCCAGTTCGCCGTCGGGGAAGACGTAGGCGTCGATGAACTCGTCCACGCTGTAGGCGGACTCGTCCCGTTCGGGGCGCCGCGCGATCTGGTGGTTGAGCAGCCGCCCGCCGGGCCTGAGCAGCCGGAACAGGTCGGTGGCGTACTCCAGGTAGCGTTCGGCGCCGACGTGCTCGGCCATGCCGATGGAGGAGACGGCGTCGTACGGCCCGTCCGCGACGTCCCGGTAGTCCTGGACGCGGATCTCTACCCGGTCGGTGAGTCCCTCCTCGGCGACGCGCTTGCGGGCGTAGGCGGCCTGTTCCTGGGAGAGCGTGACGCCGACGACGCTCACGCCGTGCTCGCGGGCCGCGTGGATCGCCATGGAGCCCCAGCCGCAGCCGACGTCCAGAAGGCGCTGACCGGGGCTCAGGCCGAGCTTGCGGCAGACCAGTTCGAGCTTGTCGCGCTGGGCGTCCTCCAAGGTGCCGCCCTCGGACTCGGGGGCCGGCCAGTAGGCGCAGGAGTACACCATGGAGGGGCCGAGGACGAGGGCGTAGAAGTCGTTGCCGACGTCGTAGTGGTGGCTGATGGCTCGTCTGTCGGTGCGCTTGGTGTGCAGGTGGCCGCGGGGGCGGCGGACCTCCTCCGGGGGCGGGGCGGGCGGCAGCGGCGGCCCGGCGAGCCTCACCAGCCCGCGTACGGCGGCCCGGGCCTCGGGGTCGCGCAGCGCCTCGACGAGGCCGCGGGCGTCGTCACCGCGTTCCCAGAGCAGGCCGGACACCGCGTCCAGGGCGGCGTACAGGTCGCCGTCGACGTCGAGGTCGCCGGCCACCCAGGCGCGGGCCAGGCCCAGTTCGCCCGGCTTGAACAACAGGCGGCGCAGGGCTCGGCGATGGCGGACGACGACGGTGGGCGCGCCCGGCGGTCCCGCCTGCGAACCGTCCCAGGCGCGGACGCGCACCGGGAGGGGTGCTCCCAGCAACTGTTCGAAGAGGCTCTGCAGCCGCAGCGCGGCGTCAGCCATGGCGTACCTCCGTGACGAGCTATCCCGGAATGTCTTTCACCACGTAAACACCTGGGAGCCCGCCGCACAGTCCCCGGCGCGCGTCACGACTCGGCAAAATACTTGTACACACCACGCATTCTGTCGCCCGGCCGGCGCAGCGCGAAGGGGCCGCCCGCACCACGGATGGCGGACGGCCCCTTCGGGGTACTACGGGTGCGCTGACGGGGAGGTCAGGAGGCCTTGGCCTTCTCCCCGGACTTCTGCGGCTGCGCGGCCGGCTCGGCGGCCTTGGGCGCGGCGGCCGGGGCCGGCTTGGCGGCCTCGTAGAACTCCTCGCGCGGGGTCTCCATCGCACCGAGGGAGACGACCTCGCGCTTGAGGAACATGCCGAGCGTCCAGTCCGCGAAGACGCGGATCTTCCGGTTGAAGGTCGGCATCGCGAGACCGTGGTAGCCGCGGTGCATGTACCAGGCGAGACGTCCCTTGAGCTTGATCTTCATCTTGCCCATGACGATCATCGCGACGCCCTTGTGGAGGCCGAGGCCCGCCACCGCGCCCTTGTTGGCGTGGCTGTAGTCCTTCTGCGGGAAGCCCCGCATGCCGGAGATCACGTTGTCGCCGAGGACCTTGGCCTGGCGCAGCGCGTGCTGGGCGTTCGGCGGGCACCACGCGTTCTCGTTGCCCGCCTTGCGGCCGACGAGGTCCGGCACCTGGGCGTTGTCGCCCGCGGCCCAGATGTAGTCGGTGCCCTTGACCTGGAGGGTCGGCTCGCAGTCGACGTGACCGCGGGGACCCAGCGGCAGGCCGAAGCGGGACAGGGCCGGGTTCGGCTTGACGCCGGCCGTCCACACGATGGTGCTGGAGTCGACCTCCAGGCCGTTCTTCAGCACGACGTGGCCGTCGACGCAGGAGTCCATGGAGGTGGACAGGTAGACCTCGACGCCGCGGCCCTCGAGGTGCTCCTTGCCGTACTGGCCGAGCTTGGGGCCGACCTCGGGGAGGATCTTGTCGGCGGCGTCCACGAGGATGAAGCGCATGTCCTCGCGGGAGACGTTCTTGTAGTACTTGGCCGCGTCGCGGGCCATGTCCTCGACCTCACCGATGGTCTCCGCGCCGGCGAAACCGCCGCCGATGAAGACGAAGGTGAGCGCCTTGCGGCGGATCTCCTCGTCGGTGGTGGAGTCGGCCTTGTCCAGCTGCTCCAGGACGTGGTTGCGCAGTCCGATGGACTCCTCGATGCCCTTCATGCCGATGCCCTGCTCGGCGAGGCCGGGGATCGGGAAGGTGCGGGAGACCGCGCCCATGGCGATGACCAGGTAGTCGAACGGCAGCTCGTACGCCTCGCCCACCAGCGGGGCGATCGTGGCGACCTTGCGGTCCTGGTCGATGGTGGTGACCCGGCCGGTGAGGACCTCCGCCTTGGGAAGCACGCGCCTGAGGGGGACGACGACGTGCCGCGGGGAGATGTTGCCGGCGGCGGCTTCGGGGAGGAAGGGCTGGTAGGTCATGTACGACCGCGGGTCGACGACGGTGACGGTCGCCTCGCCGTAACGCATCTTCTTCTGGATGCGTCGAGCTGCGTACAGGCCTACGTACCCACCGCCTACTACGAGGATCCTGGGACGCTCCGTGGTGCTCATGCCATCGAGTATCCACCCGTCTCAGGGGGGTCGTTCGTGCGCCCCTTCACAAGCTTCGGTGAAGGCTGTGCTACCATCCGCCGCCCACGTGACGGAGATCATGGCGGGGGAAGGAACCAGCGTGTAGTGCACCCCGTTGTCAATGCCGCGTGAGCTGCCCGTCCGCACCTGAGGGGGCGGTGGACCACCCCCTCCCGGTGACCCGGCGGCACCCCTCGCACACACGGTCCTGAACGCGTTCAAAGGGCTGTTGCACCCCCAAAAGGGTCAACCGACGCGCTTTCGCCGTCCGACCGGGCCCAATTCCTTGTGAAGAACTTCACGAACTTTCCCGACAGGACGTCACCGAGAGGCCCGCGAGGCCCCCCGGCGACCGCTCAATCGTCGTCCGCCCTGCTCAGAGAGCGAGCACGGACCCTACGCCACCGACCATGCGATGCCGTCGAGGATGTCGTGCTCGCTCACGACGACCTCCCGCGCGCCCGTTCGCTCCATGATCGCCAGGAGGACGAGCGCACCCGCTCCGATGACGTCGACGCGGCCCGGATGCAGGGACGGGACCGCCGCGCGCTCGGCGTGGGTGGAGCGCAGCAGCCACGCGGTGATCTCCCCGACCCGGTCCCGGGAGACCCGGGAGTGGTGGATGGCGGCCGAGTCGTACTCGGGCAGCTCCTGCGCGATGGCGGAGAGCGTCGTCACCGAGCCGGCCAGCCCCACCAGCGTGCGCGCCTCGCGCAGCGGCACCGTCTCCTCGGCGAGGTCCAGGGCCGCCTCGATGTCCGCCCGCATCGCCGCGACCTGCGCCTCGGTCGGCGGGTCGGTCACCGCGCCGTCCTGGACCAGGTGCCGCTCGGTCATCCGGACGCAGCCGACGTCCACGGAGCGGGCGGCACGCACGTGGTCGTCGCCGACGACGAACTCGGTCGAGCCGCCGCCGATGTCCACGACCAGGTAGGGCCTGTCGAGGTGGTCGCGGCCGGCCAGCTCCCGGGTGGCGCCGGTGAAGGAGAACTCCGCCTCCTGGTCCCCCGTGATGACCTCCGGCTCCACGCCGAGGATGTCCAGCACGCCGCGCACGAAGTCGGTTCGGTTCTCCGCGTCCCGGGAGGCGGAGGTCGCCACGAAGCGCAGCCGCTCCGCGCCGTGCTCCTTGATCACCTCGGCGTACTCGCGGCACGCGGCGAAGGTCCGCTCCAGCGCCTCGGGCGCCAGCCGCCCGGTGCGGTCGACGCCCTGACCGAGCCGCACGATGGTCATGCGGCGGTCCAGGTCGGTCAGCTCACCGGTCGCCGGGTCGACGTCGGCGACCAGCAGCCGGATGGAGTTCGTACCGCAGTCGATGGCGGCGACACGGGTCACTGGCCGTCCTCCCCACAGGTCCCGTCGACCGTCACGCACGGCCCCTTGCGCCACCACTCGGGCAGCATCGCGATGGCCTCGTCGCCCAGTGGGTTCACGCCCGGCCCGGCCGCGAGGGAGTGGCCGACCAGCACGTGCAGGCACTTGACCCGGTCGGGCATGCCGCCCGCGCTCGGGAACCCGGTCAGCTCCTCGATCTCGTCGCGGCGCCGGATGTAGTCCTCGTGCGCGGCCCGGTAGGCGGCGGCCAGCTCGGGGTCGGTGGCGAGGCGCTCGGTCATCTCCTTCATCACGCCGTTCGCCTCCAGCGTGCCGATCGCGGAGGCCGCCCGGGGGCACGTCAGGTAGTACAGCGTGGGGAAGGGCGTGCCGTCGGGCAGCCGCGGCGCCGTCTCCACGACGTCCGGCTGACCGCAGGGGCAGCGGTGCGCGATGGCGCGCAGGCCGCGCGGAGGACGCCCGAGCTGCTGCTTGAAGGCCGCCACGTCCGCGTCGGTGGGCTCGGTGCGCGGGGTGGTCGGCGGGGGAGTCTGCATGACTGTCTTCTGCTGGTCTTCCTGTTGAGTCACGGCCGGCGCGGTCGGTTCACGGCCGGCGCGGTCGGTTCACGGCCGGCGCGGTCGGTTCACGGCCGGCCGGCGGCGTCGGCCTTGTCGATCCCGTCCCAGACGTTGCGGTACCAGGGGCGGTCGGCGGCACCGGCCTCGGCGCGGGCCTGCTTGGCGGCGTCCGGGTCGACGACGACGAACCCCGTCTCCCCCGGCATCACGTAGTGCAGCCGCAGCCGGACCTGCTGCTCGGCGTAGGCGTCGTCCTGCCAGCGCGCCTTGAGGTCGCGCAGCTCCTCGACCCGGCTCCGGGTCTCGCGCTGCTCCCGCTGGAGATCGGCGACCTCCGCCCGCTGGGCGACGTACTGCCGTATCGGATAGGCGAGCGCCACGACCAGCGAGCAGAGCACCATCGCGAGCAGCGCGGCCCGGCCGGTCAGCCGGGAGCGGCGGGCCTGGCGCTTGGTCTGCGAACGGTAGACCCGGGCCGCGGTCTGCTCCCCGATGATCCGGATCCTGGTCGCGGTGGAGAAACGGTCCCGGTCCTTCACCGCCATGTCCCCGCCTCCCCTGCACCCTCGTGCGTCGCCCTACGTGCGTACGTCCCCGCACACGGTACGGGACCGAGTACGGGGACGTACGTACGACGCCGCCTCTTACCGGGCGGGTCAGCCCTTGAAGCGGGGGAACGCGCTGCGGCCGGCGTACACCGCGGCGTCGTCGAGGATCTCCTCGATGCGCAGCAGCTGGTTGTACTTGGCGACGCGCTCGGAGCGGGCCGGGGCACCGGTCTTGATCTGGCCGCAGTTGGTGGCGACGGCCAGGTCGGCGATGGTGACGTCCTCGGTCTCGCCGGAACGGTGGGACATCATGCACTTGAAGCCGTTGCGCTGGGCCAGCTCGACGGCGTCCAGGGTCTCGGTCAGCGAGCCGATCTGGTTCACCTTGACGAGCAGGGCGTTGGCCGAGTTCTCCTCGATGCCGCGGGCCAGGCGCTCCGGGTTGGTGACGAACAGGTCGTCGCCGACGAGCTGCACCTTGTCGCCGAGCTTGGCGGTGATGGTGTTCCAGCCGTCCCAGTCGTCCTCGAACAGCGGGTCCTCGATGGAGACCAGCGGGTACGCCTCGACCAGCTCGGCGTAGTACTCGGTCATCTCGGCGGCGGTGCGGTTCTTGCCCTCGAAGGCGTAGGAGCCGTCCTTGTAGAACTCGGACGCGGCGACGTCGAGCGCCAGGGCGATCTGCTCGCCGGGGGTGTAGCCGGCCTCCTTGATCGCCTCGAGGATCAGGTCGAGGGCCTCGCGGTTGGAGCCGAGGTTCGGGGCGAAGCCGCCCTCGTCGCCGAGGCCGGTGGCCAGGCCCTTGTTCTTCAGGACCTTCTTCAGCGTGTGGTAGACCTCGGCGCCCCAGCGCAGGGCCTCGGAGAAGGACTCCGCGCCGATCGGGGCGATCATGAACTCCTGGATGTCCACGTTGGAGTCGGCGTGCGAGCCGCCGTTCAGGATGTTCATCATCGGCACCGGCAGCAGGTGCGCGTTGGGGCCGCCCAGGTAGCGGAAGAGCGGCAGGTCGCTGGCCTCGGAGGCGGCGTGGGCGACGGCGAGGGAGACGCCGAGGATGGCGTTGGCGCCCAGCGAGCCCTTGTTGTCGGTGGCGTCCAGGTCGAACATGGCCTGGTCGATCAGGCGCTGCTCGGTGGCGTCGTAGCCGACCAGCTCCGGGCCGATCTGCTCGATGACGGCCAGGACGGCCTTCTCGACGCCCTTGCCCAGGTAACGGGCCGGGTCGCCGTCACGGAGTTCGATGGCCTCGAAGGCGCCGGTGGAGGCGCCGGAGGGAACGGCGGCACGACCCGTGCTGCCGTCGTCGAGGCCGACCTCGACCTCGACCGTGGGGTTGCCTCGGGAGTCCAGGATTTCCCGGGCTACGACGACGTCGATGGACGGCACGAGCATCTCCTTCTTCAATGTGACGCTTCGGTGTGACGCGCGGGTCCACAGGACCGCAGCGGCTCTGCGGGACCGAGCCTAACCGGCTCCGGGCGATCGGCCAGCCGATCGCCCACCCGCTGGACAGAACCGAGAGTAAATTGTTTCCGAACGGAACAAAGACGTTTCCGGAAACACCCGCGGCCCCGGGGACGGCGGCGCGGGCGGGACGGGGGCGTGAAAAACCCGTCCCGGCGCGTACGGGGGAACACGCGCCGGGACGGGAGCAGGCGGGGCCGCCGCTTACTTCAGGTGCAGCTGCTGGCCCGGGTAGATCAGGTCGGCCTCGTCGACGATGTCGTCGTTCAGCTTGAACAGCTTCGCCCAGCCGCCCTTGACGTCGTGCTCCTGGGCGATCGAGCTGAGGGTGTCGCCCTTGACGACCTTGTACTCGCCGTCGCCCTTCTCGACCTTCTTGCCGGTCGGGGTGGTGACGGTCTTCTTCTCGGCCGGCTTCTCGGCGGCCGGGCGCTCCTCGGAGCGGGAGGCCTTCTGCTCGGTGGAGCGGTCGGCGGTGGAGCCGCTGCTCTGGCTCTCGGAGCTGCCGGAGCCCTGCGCGGAACCGCTGTCCTGGCTCTCGGTGGAGCCGCCACCGGTGTACGCGGCGCCCGACAGGCCGGTGCCGCAGACCGGCCAGGCACCCTTGCCCTGGCCCGCGAGCACCTTCTCGGCGATCTCGATCTGCTGCGACTTGCTCGCCTGGTCGGCGGTCGCGGCGTACTGCGTACCGCCGTAGCCGGCCCAGGTGGAGGCGGAGAACTGCAGACCGCCGTAGTAACCGTTGCCGGTGTTGATGGACCAGTTGCCACCGGACTCGCACTGGGCGACGGCGTCCCACTCGGAGGCGGTGGCGGCGGAGGCGTTGCCGGCCGCCATCAGCGGGGCGGCGACGGCGGCACCGGTGACACCGGCGACGGCGATGACTCGGGTGGCCTTGGACGGGCGACGGTGCTTGCCCTTGCCGGAAAACAGCATGGTTGATCCCCTCACCGACGCCTGCGAGGTGAGCTGTCGGGTTCGGGCCGGTTGAGTTGCCCGGCCGGGTTCCTCGCGGAACTCGGCTCCACCCCTAGCCGCTCCGGCTCGACTGCCCGGTGCGGCACTTACCTTGGGTCCCCCGCTCCTGCCTGCGGCGCTTGACGCGACGACTGTTCCCGGACGGCCGCTGGCAGGATTCGGCGTTGCGGCAGCCGGGGCCCGCGATGGCGAGCGACCATGACCGTAGACACGCGCTCGCCGGATTTTCAAAGACGATCACGGCTTCTGAGAGCTATGTCTCACGTGATCCAAATCGGACATAGGCCCCGAACCGTGACGCGAACTCCCCCTACTTTTGGCCCGATTCGCCCCCGACCATGAGCGTCTGACCGGGCAGGATGTGGTCCGGGTCGGCGCCGACGACCTCCTCGTTGCCGACGTACAGCGAGCGCCACCCGCCGTCGAGCTCAAGGGAGTCGGCGATGCCCCAGAGGCTGTCGCCGGAACGGACGGTGTACGAGCCGTCGACGACCTCTCGCGCCTCGTCCTCACCGCGCGAGGCATGCCGCCCCGACGCGTCGGTCCCGCGGCCCTCCTCCACGCCCTCCTCGGCGCGGTCGCCGCGGTGCTTGCCGGCGCCGGACCCCGCGGTGTCGGTGAGGGCCGAAGAGCCCGCACTCTGGCCCGCCTTGTCCGTTTCGTCACCCTTGGTGGTGGCTGCGGACGACCTGTCGGACTCCTGCGGGTCGGCGGTCGCCGAGGGGCTGGTTCCGGGCGCCGTGTCGGCCTTGGCCGTTTCGTCCGGTTCGGTCGACGGGGAGTCAGGCGTGGCCGGGGGCGGGGACGAAGGCGAGACCCCGGAGGCCCGCTCGGACTCTTCGGACGAGCCGGACGAGCCGGTGCCGGACGCCCCGGTCGACCGGGGAGCCTTCGGCGTCCCCGCGTCGTCCGACCCCTGCGACGGACCCTCCTCCGCCGCACCCGTGCCGCCGGCCGGCGAACCCGAGTCGTTGCCCAGGCCCGCGAGCAGGCCGCAGGTCGGCCAGGCGGCGATGCCCTGGTCCGCGCGCAACTTCTCGGCGATTCTTATCTGCTGGGAGCGGCTGGCCTGATCGGCGCTCGACGCGTACTCCAGGCCGCCGTACTGCTCCCAGACGTCCTGGGACAGTTGCAGCCCGCCGTAGTAGCCGTTGCCGCTGCTCTGGCTCCAGGCGCCGCCGGTCTCGCACTCGGCGACCCGGTCCCAGTTCGCCCCGTCGGCCGCGTGCGCGCCGGTGGCGCCGAGAAGCGGGATCGCGATGGCGGAGCCCGTGACTCCGGCGGCGACGACCAGGGCGGGTGCCTGGCGGGGGCGGCGGTGACGACCGTTCCCGGAGAGCATGCGACGACCTTTCACGAGACAGCGAGGATCGCGTGGCCGTGAGACTGGGGGCCACGTTGATCCGTGAACGTATAGGCAGATGATCGCTTGTCACAAGTTCATGCCGCGCAGATCACGTGAAGATCACAAAGTTGAGCGCGTGTCACTTTTGCGGAGGCGACGCAACGCTCCCGTTCGCCGGTGCGACCGGTGTGAACGACACGGGCAGGGTGCGCAGACCTCGCATGATGAGCCCGCCGCGCCAGCGCAGTTCGGCCGGGTCGGCGGCGAGGCTCAGGTCCGGCAGGCGGGTGAGGAGCGTGGCGAGCGCGGTCTGCCCCTCCAGCCGGGCGAGCGGGGCGCCCAGGCAGTAGTGGATGCCGTGGCCGTACCCGAGGTGCTGGCTGTCCCGGCGGGAGAGGTCCAGGGTGTCCGGGTCCGTGAACCGCTCCGGGTCCCGGTCGGCGGCGGCGAGGACGACGAGGACGGGGTCGCCCGCCGCGATGTCCTGCCCGCCGATGGTGAGCGGCCGGGTGGCGAAGCGCCACGTGGCCAGCTCCACCGGGCCGTCGTACCGCAGCAGTTCCTCCACTCCGGTCTCCAGCAGGGCGCGTTCGCCGTCGGCCAGGGACGACTGGAGACGGGCCCGCTGCTCCGGGTGCGTGAGCAGGGCGTACGTCCCGTTGCCCACCAGGTTCACCGTGGTCTCGAAACCCGCGAACAACAGGATGAAGGCCATGGCCGCGGCCTCGTTCTCGGTGAGGTGCTCCCCGTGGTCCGAGGCGCGGATGAGGCCGGAGATGAGGTCCTCACCGGGTCCGGGCTCGGGTGTCAGCGCCGCGCGCTTGCGGTGGATGAGCTCGGCGAGGTAGCCCCGCATCTTCTTCACCGACCGCGCCACCCCGCCCCGTGGCCCCCCGCCGTGGCGGATCATCATGCCCGCCCAGTCCCGGAAGTCGTCCTGGTCCTCGCGGGGTACGCCGAGCAGGTCGCAGATGGCGTAGATGGGGAGCGGGAAGGCGAACTCGTGGATGAGATCGGCGCTGCCGGTGGCGGCGAACCGGTCGATGAGCCCGTCGGCGAGCTCCTGCACGCGGGGCGCGAACTCCGCCACCCGGCGCGGGGTGAACGCCTTGCTGACCAGTCGGCGCAGCCGGGTGTGGTCCGGCGGGTCGATGTTCAGCAGATGGGTCATCAGGTCGGCCTTGCGCTCCCCCGGGATGCCGGTCTTGCCCTTGGCGTGCGCGGGCTCGTCGTGGTGGGCCGGGTTCTTGGACAGCCGTGGGTCGGCGAGGGCCTGCTTGGCGTCGGCGTACCGGGTCACCAGCCAGGCCTCCACGCCGCTGGGCAGCCGCGTCCGGTGCACGGGGGAATGCTCGCGCAGCCAGGCGTACGCGGGGTAGGGGTCGCTCGCGAACTCCCAGGTGAACAGCTCGGGGGCCGGGCCCTCGGTGGCACCGGGGGCACGGTGGCCGGGGTGGGGCGGGCGTCCGGGGTGGCCGGGTCGGGGCGGGTGGCCGGTCACCCCTCGACCTCCCTGATCGCGTCCCGGTAGGTGCGGGCCGCCGCTCTCAGGGCCGCCTCCGGGTCGGTGCCCTCGGACTCGGCGCGGGCGGCGAGGGCGAGGAGTTCGTAACCGACACCTTCGCCGGTGGGAAGGGGGACGGTGAGGCCCGCCGTGCGGACCCGGGAGGCGAGCTTGGCGGCGAGGGCGAGGCCGGGCTGGCCGAGCGGGACGCCCTCGGTGACCGAGGTGCGCTGCTTCTCGGCGGCCTTGGTGCGCAGCCAGTGCTCCCTGACCTCCTCGGGGGTGGTCGCCGTCTCGTCGCCGAAGACGTGCGGGTGGCGGTGGATCAGTTTGCTGACGATGGTGCCGGCCACGTCGTCCACGGAGAACGGGGCGTCGGGGTCCTCCTCGGCGATGCGGGCGTGGAACACGACCTGGAGGAGTACGTCGCCCAGTTCCTCGCGGAGTTCGTCGCGGTCGCCGTCCTCGATCGCCTCGACCAGCTCGTACGCCTCCTCGATGGCGTACTTGGCCAGGCCCTCGTGGGTCCGCCGGGACGACCAGGGGCATTCGACGCGGATGCGGTCCATGACCTGCACGAGGTCGAGGAGGCGGGCGCCCGGGAGGTCGTAGGAGGCGGGGAGCAGCTCCAGGTCGGGCATGGCCAGGCGGCCGGAGCCGGCGAGGCGGGCCAGTCCGTCGGTGAGCGCGGGGTCGCCCTCACCGGTCGCCACGACCACCACGGTCCGGCCGCCGGCGCAGGCCGCGACCAGCTCCTCGGCGGTCGGGGCCCCCTCGTCGACCCGTATGCCCGCCTCGCGCAGGTACGGGAGCTGCGGGTGCGCCGCGTCGGCGCACAGCACGCGGTCGGCGGTGCGCAGGGCCTGCCAGGCGGGCCAGGACAGCAGGCCGGGGGCCACGCGATGGCTCGTGGTGAGCAGGACGATGCGGCCGGGGTCGGGGGCGGTGCCGGGAGCGGCGTCGGCGCTGATTGCGTTCACGATCAGAAACGTAACGCACGCGGCTGACGGCGCCCTGAGTTGTCCACAGGGGCTGTCCACAAAGGCTGTCCACAGGGCGGTGCCCACCCGGCGTGTCCGCACGGGGTGCCCGTGCCGGTTCTCCGCCGCGTGGTCGCCCGGGCCTGTCCGTCGGTGGGCAGGCCCCGCGCAGGACCGTTACGCCGTCTGCTGGGAGCGCTGTGCCGTGATCTCCCGCAGCCACGGCGTCTTCGCGTCGACGCGGCTGCTCTTCTGGACGTCCCAGTCGCCGTAGCGCGGATTGAGGTCGACGTCGAGCTTGGCCGAGGCCTTGGACAGGGCCTGCCAGAACTCGGGACGGCTGGTGTCGGTGCCGAGGCTCTCGGCGAGCTTCTGGGCCTCCAGCTGGAGACGGAGGTTCTCGTCGAGGCGCTCGGGGGCGACACCGTACTGCTGCAGCCAGACCGTCTCCAGCTCCTTGGCGCCGCCGGCCTGCTCCTCCAGTCCGCCGCGCATCTTCTGCACCTCACCGCGGCTGACGGTCACCCCCGCGTCCTGGGCGGCGCGGTGCAGGACCCGGTCCAGGACCATGCTGTGCAGGGTGTCGCGGGTGAGGGTGCCGGTGCGGGCGACGACCTGCTGGTACTGGGTGTCGTCCGGGACGGCGGCCCGCTGCGCCTCGCGCACCTCGTCGACGCGGTTCTCCAGCTGGGCGACGGTGATCCGCTGGTCGCCCACGACGGCCGCCGCTCCCGGATGCGCGTCGTTGCCGCAGGCGGTGAGCAGGGGCGCCGCGGCGGCGATCGCGGCGGTGAGCAGGAGCGCGGTGCGACGGCGGCGGTGCAAGGAAGCCTCCCGTTGGAGATTGTGCGACGGTGCACAAAGTCTTGCGATGATCGATGGTAGGCAGTGGCCCGGCTCTGGCCAACCCATTCGACCAACGATTCACCGGGACTTCGGGCACCGCCGCGCCGTCCGCGCGGTCCGCCGGGGAGGGCAACGCCGTCCGCCGGGGAGGGCACGCCGTCCGCCGGGGAGGGCGCTCGGTCGTCAGCCGCGTACCTGGCCGAGCCACTGGAGGGTGCGCCGGACCTCGGCCGCCACCGGATGGCCGGGGCCGTGCAGGCGCTCCACGTCGTGCAGCAGCCGCACCAGCGTCTCGTGGGCGGCGGCGCGGTCGCCGAGGGCGAGCAGCAGGTGTCCGATGCGGCGGCGGACGTCGTGGGCGAGGTCGGGGTCGCCCGCGACGTACTGGTTCTCGTAGTACGGCAGCAGGGCGCGGTACTCGGCGAGAGCGGCGGCCGGTTCGCCGAGCTGCTCCAGGCACTGGGCGGCGTCGTAGCGGTGGCGCAGGGACTGCGGGTCGGCCTGACCGGCCTCGGCGGCGCGTTCGTCGGCGAGGCGGCGCAGCTCGGGCAGGGCACGCCGGTACTGGCCGTCGTCCAGGAGGGTGGCCGCGTACTGCTTGCGCAGGGTGCGCACGACCGGGGAGCGCTCGCCGTGCTGGGCCGCGGCGACGGGCAGGATCGCGCCGAGGATGTCGACGGCCTGGGTGATGCGGCCCTCGCCGAGGAGGCGTTTGACGTCGTCGACGGCTCGGGCGACGTCCGGCTTCTCGGCCTCGACGACGGGCGGGACGGGTGTCGGCTGCGGCGCGGGGGTGCGGGCCAGGTCCGGCCAGGGGGCGTGCGGGCGCACGAAGGGGCGGGTGGGGTCGAGGGGCCCGCCGGTGGGCATGGAGCGCGCGGGCAGCAGCAGTGCCAGGTGCTCGTAGACCTCCTGGGCGGAGGCGGGGCGGTGCTGCGGGTCCTTGGCGAGCAGGCGCAGGACCAGGGCTTCGAGCGCCTCGGGGACCTCGGGGCGGAGGCGGCGTACGGGCAGCGGGGGCTCGTACAGGTGCCGGTGGAGGACGCCGAGGGCGGTGGAACCGGCGAACGGGACGTCTCCGCTGAGCAGTTCGTGCAGGAGGACACCGAGTGCGTAGAGGTCGGTGTAGGGGCCGACGGCGCCGCCCATCGCCTGCTCGGGCGCCATGTAGGCGGGCGAGCCTATGGGGGTGCCGGTGTGGGTGAGACGGGTGGTGTCGGCGTCGATGACGGAGGCGACGCCGAGGTCGAGGACGGTGACGGTGCCGTCCTGCTTCACCATCACGTTGCGGGGCTTGAGGTCGCGGTGGACGATCGGCACGGCGTGCACCGCGCTCAGGACGGCGCACAGCTGCGCGGCCACGGCGACCGCCCACTGCCAGGGGTAGGGGTCGTGTTCGGCGAGGTGGTCGGAGAGGTCGGCGCCGTCGACGTACTGCATGACGAGGAACAGCTCCTCGCCCTCGCTGCCGGCGTCGTGCACGGTGACGAGGCCGGGGTGGTCGACCTGGGCGGTCACCCGGCACTCGCGCACGAACCGGCGGCGCAGTTCCTCGGCCTCCTGGCCGGCCACCTTGTCGGGGCGCAGCAGCTTCACCGCCACGCGCCGGTCGAGCCGTCGGTCGTAGGCCGTCCAGACCTGGCCCATGCCGCCCTGTCCGATGAGCGTGGACAGTTCGTACCGGTCGGCGACGACGCGTCCCGCCGCCACGGTCACCTGGCGTTCTCCTGGCCGCCGCTGCCGCTGCCGTCGTGCTTGCGGAGGTAGTCGCTCAGCTCGTCGAGTTCGGCGCGGACCTGGTCGATGCGGGCGGGCTGGGGGGTGCGCGGGGGCGGGGTGGGTGTCTGTGGCTGCGGGGCCCGGTACGGGGGCGGGGGCTGCTGCGGGACCGCCTGCGGGGGCGCGGGGGTGTAGTGGTACGCGGGCTGCGGGTGTCCGTATCCGGTGGCCGGGGGCCCGGGGGGCGGGTAGCCGGTGTGGAGGGGCGCCTGGTGGTGCCGGATGTCCGCGTAGAGGAAGTAACCGGCGCACGCGCAGGCGTTGAGCAACAGGATGACCATGCCCGTGGTGCCCTTCGGCGTGCTGAAGTCGTCCGTGTCGTCCGTGGCGAGCAGGCTGAAGCTGATCACCAGGACGACGGCCGACGCGCCGAAGGCCCACCAGTCGCGCGGTCTGCGGGAGACGATGGCCGCGTAGAGGGTCGATATCCAGGCGAGGAACCCGAGGCTCAGCAGGGGGAGCGCCACGAAGAAGACGCGCAGCAGGACCAGCACCGCGGTGTGGGGGCGGCGCGGCGGCGGTGGCGGCACAAAGCCCTGGCCGTGCATGACTTCTCCTGAAGGCCTGGTGAGGCGGACACACCGGAAGGTCCCGTGTGGGGACGAGCGTATAGGCCGACACGGACAAGCGGTCCCGGGTTGTACCGAACCGTTGCCGTGCTGGTCACTTCCCGTGCCCGGGGCGTCGGACGGGGCATCGGGCGGCTCGCCGGACGGGGCGTCCGTGGGGCCGTGGATCAGGCCGTCGGACGGGCTTCCGGCGGGCCGTCGACCGGGCCGCCGGACAGCCGCCGGGCAGGCCGTCAGTCCGGGGCCACCGAGCCGTCCGTGAGCCCGTCGTACATGCCCCGTACGAGCTGGTCGCCGAGGCGGCCCGCGCGTTTGAGGGCCCGGTCGAACTCGTCGAGGGCGCGGAAACGGGTGCCGTAGCGGTGCTGGGCGTCGAGCGGGAGCCGCGGCAACTGGAGGCGGCGTACGTCGAGGCGGGTGGCGGTGGAGGCGTAGCTGCTGGCCTGGCGGTTGTTGGCGGTGCCGCGCAGGAAGCCGGCGAGGAACCAGGGGTCGAGCGCGGCCGGGTCGGGGCGCAGAAGGACCAGGTTGCGCCCCAGGGCGGCGCCCGCGGTGGCGTCGTCGACCACGCGCGCGACGGAGCCGCCGCCGAGGACCGGGACGACGACGTCGCCGGGTTCGGTGAGCACGGGTTCCTCGTCGCTCTCCGGGAGGGTGCCGGAGGGGCCGGTGCCGGAGAGGACGTCGTGGTCGGTGAGCACGGGCACGCGCGCGTGGCCGCCGTGGGTGCCGGTGCGCACCACCAGGGCGCCCCCGCGGACGAGTTCGCCGACGGTGGTGAGCGGCCAGCGGGGCGCGGGCTGGGCGGGGTCGTGCGCGGGGGCGGGGGTGAGGTCGGCGGTCAGACGCAGGGTCTCACCGAGGCGTTCGCGTACGTCGGTGAGGCGTCCGGCGCCGTCGGCGGCCGTAGGGGGCGGCAGATGGCGGGCGGGTGAGAGGTCGACGTCGTCGTCGAGGAGGGCGATGACGGGCAGCGAACGGGCCAGGCCGGGCCGTTCGTCGAGACGCCCGGCACCGTCGAAGTCCCGCCAGGCGTCCAGCACGGTGTCCCGCACGGCCCGCCAGTCGGGGCCGCCCCGTCCCTCGCCGGCGAACTGCCCCACGTCGGCGAGCAGCACCTCGGGCTGCGCGGGGGCCTTGTCGGGCCGGCGCAGCACCCACAGGTGGAGCGCGATGTTGTACGGCGGTGCCGCGCCGACCGGCAGCGCGACCACGGCCCGCAGCGCGCCCCGGCGCAGCAGATCGGCGCGGACGCGGCGACCGGAGCGGCGGGAGGCGGCGGCGGGCGGCATGAGGAGGACGGCGGTACCGCCGTCCCGCAGGCGGGCCAGGGCGTGCTGCACCCAGGCCAGCTCGGACTCGGTGCGGGCCGGGAAGCCGTACTCCCAGCGTGCGTCGTAGGCGAGTTCGTCGTGTCCCCAGTTGCGCTCGTTGAACGGCGGGTGGCACAGGACGGCGTCGGCGCGCAGCTCGGGGAAGGCGTCGGCGCGCAGGGTGTCGCCGGCCGCGGCGCGGAGGCCGGCCCGGGTGTGCAGGGCGAGCCGGAGCCCGGTGAGCGCGGCGAGGTCGGGGGCGGCGTCCTGGGCGTGCAGTCGCTGGTCGGCCTGTTCGGGCCGGGGGGCCGGGCCGTCCGGCGCGGCGGCGCGCAGGAGGGCACCGGTGCCGCAGGCGGGGTCGAGGACGGTACGGGCGGGGCCGGCGAGGTCCGCCATCAGGCCGGCGAGGTCGGCGGGGGTGAGCGTGTACTGGCGGGGGTTGGCGTCGAGGTGCCGGCCGAGCAGGAACTCGAAGGTCTGCCGGGCGCCGAGTTCGGAGGCCAGTTCCGCGGCGCCTCGGAGGAGGGGGGTCGAGGGGAGGAGGGCGGGGCCCGTGAGGGTGTCGAGGGCGGGGGCGGACGAGGTGGGGGCCGCCGACGTGGGGGCGGGCGGGGTGCGGAGCTTCGCCACCGGGCTGTGGACGCTCGGCGAGTCGTGAACTGTCGGTGAGCTGTTCACAGTGGTCGGTGCCGTCACAGCGGGCTGCGTGTGAACGGCGGCACCCTCGGACTGCGCGTGAATGGCGGCGGCCGCGCGCTGCGTCTGACCGGCGGCGGCCGCGGGCTGTGTGTGAACCGCGGCGGACGCTTGCTCCCCGGAAGCCGCGTTCACAGCGGCGGATGCTCCGGTGGCGGGGCGGGCGCCATCTCCGCCCCAGCGGCCGCCGCGACCCCGGCGGGCCGGCCCGAAACGCGGAGTCAGTACCTGCTCCAACGCCTCGGGCAGCATCGCCGCGAGCCGTGCGTCGGAGCCGGCGCTCGCGTTGAGCCAGAGCGGTGGGCGGTCGTGGATGAGCAGCAGGACGCAGCCGACGTGCGTCAGTGCGGTGACCGGGCCCGCCGGATGCCCGGCCAGCTGCTGCCACACCCGCTCCCGGAGCGGGACCTCGGCGAGTTTGCCGTGCTCACGCAGCCAGCCCTCCACCTCGGCGAGGGCGAAGGAGGGGCTGGTCTCGGTGCCCCCCACCGGCCGGGGGAAGTCGGCGTGCCGACGGCGCCAGTTGCTCACGGCAGCCCGGCCGACGCCGGCGAGCCTCGCGATCCCGGCCGCGGTCACTTCCGTCGCGTTGTCCTGCACCCGCACGGCTCCCCTCATCGCTTGTGACGCCGAGCATACCGACGAGGGCGTGCGGGTGGTTCACGCCGTGTACGCGGGTATACGCGTGAACAGTGTTGACTCGGTTCACAGAGTTTGTTCTTATTGACCTCGCGAACGAGCAGTCGCCGGGAGAGGGCGGTTGCCGCATCGGGAGGGGACACAGTCATGGGTATGAAGACCAAGGTCGCGCTGGGCGCCGTGGTGGGGCTCGTCGTCATCGGCGCGGTGTCGGCGAACGCCGGTGACGGAGGCGGCGACGGCAAGAGCGACGGCCGGACCTCCGTCGGCGCCGACGAGAATCCCGGCGGCGCGAAGGCGGACGGCGGCGGCGCGAAGACGGACGGTGACGCGAAGGCGGGCGGCGGCGCGAAGGCGGACGGCAAGGCGGACGCCAAACCCGCCGAGGACAAGGCCGTCGAGAAGGCGTCCCAGGCCGAGCAGTTCAAGGCGTTCGTGGGGAAGAACGGGACCGCCGCGGAGAAGGACGCCGTGTCCCACGTCACCAAGGTGCAGGGCGCCGAAGAGCAGAACGACGTCCTCGACTCGGCCGACGTCTACACCGACTTCACCGGCGGAATCATGGGCGAGGGAACGGGCCCGGCCAACCTCATCGCCTCCGCGTTCGCGGACTGGAAGCAGAGCGAGAACGGCCTCGTCACCGTCTACGACGCCGACGGCGAGCTGCTCGGCAACGGCACCTTCTGACCGCCGGGTTTCCGGCCGCTGGGTTTCCGGCCGCCGGGTTTCGGCCGTCCGCGCGGCGGCCACGAGCCTCGAAGACCACCACACACGGCGCCGGGGCGCGGGCGCCGCCGGATCGGGGGCGAGGGAGCCGGCGGTCACGCGCCGTCAGGTCACAACGGGTGCCGCATCCACACGTTCGGCTCGACGTACACCGCGTACCCGCGCTCCGGTTCACAGCGCACCGGCACCAGGGCGCCGGGGACCTCGACGTCCCCGGCGGTGTCGAAGGGCAGCCCGGTCCAGCTCCGCCACTGCTCCAGCGAACCGGAGACGGTCATGGAGGCCGGGGCCACGGAGTCGAGGGTGGCGCCGGCCCGGGCGTGGACGCGCAGCCACGGGTCGTGGGGCAGACCGTCGGGACGCAGACGGCGGGCGTACTCCTCGATGGGGGCGTGCGGTTCGAGGTGCTTGGCGCTGGGGCGGACGGGGGCGACGACCTCACGGAAACCGCGGGCACGGGCGTTGTCCCGCATGGCGGCGAGCATCCGGCCGGAGAGACCGCGCCCTTGCGCGTGCGGGGCGACGGTGACGGAGATGGCGCTGACGGTGTCGGTGGGGTCGCCCCGGCGCAGGTCGCCGAAGGCCCAGACGAGCACCTCGCCCCACCCCCGGGCGGGCAGGGTGCCGCGCCCTTCGCGGTGCAGGGCGAACGGCACGCTGTGGCCGTGGGCGACGACTTCACCGTGCTCGTCCTCGGCGAACTGCACGTACTCCGGCAGTTCGGCGGCGATGCGCGGGTAGTGGGCGTTGCCCGACAGGTCCTCCACGGCGAAGGCCGGCCAGCTGTCGGCCATGGCGCGGACCCGGTCCACCATCTCCGGGCGCTCGGCGAGGCTGGATATCTTCAGCTCCATGCGGTCACCGTAGCCAGGACGGCCGACGCTCCGGAAACGGAATTCGGCACGGCCGACGGCCCGAGGTCAGCCTTCACCGACCCCCCGGTCCCCCGCGTCAGCCGCCGCACTGGCGCAGCATCGCCTGCCGGTCCGGTGCGGTCACCGCGAGTTCGTACTTGACGGCGACCTGCGCGAACCGCACCGCGTACGCGCACCTGACCGACTTGTTCGGCGGCAGCCAGGACGCCGGGCCGGAGTCCCGCTTGGCGGAGTTGGCGCGGCCCTCGACGGGGAGGAGGTTGAGCGGGTCGTTGGCCAGTTGCTCGCGCTTGCTCTCCGCCCACCGCGAGGAACCCATCTGCCAGCTGTACGACAGGGGCACGACGTGGTCGATCTGGACCTCGCTCGCGTCCTGCTTGCGCCACTCGATGGTGGTGCGGGTGTACGGGTCGTCCAGCGTCATGGCGACGACCACGCAGTCGGAGCCGGAGCGGAAGCGCAGGTCCTGGCCGTCGCGTTTCAGCAGGTCGTTCCGCGTGTCACAGCCGTTCCTCGCCAGCGGTACGCCCTCCACCGAGTCCATCCACGCGTACCCGAACTCGTCGCGGTCGTAGCCCGTCCGCGGGCCGCGCCCCTTGGTGCGCAGGCCGTCGATGAGGTCCCGGGCCGCCGCCTCCTGGGCGTCGCCCGTGATCGGGGCGAGGCCGGGCTCGGTTCCGTCCGGGTTGCGCAGGGGGCTGACGGCCTGTCCCGCCGCCGGTGCCTCGGCGCCGCCACCGGGCGGCGAGGACCCCTCCCCGCCCGGGCCCTCGCAACCGGTGACCAGCGCCAGGGCGAGGACCGCGACCGCGGCCCCTCCGGTACGGATCCTGCTGTGCCGCGTCATGCGTGCCCTCCCCTTGCCGTTCGCCGTACCACCGTAGCGACGGAGAGGTTCAGACCATAGGGGGCCCAAAGAGCCCCTAGTGGGCATACGCGGCATATCTGTCGTACGGTCGACTGTGAGTCACGTCCCGGAAGGAGCTCCTGCATGGGCATCCTCGACAAGATGAAGAGCATGGCCGGCAAGGACAAGGACAGGTCCAGGAAGATGTCCGACGCCGCCGAGCAGCAGGTCAACCAGAGGACCGGTGGCAAGCACCAGAAGCAGGTCGACTCCGCGCAGCAGCGGGCCGAGGGCAAACTCGGCTTCGGGCGCGAGCAGGGCGGCCCCGATCAGCGGTAGAGCACTTCCGCGCCGCGCACACACCGAAGCCGTCCACGGGACCTGTCCCCGTGGACGGCTTCGCGCGTGACGGCTTCGCGCGTGCCCGGCTCAGGGCGGGATCTGCTCAGGGCGGGACCTGCTCAGGGGGGACCCGCTCAGGGCGTGACCGGCTTCGCGCGTGGGCGGCGTCCCGGGCGGGCGACTGCGACCCGCCGGACCGGCGGCTGACCACCACCCGCCGGGCCGGCGGCTGGCTACGACCCGAGGATCGAGGTCAGGAACTCCCCCACCCAGCCCAGCAACTCGCGTCCGACCAGCGGCTTGCCGCCCACCTTCGCGGTCTTCGGACGCGGTACGAGGACCTGGTGGGCGCCCGCCTTGATGACGCTGCCGGGGTAGAGCCGCTTCAGCCTCAGCTCCTGCGACTCGCGCAACTCCACCGGCGCGAACCGGATGTTGTTGCCCTGGAGCACGATGTCGCCGACGGCGCACGCCCGCGCGAGCATGCGCAGCCCCGCCACCAGGAGCAGGTTCTCCACCGGTTCCGGCAGCTTGCCGTAGCGGTCGACGAGTTCCTCGCGTACGGCCTTGACGTCCTCCTCGCTGTTGGCGGAGGCGATGGACCGGTACGCCTGGAGCCGCAGCCGCTCGCCGGGGGCGTAGTCGTGCGGGACGTGCGCGTCGACCGGCAGCTCGATCTTGACCTCCAGCGGCGGCTCCTCCTCCACACCGCCCTCCAGGGAGGCGCGGTAGTCGGCGACGGCCTCGCCGACCATCCGCACGTACAGGTCGAAGCCGACGCCCGCGATGTGGCCGGACTGCTCGCCGCCGAGCAGGTTGCCGGCGCCGCGGATCTCCAGGTCCTTCATCGCCACGTACATGCCCGCGCCCATCTCGGTGTGCTGGGCGATGGTGGCGAGCCGCTCGTGCGCGGTCTCGGTCAGCGGCTTCTCCGGCGGGTAGAGGAAGTAGGCGTAGCCGCGCTCGCGGCCTCGGCCGACCCGGCCGCGCAGCTGGTGGAGCTGGCTGAGGCCGAAGTTGTCGCCGCGCTCGACGATGAGGGTGTTGGCGTTGGAGATGTCGATGCCGGACTCGACGATGGTCGTGGAGACCAGGACGTCGAACTTCTTCTCCCAGAAGTCGACGACGACCTGTTCCAGCGCCTGCTCGGACATCTGGCCGTGGGCGGTGGCGATGCGCGCCTCGGGCACGATCTCGCGCAGCTTGGCCGCCGCGCGGTCGATGGACTCGACGCGGTTGTGGATGTAGAAGACCTGCCCCTCGCGCAGCAGCTCGCGGCGGATGGCGGCGCCGATCTGCCGGTGCTCGTAGGGGCCGACGAAGGTCAGCACCGGGTGGCGCTCCTCCGGCGGGGTGGTGATCGTCGACATCTCGCGGATGCCGGTGACCGCCATCTCCAGGGTGCGCGGGATGGGGGTGGCGGACATGGTGAGCACGTCGACGTTGGCGCGGAGCTTCTTCAGCTGCTCCTTGTGCTCGACGCCGAAGCGCTGCTCCTCGTCGACGATGACCAGACCCAGGTCCTTGAACTTCGTCTCGGAGGAGAAGAGCCGGTGGGTGCCGATGACGAGGTCCACCGAGCCCTCGCGGAGCCCTTCCAGGGTCGCCTTCGCCTCGGTGTCGCTCTGGAAGCGGGACAGCGCCCGCACGTTCACCGGGAACTGCGCGTACCGCTCGCTGAACGTGCCGAAGTGCTGCTGCACCAGCAACGTCGTCGGGACGAGGACGGCGACCTGCTTGCCGTCCTGGACGGCCTTGAAGGCGGCGCGGACCGCGATCTCCGTCTTGCCGTAGCCGACGTCGCCGCAGATCAGGCGGTCCATGGGGACGGTCTTCTCCATGTCCTCCTTGACCTCGGCGATGGTGGTGAGCTGGTCCGGGGTCTCCGCGTACGGGAAGGCGTCCTCCAGCTCGCGCTGCCAGGGGGTGTCCGCGCCGAAGGCGTGCCCCGGTGCCGCCATGCGGGCGCTGTAGAGCTTGATCAGGTCGGCGGCGATCTCCTTGACCGCCTTCTTCGCACGGGCCTTGGTCTTGGTCCAGTCCGCGCCGCCGAGGCGGTGCAGGGTGGGCGCCTCGCCGCCGACGTACTTGGTGATCTGCTCCAGCTGGTCGGTGGGGATGTACAGCCGGTCGCCGGGCTGGCCGCGCTTGGCGGGGGCGTACTCCACCACCAGGTACTCGCGGGTGGCGCCCTGCACGGTGCGCTGGACCATCTCGATGTAGCGGCCCACGCCGTGCTGCTCGTGGACGATGTGGTCGCCCGCCTCCAGCGTGAGCGGGTCGATGGTCTTGCGGCGCCGGGCCGGCATCCGGGCGCCCTCGCGGCCCGCGGCCTTCTGGCCGGTCAGGTCGGTCTCGGTGAGGACGGCGAGCTTGAGCGCCCGGTCGACGAAGCCGTGGTCGACCGAGCCACAGGAGACGTGCACGACGGAGGGGCCGAGGGTCGTGAGGTCGTTGTCGAGACGGGCCGGGATGCCTTCGCCGCCGAGGACCTCGACGGTGCGGGCGGCCGGGCCGTGGCCCTCGGTGAGGTAGACCGCGCGCCAGCCGTCGGCGAGCCAGCCCTTGGTGTCGGCCAGCGCCTTCGCGGTGTCCCCGCGGTAGGTCTCGGGGGCGTGCATGCCGAGCTTGAGGGTGTCGGCGTCCTCCAGCGCGTCGTCGGCGGCGAAGGGCGAGACGGACCACCACATCATGTCCAGCTCGCGGGCCCGCTCCCGGACGTCCGCGATGGACCACAGCGAGGCCGCGTCCACGTCGATCGGCGCCTCGCCCCCGCCCGCGGTGGCCGCCCAGGAGGCCTGGAGGAACTCCTGGCTGGTGGCCACCAGGTCGGCGGCCCGCGTGCGCACCCGCTCGGGGTCGCAGACCACGGCCATCGCGCCCTTGGGCAGCACGTCGAGCAGCAGTTCCATGTCGTCGACGAGGACCGGGGCCAGGGACTCCATGCCCTCGACCGCGATGCCCTCGGCGATCTTGCCGAGCAGCTCGCCCAGCTCGGGGTGGTCCTCGGCGAGGACTCGGGCCCGCTCGCGCACGTCGTCGGTGAGCAGCAGCTCGCGGCAGGGCGGGGCCCACAGGCCGTGCTCGGCGACCTCCAGGGAGCGCTGGTCGGCGACCTTGAAGTAGCGGATCTCCTCGACGTCGTCGCCCCAGAACTCCACGCGCAGCGGGTGTTCCTCGGTGGGCGGGAAGACGTCGAGGATGCCGCCGCGCACGGCGAACTCGCCGCGCTTCTCCACCAGCTCCACGCGCGCGTACGCCGCGGCCGCCAGGGCCTGGACGACCTCCTCCAGGTCGGCGCTCTGTCCGGAGCGCAGCGCCACCGGCTCCAGGTCGCCGAGGCCCTTGACCTGCGGCTGGAGCACGGAGCGCACGGGGGCGACGACGACCGAGACGGGTCCGGTCTCGGGGTCGTCGGCGCGGGGGTGGGCGAGGCGGCGCAGGACGGCCAGGCGGCGGCCGACGGTGTCGCTGCGGGGGCTGAGGCGCTCGTGCGGGAGGGTCTCCCAGGAGGGGTACTCCACGACCCCCTCCGGAGGCAGCAGGGAACGCAGGGCCGCCGCCAGGTCCTCCGCCTCGCGCCCCGTCGCCGTCACCGCCAGCACGGGGCGGCCGGTCTCGCGGGCCAGCGCGGCGACCGAGAAGGCGCGGGCGGCGGGCGGGCCGACCAGGTCGACGTGCATGCGGTTGCCGTCTGCGGCCGCCGAGATCGCTTCCGCGAGGGCGGTGTCCTTGACGACGGCGTCGAGCAGACCGTGCAGGCTCATGGAGAGGGCGCTTCCGTCCTGAAGATGTGCAACGCGAACAACCCGGCGTGATGAGGGCCGGGGGTCTCCAGCGTACGACGCCGGGCGGGCCGGCGCCGGGGGCTGTGGACGGCGTCCGCCGCCGGGTCGCCGGCGTGCGCGCCGGCTCGGGCGGACTCCCCGCACCGCGAAACCCCGCCGCCGAGACACCTGCCGTGCGCCGGGCCCGCCGGAGTCCCCGCACGAAAGCGCCCGGCGCCGGAGTCCTGAGGACTCCGGCGCCGGGCGCTCCCCCGCAACCCCCGTATGCGGTGGCTTCCGGTCGCTACTCCGTCGCGATGGCGTTCAGGACGTTCATCCGGCCCGCGCGGAAGGCCGGGACGAGCGCCGCGAACAGGCCCACGAAGGCCGAGCCGACGAAGACGCCGATGATCGTCGGCCAGGGGATGTCGAGGACGTTCAGTCCCTCCAGGGCGAGCAGCTTCTGCGCCGTGGCGCCCCAGCCCATGCCCAGCCCCAGGCCCAGCAAGGCGCCGAAGAGGGCGATGACGACGGACTCCATGCGGATCATCCGGCGCAGCTGGCGGCGGGAGAGGCCGATCGCCCGCATGAGGCCGATCTCGCGGGTCCGCTCGACCACCGACAGGGCCAGCGTGTTCACCACGCCGAGGACGGCGACGATGATCGCCAGGGCGAGCAGGCCGTAGACCATGTTCAGCAGCTGGCCGATCTGGTCCTTCAGCTCCTGCTTGTAGTCGGTCTGGTCGGCCACCTGGTACTGCGGGTAGGGATCCATCGACTTCTTCAGCGCCGCGTACGCCTGCTCCGCCTGGCCGTCCGCGGCCTTGGCGAACATGATCGTGTTCGGCGGGACGCTGTCGGCCGGCAGGTACTTCCGCATCGTCTCGATGCTGATGTACCGCGCGCCCTGGTCGATGGCCACGTCGTCGGACGTGATCGCGGCGACCTTCAGCTCGGCGGTCTCGCCGCCCTTGAAGGCGACGGAGATCGTGTCGCCGACGTGCACGTCGTGCTCGGTCGCGTAGTCCGAGCCGACCGACATCGCGTCGGCGCCGTAGGCGGCGGTCAGCTCGCCCTCGGTCGTCGCGCGGTTCACGTCCTCGGCGTAGGTCGGGTCGGCGGCCGTGATGCCCTCGTCGTCCTTCTTGCCGTCGGGCGAGGTCAGGGTGGCGTCGAGCATCTTGTAGCGGGTGACGTGGTCCAGGCCGGGCGTCTCCTGCATCGCCTTCTCGGCCTGCGGCACGATCCGCTGGCTGCCCTGGACGATGAAGTCCGCGCCGACCGTCTTGTCCAGCTCGCTGGTGGCCGAGGCGACCATGGAGGAGCCGACCACCGACAGGCAGGCCACCAGCGCGAGGCCGATCATCAGGGCGGCGCCCGTGGCGCCGGTGCGGCGCGGGTTGCGCAGGGCGTTGCGCTCGGCCAGGCGGCCCACCGGACCGAAGGCCCGCAGCAGCACCACGCTGATCGCCCGGACCACGATGCCGGCCAGCAGCGGCCCGATGACGACGAAGCCGATGAGGGACAGCACGATGCCCACACCGAGCATCAGCGAACCCTCGCTCGCCTTGTCGGCACCGGCGGCCGCGAGCAGGGCGGCGGCACCGGCACCGGTGAGGACCAGGCCGATCAGACCGCGTATCCAGCCGGCCTTGCCGTCGGCGGGTGTACCGGCGTCGCGCAGGGCGGCCATCGGGGAGATCTTGCCCGCGCGGCGGGCGGGCAGGTAGGCGGCCAGGACGGTGACGACGATGCCGAGGATGAGGCCGACCACGGGGGTGGCCGTCTTGACGGTCAGGTCGTCGGTGGACAGGTTCATGCCCGCCGTCGACATCAGCTTCATCAGGCCGACGGCGATCCCGACACCGGCCGCGACGCCGAGGACCGAGCCGACGACGCCGAGGAGCAGCGCCTCGACCAGCACCGAGCGGTTGACCTGGCTGCGGGAGGAGCCGACGGCCCGCATGAGGCCGATCTCGCGGGTGCGCTGGGCGACCAGCATGGAGAAGGTGTTGATGATCAGGAAGATGCCGACCAGGAACGCGATCCCGGCGAAGCCGAGCATCGCGTACTTGATGACGTTCATGAACTCGCCGAGTTCCTTGCGGTTCTCGTCGGAGTTCTCCTTCGCCGTCTGCACCTTGAAGGTGCCGTCCGTGGCCCCGGAGACGCTCTGCTTGAGCTGCGCGTCGGAGACACCGTCCGCGGCGGTGACGTTGAACTGGGTGAACCGGCCGGTGGCGCCGAGCAGTTCGCGCTGGGCGGTGGCCGTGTCGAAGTAGACGACGGCGGCGCCGGGGTTGGTCACCGTGAAGGAGGCGATGCCGACGATCCTCGCCTTGAAGTCGCCGGTCTGCGCGATGGTGCGCAGTTCGTCGCCGAGCTTCAGGTCGTGCTTGTCGGCGGTGTCGGCGTCGACCATGGCCTCGGTCGGCCCGCGGGGGGCGTGCCCGGAGGTGATCTCCATCGACCGCAGGTCGTTCTTCGTCCAATTGCCGGCGATGGTCGGGGCGCCGCTGGTGGCGCCCACGTTGTCGTTGTCGGCGTCGACGACGGTCACGTTCATGGAGGCGACCGCGCCCTCGGCGGACTCGACGCCCTCGGCCTTGCGGACCTGCTCCAGGGCGGACGCGGGCAGCGCCGCGGGCACGCCGTTCTGCGGGGTCTCCTCGCTCTTGGCGTCCTTCGGCATGACCGTCACGTCCGACGACGTGACGGCGAAGAGCTTGTCGAAGGTGGTGTTCATGGTGTCGGTGAACACCAGGGTGCCGCAGACGAACGCCACCGACAGCAGCACGGCCACCGCGGAGAGCGCCATGCGGCCCTTGTGCGCGAAGAAGTTGCGCATCGAGGTCTTGACGACGGTCATGACGTGCGCCCCCGGGCGTCGAAGTCCTTCATGCGGTCGAGGACGGTGTCCGCGGTCGGCTCGTACATCTCGTCCACGATGCGGCCGTCGGCGAGGTACAGGACCCGGTCCGCGTAGCTGGCGGCGACCGGGTCGTGGGTGACCATCACGATGGTCTGCCCCAGTTCGGTGACCGACCGGCGCAGGAAGCCCAGCACCTCGGCGCCGGCCCGCGAGTCGAGGTTTCCGGTCGGTTCGTCACCGAAGATGATCTCGGGCCGCGCGGCCAGTGCCCGCGCCACCGCGACGCGCTGCTGCTGGCCGCCGGAGAGCTGGTTCGGCCGGTGCTTCAGCCGCCCGGCGAGCCCCACGGTCTCGACGACCCGGTCCAGCCACGCGCGGTCGTACCTGCGGCCGGCGATGTCCATGGGCAGCGTGATGTTCTCGATCGCGTTCAGCGTCGGGAGCAGGTTGAAGGCCTGGAAGATGAAGCCGATCCGGTCCCGGCGCAGCTGCGTGAGCTTCTTGTCCTTCAGGCCGGTGATCTCGGTCTCGTCCAGGTAGATCTTCCCGCCGGTGACGGTGTCCAGGCCGGCCAGGCAGTGCATCAGCGTCGACTTGCCGGACCCCGACGGGCCCATGATCGCGGTGAACTGGCCGCGGGCGATGTCCACGTCCACGTGGTCGAGGGCGACGACCCGGGTCTCGCCCGACCCGTAGGCCTTCACGACCTGCCGCGCTCGCGCGGCAACGGCCGTACGCCCTCCAGTGTCCCCGTGCCTGGGAATGGTTACGGCCGATGTCATGTCAAGTCTCCTATGTCGGTCATCGTCCGGGCCGCCGATGCCGGCGGTGGACGCTGCGCGCTACCGCTTCGCGTGAACTCGGTGCGTGGACGTGGTGCGTGAACGTGGTGCGTGGAAGGTGTCGCTGCTACGTCGAGAAGTCTGGCCGGAACCAGGGGTCGGGCGCGCTGAGGTTCAGCGCACTCTTCCGCTGGGGAAAACCCCACCCCCGTGGGTCCGGTTCGCCGCCCCCCAGCGGCGTAAAGCCAGATTAAGGACGCGCGCGGGCCGTCTCGTCCTCCGTCGGTACGAACCCTCCCCGACCCCTGGTACGGAGGTACCCCTAGGGGCAGTCCACCCTCCGGGGGAGGCGGTCTCGGGGTAGGCCTCCCCCCTTGGTCGCACCGAGCCTCACCCTGCCGTCGCACCGGTATCAAATGGCAAGCTGATCCCGGCGGATGGATGCAGGGGGAACGCAAGGGAGGGCACCCGGGTGGACGGCGCGGACGGCGCGGAGAGCACCAGGCCGGTGACACACGGCGCCGGGCGGGGTACGGGCCCGGACCGGCGCGGTCCGGTCGTCGCGGCCCTGATGCTCGCCATGGCGCTGGCGGCGCTGGACGCCACGATCGTCTCCACCGCCGTCCCGCAGATCGTGGGCGACCTCGGCGGCTTCTCCCTCTTCTCCTGGCTCTTCTCCGGCTACCTGCTGGCCGTCACGGTCACGCTGCCCGTCTACGGCAAGCTCTCCGACACCTTCGGCCGCAAACCGGTCCTGGTGGCGGGGGCGGCGCTGTTCCTCCTCGGCTCCCTGCTGTGCGCGCTCGCCTGGAACATGGGCGCGCTGATCGCCTTCCGGGTCCTGCAGGGGCTGGGCGGCGGCGCCCTCCAGGGCACCGTGCAGACCCTTGCCGCCGACCTGTACCCGCTTCAGGAGCGGCCGAAGATCCAGGCCAGGCTGTCCACGGTGTGGGCGGTCTCCGCGGTCACCGGCCCCGGCATCGGCGGCCTGCTGGTCGCCTACGCCGACTGGCGCTGGATCTTCCTCGTCAACCTGCCTGTCGGCGCGCTCGCCCTGTGGCTGATCGTCCGTCACCTGCACGAGCCGGCGCGGGAGCGGCGCACGGCGCGCGCACGGGTCGACTGGGCGGGCGCGCTGGCCGTCTTCGCCTGCGGCGGCGTGCTGCTCGCCGCCCTGGTGCAGGGCGGGGTGGCCTGGCCGTGGCTGTCGGCTCCCTCGCTCGCCCTGTTCGGGGCGGGTCTCGCGCTGCTGGCGGCCGTGGTGGTGATCGAGCGCCGGGCGGTGGAGCCGATCATCCCCGGCTGGGTGTGGCGCCGCCGTACGATCGCCGCGGTGAACCTGGCACTCGGCGCGCTGGGCGTGCTGATGGTGGCGCCGGCCGTGTTCCTGCCCACCTACGCCCAGTCGGTGCTGGGTCTGGCGCCCGTGGCGGCCGGCTTCGTGCTCTCCGTGTGGACGCTGAGCTGGCCGGTGTCGGCGGCCCTGAGCCAGCACGTGTACCGCAGGATCGGCTTCCGGAACACGGCGGTGCTCGGCATCGGCGCCGCGGCCCTGCTCCTGTTCGCCTTCCCCTTCCTGCCCTACCCCGGCGAGGCCTGGCAGCCGGCCCTGCTGATGCTGCTGCTCGGCGCCGCGCTCGGACTGTTCCAGCTGCCGCTCATCGTGGGGGTCCAGTCCACGGTCGGCTGGTCGGAGCGGGGCACCGCCACCGCGTCGATCCTCTTCTGCCGGCAGACCGGACAGACGCTCGGCGCGGCGGCCTTCGGCGCCATCGCCAACGGGGTGCTGGCGGCGCGGCTGAGCGGGACGGGCGCCGACCTCGGGAACGGCGAGCACGGGAACGGCGCGCACTCGACCGGCGAGTTCGTCGAGGCCGGGGCCGGCGAGCACGGGGCCGGCGCGCTCGACTCGGTGACGAGGGCGCTGGACTCGGGGGCCGCCCACGAGCCCGTACGGAGGGCGATCGCCGACGCCGTGCACGCGGTGTACTGGGGCGCGGCGGGTGCGGCGGCGCTGGCGTTCCTGGTGCTGCTCGTGGTCGCGCCACGCCGGTTCCCGGTGCTGAAGGACTGAGGTCCCGCGGGCCGGCACCTGTGGAAAAGCCCAGGTTAACGCGGGTAACACCGTCCGATCGGACCGCTCGGCGCATACCGACCGACCAGTTGGGCCAAAACTCAGCGCTCCACGTGACCGGCGAGTAACGTGCGTGGCCCGCCGCCCCCCACCTCCCTGCGGTCCGCCGCACCGGACCCGAGCCGCGCAAGGAGCACCGGGATGTCCTACGACCCGTCCCCGTCGTACCCGCACCGGCCCCCACCACCCCCGCAGCAACGCCCGCCCTACCCGTCCCACGCCCCCGCCCCGTCCCCCCACGGCGCCCGCCCCCGGCGACCGGCGGAGCCGTCCCCCTCCCCCTTCGCCGCCCCCGCCCCCTTCGCCGCCCCCGCCTCCCGACGGGCGCCGCGCCGGGCCGCGCTCGGGCACCACAGCGACCTGCGGGTCCTGCGCAGCGCCTACCGCTGGCAGCGCCGCACCGCCACGCTCACCGCGCTCGGCTACTTCACCCTGTTCCTGCTCCTGTCCGCCTACGCGCCCGGCCTCATGAGCGGGACCCTCGTCGGCGGGATACCCACCGGCCTGATGTTCGCCCTGGTCCAGCTGCCCGTCACCTGGCTGGCGATAGCCCTGTACGAACACACCGCCCGCCGGCGTGTCGACCCGCTCGCGGACCGCATCCGCAAGGAGGCCGAACTGGACGCCCGGCGGAGGGTGGCACGATGACGGAGTTCAGCGGCAACGCCCAGACCATGTCCCTGGTCGGCTTCACCACCGTCGCCACCATCACGCTGCTGCTGTGCGTGATGACCGGCCCCGACCGGGACGACCTCGACGAGTTCTACACCGGCTACGGCTCGCTGTCCCCGATGCGCAACGGCCTGGCGATCGCCGGCGACTACATCTCGGCCGCGACCGTGCTCGGCACCAGCGGCGTCATCGCCCTCTTCGGCCACGACGGCGTCGTCCTGGCGCTCAGCACCGCCCTGTCGCTGATGCTGCTGATGTTCCTGCTGGCCGAACCCCTGCGCAACGCGGGCCGCTTCACCATGGGCGACGCGTTCGCCCGGCGGATGCCCGGACGCGGCGTCCGCGTCACCGCCTGCGCGGTGACCCTCGCGGCGCTGCTCCCGCTGATGCTGGTGCAGCTCGCGGGCGCCGGCCAACTGCTCGCCTTCGTCCTCGGCTTCTCCGGCGAGTCACTGGAGACCGGCTGCATCATCGGCCTGGGCGTACTGATGATCAGCTACGCCGCGATCGGCGGGATGAAAGGCACCGCCCTCATCCAGATCCTCAAGATCGTGATGCTGCTCGGTTCGGGCGCCGTGGTCGCCGTACTGATCCTGAACCGCTTCGACTGGGACCCGGGCGCCCTGTTCGACGCGGCGGCGGACCGCAGCGGTGCGGGCGAGGCGTTCCTCAACTCCGGCCTCCAGTTCGCGGGCGGACCGCACCCCGAGGTGGACATGGTCACCGCGCACCTGACCGTCGTCCTCGGCGGCGCCTGCCTCCCCCACGTCACCATGCGCATGTACACCGCGTCCTCGGCCCGCCAGGTGCGCCGCTCGATGTCCTGGGCGGTGTCGGCCGTGGCGCTGTTCGTCCTGGTCATCACGGTCGTCGGCTTCGGCGCGGCGGCCCTGGTGGGACGGGAGACCGTCATCGGCGTCGACCCGCAGGGCAACACCGCCTACCTGCTGGGCTCCCAGGCGGCGTTCGGCGCCCAGGTGTCCACGGCGGAGACGTTCCTGTTCACGACGGTCACCACGGCCGTCTTCCTCACCCTGCTCGCCTCCGTCGGCGGGATGATCCTCGCCTGCGCCAACTCCCTCGCCCACGACGTGTTCGCCGCCCGCGTCCGGGAACTGTCACCGCGCCGCGAGATGGCCCTCGCCCGCGTCTCGGCCCTGGCGGTGGGCGTCCCCGCGATCGTCCTCGCGACCCTCGTCCAGCACCGCAGCCTCCAGCCCCTGGTCACCCTGTCCTTCTGCCTGGGCGCCTCGGCCCTCGCCCCCGCCCTCGTCTACGGCCTCTTCTGGCGCCGCTACACCCGCACCGGACTGCTCAGCACCCTGATCGGCGGCTCGCTGGCCGTCCTGCTGCTGATGCCGGGCACCAACCTGGTCTCCGGCTCGCCCGTCTCCGCCTTCCCCGACGCCGACTTCAACTGGTTCCCGTTCACCACCACGGGCCTGGTCACCATCCCGCTCGGCTTCGCCTTCGGCTGGCTGGGGACGGTGCTGTCGGGCCGGCGCAAGGCGGAGGAGCAGCGCCGCGCCTACGAGGCCGTGGAGGGCTGGATCCTGGCCGGAGCGGTCCGCCGGGGCGAGTGAGGCGCGACGCTCCCGGAGCCACGGCCGGGAGCCCCGCGCCTCACTCCACCGCCCGCCCCGTCAACGAACTGAGGTTGCTGCGCACGGAGGCCATCTGGGCCTGGAGTTCGTCCCACCGCTCCCCATGCTCGCGCAGCAGCCGCTCCGTCTCACGGGCGATCCGCTCCTGCCGTGCCCGGGCCTCGGCGACCACCTCGGCCGCCCGGGCCCGGGCCTCCTCCTGCCGCCGCGTGGCGGCCTCCTCGGCGGCGGCCAGGGCCCGCCGCGCCGCGTCCACGCCCTGCTCGGCGCGGGCCACCAGCTCCGCGTGGCGGGCGTCCAGCGCCCGCGCCCGCTCGTCGTGCTCGCGCTCGGCCGCGGCGCGCCGCCCGGCGTGCTCCCTGTCCTGCTCGGCCAGCATCCCGGTGGTCCGCCCGCGCATGTCCCGCAGGGCCGCCAACGCCTCCGCACGCCCGGACCGCACCTCGCGCCGCGCCTCGATCCGCGCCTCGTCGGCCTCCGCACGCGCCGCGAGCAGCCGTTGCCGGGCCCGCTCGTCGGCCTCGGCGCGCACGGCGTCGGCGTGCGCCCGCGCCGCCTCGTGCAGACCGGCCGCGTACGCCCGCGCCTCCTCCGCCAGGCGCTCCGCCGCACACCGGCCCTCCTCCCGTACGGCCTCGGCCTCCTCCTGACCGAGCAGGAACAGGCGCCGGGCGCGCTCCCCGAGCCCCGCGTAGTCCTGCGAGGTGAGGTGTGCGGCCGCTTCCCGCAGCTCCGCCAGCTCCTCCCCCATCTCCCGGGCGAGCACGGTCAGCCGGGCCGCCCGCTCCCAGGCCGCGTCGCGCTCCTCGGAGAGGGCCGCCGCACACGCCTCCACCTGCTCGGGACGGTAACCGCGGTCCCACCCGCGTACGGTCACGAAGTCGTGCGGAGACGCCGATGCGCTGCTCATGCTCATCACCCCTGCGGTGAACCTGCCGCACTGAATGGACCCGACCGACTTTATGGAGCGGGCGTAACCCAACATAATGCGACACACCGCACGGAAACGGGTGGGGCCCGGTCGCCCCTCAGGACGACCGGGCCCCACCCGTCGGACGCGTCAGCGGTGACGAACCGTCACAGCAGCCCGTCCCACATCTGCTCCAGCAGCACCGACCACCAGCTCTCCGGCGAGCCGAGCGCCGCCGGGTCCAGCGCGGCCAGCTGAGCCTGGAAGTCCACCGTCCAGCGGCCCGCCTGCTCCTGGTTCAGCCCGAACCGCAGCCGCCACATACGGCCCAGCAGGGCCAGGCTGCGCGCGAACTCCGGCAGCCCCGTGTTGACGAACTGCGGCGGCACGGGCGCCCCGCCCGGACCGGCCTCCACCGGCACCGCCACGATGGCCGCCGTGCCGTACTGCACGCAGATCGCCCGGCCGAAGTCACTGCCCACGACGAGGTACGAACCCGCGTCCGGGGCCGGCTGCACCCCCCGCTCGGCCGCCAGCTCCGCCAGCGTCGGCACCGGGCGGCCCGGCTGGGCCTGCGCCCAGAAGAACGGGCCCATGTCCATCGGCAGACCCGCCGCGACCAGCGTGTGTGCCACGACCGGCGGCACACCCTGACGCGACACCGCGGCCTGCTCGAACCGGAAGACCCCCGGACCGAACGCGCCGCCCAGCTCCTGCCCGATGACCTCCGGCGGCACCGGCGGCACCGGCTGCACGGGCGGCAGCGGGGCACGCACCGGCGCCGGCCGGGCCGGCCCGTCGGCCACCTGATGCAACTCGCCCTGGTGCTCGAGCAGTTGCTGCATGCCCTGCTGCCGGCTCGCGTGGTCCGTGCCGTACGGGGCGATGGAGGTGATCCGCGCCTGGGGCCACTGCTCGCGGATCATCCGTGCGCAGTACGCGCCCGGCAGCTCACACGACTCCAGCTCCGTGTGCAGCTCCAGCACCTGGTCCGGCGGCACGTTCATGGCGCGCAGCTCGTGGAAGATCTGCCACTCCGGGTGCGGCGTGCCCGGCGCCGAACGCCGGATCAGCTGCTGCTCGGAGCCGTCCTGGGCGCGGTAGCGCAGCACGGCCTGGTAGCCCGGGCCGACGGTCGGCAGACCGGCGGGCGGCTGCGGATAGCCGTACGCGGGCGGCTGCCCGGGCACCGGCCCACCGGGCGGCGGCATGGCACCCGGGGGCGGCATGGCACCGGGCGGAGGCATGGCACCGGGCGGCATGGGCTGTGCGGCGCCGGGGACACCCGGAGCCCCGGGAACGCCCTGGGCCCCGGGGGCACCCGGGACGCCAGGAGCACCCGGCGGCGGCGGAGGCGCACCCGGGCCGGCCACCGGCGGCGCGGCCAGCACGGTCTGGGCGTGGTGCACGGCACCGCCCGCCCCACCGGAGGAACCCTGGCGGCCGGGCGCACCCGGAGCCGCGGGGGGCGGCGGCGTGCCCGGCCCACCCGGAGCCGCGGGGAACGGAGGCGTGCCCGGCCCACCGGACACCCCGGGGGCGCCCGGCGCACCCGGAGGCGCGGGCGGCGCGGGGGGCCCGGGCTGCTGGGGCGCACCGCCACCCGTCCGGCCCGGGTCGGCCAGCATCGTGGCGGCGTGGTGCATCCCGCCCGGGGGCGTCGTGCCGCCGGGGGCGCTCGGCGGAGGCGGCGTCCCCGGCGCACCCTGACCGGCGGGCGGCTGCGGCGCGTTCGGCGGAGGCGGCGTACCGGGGCCGTTGCCCGGACCCTCGGGGCCGAGGGACGACACCAGCTGCGTCGGCACGTAACCGCCCGCCGGCGTTCCCGGCGTTCCCGGCGCGGACGGCGGGGGCGTCCCGCCGGGGCGCACGCCCGGCACGCCCGGCGCGCTCGGCGGAGCCGGGGTGGTGGAACCACCGCCCCGCCGCGGCGGGGGCGTCGCCTTGCTGGTCGCCGCGTCGGCGATGTCCCCCGCGTCCGGGCGGAGCGGCCGGGCCGGCGTGGCGGGCGCACCCGCACCCGCACCCGCCGACGGCTGCGCCGGTGACGCGGGCGCCGACGTATCCGCTCCCGCGGGCGCGGCCGAGGCGTTCGGGTCCTCGATCGCGGGGGCGACCGCCGTCGGCGGAAGCCGGCTGCCCCCCGAGAGCAGCGCCGTCTTGGCCTCCGGCGTGGCCGCGGGCGGCGGCGTGCCGCGGTCCGCACTGCTCAGCGGCGGCGCGAACACGGTCTCGGGCAGCGGCACCGAACGGTCCTCACCGGCGTCCGCGTTGGTGTCCGTCCCCGCCCAGGGCGTCGCCCCCGCCGGCGCGCCCGCCGCGGAAGAGCCGGCACCACCGGACCCGGCGGCCGGCCACACCGCACCGCTCGACCCCGCGTCGGCCGAGGCCGCGGGAGCCGCCGGCGCGGCGGGGAACGCGGACGGCTCGGGCGCCGTCGGCACCCCGGCCTGCGTCTCGGGCAGCGCCCCGGGCCCCGCGTCGGCACCGGCGGCGGCCGCGCCGCCCCCCTGCCGCCGATCCGGAATGCCCAGCTTGTCCGCCGCCTCCTGCAACCACTCCGGCGGGCTCAGCAGGAACGACGTCTGATTGAGGTCCACCCGCGCCGCGGGCGCCGACGCCGGCTCCGCGGCCTCCTCGGGACGGCCGTACTCCTCCTCGTACCGGCGGATGACCTCACCCACCGGCAGCCCGGGCCACAGCGTCGCCTCACCGCTGTCCCGCGCGATCACCAGCCGCTGCGCACCCCCGTCCGAACGCGGCCCGTCCGCACGGTCCTCGGCCCACACCACGAACCCGAGGTCGAACTCCCGGACCCGCACCTCGCGGTGCTGGTACGACGGCAGCTCGCCGTTGACCCACTCCTCCGCGCGCTCCTGCGCCTGCGCGAACGTCACCATCGCCAGCTCACTCCCCTACCGAAGACGCCGAAGACGCCGAAGACGCCGAGGGCACAGACGCCACCGGCACCGCACGCGCGAACCCGCCGTCCACCATCAGGTTCGCCACCGTCTCCAGCTCCGGCGGAGACCCCGCGAGCCGCGACAGGAACGCGTCGAAGTCCTCACCGCAGGGCCGCAGCAACCGCTCCACCCGCTCGGCGGGCGGCAACGCGGGGTCCACGTCCCGCACGTCGTCGTACGCGCAGAACCACACCGAACCGAGCCGCTCGCCCTTCACCTTCACCGCGAGCAGACCACCCTGGACGAACGCGACGCCCAGGTAGTCCTTGGTCAGATGGTCCCGCAGACACTTGTTGACATAGACCAGGTCGTTGACCGCCGCCTCCTCACGCACCGTGAAGAACGGCTGGTCCACCAGCAGCCCCAGCTCCGCGTCGAGCGCCGTGCCCACCGGGGCACAGCCGCCCGCCGCCTTCAGGAACGACCGGTACGCGCCCGGCAGCCGGTACCCGAGGTCCTCCTCGACCTCCTGCACCTGCTGCTCCGACACGGCCACTCCCGACTTCGGCAGACCGAAGTGCGCCGGACGCGTCTCCTGCAACGGCCGCGTGCCCCGCTTGCCCTGGTCCACCGCCGCCGTCGCGATCCCGCCGTGGTGCCGCAACAGCGCCTTCACCTCGACCGGGACCAGCTCCATCCGCCGCGAACCGGCCACGTGGTGCCACGTCCAGCCGTGCGGCGTCGCCACCGCGGGCACCGTGTCCCACAACTCGTGCCCCGACGCCGACAGCGCCGCGTTGGCCGACACGTAGTCCGTCAGCCGCAGCTCGTCGACGCCGAACCCCTCCGGCGGGTCCGCGATCTCCGCGACCGCGCGGGCGTACGGCGAGAAGACGGGGTAACCACCCTCGTCCACCCGTACCCCTCTCGGGTGACGGGCCGCCCGCACCGGATCCGGGAAATGCACGACCTGTCCGGCATAGGCCGCGTTCGGCGGCGCGGCTTGTTGCCCGAGCCGACCTGTCGTCATGGCGGTTGCCCCCTGCGGCGTCTGTCTGATCTGTCTGCACTGTCTGAACTGTCTCGTTCACCGCACGCGATCGCGGTGCCGACAGCCTATGCGGTACGGCAAGAGGGGTCACCGGCACCGGACCCCGCGCCCGACACGCCCACCTCCGCTTCCGTGACCAGCCGTCACCCTCCCGTGACGCACCGCCCGTACCCGGGCGTGTCGCCACGCCCCAGCTTCCGCAGCCGCCACGGGATTTGGCACTCTGTGACCTCCGGGGGGATGCTCAGGAGGGGAAGACGATCATGAGTGCGACACAGACGGGACCCGACACCGGCCGGTCCGACGGCCCACGCGGCGGCGACCCCCGCGTCGGCTGGAGCAGCACGGAAGCCCACCACGCGCCGGTCCTCCAGCACCGCCGCGACGGCATCCTCCCCACCGTCGCCGCCGCCCTGTCGGTCCGCGGCACCACCCTCACCGGCACCGCCACCCGCGCCGACGCACCGCCCGCCCTGCACCCTCTCGTACAGGACTTCCTCGACACCCTCACCAGCGGCCAACGCGACCGCTACACCGGCCGCTGCGCCGAGACCATCCTCATCTCACGACACCTGGCCACCGCCGACGCCGCCCGCAGCAAACGCGCCGCACGCAAACCCATGACCAACGGCGAGGCACGCAAGGCGCTCAAGCACTCCAAGCTCACCACCCGCCGCATCCGCGAGGACGGCGACCCCCTGCACGGCAGCTTCGCCGCACCGTGCCGCGCCTGCACCGCCCTCAGCGCCCACTTCGGCGTCCGCGTCGTCGACCCCACGACGCAGGACGGCTGACCCCCCGGCCACCCCCACCGAAGACAGAGCCGCCAGAGCCGCCAGAGCCGACCGAAACGAACCAAGGGCCGATGCAAGCCGACCGCACCTCCACCACCCGCTTCCCCGTCCCCGTCGACGCCGCGCTGCGCGACGCCGGCTGGCTGCCCGGACGCTGGGACATCAAACAGGCCGAGATCTGGGCCGACACCCTGCGCGAACACACCTCGCCCGCAGGACACCGCCACACCGTCTTCCCCGCCGCCGTCGAGGCCTGGGCCGAATTCGGCGGCCTCCACATCGCGCCCACCGGCCCCGGCCGCCAGATCGCCCCCGCCGTCCTCCACCTGGACCCCCTGCACGGCCTCCACATGGCCCGCACCCTCGGCGACCTCGGCCGCGCCCTCGACACCCGGACCTGCCCCCTCGGCATCGAGACCGACAGCCAGGCCCTCGTCGCCATCGACACCGAGGGCCGCGTCTACGCCCTCGACCACACCGGCGACTGGTACCTCGGCCCCGACATCGACCAGGCCCTCGCCACCCTCGTCGCCGGCACCCAGCCGACCCGCCTCACCACCGGCTGACCCGCGGGCTACAGCACCGCCGACGACGCCGGAATCACCGCCGACACCCGGAAACCCCCCGCGTCCGTCGGGCCGGACACGAACACCCCGCCCAACGCGGCCACCCGCTCCTTCATCCCCACCAGCCCGTTGCCACCCGACGGCAACCGCGCCGACGAGGCGGAGGACAGCTCCGGCGGCGGCTCGTTCTCCACCTGCATCGCGATCTCCGAGACCCGGTGGGCCAGCCGCACGTACGTCTTCGCGCCGGCCGCGTGCTTGTGCACATTGGTCAACGCCTCCTGCACCACCCGGAACGCCGTCGACTCCACCTCGGGCGGATACGACCGCTCCTCCCCCTCCACCGACAGGTTCACGACCATCCCGGCCGCCTCCGACTGCCCCACCAACTCGTCCAACTCGGACAGACACGGCCCGTCCGCGGGCCCCTCCCCGTCCCCCGCGGCCCGCGAGGCCGCCGCCGCGGCAGCCGCCCCCACCGCCGCCAGCGGCACCGACGCCCGCTCCCCGCGCACACCGTCCCCACCACTGCGCAGCACCCCGAGCATCTCCCGCAGCTCCGTCAGCGCCTGCCGCCCCATGTCCCCCACCAACGCGGCGTTCTTCACCGCCTTCTCCGGGTCCTTCCGCGCCACCGCCTGCAACGCGGCCGCATGCACCACCATCAGACTCACCCGGTGCGCGACCACGTCGTGCATCTCCCGCGCGATCCGCGTCCGCTCCTCGTTGCGGGCCCACTGCGCGCGCTCCTCCGCCCGCTCCGCCAACAACTGCAGCTCCCGCTCCAGACTGTCCGCCCGCTCCCGCAGGCTCTCCATCAACCGGCGCCGCGCCCCCACGTACAGGCCCAGCAGCAGCGGCGGAGCGGTCACGCCCAGCGACGTCCCGATCGACGCGAAGGGGAAGAACCAGTCCCCGAAATCCACGCCGTCCCGCGCCATGTCCTGCCGCAGCCGCACGAACGTCACGATCAGCGTGCCCAGGAACGACATCCCGGCCAGCGACCCGATGATCCGCCGCGGCAGCTCCGACGCCGCCAGCGTGTACAGGCCGACGATGCCCAGCAGGAAACCCATCTCGGCGGGCGTGATGGCGATCCCCACCAGCACGACCGCGATCGGCCACCTCCGCCGCACCACCAGCACCGAGCCGGCCAGCAACCCGAAGACGACCCCCGCCGCCAGCGGAATCCCCGCGTCCCGCGCGAACGGAACCCCCTCCGCCGCGCACTCCAGCGCGGACACGGCGCCGAGGCTCACATCGAGCACCGCACCGCGCCGCCTGTCCCACCACCAAGGCCCACCCCGGGCCGGTGCGTGTTCTTCCCCCGTCGTGGTCATGCCTCCCAGCCTACGGGCGGTGGGCGCCCCATTTCCGGTGACTTTCGACAAACGATAGGACGCGATATCCCTCGAACTGGTGAACCCCGGGCCCTTCACCTCCGGAAGCGGGGATTCCGGCCGGACGGTATGCCCATGGCACATCCACAGAACAAGTACGCGGACTTCGAGGGCTTGCGGGAGCGGGCGGTGGCGCTGCGGCGCGAGGGCCTGAGCCGCCGCCAGATCCGCGACCGGCTCCACGTCGACAACAACGACATCCTCAACCGACTCCTGGAGGGCGAGCCTCCGCCCGAGTGGACGAAGCGCCCGAACGCCAAGGACGACCTGCGGGAGCGGGCACGGGAGCTACGGCTCCAGGGGTGGACGTACGACCGGATCCAGGTGGAACTGGGGTGCAGCAAGAGCTCGATCTCGCTGTGGGTACGGGATCTGCCGAAGCCCGAACGCAGGCGGACCCGCGAGGAGGCGGCGGCGATCGCCAAAAAGGGCTGGGAAGCGACGCTCCGCACGCGAGAAGAGGAGCGGCAGCGAACCACGCGGCAGGCCATGGAAGAGGTGGGCACCTTGTCCGACCGTGAGCTCTTCGTGGCGGGCGTAGCCCTTTACTGGGCGGAAGGCTCCAAGAGCAAGCCCTACAGCCGCCGGGAGCGCGTGACCTTCGTCAACAGCGATCCGAACGTCATCTCACTCTTCCTGGACTGGCTGCAGCTGCTGCGCGTGGATCCAGCGACCCTCGGGTTCGCCGTACAGATTCACGAAACGGCCGACGTACCGCAGGCCGAAGCCTTCTGGGCGGATCACGTCGGCATCGACGCGGCCGACCTGATGAAGACCACCCTCAAGCGACACAGCCCCAAAACCAACCGGAAGAACACCGGCGAGAGCTATCGGGGCTGCCTGCGGATCGACGTACGCGGCGGAGCGGATTTGTACCGTCGCATTGAGGGCTGGTGGTACGGCATAGTAGGTGCTGCTTCCGCAGCCGATCTACGAAATCGGACATAGCGGTAATCCCGGGTCGTCTAAGGGCAAGACGTCAGATTTTGGTTCTGATCATGGGGGTTCGAGTCCTCCCCCGGGAGCAATTGCTCAGTTCGGGTCCTGACCGGCGAAAGCCGATGTCAGGGCCCGCACTCATGCCCCCCACAACCCACCCCGGTATCCTGCGGATGTCCACCCCCACCCCCCAAAAAGCCGAAGGGCATCCCGTGAGCGCCATTCGCCCGGCCGCCGTCGTCGTTCTCGCAGCGGGTGAGGGCACCCGTATGAAGTCGGCCACCCCCAAGGTCCTGCACGAGCTGTGCGGCCGGTCCCTCGTCGGGCACGTGCTCGCCGCCGCCGATGAGCTGGACCCCGAGAACCTGGTCGTCGTCGTCGGACACGCCCGTGAGAAGGTCACCGCCCACCTCGCCGAGGTCTCCCCCGAGGTGCGCACCGCCGTCCAGGAGCAGCAGAACGGCACCGGGCACGCGGTGCGGATGGGGCTGGAGGCCCTGGGCGGCACCGTGGACGGCACGGTCGTGGTCGTCTGCGGTGACACGCCCCTGCTGACCGGCGAGACGCTCCAGGCCCTCGCCGCCACCCACACCGCCGACGGGAACGCGGTGACCGTGCTGACCGCCGAGGTGCCGGACGCGACGGGGTACGGCCGGATCGTGCGGGACGGGGCCTCCGGTGCCGTCACCGCGATCGTCGAGCACAAGGACGCGTCCGAGTCGCAGCGGGCGATCCGCGAGATCAACTCCGGTGTCTTCGCCTTCGACGGCCGGCTGCTCGCCGACGCGCTCGGCAAGGTGCGTACGGACAACAGCCAGGGCGAGGAGTACCTCACCGACGTCCTCGGCATCCTGCGCGAGGCCGGGCACCGGGTCGGCGCGTCGGTCGCCGGGGACCACCGGGAGATCGCCGGGATCAACAACCGGGTGCAGCTCGCCGAGGCCCGTCGGATCCTCAACGACCGGCTGCTGACGCGGGCGATGCTGGCCGGCGTGACGGTCGTCGACCCGGCGACCACCTGGGTCGACGTGACGGTGACCTTCGAGCAGGACGTGATCGTCCACCCGGGCACGCAGCTGCACGGCTCCACCCACCTCGCCGAGGGGTCCGAGGTCGGTCCGAACTCCCGGCTCACGGACACGCGGGTCGGCGCCGGTGCCCGTGTGGACAACACCGTCTCGGTCTCGGCGGCCGTCGGCCCCGAGGCGACCGTGGGCCCGTACGCGTACCTGCGTCCCGGTACCCGTCTCGGGCTCAAGGCCAAGATCGGTACGTACGTCGAGACGAAGAACGCCTCCATCGGCGAGGGCACGAAGGTGCCGCACCTCTCCTACGTGGGCGACGCGACGATCGGCGAGTACTCGAACATCGGCGCCGCGAGCGTGTTCGTGAACTACGACGGGGAGAGCAAGCACCACACGACCGTCGGCTCACACTGCAAGACGGGCTCGGACAACATGTTTGTGGCTCCTGTCACGGTCGGGGACGGTGCCTACACCGCCGCCGGCTCGGTCATCACGAAGGACGTGCCGCCCGGTTCGCTGGCCGTGGCCCGTGGCCAGCAGCGGAATATCGAGGGTTGGGTGGCTCGGAAGCGACCGGGGAGCGCGGCGGCGAAGGCGGCCGAGGCGGTCTCCGGGGAGGCCGGCGGCGAGGGCTGACCGGAAACCGGCGCGTCGAACACGGCGTACCGTGATAGGTGCACATCCGCACCCCACCAGCTGAGACGCCCCCGCGGCCAGTCGGGAGAGCGCCCGTGACGCTCAGCTGCGAAACCTCTGAGGAGAACGTGCTGTGACCGGGATCAAGACGACCGGCGAGAAGAAGATGATGTTCTTCTCCGGCCGCGCCCACCCCGAGCTTGCCGAGGAGATCGCCCACGAGCTGGGTGTCGGGGTCGTTCCGACGAAGGCCTTCGACTTCGCCAACGGCGAGATCTACGTGCGTTACCAGGAGTCGGCGCGCGGTGCGGACTGCTTCCTGATCCAGAGCCACACGGCCCCGATCAACAAGTGGGTCATGGAGCAGCTGATCATGATCGACGCGTTGAAGCGCGCGTCGGCCCGCTCCATCACCGTCATCGTGCCGTTCTACGGTTACGCGCGGCAGGACAAGAAGCACCGCGGACGTGAACCGATCTCGGCGCGTCTGATCGCGGACCTGATGAAGACCGCGGGTGCGGACCGGATCCTCGCGGTGGACCTGCACACGGACCAGATCCAGGGCTTCTTCGACGGTCCCGTGGACCACCTGTTCGCGCTGCCGCTGCTGGCGGACTACGTGGGTGCGAAGGTGGACCGTTCGAAGCTGACGGTGGTCTCGCCGGACGCCGGCCGGGTGCGGGTGGCGGACCGCTGGTGCGACCGTCTGAGCGCGCCGCTGGCCATCGTGCACAAGCGGCGGGACAAGGACGTGGCGAACCAGGTCACGGTGCACGAGGTCGTGGGTGACGTGAAGGGGCGTATCTGCGTCCTGGTCGACGACATGATCGACACCGGTGGCACCATCTGCGCCGCGGCGGACGCGCTGTTCGCGCACGGTGCGGAGGACGTCATCGTGACGGCGACGCACGGTGTGCTGTCGGGTCCGGCGGCGGACCGGCTGAAGAACTCGAAGGTGAGCGAGTTCGTGTTCACCAACACGCTGCCGACGCCGAACGAGCTGGAGCTGGACAAGATCACGGTGCTGTCGATCGCGCCGACCATCGCGCGTGCGGTGCGCGAGGTGTTCGAGGACGGTTCGGTGACGAGCCTGTTCGACGAGCAGTAGCGGCGTGCGGCCCGCGCCGATCGCCGCGGGCCGTCGTGACTGATCGTTTTGGGTGCGGCCTCCCTCTCCGAGTAGACTGCTGAAGTTGCTCGGCGAGGGAGGCCGTACCCGTTCTGGCGGGTGTGGCGGTCCGTTATCGACGCGCTCTTCGTAGCAGGCCGTTCGTGGCCGGGTGACCACGTCCGCTTTCTACCTCTACGAGGAGTGATCATGTCCGAGGTGAAGATCGCCGCCGCCACGCGCAGCGAGTTCGGCAAGGGTGCCGCCCGTCGCATCCGTCGTGACAACAAGGTTCCCGGTGTGCTGTACGGCCACGGTTCCGACCCGATCCACCTGACGCTGCCGGGCCACGAGCTGCTGCTGGCGCTGCGTACGCCGAACGTGCTGATCGCGCTGGACATCGACGGCAAGTCCAACGAGCTGGCGATCCCGAAGTCGGTCCAGCGTGACCCGATCAAGGGTTTCCTGGAGCACGTCGACCTGCAGCTGGTGCAGCGTGGCGAGACGGTCAGCGTCGAGATCTTCGTGCAGACCGAGGGTGAGCTGGCGCCGGGCGGCAACCTGCTGGAGCACGTGCTGAACGCGCTGCCGGTCGAGGCCGAGGCCACGCACATCCCCGAGTCGGTCACAGTCTCCGTCGAGGGCCTGGAGGCCGGCGCCTCCATCCTGGCGAAGGACATCCCGCTCCCGGCCGGCACCAAGCTGGCCGTCGAGGAGGACACCGTCGTCCTGCAGGTCCTGGCCGCGCAGGCCGAGGAGCCCGCGGGCGAGGGCGAGGGCACGGGCGACGAGGCCGCCGAGGCCTGATCCTCGTCCCACGGTCAACGTCGGTCGGCCGCTGCTCCCGCGGGGGCGGCGGCCGACGCGTTTGTACGGACGGTCATGGCGGAGGGTCATGGCGGAGGGTCATGGCGGACACGAAGGAGACGGGGACGTGACGACGGACGCGAGTGCGCCCTGGCTGGTGGCCGGACTCGGCAATCCGGGGGCGGAGTACGCCGCGAACCGGCACAACGTCGGTTTCATGGTGGCGGATCTGCTGGCGGAGCGGATCGGGGCGCGGTTCAAGCGGCACGGCAAGGCGCAGGCGCAGGTGGTCGAGGGGCGGATCGGGCCGCCGGGGCCGGGCAGTCGGCGGGTGGTCCTGGCGAAGCCGATGTCGTTCATGAACGTGTCGGGCGGGCCGGTGACCGCGCTGCGGGACTTCTACAAGGTCCCGGTCGGCAACATCGTGGCGGTGCACGACGAGTTGGACATCGACTACGGCGTGCTGCGGCTGAAGCTGGGCGGCGGGGACAACGGGCACAACGGGCTGAAGTCGATCACGAAGGCGCTGGGGCCGGACTACCACCGGGTGCGGTTCGGGATCGGGCGGCCGCCCGGGCGGATGCCGGTGGCCGATTTCGTGCTGCGGGACTTCTCGTCGACGGAGCGCAAGGAGCTGGACTGGTTCGTGGACCGGGCGGCGGACGCGGTGGAGGCCCTGGTGATCGAGGGCCTGGAGCGGGCGCAGAGTTCGTACAACTCCTGACGCACCACTCCTGACGCACCGCTCCTGACGCACGACTGCTGACGCACGACTGCTGACGCACGACTGCTGATGCGCACTCCTGACGTACAACTCCCGACTTGTCCGGTGATGGTGCGCGGGCGAGTTGACCGGGCGTGCAGGTATGGCCAATGATCCCGGCCATGCCCGCCTCCGCCGCCGCCCGTCCCCGTCAGGCCTCCTCCGCCCTGCTGCGGTTCGGCCGGATCGCGGCGATGGGCGCGGTGACGGTGGTGATCCTGATCGCCGGGGTCTGGGCGTCCTGGGGTACGGCGCAGCACGTGCTGCTGACCAAGGGCCGGGAGCAGGGCACCGTCGAGGTGACGCGGTGCGGCGGGGGTGTGTGCAGTGGGCCCTACGCGCCGGTGTCGGCGGGGTCGCAGACGCGGGGGCGGGTGGTCCTGGAGGACTCGGTCGCCGTGCGCCAGGGGCGGACGTACAGCGTGGTGATGAAGCCGGGGAGTGACGACGCGGTGCGTTCGGGGCCGGCCGGGGTGCTCTACGCCTGGGTGCCGCTGGGCGGGGCGTTGCTGCTGGCGTCGGTGGTGGTGGCGGGCGGTCTGCGGCGGACGCGGGCGGCGTGGGTGATGGCCGGGGCCGGGGTCGCGCTGTTGACGGCGGCGTTTGTCGCGGTGTGAGGCGTCCGCGTACGGCGTGACGTGCCGGTGCCCCGGGCTCGGGTGAGCCCGGGGCACCGGTCTTTCGTCGGGGGCGGGGCGTCAGCCTGTGTTGCGCAGGCCCGCGGCGACGCCGTTGACGGTGAGGAGCAGCGCCCTGGCGAGCAGCGGGTCGGCTTCCTCGCCCGCGGCGGCGGCCTCGCGCTGGCGGCCGAGGAGGGCGACCTGGAGGTAGGAGATCGGGTCGAGGTAGGCGTCGCGGATGGCGAAGGTCTGCTTCAGGACCGGGTCGGCGTCCAGGAGTTCGGTCTCGCCGGTGACGCGCAGGACCTCGGCGACGGTGAGTTCGTGTTCGGCCTTGATGGCGTCGAAGACGTGCTTCAGCTCGTCCGGCACGAGGGTGTCGACGTAGTGCTGGGCGATGCGCAGGTCGGTCTTGGCGAGGGTCATCTCGACGTTGGAGATGAAGTTGCGGAAGAAGTGCCACTGCTGGTGCATCTCGTCCAGGACGGTGTCCAGGCCGGCCTCGCGCAGGGCCTTCAGGCCGGAGCCGACGCCGTACCAGCCGGGGACGATCTGCCGGGACTGGGTCCAGCCGAAGACCCAGGGGATGGCGCGCAGTCCGTCGAGCGAGACGCCCGAGCCGGGGCGGCGGGAGGGCCGCGAGCCCAGGTGCAGGTCGGCGAGCTGGTCGACCGGCGTGGAGGCCAGGAAGTACGTGGGCAGGTCGGGGTCCTCGACCAGCTTGCGGTAGGCGGCGTGGGCGGCGTCGGAGACGACGTCCATCGCGGCGTCCCAGCGGGCGAGCGCCTCGTCGGACTGGCGGGGCGCGGTGTGCAGGGCGGAGGCCTGGAGGGTGGCCGCGACGGTCAGCTCCAGGTTCTCCCTGGCCAGGGCCGGGATGAGGTACTTGTCGGAGATGACCTCGCCCTGCTCGGTCACCTTGATCTCGCCCTCCAGGGTGCCCCAGGGCTGGGCGAGGATCGCGTCGTGCGAAGGGCCGCCGCCGCGGCCGACGGTGCCGCCGCGGCCGTGGAAGAGGCGCAGCCGCACGCCGTAGCGGTGGGCGACGTCGCGCAGGCGGCGCTGGGCTCGGTGGATCTCCCACTGGGAGGTGGTGATGCCGCCGAACTTGGAGGAGTCGGAGTAGCCGAGCATGACCTCCTGGACGTCGCCGCGCAGGGCGACCAGGCGCCGGTAGGAGGGGTCGGAGAGGAGGTCCTCCAGGATGGTGTCGGCGGCCTTCAGCTCGTCGGTCGTCTCCAGGAGCGGCACGATGCCGATCTTCGCCCAGCCGGCGTGCAGGTCGAGCAGTCCGGCCTCGCGGGCGAGCACGGCGGCGGCGAAGACGTCGTCGGCGCCCTGGCACATGGAGATGATGTAGGACTCGATGACCTCGGGGCCGAAGACCTCCAGGGCGCGCCGGACGGTCTGGAAGACGCCGAGGGTCTTCTCCCCGGCGGCGTCGACGGGTGCCGGGGTGGGTGCCAGGGGGCGCCGGGAGCGCAGTTCCTTGGCGAGGAGCTTGGTGCGGTACTCGCGGGGCATGTCGGCGTAGCGCCAGGACTCCTCGCCGAGCCGGTCGAAGAGCTGGCCGAGGGCGTGGTGGTGGGCGTCGGCGTGCTCGCGGACGTCCATGGTGGCGAGCTGGAGGCCGAAGGCGGCGAGGGTGCGGATGGTGCGGGCGAGGCGGCCGTCGGCGAAGAGGCCGCCGCGGTGGGCGCGCAGGGAGGTCTGGACGATGCGCAGGTCGTCGAGGAGTTCGGCGGTGCCCAGGTAGTCGTGGCCGGCCTCGTGGGGGGTGCCCTTGGCGAGGCGCTGCTTGGTGTTCTCCAGCTTCTGCCGGATGCAGGTGGCCTTGAGCCGGTAGGGCTCCTCGGCGTTGAGGCGCTTGTAGCGGGGGCTGATCTCCGGAAGCCGTTCGAGGTCGGCCTGGAGGGAGGTGAGGAGTTCCTCGGTGGCGCCGGTGTAGCGGATGGAGTTGGAGAGGAAGCCGCGCAGCTCGTCGATCATCTCCAGGGCGTCGTTGATGCCGTGCTCGTGCTGGAGGATGAGGACGTCCCAGGTGACCTGGGGGGTGACGTTGGGGTTGCCGTCCCGGTCGCCGCCGATCCAGGTGCCGAAGGTGAGGGGGCGGGTGTCGTCGGGGAGCTTGACGCCGGCCCGCTCCAGCTCCGCGGTGAGGTCCTCCAGGACGTCGCCGACGGCGTTCGCGTGGAGTTCGTCCAGGTAGTAGATGGCGTTGCGGGCCTCGTCGGCGGGCTCGGGGCGCACGACGCGGAGTTCGTCGGTCTGCCAGACGAGGTCGATGTTCTCGGCGAGGCGGGTGTCGAGGCGGCGGCGGTCGGATGCGATGACCGGGGTGTCCAGGAGCGCGGCGATGCGGCGGAGCTTGTTGAGGACGGAGCGGCGGGCGGCCTCGGTGGGGTGCGCGGTGAAGACGGGCCGCACGTTGAGGTTGCGGACGGTGTCGCGCAGGTGCTCGGGGTCGGCGTCCTTCAGGCGGTCGGCGGTCCGCGCGAGCAGTCCGCCCTCGGCGGCGCGCCGGGCGCCCAGTTCCCGGCCGCGGTGGACCTGCTCGGTCACGTTGGCGAGGTGGAAGTACGTGGAGAAGGCGCGGACCAGCTTGGCCGCGGTCTCCAGTTCGGTGCCGCGCAGCAGCTCGGCGGCGGCCTCGCCGTCCTCTCGGGTGAGTCGGCGCACCTTTTCGACGAGTTCCAGCAGCTCGGGGCCCTCCTGCCGTACCAGGGTCTCTCCGAGGAGATCACCCAGCCGGCGGATGTCGGCGCGCAGCTCGCTGCTGGTCGTCACGGTGGTCTGGTCGTCGGCACTGCTCACAGGTGCGGCTCCTTGCAGTGTTGAAGCTCGTCTGGGAGGGGACCCGGACGGCCGTCTCGCGCGGCGGGAGCCGCTTACCGGGCCGGACGTCCGGGAAGTAATCAGAGCGGACCGCGCTGTCCGACCGACCCCCAGGATAGGTGTCGGCCGGGACGCGCAGGCTCTGGGGCTCTTGCCGCGGCACCACGCGCTGCCATACTTACGTCGCCGTAGGTTACGGAACCGTAGGAACGAGCACACGGATACCGAGACCCGGCACCTGACATCACCCTCGACCCCCCAGGGGACGCGCATGACCACGAGTTCCGATGTGATCCCGGACGCTTCGAAGAATCCCGACGGCACCGCCGCGCCGTCCGCCACGCTGGGCGGTGAGCAGAAGCGGTCCCTCGAGCAGATCACGCTGCTGCTGTTCATCACCGTCCCGTTCCTCGCGCTGGTGGCGGCGGTGCCGCTGGCCTGGGGGTGGGGCGTCAGCTGGCTGGACCTGGGCCTGCTGGTCTTCTTCTACTTCCTGGGCTGCCACGGCATCACCATCGGCTTCCACCGTCACTTCACCCACGGCTCCTTCAAGGCGAAACGGCCGCTGAAGATCGCGCTGGCGATCGCGGGCTCGATGGCCGTCGAGGGTCCGCTGGTCCGCTGGGTGGCCGACCACCGCAAGCACCACAGGTTCTCCGACCACGAGGGCGACCCGCATTCGCCGTGGCGGTACGGGGAGACGGTCCCGGCCCTGATCAAGGGCCTGTGGTGGGCGCACATCGCCTGGATGTTCGACGAGGAGCAGACCTCGCAGGAGAAGTACGCCCCGGATCTGATCAAGGACCCGGCGCTGCGCGCGATCTCCCGCCAGTTCGTCCTGTGGACGCTGGTGTCGCTGGCCCTCCCGGCGCTGATCGGCGGGCTGGTCACGATGTCGTGGTGGGGGGCGTTCACCGGGTTCTTCTGGGGGTCACTCGTGCGGGTGGCCCTGCTGCACCACGTGACGTGGTCGATCAACTCGATCTGCCACGCGGTCGGCAAGCGCCCGTTCAAGTCGCGGGACCGCTCGGGCAACGTGTGGTGGCTGGCGATCCTGTCCTGCGGTGAGTCCTGGCACAACCTGCACCACGCCGACCCGACCTCGGCGCGGCACGGTGTGATGCGCGGCCAGCTGGACTCGAGCGCGCGGCTGATCCGCTGGTTCGAGCGGCTCGGCTGGGCCTACGACGTGCGGTGGCCGTCACGCTCGCGTATCGATTCCCGGCGGAACACGGACGAAGGCGGCTCCCGCCGCCGGAAGGAGTCCGTCGAGGCGGCATGATGGTCGCTGTGGCGACCGACTCCAGCACTCCCAGCAATGACAAGCCGCGCCGCGCGCGCCGCACCCGGATGACCGGTGCCGAGCGCCGCCAGCAGCTGCTGGAGATCGGTCGCACCCTCTTCGCCGAGAAGGGTTTCGAGGGCACGTCGGTGGAAGAGATCGCGGCGAAGGCCGGGGTCTCCAAGCCGGTGGTGTACGAGCACTTCGGCGGCAAGGAGGGGCTGTACGCGGTGGTGGTGGACCGCGAGATGCGGCGGCTGCTCGACATGGTGACCAGTTCCCTGACCGCCGGTCATCCGCGTGAGCTGTGCGAGCAGGCGGCCTTCGCGCTCCTGGACTACATCGAGGAGTACACGGACGGTTTCCGCATCCTGGTCCGCGACTCCCCCATCCCGCAGTCGACGGGCACCTTCGCCTCCCTCATCTCGGACATCGCCACCCAGGTGGAGGACATCCTGGGCCGCGAGTTCAAGAACCGCGGCTTCGACGCCAAGCTGGCCCCGCTGTACGCGCAGGCGCTGGTGGGCATGGTGGCGCTGACCGGGCAGTGGTGGCTGGACGTGCGCCGCCCGAAGAAGGCGGAGGTGGCGGCGCACCTGGTGAACCTGGCGTGGCACGGGCTGGACGGTCTGGAGCCCAAGCCGCGGCTGATCGGCCACCGCAAGAGCTAGCGGCACCTCGGGGGAATCACGCATGCAGCCGCTTCGCGGAGTCACCGTCGTCGCGCTCGAACAGGCGGTGGCCGCTCCTTACGCGAGCCGTCAGCTCGCCGACCTCGGCGCGCGGGTGATCAAGGTGGAGCGTCCCGGCACGGGGGACTTCGCCCGCGCCTACGACACCCGGGCACGGGGTCTGAGCTCGCACTTCGTCTGGGTGAACCGGAACAAGGAGTCCCTCACCCTGGACATCAAGGACCCGCGCGGCGCGGCGGTGCTGCGCCGGCTGATCGCGGGCGCCGACGTCTTCCTGCAGAACCTGGCGCCGGGCGCGGCGGCCCGGGCCGGCCTGGGCGCGGCGGAGCTGCGGTCCCGGCACCCCGGGCTGATCGTGTGCGACATCTCCGGTTACGGCGCTCCCGGGCCCTACGCGGACCGCAAGGCGTACGACCTGATGGTGCAGGCGGAGTCGGGGCTGCTGTCCGTCACGGGCACGCCGGAGGAGATGGCCAAGGTGGGCGTCTCGGTGTCGGACATCGCCGCCGGGATGTACGCCTACAGCTCGATCCTGGCCGCGCTGCTGGAACGCGGGCGGACCGGGCGGGGCACGCATCTGGACGTGTCGATGCTGGAGGCCACCGTGGAGTGGATGGGCTTCCCGTTGTACTACGCGCTCGACGGGGCCGAACCGCCGCCTCGGGCGGGTGCCGCGCACGCCACGATCCACCCCTACGGCCCGTTCACGGCGGGCGACGGCAAGGTCGTCATGATGGCGATCCAGAACGAGCGCGAGTGGCGCGGCTTCTGCGAGCGCTTCCTTCAGCGGCCGGAGCTGGCCGACCACCCCGACTACGCGACCAACGCCGCCCGCAACGCGCATCGCGAGACGCTGGGCGGGATCGTCGCCGCCCGCTTCGCGGAGCTGACGAGCGCCGAGGCGATCGACCTGCTGGGCGCGGTGCCCGTGGCCAACGCCCGGGTGAACACGCTCGACGAGGTGTGGGCCCATCCGCAGCTGGCCGCGCGCGGGCGCCTGCACGAGGTGCCGACCCCGGTGGGACCCGTACCGGCCCTGGCGCCTCCCGGCCCGACGGGCGGGGCGCCCCGCATGGAGGCGGTGCCCGCGCCGGGCGCGCACACGCGGGCCGTCCTCGGCGAGCTGGGCCTGTCCGCCGAGGACATCGAGGCGCTGGTGGCGGACGGGGTGGTGTGACCCGTCCGGTCCGCCACCCGGGGTGGCGGGGTCGCCCCCGCGGGGGTGGTCACCGACTTCCCTCCGTGCGGGCCACGGCGAAGACGCGGCGGAACGGGAACGGGGTGCCGTGCGCCCCGGCCGGGTAGGCGGCGCGCAGCGCGGTCCGGTACTCCTCGACGAAGGCGTCGCGGGCCTCGGGGTCGTCGTCGAGGGCGGTGAGCACGGGCCGCAGTCCCGTCCCCTTCACCCAGTCGAGGACCGCGTCCTCGCCGGGCAGCAGGTGGACGTACGTCGTCTCCCACACGTCGGCGGTGCAGCCGGCCGTGGTGAGGCGGTCGAGGTAGGCCTCGGGGGTGAGGACGGCCCCGTCGTGGCGCAGGGTGCCGGCGAGGCGGTCCCGCCAGCGCGGGGAGTGGGCGATCTCGCGCATCAGGCGGTGGCTGGGGGCGTCGAAGTTGCCGGGCACCTGGAAGGCGAGGACGCCGCCGGGGGCGAGGCCGGCGATCCAGTCGGGGAAGCGGTCGGCGTGGCCGGGGACCCACTGGAGGGTGGCGTTGCTGACGAGGAGGTCGTACGGCTCGGCGGGCGTCCAGGTGCGGACGTCGGCGGGGGCGAAGTCGAGGCGTCCGCCCCCGGGGGTGGGCCCGGCGTGCTCCCCGGCGCGTTCGAGCATCCGCGCCGAGTTGTCGTAGCCGGTGATGCGGGCGGTGGGCCAGCGGTCGGCGAGCAGGACGGTGACGTTGCCGGGGCCGCAGCCGAGGTCGGCGATGCGGGGCGGCCTCGCGAAGGCGCCCTGGGCGAGGTCGGGCACGCGCGCGAGGAGGTCGGTGAAGGGGCGGGCGCGGTGTCCGGCGTGGCGCAGGTACTGGGCGGGGTCCCAGGTGGGGGTGGTGGCGGGCATGGAGCCTCCAGGGTCGCGTCCGGGGCGGGTACCCAGCGTCACCGACAACTATCTTGACGTCAAGAGAGTTGAGGTCAAGAGACTTCACATCGACACAACCACTACACTGATCGTCATGGAGGACGAGGTCGATCGGCTGGTCGCAGCGTGGCGCCGGGAGCGCCCGGACCTCGACGTGGAACCGCTCGAGGTACTGAGCCGGGTCAGCCGGCTCGCCCGGCACCTGGACCGCGCACGGCGACTGGCCTTCTCCGAACACGAACTCGAGCCGTGGGAGTTCGACGTCCTGACCGCGCTGCGCCGCGCGGGCACCCCGTACCAGCTCTCGCCGGGCCAGCTCCTCACGCAGACCCTGGTCACCTCGGGCACGATGACCAACCGTATCGACCGCCTGGCCAAGAAGGGCCTGGTGGAGCGCCTGCCCGACCCCAGTGACCGGCGCGGTGTGCTGGTCCGGCTCACGGACGAGGGCCGGGACCGCGCCGACCGCTCCCTGGCGGGTCTGCTGGACCAGGAGCGCGCGATCCTCGCCGAGCTGTCCCGCGCCCAGCGCAGCGAACTGGCGGCACTGCTGCGCCAGCTGACCGCCCCCTTCGACAACATCCCCGGCTGAGGACCGTAGGGGCCAAGGCCTCGCGGGTCCCGACCGGTGCGCACCGGCCCCCGCTCAGGCGCTGGTGCTCTCCCGCGACCCGATCCGCTCGGCCGGCCCCAGGTCCACCGGTCCCACCCCGGCCCGGCGGGCCAGTGCCACGGCCGCGAGGGTGGAGTGGACGCCCAGCTTGCCCAGCACGTTCTGCATGTGGGTGCGGACGGTGTGGGGGGACAGGTACAGCCGCTCGGCGACGGCCTTGCGCCCGAGCCCGGCCACCATGCAGCGCAGCACCTCGCGTTCGCGCGGGGTCAGCGACTCCACCAGCCGCTCGCTCTCGGTGCGGTGCTTGCGGGCGGCGGTCAACTCCCGCAGGACGCCGGTGAGCAGGGCGGGCGGCAGATGCGTCTCGTCGCGCAGGACGCCCCGGATGACGCTGAGCAGCCGCGACAGGGAGCAGTCCTTGGCCACCCACCCGCAGGCGCCGGCACCCAGTGCGAGGGCCGCCCGCCGGGGGTCGTCCTTCTCGGCGAGGACGACGGTCCGCACCCCGGGCTGGGCCGTCCGCACCCCGGCGACCAGGGAGATCCCGTCCACCAGGCCGTCCTCGTTGCCCTCCCGCACCGGCACGGCGGGCCGGGCGCCGGGCACCCGGCCGCCGAGGTCGGCGTCGACGAGCAGCACGTCGAACCGGCGCCCCTCGGACGCGGCCCGCTCCAGGCAGCGCAGCGCGGCCGGACCGCTGCCGGCCGCGGAGACGTCGACGTCGGGCTCGGCGGCCAGGGCGGCGGCCAGCGACTCGGCGAAGATGCGATGGTCGTCGACGACCAGGACTCGGATACGAACCACGAAACCCCCTCCCCCGAGCTCCTCCAGGAGCAGGGGATACCCATCGTCTGTCCGTCGTCGGAAGACGCCACCGGCACGGGTACGACGCCCGGAGTCCCGTGCCCGACGGTGCGGTCGGTGCTCCGGGACAGGACGCCGCGGCCGCACGGCCGCCGCCGTGCCACCACCACTGCCCCCGTCCCGGGCGTCGTACCCGGCTGTCTCGCCCCCTGAACGGCACCGGCCCCCACCGGTGCTGTCCATCAGAGTACGGGCGGGCGCCGGGAGCGGAAGGCTATTTGCAGAACTGACAGTCCGGCACGTTTATGGTGAGCCGCATGTTTCGTCTTGTGACAGAAGTGGACAAGGCACGGCGCGATCTGCTGCGCACCCGCCTGCGGGAGACGAACACGGCGGCCTCCCCGGTGCTGCGTTCGTTGCGCGGAACCGCTCACGAACGCGAATTCCCCCTGCACGTCTGGGTCCTGGACGAGGCCGGCGCCCTGGCCGGTGGCCTCGTCGGCCACACCTGGGCGACCTGGCTGCACGTGACCTACCTGTGGGTGGACGACCGCCACCGCGGCGCGGGGCTGGGCTCCGCCCTGCTGACGGAGGCGGAGCGCGTGGCCCGCCGGGAACGGGGCTGCTCGGCGTCCCGGGTGGAGACCTGGGACTTCCAGGCACCGGACTTCTACCGCAGGCAGGGGTACGAGGTGGTCTGCGTGATCCCCGACTATCCGCCGGGGATCACGGAGTACACGCTGGTGAAGCGGCTCGGGTAGCCGGGCTCAGACGAGGCGCCGCGCCCCCGCCGAGGGCACCGCCTCGAAGACCCGCGGGGCGGTGAGGCCCGCCGCCGCGAACGCCTCCTCCACCGCCTTGGTCACGGCGTCGACGTCGGCCGCCTCCACGAGGACGATGGCCGAGCCGCCGAAGCCGCCGCCGGTCATGCGGGCGCCGAGGGCGCCGGCCGCGAGGGCCGTGTCGACGACCAGGTCCAGTTCCCGGCAGGAGATGCGGAAGTCGTCGCGCAGCGAGGCGTGGCCCTCGACCAGGACCGGGCCGATGGCGCGGGTGTCGCCGGACTCCAGCAGCGCCACCACCCGCTCGACCCGCTCGTCCTCGGTGACGACGTGGCGCACCAGGCGGCGCACCTCCTCGTCGTCGGCCAGCCGCTCCAGCGCCGCGTCCAGTTCCTCGTACGCCACGTCCCGCAGCGCGTCCACGCCGAGCAGCGCGGCGCCCTTCTCGCAGCCGGCGCGGCGCTTGCCGTACTCGCCCTCGCTGTGGGAGTGCTTGACGCGGGTGTCGACGACGAGCAGGCGCATGCCCTCGGCCGCGAGGTCGAAGGGGATCTGGCGCTGGGAGAGGTCGCGGGTGTCGAGGAACAGGGCGTGCCCGGTCTCGCAGCAGGCGGACGCGGTCTGGTCCATGATGCCGACCGGGGCGCCGACGTAGACGTTCTCCGCCCGCTGGCACAGCCTGGCCAGCTGCCAGCCGCGCAGGCCGAGGGAGTACAGGTCGTTCAACGCCAGGGCCACGACGACCTCCAGGGCCGCCGAGGACGAGAGCCCGGCGCCCGAGGGGACCGTCGAGGCGAGGTGGACGTCGGCGCCGGTCAGCTCGTGGCCGGCCTCGCGCAGCGCCCAGACGACGCCCGAGGGGTAGGCGGTCCAGGACTTGTCCGAGCCGGGGTCCAGGTCGGCGACCCGCAGCTCGACGGGTGCGGCGGCGATGTCCGCCGAGTGCAGGCGCAGGATGCCGTCGTCGCGCCGGGAGACGGCGGCGACCGCGGTGTGCGGCAGCGCGAACGGCATGACGAAGCCGTCGTTGTAGTCCGTGTGTTCGCCGATGAGGTTGACCCGGCCCGGCGCCGCCCACACCCCTTCCGGGTCCGCCCCGTACAGCTCCCGGAACCGCTCGCCGACGGTCTCCGCGACAGCCTCGCCCATGCCCTGACCCCTAGCCCTTCGTCGAGTCCCGGTCCGCGCGCCGCTGCGCGAACTCCCACGCGTCCGCCACGATCCCCGCGAGGTCCGCGCGGGACGGGTTCCAGCCCAGTTTCTCGCGGGCGGTGTCCGCCGACGCCACCAGGACCGCCGGGTCGCCGCCGCGGCGCTCCGCGACGACCTCCGGGATCGGGTGGCCCGTCACCCGGCGGACGGTCTCGACGACCTCGCGGACGGAGAAGCCGTTGCCGTTGCCCAGGTTGCAGATGAGGTGCTCGCCGGGGGCGGCCGCGCCCAGGGCCAGCAGGTGGGCCTCGGCCAGGTCGGCGACGTGGATGTAGTCGCGCATGCAGGTGCCGTCGGGGGTCGGGTAGTCGTCACCGAAGACGGAGATGGCCTCGCGCCGGCCCTGCGCCACCTGGAGGACCAGCGGGATCAGGTGGGACTCGGGGTCGTGGCGCTCGCCGTACGCCCCGTAGGCGCCCGCGACGTTGAAGTACCGCAGCGAGACCGCGCCCAGCCCGTGGGCCTTCGCCTCACCCGTGATCATGTGGTCCACGGCGAGCTTCGAGGCGCCGTAGGGGCTGGTGGGCCTGGTGGGCGCGGACTCGACGATCGGGGACTCCTCCGGCTCGCCGTAGGTCGCGGCCGTGGAGGAGAAGACGAGCCGGCGCACGCCCGCCGTGCGCATCGCCTCCAGCAGCGCCATGGTGCCGCCGACGTTGTTCTCCCAGTACTTCTCGGGCTTCACGACCGACTCGCCGACCTGCGAGAAGGCGGCGAAGTGCAGCACCCCGTCGAAGGTGGCGTCCAGCCACTTGGCGGCGTCGCGGATGTCCCCCTCGACGAACACGGCGCCCGCCGGGACGCCCTCCCGGAAGCCCGTCGAGAGGTTGTCGAGCACGACGACCTCGTGACCGGCTTCCAGCAGATGCTGGGCGACGACGCTGCCGACATACCCCGCACCGCCCGTCACCAGGTACTTCCCACTCATGAACTCGCTACCTCTCGCAGTCGCTCGGCCGCGAGCTCCGGGGGCACGTCGTTGATGAACACGTCCATGCCCGACTCGGAGCCCGCGAGGAACTTCAGCTTGCCGGACGTACGGCGGATGGTGAAAAGCTCCAGGTGCAGCGCGAAGTCGTCCCGCACCACGCCCTCGAAGTCCTCCAGGTGCCCGAACGGCGCCTGGTGCCAGGCGGCGATGTACGGCGTCGGAGGCTCACCCTCACCGAAGATCCGGTCGAAGCGCCTCAACAGTTCCAGATAGACCTGGGGGAACTCTGTGCGAGCCGCCTCGTCGAGCCCGAGCAGGTCGGGCACCCGGCGCTTGGGATAGAGGTGCACCTCGTACGGCCAGTGCGCGGCGTGCGGCACGAAGGCGGCCCAGTGCTCGCCCTCCAGGACGACCCGCTCACCGGCCAGCTCCTCCTCCAGGACCGCGTCGAACAGGTTCTCCCCGCCCGTGGCGTCCTTGTGGGCGGCGAGCGAACGGAGCATCTGGGCGGTGCGGGGGGTGGTGAAGGGGTAGGCGTAGATCTGCCCGTGCGGGTGCCCCAGCGTCACGCCGATCTCGGCGCCCCGGTTCTCGAAACAGAACACCTGTTCCACGGAGGGCAGATGCGACAGCTCCGACGTCCGGTCGGTCCAGGCGTCGAGCACGAGCCGGGCCTGCTCCTCGCTCAGGGCGGCGAAGGACGCGTCGTGGTCGGAGGTGAAGCAGACGACCTCGCAGCGGCCGGAGTCGCCGGCCAGCGAGGGGAAGCGGTTCTCGAAGACCACCACGTCGTACGACGTGTCCGGGATCTCGCTCAGCCGCTCGCCCCGCGTGGGGCACAGCGGGCACTGGTCGGCGGGCGGGTGGTAGGTGCGGCCCTGGCGGTGCGAGGCGATGGCGACCGAATCGCCGCGCAGCGGGTCGCGACGGACCTCGGAGGTGGTGACGGTGGGCTCCAGCGGACGGCGGTCCACGGCGTCGCGGACCGCGTCGTCGTGCAGGTCGTAGTAGACGAGCTCGCGACCGTCGGCCAGCCGGGTCGAGGTCTTCTTCACTGCCGCACTCCTCTACACCCGCACCCACTCACTCAACACAATCAAACATAACACATCACAACTCACCAGACCCGCCGCTCATCACAATCAAACAAAGAACGTCACCGGAAGTGTTCAATTACTGAACGCGGAGGCGTAGGTTCCGCTCCGGACCAGTTCGCGCAACGAAGCGAGTTCGTATGCATACCCCCACATATCTAGCCGCGGAGCTTCGACTCCCCACCAACTGGCTCGACTACACGATCCTCGGGATCTACTTCGTCGTCGTGCTCGGCATCGGCTTCGCCGCCCGCCGCTCCGTCAAGACCAGCCTCGACTTCTTCCTGTCCGGCCGCTCACTGCCCGCCTGGGTCACCGGCCTCGCCTTCGTCGCGGCCAACCTGGGCGCCACCGAGATCCTCGGCATGGCCGCCAACAGCGCCCAGTACGGCGTCTACACGACCCACTGGTACTGGATCGGCGCCATCCCGGCGATGGTCTTCCTGGGCCTGGTGATGATGCCGTTCTACTACGGCTCGAAGGTCCGCTCGGTTCCGGAGTTCCTCCTCCTGCGCTTCGACCGGGCCGCGCACCTCCTCAGTTCGATCCTGTTCGCCGTCGCCGCCATCCTCATCGCGGGCGTCAACCTCTACGCCCTCGCGATCGTCGTCGAGGCCCTCCTCGGCTGGCCCCAGTGGGTGGCCATCGTGGTCGCCGGCTTCTTCGTCCTCGCGTACATCACGCTCGGCGGCCTCTCCTCGGCGATCTACAACGAGGTCCTCCAGTTCTTCGTGATCCTGGCCGGCCTGATCCCGATCACGATCCTGGGCCTGAAGAAGGTCGGCGGCTGGGACGGCCTGTCCGACTCCCTCACCCAGTCCCGCGGCGGCGACTTCATGACCGCGTGGGGCGGCACGGGCATCGGCAGCGACAACCCGCTCGGCGCCAACTGGCTGACCATCGTCCTCGGTCTCGGCTTCGTGCTGTCCTTCGGCTACTGGACGACCAACTTCGCCGAGGTGCAGCGCGCCCTGTCGGCGAAGAACCTCTCGGCCGCCCAGCGCACGCCGCTCATCGCCGCCTTCCCGAAGATCTTCATCGTCTTCGTCGTCATGATCCCGGGCCTGGTCGCCGCGGTCCTCGTCCCGAAGATCGGCACCCCCGGCTCGGACCTCCAGTACAACGACGCCATCCCGTACCTGATGCAGCAGCTGCTGCCCAACGGCGTCCTCGGCATCGCGGTCACCGGCCTCCTGGCCGCCTTCATGGCCGGCATGGCGGCGAACGTCTCGTCCTTCAACACGGTCTTCACCACCGACATCTGGGCGCGCTACGTCAAGAAGGACCGCGAGGACGACTACTACGTGCGCTTCGGCCGCCTGATCACGGTGATCGGCGTCCTCGCCTCCATCGGCACGGCGTTCCTGGCCTCGTCCTTCTCCAACATCATGAGCTACCTCCAGACGCTCTTCTCCTTCTTCAACGTGCCGATGTTCGTGGTCTTCATCATCGGCATGTTCTGGAAGCGGGCGTCCATGAAGTCCGGCTTCTGGGGCCTGATCGCCGGCACCACCGCGGCGATGGTGAACTACTTCGTCATCTACAAGCAGGGCATCATCGACATCCCCTCCGACCAGGGCGCCAACTTCGTCTCGGCGATCGCCGGCTTCGTGGCCGGCGCGGTCGTCATGGTCGCGGTCTCCCTGTTCACCGCCCCGAAGCCCACCGCCGAGCTCCAGGGCCTGGTCTACGGCACCACGTCCCCCGGCATGACCGAGGCACCCGCCGAGGGCGACGACGCGTGGTACCGCAAGCCGGCGCTGCTGGGCTGGGGGGCGGTCGTCCTGGCCGCCGCCTGCTACATCCCGTTCTCGTTCTGACCGCGGGAGGATTGAGAGAGCATGTCCGATTCCTACTCCGACAAGAACGTCCAGGACGAGGTCTCCGAGCTGGAGACCAAGTCCGTTACCGCCGCACGGCTGTTCGACATCCGGCGCATCATCGGCGGCCTGTTCGTGGTCTACGGCGTCATCGTGACGATCGCGGGCTTCGTGGCGTCCGACGACGACATCGACAAGGCCGAGGGAGTGAACATCAACCTGTGGACCGGCCTCGGCATGCTGCTCCTCGGCCTGTTCTTCCTGGCCTGGCTGAAGCTGCGCCCGACGGCTCCCCCGCCGCCCTCTGCCGAGGAGTGACGGGGTTTTTGCATGCCCCGTAGCGCCGGGCCGCGCCCCGGCGGACCCGGCCCGGCGCTACGGGGTGCCGCTGCGCCCACCCGTGCCGCCCCAGCGGCACGACTGCCCGCAGCTGCGGCAAAGAGGGCGCAGCTCCGCGGACGGAGAGCCGCGTACGGCGAGGAGGGGCCGGGTCGGGGGGTGTCCGCCCGCAGCGGTTGGCGCGTCAACACCCCGCACCCTTGCAAGCGACCGATTCCGCGCCGTTCCGAGGACGGACACCCCCCGGCACGGCCCCCCCCCCCCCCCCCCCCCCCCCCCCCCCCCCCCCCCCCCCCCCCCCCCCCCCCCCCCCCCCCCCCCCCCCCCCCCCCCAACCCCCCCCCCCCCCCCCCCCCCCCCCCCCCCCCCCCCCCCCCCCCCCCACG